>NZ_JBDGIN010000020.1:0-78869 GCF_057657395.1 Telluria sp. Soil_C_11 | reverse complement strand
TTACCCGCAACCTCATCAGCTACTTACTTCTCTTCAGTAGCTGCTCTTCCTTAATTATCCCGGACAGCAGTGCGCCTCCGCGGGGACGACGGGGGCAAGCATCCCGATCAAGCCCTCCAACGCCAGCGAAGCCTCGCCCCGCCAGACGAGGTGCGTGCAATTCGCCGCGATCCGCTCCGGCAGCCTGTGCTCCCTGATCTTGTCGGCCGCCTGCAGCGCGCCCAGCACGCTCTTCGGCACCACGGCAAAGCCGGTGCCGGCCGCGACGCAGGCGATCATCCCCTGGTAGGAGCCGAACTCCAGCACGCGTTCCGTCATCACGTTTTCGCTGCCCAGCCAGTCGTCCAGGCGCCGGCGGTAGGAGCAGCCCTGGGCGAAGGCGATCATCGTGAGCTGGCCGAGGTCTTTCGCGCTGCGGATCGGTCCGGTGGTGCGCGGCGTGATCAGGACCAGCTCCTCGCGGAACACCGGCAGCGATTCCAGTTCGGGCGCCGTGAAGGGCTCGGACACGAAGGCCGCCTCGATCTCGCTGTTGCGCACGCGGTGGAGCAGGGCGCTGGTGGTGCCGGTGACGAGTTCCACCACCACGCCCGGATGCGCGGCGTGGTAGCGCGAGAGGATGGGGGCCAGTCGGCTGCCGGCCGTGCTTTCCAGCGATCCGAGCCGGAACACGCCCTGCGGTTTACCGGTGCGCAATTCGTCGACCGCCTCTTCGGCCAGGCGCAGCAGGCGCGTGGCATAGTTCAGCAGCGTCTTGCCTTCGGCGGTCAGGCTGAGCGTGCGGCCATCGCGGCGGAACAGGCGCACGCCGAGGTATTCTTCCAGCTGGCGGACACGGGTGGTCACGTTGGACGGCACCCGGTGCAGCTTTTCCGCGGCCCGGTTCACGCCGCCCTCGCTGACGACGGTGCGGAAGATGAGCAGGGCTTCGAGGTCGATCGTTCTCATGGCGAGAATGATAGTCCATTTTTATTCATTGGTCAGCGCGGCCCGGCTGCGTTCTAATAGAGGCATGGATAGCACAATTCTTTCAGCCGGCGCCAGGCCCGGCCGTATCGCGGTGGCGGTGTGCGTGGCCGCCGTGGCCGCGCTGGCGGTCGCCATGGGCATCGGGCGCTTCGCCTTCACGCCGCTGTTTCCGCTGATGGTGCGGGACGGGCTGCTCGACAGCCACGCCGGCGCCATGCTCGCCTCCGCCAACTACCTCGGCTACCTGGCCGGTGCGCTGGCCTCCAGCCGCATGCGCGTCAAGCCGGCGCCCCTGCTGGCCTTCGGCCTGCTCGGCACGGTGCTCATCACCGCCGCGGTCGGCTGGACCGCGTCGCTGTCCTGGTGGTCCGTGCTGCGCTTCCTGGCGGGCGTGATGAGCGCCTGGGTGCTGGTCGCAACCAGCGCCTGGGGCCTCGGCTGGCTGGCCGCGATCGGCCGTCCGGACCTGGCCGGCGTGCAGTTTTCCGGGGTCGGGATCGGCATCGCCGCGGCCGGCCTGTTCTGCCTGCTGCTGGGGACCGCGCTGCCGTCGCCGCAGATGTGGATCGGCCTGGCGGCGCTGGGCGCGCTGGCGATCGTTCCGCCGCTGGTGCTGAGCCGCAGCATGCCTGCGCCGGCATTCGCCGCGGGCGCGCCTGCCGCCGCGCCGCCGGCCACCCCTGCCGCGCCGCGGGCCACCTTCGGCCTGGTCGTCTGCTACACCCTGTTCGGCTTCGGCTACATCCTGCCCGCCACCTACCTGCCGGCACTGGCGCGCCAGCTGGTCGACGACCCCAGCGTGTTCGGCCTGGCCTGGCCGGTGTTCGGCGCCGCCGCGGCGCTGTCCACCGTGATCGTCTCGTGGCGCCTGGCCGGAGCCAATCGCCTGGCGGTATGGGCGGCTGCGCACGTGGTCATGGCCATCGGCGTCCTGCTGCCGGCGGTCTGGACCTCGCTGGCGAGCGTGACCCTGGCGGCGCTGCTGGTGGGCGGCACCTTCATGGTCATCACCATGACCGGCATGCAGGAAGCGCGAGCGCGCGCCGAAGGGCAGGCCACGCGCGTGCTGGGACGCATGACGGCCGGCTTCGCGCTCGGCCAGCTCGCGGGGCCGCTGGCCAGCGCCGGCATCGCCCGTTTCACGGCCAATGAGGCCACCGCCCTGCACCTGGCCCTGGGGCTGTCGGCGCTGGGCCTGCTGGCGAGCGCCTTCTATCTGTATCGTTACCGAAAGGAGACTCCATGAATCCATCCGGGCAGTTCCTTGCACGGCTTGCCGTCCGCTATCCGATCATCCAGGCGCCGATGGCCGGCGTGTCGACGCCGCGCCTGGCCGCGGCGGTGTCCGAGGCGGGCGCCCTCGGCTCGCTGGGGCTGGGCGCCAGCAACGCGGCGCAGGCCCGCCAGATGCTCGAAGAGATGCGCGCCCTGACCGGGCGGCCCTACAACGCGAACGTGTTCTGCCATGTGCCGGCCCGGCGCGACCCCGCCCGCGAAGCGGCCTGGCTCGGCCACCTCGCGCCGCTGTTCGCCGAGGCGGACATTCCGGTGCCGTCATCGCTCGACGAGATCTACAAGTCCTTCAACGAGGACGAAGAGATGTTCCGCATGCTGCTCGAGCTGCGTCCGGCGGTCGTCAGCTTCCATTTCGGCCTGCCGTCCAGCGAGCGCCTGGCCGCCTTCCACCAGGCCGGCGTGTTCACGATGGCGACCGCGACCAGCCTGCGCGAAGCGCTGGCGATCGAACGGGCCGGCGTCAACGCGATCGTCGCGCAAGGCATCGAGGCCGGCGGCCATCGCGGCATGTTCGATCCGGAAGACAGCGACGAGCGCCTGAGCACCTCGGTGCTGGTGCGCCTGCTGGTCAGGAAGACCGGCCTGCCGATCGTGGCCGCCGGCGGCATCATGGACGGCGCGGGCATCCGGGCGGCGCTGGACCTCGGCGCGGCGGCGGCGCAGCTGGGCACCGCCTTCATCCTGTGCCCGGAATCGTCGGCCAGCAACGCCTACCGCGATAACATGAAGAGCGAGCGGGCGGCGTCCACGCGCCTGACCGCGACGCTGTCCGGACGCCCGGCGCGCGGCCTCGTCAACCGGCTGATCGCGCATGGCGAAGCGGCAGGAGCGCCGCGTCCGGCGCCCTATCCGGTGGCGTATGACGCGGCCAAGCAGCTGCACGCCGCGGCGGCGAAGGCGGGCAACCATGAATTCGCGGCGCACTGGGCGGGGCAGGGCGCGCCGCTGGCGCGCGAGATGCCGGCGGCGGAACTGGTGCGGACGCTGGTTGGGGAGATGGAGAAATGAAAACGGCGGCACCAAGGCCGCCGTGTATATCGTCGTTCCTGCCTCTACTTGTCGTCCCCGCCAAGTTCTGCGTGCGTTACGTTAGCGCATACAAACTTGGGTCCCCGCCTGCGCGGGGACGACGTTGAAACTAAAAAACGACGGTAGCTCTATTTGTGAGTGCGCGTCACAAATCGATCAGCGCAGCTCTTCGATCATCTTCTTCAGCTTGACCGAATCCGCGCAGAACGCACGGATGCCTTCGGCCAGCTTCTCGGTCGCCATCGCGTCTTCATTCAGCATGAAGCGGAAGGTCTTTTCGTCGATCGCGATCTTTTCGATGTCGGCGTTGGCGTCCGCCACCAGCTTGCGCTCGACGGCGCCATCGGCGTCGGCCAGCTTCTGCAGCAGGTCCGGCGAGATGGTCAGCAGGTCGCAGCCGGCCAGTTCCAGGATCTGCGAGGTGTTGCGGAAGCTCGCGCCCATCACTTCGGTCTTGTAGCCGAACTTGCGGTAGTACTGGTAGATGCGCTTGACCGACTGCACGCCCGGATCGTCCGCGCCCTGGTAGTCGGTGCCGGTCGATTTCTTGTACCAGTCGTAGATGCGGCCGACGAACGGCGAGATCAGCTGCACGCCCGCTTCGGCGCAGGCCACGGCCTGGCACAGCGAGAACAGCAGGGTGAGGTTGCAGCGGATGCCGTCCTTTTCCAGGATCTCGGCGGCGCGAATGCCTTCCCAGGTCGAAGCGATCTTGATCAGCACGCGCTCGCGCTTGATGCCGGCGGCTTCGTACAGGGCGATCAGTTCGCGGCCCTTGGCGACGGTCGCTTCGGTGTCGAACGACAGCGCGGCGTCGATCTCGGTCGAGACGCGGCCCGGCACGAACTTCAGGATCTCGACGCCGAAGGCGATCAGGAGGCGGTCGACGATCTCTTCGACCGAGGCGCCGTTGGCCTCAAGGACGGCCTTTTCCAGCAGCGGACGGTATTCCGGCTTCTGGACGGCCTTCAGGATCAGCGACGGGTTGGTGGTCGCGTCCTGCGGTGCGTAGGCCTTGATCGACTGGAAGTCGCCGGTGTCGGCCACGACGGTGGTGTACTGCTTGAGCTGTTCGAGTTGGTTCATGATGCGTATGGGTGTATGAAGTCGAATTCCGTGATTGTACCGGCTGTCGGCGTTTTCATCGAAAAAACGCATCCCGGCGTACGGCGTCTCGCGACACCTGGCCAGGCGGCTGGACAGGCTGCCGACGTGGGCTTCGAGCCGGTGCCCGTCCGGATCCAGGAAATAGAAGGAGTCGCCTTCGCTGCGGTTGCGGCGCCATTCCACGGCGCCGGACGCGAGCAGGCGCGTACGGAAGGCCGCGAAATCGTCCTGGGCGATACCGAAGGCGAAGCTGCGTTCGAGGTCGCCGACGGCCAGGGTAAGGTGGTTCAGTCCGGTCAGCATGGCCGCGGCGGCACGGGGGCTCAGCAGTCGGTGGCGTCCAGGAAAGCCGCCACCATGGCTTCCAGGCCGGCCTTGTCTTCGTCCGAGAAACGGTTGAGCGAGGGGCTGTCGATGTCGAACACGCCGACCAGCTTGCCGTTCTTAATCACCGGAATCACGATTTCCGAGTTCGAGGCCGAGTCGCAGGCGATGTGGCCCGGGAAGGCGTGCACGTCCGGCACCACGATGGTTTCGCGCTTGACGGCGGTGGTGCCGCAGACCCCGCGGCCGAAGGGGATGCGGGCGCAGGCCGGCTTGCCCTGGAAGGGGCCGACCAGCAGGTCCTGGCCATCGCCGCTCTTGCTCGGCACCGCCAGGTAGAAGCCGGCCCAGTTCAGGTCGGCGAGGGTGTCGTAGACCAGGGCCGAGAACTGCGATGCATTCGCGGTAAGGTCGCGTTCGCCTTCGAGGATGCTGGCAACCTGGCGTACCAGCAGGTCGTAGTCGGGACGGGTGCTGCGTTCGGGATTGATGTGCATGATGGTGCCGAAGAAAAGACTTTATCGAAAGGACCTATTTTACGGTAGCGCGGCGCCCGGCGCAGAAACGCTTCAGTTATCATTGAAGTTTCATGTTTGATATCGATTGGATGAAACCGTATGCCGTATCCTGACCGGATTGCCGTTTGTTGCGCCGCCGCCGGCGCCATGTTGCTGGCCGGCTGTGCCGGGGTCGAGCTCGATCCCTTCGGCCGCCCCTACTCCGGCGACCAGAACTATCCGGCCGGCACACAGGTCTGCGAGGCGCCGAACGTCGACGTGCAACCCTATTTTGTACGTGGCAATCACCCGGCCATGCCGATCGAAAACGCCTACGTGGCACGGAATGCGGAGGCGACGGTCGAGTTTCGTATCGAACCCAGCGGCGCCGTCAAGGTGCTGAAGGTCGACAGCGTGGACAAGGCCTACGCCAGCCATTCGGCCATCGCCGTGCGGGACTGGAAGTTCAAGCCGGCCATGCGCGACGGCGCCGCGGTCGCCGTCGAGTGCACCTTCACCTTCGGCGGCTACTTCCGTGGCTTCAAGGGCGAGCCCCCGGGGCAAGTCAACCAGTAAGCCGCTTCGACCGACTTCTTTGCCGAACCTGGCCGCGGATGGGGCGTCTAACCAGCCGAACATCCTCATCCACGAAAGGAGTCGTCATGAAAAAAATTGCTCTTGCGCTGGTGGTGGGCATGGCTGCGTTCGGCACCGCCCAGGCCCAGGACATGCAGGCCCCACGCGCTTACCTTGGCATTGGCGCGGCTTTTGCCGACCACCAGTACCGGCTCGGCGGCGTCAGCAACATCGACCACGACGGCTACAAGGCCTCGGTGAAAGTGTTCGGCGGCGCCGACCTCGATCCGGTGTGGGGCGTCGAAGCCGGCTATACCGACTTCCGCAGTTCCGACTTCAGCTACACGGTGGCCAGCGGGCCGGGACGCGGCAGCAGCAAAGGCTATGGGCTCTATCTTGCCGGTAAGGGCCGCTGGCCGATCCAGCCGCAGGCCGAAGTGTTCGGCAAGCTGGGCATCGCCTACAGCCACCGCAAGCTCGACACCAACCCCTTCATCGGCATCGACGACGACAACGATACCGGCATCTACGCCGGCGTCGGCCTGCAGTGGAACATCAATCCGCAATGGGCATTGACAGGGGAGTACGAGCGCTACGGCAAGAAGAAGAATTTTGGCGCCAAGCCGGACGTCTGGACGGTGGCGGCGCGCTTCAACTTCTGAGCGCGCTCAGGCGGCGGCCAGCTTCTTCAGTGCTGGCACGATCTCGTGCAGGCAGTCCACCTCGCAGGTGGGCACTGCCTCGGATGCGTTCGCCAGCCGGCCGGGGTTGAACCAGCAGCTGTCGATGCCGAAGCGGTTGGCGCCGAGGATGTCCGCGTCCAGCCGGTCGCCGACGATGACGGTCTCGTGCTTTGCAAACGAGCGCGCCATCTTCGCCGCGTAGTCGAAGAAGCGGCTGTCCGGCTTGGCGTAGCCGCAGGCCTCCGAGGTCGAGACGAAGGAGATATGGTCTTTCAGCCCCGAGCTGGCGATGCGGCGGGTCTGGATGTGTTCGACGCCATTGGTGATGATGCCGACTTCGCCGATCGCGCACAGGGCTTCGCAGACCTGCCTGGCGCCGTCGATCAGGACCACGGTGTCGGACAGCGATTCCAGATAGAGGTGGCTGGCGGCTTCCGGATCGATCTCGAGCCGGTTCTGCGCGAAGGTGCGGCGGAAGCGTTCGACTTTCAGGAAGTCCTTCGAGACGCTGCCGGCCTCGAACTCCTTCCACAGCGCCACGTTGATGGCCTGGTACTGCGGGAACAGGCCGTCGAGGCCGTCGCCCAGGCCGAGCGCCTGCATGGTGCGGACGAAGGAAAGTCGTTCGGACGCCTTGAAGTCGAGCAGGGTGTCGTCCAGGTCGAAAAGAAATAGTGTGTGTTTCAACTAAGCTCAGCCGATGAAAGGAGAACGAAGCTTATTTTACCGCCAGCTCAGGTAGTCAGTGGCGTCATCACCACTTTGCGGAATGCCGGACGTTCGGCAAGACGCTCGAACCATCGCCGAAGGTGGGGCAATGTCTCGCGCTCGATCGGCAGGGCGAACCATCTCCAGGCCGCGCAGCCCGCGGCGATGTCACCCACCGTGAACGCGGCGCCGCCGACGTAGTCCCGTCCCTCGAGGTGGCTGTCGAGGATGCGCATGGTGCCGCGGGCGGCCACGCGCTGCTCCTCGATCCGCGCCGGGTCGCGCTCGTCCGCGGGTGTGCGCATATAGGCGCGAAACAGGGGCAACAGGGACGGCCACAAGGTCGAGTTGGTCCAGTCCATCCAGCGCTCGGCGTCGGCGCGCGCCCGCGGTTCGAGCGGCAACAGGCCGTCATTTGCATAGCGGCCCGCAAGGTAGCGGACGATGGTATTGGATTCCCAGACCACGTAGCCGTCGTCGTCGATGGTGGGGACCAGGCCGTTCGGATTCAGCGCGCGGAACGCGGGCGTGCCGACGACCCCGAAATGGCGTCCGGCGTCGATACGGCGGTAGTCGAGCGCCAGCTCTTCGCAGGTCCAGAGGACTTTCTGGACGTTGATCGAATCGGCGTTGCCCCAGACGGTAATCACGACGCCGGCACTAACCGATGAAGGAATCGAACTGCATGTCGAACTCCTGCAAGGCCTTCTGCGCGTTCTGCATCTTCTTGCGGAACTCCGGTCCGCGCTGCAGCGCCAGGCCGACCGCCAGCACGTCGATCACGACCAGGTAGGCCAGGCGCGCCGAGATCGGCGTGTAGGGGTCGATCGCGAACACGAGGTCGATCGGGATCAGGAGGCTGGCCATGTCCGCCAGCGGGGTGCCGGACGGCGCCAGCACGATCACTTCGGCGCCGCCGCGGCGCGCCAGCTTGGCCGAGCGCACCAGCGAGGGGTTGTTGCCGCGCTGCGAGATCGCCACCACCACGTCGCCCTCGCGCAGCAGGGCCGCGGCGATCGAGTGGATGGCCGGATCGGTGTAGGCGATGGTCGGCACGCCCGAGCGGAAGAATTTGTGCTGGGCGTCGGCGGCGACGAAGCCGGAGGTGCCCTGGCCGTAGAACTCGATCTTGTTGGCGCGCGACAGGATGTCCAGCGCCTTCTGGATCAGTTCGGGCTTCAGGTTGTTGCGCAGGTCGAGCAGGGTGTTGATGGAGCGGCTGCAGATCTTGTTGACCAGGTCGGCGGCCAGGTCGTCCTGGGCCGGCTGTTCGCTGGCGCCGGGCAGGGCCAGCGCCAGGCCCTGGGCCAGCCTGAGCTTGAACTCGTGCCAGCCGTCGTAGCCGAGGGTGCGGCAAAAGCGCACCACGGTCGGCTCCGACACCCCTGCGGCGCGCGCCAGCGCGGTGATGTTCTGGCTGACCGTGGCGCTGGGCGAGGCCAGCACGGCGAGCGCCACCTTGCGCTCGGATTTCGACAGCGAGTCGAGCTGGGTGCGGATCGAATCGAGCAGCAAAGTGGGCTCCTGGATTCCGTCAGTCTTCCGGCAGCGCTTCTTCGCGCCACTGCAGGCCGTCGCGGCCGATCAGGGCGCTGGCCGCCGCCGGGCCCCAGGTGCCCGAGGAATAGGGCACCGGCGAGGTGTCGTCCTGCTCCCAGTAGTCGAGGATGGGCTCGACCCATTCCCAGGCTGCTTCCAGCTCGTCGCCGCGCATGAACAGGGTCAGCTGGCCGCGCAGGACGTCCAGCAGCAGCCGCTCGTAGGCTTCCATGCGCGGCGCCTTGAACTGCTCGCGGAAGTCGAGTTCGAGCTCGGCCTGCTTCAGGCGCATCGAATCGCCCGGGGTCTTGGCCATCAGGTTCAGCGACAGGCCTTCGTCCGGCTGCAGGCGGATCACCAGGCTGTTCGGCTGGAAGCTCGAGGTCGGCTGGTTGAAGATCGAGTGCGGGATCGGCTTGAAGCGCACGACGATCTCGGCCAGGCGGTCGGCCATGCGCTTGCCGGTGCGCAGGTAGAACGGCACGCCGGCCCAGCGCCAGGTGTCGATCTCGGCCTTCATGGCGACGAAGGTCTCGGTCTTCGACTGCCTGGGCGCTTCCGGCTCGTCGCGGTAGCCCGGCACCGGCTGGCCGTCGACGTAGCCGGAGCGGTACTGGCCGCGCACGATGTTCTGCGACAGCGTGGTCGGGGTGAAGCGTTTCAGCGAGCGCAGCACCTGCAGCTTGGCGTCGCGCACGGCGTCCGGCGAGATCGAGGTCGGCGGTTCCATGGCGACGATGCACAGCAGTTGCAGCAGGTGGTTCTGCAGCATGTCGCGCAGCGCGCCCGAGGTGTCGTAGTAGCCGAGGCGGTTGCCGACGCCGATCTTCTCGGCGATGGTGATCTGCACGTCCGAGATCCATTCGCGGCGCCACAGCGGCTCGAACAGGATGTTACCGAAGCGCAGGGCCAGCAGGTTCTGCACGGTCTCCTTGCCCAGGTAGTGGTCGATCCGGTAGATCTGCGATTCGGCGAAGACCTTGCCGACGTCCAGGTTGATCTGCTTGGCCGATTCCAGGTCGCGGCCCAGCGGCTTTTCCAGCACCACGCGCGAGTTGGCGGTGGCCAGGCCGGCGGCGGCCAGGTTGTCGCAGATCCGGGCGAACAGCGAGGGCGGCGTGGCCAGGTAGTAGACGCGGGTCAGCGATTCATCCTTGCGCAGGGCATCGGCCAGGCCGGCGTAGCTCTTCAGGTTGACGGCATCCACGGCAACCCAGGTAATGCGATCCAGAAATTTCTTCCAGGCCGATTCGTCCACGCCTTCCTTGATGTGCGGCTTCGAGTTCGTCTCGATCATGCGCAGGAAGTCTTCCTGCGACATGTCTTCACGGCCCACGCAGATGATGCGCGCGCTCGCGGGCAGGTCGTTGGCGACGTCGCGGGCATACATCGCGGGCAACAGTTTGCGCATCGCAAGGTCGCCGCTGCCGCCGAAGAAAACGAGATCGAAATCGGAAAGAGCCATGGAGTATCTGATCGTAAGAGGGGAGATAAGCTGATTGTAAATTTACTACACGATTATTGATCGCGCAAGAAAATTTACTACGTCAGCGGGCGGTCCGAGGAAATATCGTGCCATATCCGTTCCGGAGCTGGCGCAGAGGTGGGCACGGGGTGCCCACCTTGGCTTGTGCTCAGCCGCGGTATTCCGGCATCTCGAGCCCGGCCACATCGACCCGGAACGCCAGCACCTTCCCGCTGTGCGGATACTGCGCCAGCTCCTCCGCCGGGCGTCCGCCGCAGGCGCTGGTGACGTACAGGGTGCGCAGGTCCGGCCCGCCGAAGCAGACCGCGGTCGGGCACTTCAGCGGCAGGTCGATCTGCTGCAGCAGTTCGCCGGTCGGCGACAGCTTCAGGATGCGGCCGCCTTCGTACATGGCGATCCAGTAATTGCCTTCGCTGTCGATGGCGGCGCCGTCCGGGCGGCCGCCATAGGTGCCGGTGGTCTTGTCGGCCTCGAAGGTGACCAGGTTGCGGCGGTTGGTCTGGGTGCCGGTGGCCAGGTCGTAGTCGTAGACGTCGATGCGGTGGCTGGTGGTGTCGGCGTGGAACATGGTCTTCGCGTCCGGCGACCAGGCCAGGCCGTTCGAATTGGTCATGCCGCCGCTCCAGGCCAGGCGCAGGTCGCCCTGGTCCAGCACGTACATCTCGGCCTTCGGCTGGTCGCGCGGCTCGTACAGGGTGCCGACCCAGAAGCGCCCGGCCGGGTCGACACGGCCGTCGTTGAAGCGCATGATCTTCGGATCGTAGGGCGCCGGCGCGATGGACTCGAGGTCGCCGCTGCTGGTGTTCAGGTAGACGAAGCCGTTGCGGGTGGCGACGACCAGGTTGTTGTCCACGTCCACCGCCAGCGCCGACGGCTCGCTCGCCATCTTCCACGACGAATACTTGCCGCTGGCCGGGTGCAGCCGGTGCACGGTGAAGCCGGGAATGTCGACCCAGTACAGCGCCGATTCGACCGCATGCCAGACCGGGCACTCGCCGGTCTTCATCGCTTCGTCGTGCACGACCAGGAATTGTTCGGTTTTCATGATCAGCAATCCCTCCCGATCAGACCGCGGCCTTGGCGCGCGCGATCAGCCCGTTGGTCGAGCTGTCGTGGCTGGCCGGCTGCGCTTCGCCATTGAGTTCCGCTTCGATCTTCTTGGCCAGCACCTTGCCCAGCTCGACGCCCCACTGGTCGTAGCTGTTGACGTCCCACAGCGCGCCCTGCACGAAGACCTTGTGCTCGTACAGCGCGATCAGGGCGCCCAGCGTGGCCGGGGTCAGGTACTCCATCAGGATCGTGTTGCTGGGGCGGTTGCCCGGGAAGGTCTTGTGCGGTACCAGGCGTTCGATCTCGTCCGCCGGCTGGCCAGCCAGGTCGGCGCGCACCTCATCGGCCGTCTTGCCCTTCATGAAGGCTTCCGACTGCGCGAAGCAGTTGGCCAGCAGGGCCGCGTGGTGGTTGTGGAACTCGTGGGCCGGGCGCAGGGCCGCGATGAAGTCGATCGGCGTGACGTCGGTGCCCTGGTGCAGCAGCTGGAAATAGGCGTGCTGGCCGTTGGTGCCGACGTCGCCCCAGATCACCGGACCGGTCGCATAGTCGGTGATGGTGTCGCCGGCGCGCGTGACGCGCTTGCCGTTGCTTTCCATGTCGAGCTGCTGCAGGTAGGCCGGGAAGCGGTTCAGGTCCTGGTGGTAGGGCGCGATCGACACCGACGGGCAATCCAGGAATTCGCGGTTCCAGAAGCCGACCAGGCCCAGGATCATCGGCAGGTTCTGCTCGATCGGGGCGCTGCGGAAGTGCTCGTCCATCGCATGCGCGCCGGCCAGGAAGTCGCTGAAGTAGCCGAAGCCGACGCACAGCGCGACCGGCAGGCCGATCGCCGACCAGACCGAATAACGGCCGCCGACCCAGTCCCAGAACGGGAACATATTGGCCGGATCGATGCCGAAGGTCTTGATCGCCTCGACGTTGGTCGAGACCGCGACGAAGTGCCTGGCCAGCGCTTCTTCACTCGCGTGCTGCAGGAACCAGGCGCGCGCGGTGTTCGCGTTCATCATGGTCTCGGCCGTGGTGAAGGTCTTCGAGGCGATGATGAACAGGGTGGTTTCCGGATTCACGGTTGATAACGCCGCGTCCATGTCGTGGCCGTCGACGTTCGACACGAAGTGCATGGTCAGGCGCGGATGGGCGAACTGGCGCAGCGCCAGGCAGACCATCTTCGGGCCGAGGTCGGAACCGCCGATGCCGATGTTGACGATGTCGGTGATTTCCTTGCCGGTGTGGCCTTTCCACGAGCCGTTGCGGACGCTGTCGCTGAAGGTCTTGATGTGGTCCAGCACCGCGTGCACGTCGGCGGTGACGTCCTGGCCGTCGAGCTCGAAAGGCTTGTTGCGCGGCGCGCGCAGGGCGGTGTGCAGGACGGCGCGGTTTTCGGTCAGGTTGATCTTCTCGCCGGCAAACATGGCATCGCGCAGGCGCTCCACGCCGCGCTCGCGCGCCAGCTGCGCCAGCAGTTCAAGCGTGCGCCCGTCCAGGCGGTTTTTTGAATAGTCTAGAAACAGCCCGGCGGCTTCGGCGGACAGGCGCTCGAAGCGCTGCGGATCCTGTGCGAACAGCTCGCGCATCTGCCATTCCCTGGCCTGGGAAGCATGGTTGCGGAGCGACTGGTAGCTGGTGGTGCTGGTGAGAAGAGGTTGGCGCATGGGTAGTGGACAGGTCGGACGGTGTGGACGGTATGATGTCATTTTATGCAGATTATCGAATCATACAGGAAGCGTACGTAAAATCACTACAAAAATGGATGCGGAAGCGTGGGCGCGTGGTGTTCACCCTGCGCCGGCCGGTAGGGTGGGCATCAGATGCCCACGATCAACGCTTCGATTCCCGGAGGCTTCGGCTATAAAATGGGGCGCCCACATGCGCCCCATCGCATTTTGTAGTAAAATTTCAGAAATCCAATTCATAAGGAACGATCATGGCGGTGCATCCCGTAGTAGAGAAGGTGACCCAACGCATCATCAAGCGTAGCCGGCCGTCGCGGCAGGCTTACCTGGCGCATCTGGACGCCGCGCGCGTGAAAGGCGTACAGCGCGGCACGCTGGCCTGCACGAACCTGGCGCACGGTTTCGCGGCGTTCCCTGCCAACGACAAGCTCAAGCTGCGCGAGCAGAAGCAGCCCTCGGTGGCGATCGTTTCGTCGTACAACGACATGCTGTCGGCGCACCAGCCGTTCGAGTATTTCCCGAAAGTGATCAAGGACGCGGTGCGCGAAGTCGGCGCCGTGGCGCAGTTCGCCGGCGGCGTGCCGGCCATGTGCGACGGCGTCACGCAAGGCCAGCCGGGCATGGAGCTGTCGCTGTTCTCGCGCGACACCATCGCCATGTCGACCGCGATCGCGATGTCGCACAATATGTTCGATTCCGCCCTCTACCTGGGCATCTGCGACAAGATCGTGCCGGGCCTGCTGATCGGCGCGCTGCACTTCGGCCACATCCCGGGCATCTTCGTGCCGGGCGGACCGATGACCACCGGTATCTCGAACAAGGAAAAGGCCGCCGTGCGCCAGCGCTACGCGAAAGGCCTGGCCACGCGCGAAGAGCTGCTCGAAGGCGAGGCCCAGGCCTACCACAGCGCCGGTACCTGCACCTTCTACGGCACCGCCAACAGCAACCAGATGCTGATGGAGATGATGGGCCTGCACCTGCCAGGCGCCGCCTTCATCACCCCGGGCACGCCGCTGCGCGACGCGCTGACCCGCGAAGCCTCCCGGCGCGCGGTCAGGATCTCGCAGCAGGGCGGCGAGTACATGCCGATCGGCCATATCGTCGACGAGAAGAGCATCGTCAACGCGATCGCCGCGCTGCACGCCACCGGCGGCTCGACCAACCATACGATGCACCTGATCGCGATCGCCCGCGCAGCCGGCATCGTGGTCGACTGGAACGATTTCGACGAGCTGTCGAAAGTGGTGCCGCTGCTGGCCCGCGTCTACCCGAACGGCGACGCCGACGTGAACCACTTCCAGGCCGCCGGCGGCCCGACCTTCGTGATCCGCGAGCTGCTGGACGCCGGCCTCGCGCACGACGACGTCAACACCATCCTCGGCCGCGGCCTGCGCGCCCACTGCAAGGAGCCGTTCCTGGACGGCGACCAGGTGGTGTGGAAGGACCTGCCCGAGCAGAGCGGGGACGAAGCCGTGCTGCGCAAGCACACCAACCCGTTCAGCCCCGACGGCGGCCTGGTCCTGGTGCAGGGCAACCTGGGCCGCGCCGTGATGAAGGTCTCGGCGGTCAAGAAGGAACACCACGTCGTCGAGGCGCCGGCCCTGACCTTCGATTCGCAGGAAGATTTCATGCATGCCTACAAAGCTGGCGGTCTGAACCGCGACTTCGTCGCCGTGATCCGCTTCCAGGGTCCGCGCGCGAACGGCATGCCGGAACTGCATGCGCTGACCCCGGCGCTGTCGAACCTGCAGGACGCCGGCTACCACGTGGCGATGGTCACCGACGGCCGCATGTCGGGCGCGTCCGGCAAGGTGCCGGCGGCGATCCACGTGTCGCCGGAAATCCTGGCCGGCGGTCCGCTGGGCCTGGTGCGCGACGGCGATATCATCCGCGTCGATGCGACCGCGGGCACGCTCGATGCGCTGGTGCCGGCCGACGTGTGGGCATCGCGCAAGATGGCCACGGCCGACCTGAGCAAGAGCCATATCGGCATGGGCCGCGAGCTGTTCGCCATGTTCCGCGAACACGTCAGCGCGGCGGAAGAGGGTGCCGCCCACTTCCCGCTGCCGTCGCCGATCGACACTACCGTGCCCCTGCACGAAGGCACCGACAGCGGTGAGATCATGCCGGGTTCCGACGAAGATTTCCTGTTCCGCAAATCCAAATAACGCCAAGTGAGTACGAAGATGACCACTGAAATGAGCCTGCTCGACATCATGAAATCGGCCGTCGTGATCCCGGTGATCGCGATCGACGATCCGGACCACGCCGTCCCTCTCGCCAAGGCCCTGGTCGCCGGCGGCATCCGCGTGCTCGAAGTGACGCTGCGCACGAAGCACGGCCTGGAGGCGATCCGCGCCATGGCCCAGGTCGAAGGCGCGATCGTCGGCGTCGGCACCCTGACCCAGCCGGAAGAATTCGCGGCCTCGCGCGATGCCGGAGCAAGGTTCGGCGTGTCGCCGGGCCTGACCCCGGCCCTGATCGAGGCGGCGAAGAAAAGCGGCCTGCCGCTGCTGCCGGGCTGCATGACCCCGTCCGAAGTGATGGTGGCGCGCGAAGCCGGTTTCAAGCAGCTGAAGCTGTTCCCGGCGGTGCCGGCGGGCGGCGTCGGCATGCTGAAGGCGATCGCCGGCCCGCTGCCGGACGTGACCTTCTGCCCGACCGGCGGCATCTCGATCGAGACCGCGCCGCAGTTCCTGGCGCTGAAGAACGTGGCTTGCGTGGGCGGATCCTGGCTGACCCCGGCCGACGCCATGAAGGCCGGCGACTGGGACCTGATCACCGACCTGGCCAGGGCCGCGTCCGGCCTGCGCGCGGCCGCCTAAGGCCCATCCCGGGACCGCATGGCGCGCGGGCTCACCGCGGGCGAGATCGCGATGGCGTCGCTGCTGTTCGGCGGCGCCATCGACTACGCGCGCGTGCGGGTCCACGACCGCCGCTACCTGCCTTTTCAGCCTCGCAATTGTGCGATGACGCCGAACGGCAGCATCTACTTCCATTCCTCCTGCTTCCTGCCCGACTACAGCCTGGGCAACCCGACCGTGATCCACTGGTTCATGCACGAGATGGTGCACGTGTGGCAGCACCAGCTCGGCTACCCGGTCCGGCTGCGCGGCGCGATCCGGCTCGGCCTGTCCTACCACTACGAGCTGCGCGAAGGCGCGCTTCTTTCCGACTTCAATATGGAAGCGCAGGGCGACCTGCTGGCCGATTACTTCGCCCTCAAATTCCTGCGCCACCCGCGCATCGTGCGCCAGCGCCGCCATGTGCACGAGCTGGCGCTGTATGAACGGGTGCTGGCGGGATTCCTGGCCGATCCGGCGGACCGCGACAACCTGCCGCGCGGCGGGGCGCGCAAACTGATGCTTCGCCCCTCCGCTTCCTCGCGTCGTTCGCGCGAAGGCGGGAACCCAGGTTTGTAAACCACCCCGCTTGCGCCGCCGCAATCTCGCGCCCAGCCCGCCAACGTAGGCTGTCGTCCGTACGTTCGTTCCCCATCGAGACGGCCATGCGGCTCCCATTGCTTTTCGGCGCCCTGGGCGCGCTGGCGCTCACGCTACCGGCGGCGCACGCCCTGGCGCGCATCGGCGCGGCCGAGGTCCGCGAAGGCCCGTGCGGCGCTCCCTGTTTCACCATCGGCCCGCGCGAAGAGCGTGCAGGGACGCCCGATTTCCATGGAGTGACCGTCTCGGACGGGCAGCACATGCTGTGGACGATGACCATGCCGCCCGAACGTACTTTCCCTCTCGGTGTCTCGATGTGCGTGCCCTACGGCGGACAGGTCGCCTCGCTGCCGCGCAGCAGGGCCGCTGCGCTGGAACCGGGGAAGGTCTATTACCTGCGCATCGAGGCCCGGGCAGGCAAGCGGCTGTCCGGCTGCCTGGCGCCGGAATGACGCGTGCTTCGGTGCCGCCCGCGGTTCTTTCTTCAGTTGCACCCGGTTGGCGTCAACACCACGGCGCGCGTGCTGCCGTCCTGCAGCAGCGCCGTCGCTGCGATCTTGCCGGTGTCGTCGATCGCGTGGGCCGCACTGCCGCGCGGCGCGCCGGGCGCGTCGTGCAGGGTCAGCGTATAGCGTTGGCTCTCCTGGTGGCAGGACAGCAGCAAGGCTTTCAGCTGGGGCGGGGCAGCCACGAGGCGGGCAGTGTCCCCGCCGCCGGCCGTGAATGCCAGCACGCCTATGACGATTGCCAGGCCCAGGCTCGAGGTCCTGGGACGGTGTTCGGTGCGCATGCCTGTTCTCTCCGTGGGTGAGAGCGTGCCACGAGGGCACGCGCAGGCATGCTAGCGCGCTGGGTCAGCGTTTCAGGACGATATTGAACGTCGCTTGAGAACGATCAAGCACCCGGCATCAACCGCGCCGCGCCGCCTCGATCGCCGCAACGTCGATCTTCCCCATTTTCATCATCGCCTCGAAGGCACGCTTGGCCACCGCCGGATCGGGATCGGTGATCGCTTCGGACAGCACGCGCGGCGTGATCTGCCACGACAGGCCCCATTTATCCTGGCACCAGCCGCACACGTTCTCCTGCCCGCCGTTGCCGACGATCGCATTCCACAGGCGGTCGGTTTCTTCCTGGTCGTCGGTCGCGATCTGGAAGGAAAAGGCCTGGCTGTGCTGGACGCCCGGGCCGCCATTCAGGCCGAGGCAGGGAATGCCGGCCACGGTGAATTCGACCGTCAAAACGTCGCCCTGCTTGCCGGCGGGGTAATCGCCCGGGGCGTGGTGGACGGCCGTGACTGCGCTGTCCGGAAAGGTCGCGGCGTAGAACGTCGCGGCATCCAGGGCGTCGCCGTCGAACCACAGGCAAATCGTGTTCTTGCTGGTCATATTCGTCTCCACTGGTTGAAAAAAATGCCGGCGGGATAGCCAGGCGCTTGTGTTATTGTTGTCAACAATTAATGGCACGCCAGTCTAGCAGCCTTGCGCCCGGCAAGGCACTGTAAGTTCTTGCAGGTTCGTGGAGGGTAGGGGATTGCAGCAGTTCGAGGTGGACGGACATCAAGCGTGGTTGCACGGCTTTGCGGAAGCGAAGACCGAAGCCGCGCTGCTGGAACTATTGGCGAAAGCGGCGAATGAACTTGGCTTCGATTATTGCGCGCTGGGCATGCGCCTGCCATTGCCGTTCTCGAACCCGCGCGTCGTCATGCTGAACAACTACCCGCTGGCCTGGCAGCAGCGATACCAGTCCGAGCAGTACCTGAAGACCGATCCCACCGTCGCCCATGGCATGACCTCGACCCGGCCGCTGCTGTGGTCGAGCGAGCTGTTCGCGTCCAGCCGCCCGCTGTGGGAAGATGCGCGCGCCCACGGACTGCAGGCCGGCTGGGCCCAGCCGACGCACGACCTGAAGGGTGTCGCCAGCCTGCTGACCTTCGCCCGTTCGGGCGCGCCGATCGGACGCAGCGAATTGCAGGCGAACGCGCAGAAAATGCACTGGCTGGCCCAGGCCGCGCATGCGGCGCTCTCCAGCATCCTGGCGGCCAGGCCGGACGGCGTGGCGTCGATCAGGCTGACCGAGCGCGAGGTCGAAGTGCTGCGCTGGGCCGCGGACGGCAAGACGGCGTCGGAATCGGCGGAGATCCTGGCGATCTCGGAGCGCACGGTGATCTTCCACATCGATAACGCGCTGCGCAAGCTGGGCGCGGCGAACAAAACCGCGGGCGTCCTGAAGGCCGCCATGCTGCGCCTGATCTGATGTCGGCCCGCGAAATGCCGGGGCCGGCGCGCATCCGTTAAAATGGCGGCATTTTTCACCTTCCACCCATATCATGACCCAGGACGAACTCAAGCAGGCCGTGGCCCGCGCCGCCATCGATTACGTGGTCGACGGCGAGATCATCGGCGTCGGCACCGGCTCGACCGCCAACTATTTCATCGACGAACTCGGCAAGATCAAGCACCGCATCAAGGGCGCGGTCGCGTCGTCGGAAGCCACCGCCGCGCGCCTTCGCGGCCACGGCATCGACGTGCGTGACCTGAACGAGGTCGAGTCGATCTCCGTCTACGTCGACGGCGCCGACGAGATCGACGCGTCGGGCGCCATGATCAAGGGCGGCGGCGCGGCCCTGACGCGCGAGAAGATCGTCGCGTCGGTCTCGAAAAGCTTCGTCTGCATCGCCGACGGCTCCAAGCTGGTCCAGACCCTGGGCAAGTTCCCGCTGCCGGTCGAAGTGGTGCCGATGGCGCGCGCGGCCGTGATGCGCAAGCTGGCCAGCCTGGGCGGGCAGCCGCGCCTGCGCACCAAGCCGGGCAGCGATGACGCCTTCGTTACCGACAACGGCGGCCACATCATCGACGTGGCCGGCCTGTCGATCACCGACCCGGTGGCGCTGGAAACCGAGATCAACCAGATCGTCGGCGTGATCGCCGTCGGCCTGTTCGCCCAGCGCGGCGCCAACGTCTGCCTGCTGGGCATGGCGGAAGGCGTCAAGACCCTGCACTTCTGAACCGGGGAGCGGCATGCAACGTTTGTTCGTCCTGATGCCGCTCGCCGCGCTGCTGGGCGGCTGCGCCTGGTTCCACCAGCCGATGCCGCCTGCCCGCGCGGTGGCGCCGGCGCCTGCCAGGCCTGCCGGCCTGAGCGAGGCGGACGGTACGCCGATCCAGAAACTGCCGTTCCGCCTCGGCGTCTCCTCGAACACCGTCGAGAAGATGGCCAGGCAGCAGGCCTGCACGGGCGGGCAGGGCGCCGGCCTCGTCACCGAGCCGGGACCGGTCGAGGTCTACCGCATGCAGTGCAATAACGGCAAGGTGTTCATGGCCCGCTGCGAGCTGCGCCAGTGCCGGCGGATGTGAAGCGCCTGCGCTTGCGGCCCATCCTGCACGCCCAGTCCTTGCGTGCCTTCGCCGTCCAGCTGGCGCTGGTCTTGCTCGCCCTGCTGCTGACCCGGCCGGACAAGTCCGGCGATTTCTTCGAATACGGCGTCACGACCATTGCCATCGCGCGCCACGGCACGCCCGACGTGCGGGTGGACGACGCGGCGCTGGCCGCCGCGCTCTCGCCGGAAGCCGGTTATCGCGACCTGTTCCTGGCGATGCGCGACGGCATTGCGCGCGGCGAGCAGGTGCCCATGCCCGGCTTGTACCGCGGCAAGGATGGCATGTTCACCATCCACTTCTTCGCCTATCCGGCGCTTGCCGCCCTGCCGTTCCGCCTGCTGGTGGAAGCCGGCGCCCCGAATCCGTTCAAGGCTTTCCAGCTCGTGAATTTCGCCGCCCTGTGGCTGCTGGGCCTGGTGATGTTCCGCTTCTTCGGCTCGGGCCGCCGCGCATTCACGGCCCTTGCGCTGGTGCTGGCCAGCGGCGGCATCCTGTACCGCAGCTGGTGCAGCCCGGAGATGGTGACGGCGGCCGCGCTGTTGGCGGGCATGATGTTGTTTGTCCTTGGACGCCCGCTCGCGGGCGGCCTGCTGGCCGGCGTGGCGGCCATGCAGAATCCCTCGCTGGCCTTCTTTTCCGTGTTCGCGCCCTTGTTCGCCGTGCTGGTCGCGCGCGACGATCAGCCCCCCGGCCGCTGGCCGGGCTGGGGGCCCTTGCTGGCCGGCGCCGCGCTGCAGGGCGCGCTGGCGCTGCTGCCGTTCGCCTTTGGACAGTGGCAGTGGGGAACACCCAGCATCATCGCCCAGTATTCGACCGACCGCCAGTTTATCGGGCTGGCGCGGCTGCATTCGTATTACTTCGACCTCAACCAGGGCATGATCCTCGCGGTGCCTGGAATCCTGGTGCTGCTGGCCGGCGCCTTTCCACAACGGCGGCGCAGGCTGGCGCTGGCGGCGGCCCTGCTCACGGTGCTGTTCATGCTGGCGCTGGCGTTGCCGACACTCTCGGCGGTGAACTGGAACGCCGGCGGCAAGGGCATCATGCGCTACGCGTTCTGGGGCGCGATGCCGCTGCTGTTCCTGGCCTTGTCGTGGCTGCGCAGCCGTGCGCAGTGGCCCCGCGTGCTGCTGGGCATGGTGTTCCTGCTGCAGGCAGGGGCGATGGTCCATGCGAGGCAGTACGAGTACACGCAATTCAGTCCGCTGGCGCGTTACGTGCTGGACCATGCGCCGGCGCTCTACGATCCCGACCCGGAGATCTTCTTCGAGCGCAGCCGCAATGCCGACGGCGGCATGGACGCGTCCGGGGTCGCGGTCTATCCGGGCCAGGGCCTGGCGCGCAAGGTATTGTTCAATACCGCCGGCGGCAAGGCCGACCGCCTGCTGTGTCCTGAAGGCCAGCGCTTGTCCGCCGACCTGTCCGTGGTCGAGCTGCGGGGAGGGTGGCGCTACCTGAACGACGCCCCCGCCTGCGTGCTGCCTTAGGTCCCACATCCGGTGTCACATTCGCGGGATTGTCATCGCACGCCGGTCGCGATCGTCTGCTTTATGCCGCAATGTGCGGACATCAGCCCGTTTCAACCGTGCGCACCCGGACTTTTGCAGTGCACCATGCTATCTTCGCCTTGACACAACTTTACGAAATCTTACAGTTCATTTGCAATTTGAGCAGGTGATTCCCCATAGAATTTTCGTATCGTTCACTGCAAGATCGGAGCAATATGAAACGAGCGGGCGATCACTCCATCAGGCTCGATGCCTGGCGTAACCGTAGCGGCAAACCCGCATTCGTCATGCCTTTCAGCGTGCCGGAACCCTCAACGCTCGACGTCCTCCGACGCGCCATGCCGGCCGTCCAGGCGCCGCTGGTCGATGCCGCCTTGCTGCGGCGGGCCGACAAGATCCTCTTCATCGCCCACCTCGCACTCGGCGATTTCACTTACCTGCAAAGCTGTTTCCAGGCCTTTGCGCGGGCCTGGCCGCACCTGAAGATCCATCTCTGGGTCGACGAGCGCCGCCGCACCGGCCGCTCGTCCGAGTGGGCACACCTGAAGAAATACGCGCTGTACGACTGGCTGGCCGAGTGCCCGTACATCGACAAGGTGTACGACGAAACCTACAGCCCGCAGCTGTACCGCGCATCGCTGCAGGATGCGCGCCGGGAAGCCTATCCGATCGTGGTGTCGCTCGCCGTGCTGGAGCGCCACAAATACGCCACCCTGGCGCGCGACATCAGCCCGCATGGCTTCGTGGTCGGGCAGAAGAAGCCGGTGCGGCCTTACGACATCCCCAAGCGCCTCGTCTACCGCAAGCTGGACGCCTTCATTCCGGCCTATACCCCGGCCTCGCATCCGGACCAGCACATCAGCGATATCTACGCCGGCTGGTTCAGCCAACTGTTCGGCGTGGAGATCCCGCAGGCCGCGCGCTTTCCCGTCCTCGATATCGCCGGCAGGTGGACCGATTACGCGCGCACGCAGTTCGCCGACTGGGGTTTCATGCGTGCCGACGGCACACCGTCCCGTGTGGTGTTCGTCAACGCGTTTTCCAAGTCGGTCGAACGCAGCTGGCCGCTCGAAAGGGTGATCGGGCTGATCCGGACCATGCGCTGCGAACCGGACTGGCGCGATGCCGGCTTCGTCGTCAACGCCGTGCCCGAAGAACTGGCTCGCGCCCGCGCGCTGTTCGCCGGGGCGGGGCTCGCGCGCACGCACCTGTTCAGCGCCGAAGACAACTTCTTCCAGCTGCCGGCCATCCTCGGCCTGTGCGAGCTCATCATTTCAGTGGAAACGGCGGTGATGCACCTGGCGAATGCCGTGCATGTGCCGGTGATCGCACTGATGCGCCAGAACAATCCGGAATGGGCGCCGATCGACAGGGCCAACAGCACCGTGATCACGGCGCCGCGGCATGGGGATAGCGTCGACCGGATCGGCGTGCAGGATGTGATGGCGGTGCTGGCGGCGCGCCTGAAGCCCTGAACAGGCATCGGGCAGCCCTGGACGCTACGACGAGGCCGTCCGCGCCTTGCTGCGCCGGTCGACCAGCGTCCAGGTGCTGGGGGTATCGAGCCGGTAGCTCGACTGCAGGCCGCGCAGCCTTTCCCACAGCGTCTGCGGCTGCAGCAACAGGGCCTGCGGCATGCGTTGGCCCTGCGTCAGGAACTGGCGCCGGCCTCCCGCCATGCCGGCGCCGTCACCCCCGTCCCGGCATTGCCACCAGCCGGTTCCGGGGCAGATATCGCCTGCCGATGCGGTGTCGCCCGGCTTCGCGCCGGGCGGCGGTTCGCGTGTCGCCGCCGGCGGGGCGCTGGTCGGACGGACCCGGATGCTGGACGCGATCCTGTCCCATAACTCGACCAGGGCGTCCTCGCCGAGGAAGCTGATGACGGGCCGCGCGCCCGCATTCATGGAGTGGCCGGTCGACATTTCCAGGTGCAGGAAGGGAACGAAGACATTGTCGCTTGTTCCGTTCACTTCCCAGTTGAAGCCGAAGGTGTGGACGAAATTCAGTTCGGTCCATTTTTCCACGATTTCATCCCCTTCGATTCCGTGGATGGTGCGTTTGCCTTTTCTTAGTTTATTCATGAGCGCCTTCTGCCACGCGGGCATCGCCGCATCGACCGCGGTGTCCCGCTCCAGGCGTCCTTCCGCGTCGGGTTGGGTCCCGGCGCGTGTATTGAGCGCCATCGCCAGGTCGGGGTGGTCGGGGAAGCCGGCGAACATCACGACGCCCTCTGTCAGGTCTGCCGGCAGGGGATCGACGAACATGCCGAGCCCGAAGCAGAAGCCCGCGGCGCTGGGGATCTCGTTTGGAGGAACAAGGCGGAGCTTGTCGATGAGTTTTCGAAGGTCGCCTATCTGGTCGACGTTGTAGCCGTCTGTCTTGAAGTTGAAACTCGTGCCTTCGGAATGAACGTAGGCTTCCAGTTTCACATCGACCCACTCCACCGATTTGCCGTGTTCTTGCCCCTTCGTTATCTGGCGACCGAATACGAAGATCTTGCCTGTGAACCCGTTAGCTTCATAATCCTCGATCTTCTCCATATTCTTTTTGCCAAGCTCATTCGGTTCGGCATCAATTTCCGTTTGCCTTGCCAATACGCGGGAATCGAATGCCTGCTTCGTTTCTTTTTGTCCAGAAATCCAAAGTCCGTCGACGAACACCTGGCCGTATGAATGCTCCATGGTTTCAGGCAAGTCGATGAGGAACCTGCCAACACAGGCCGTTTTCATGTGTTGTGTCAGCTGCGTTACTGTGTAGCGATCCATCATCGAACTCCCTATGCCATACAAAAGAAGAACCCCGTAGAGTGTCGCGAGGACACCAATCAATGGATGTGCCTTCTTGCTCCCGTTATCCATGTTTATCCAGTTCCTGGATAACCTTGACGATGCAGTAACAGGTCAACAGGATGGTGTCATGGTGTTTGTAACTTTCCTGATGACGATAACCGCGCATAGCGAATAACTGCTTCACTTTGCCAGCAGGTCCTGCACCGGACTGAAGCGCTACTGTGTCGTCGCCGGCTGACTCTTGTGGCTCTACAGAAAAGACAAGATCCGCCTTGCCTTCAAGGCTGAGTTTTCGTGCGCCGTTCGGTTCATGAGCCAGATACTTAGCACGCTGTATATTTGCGGGCGTCACTGGAACCATCGTGCTGTTGGCTGATTGATGCGCCACCCAGCGAATCTGGCCATAGGCGGGATGCGTCTTGTCGGCACCATAGTAAGCAAAAGTGGCCGGGTGATAATAATCTGCCAGCCAGGTATGGAATGCCTCAGCGGTAGCGATGGCATTTTTAATTTTTTTTATCGCTGCTCCCGCTTTGCTGGCATACAGGTCGGCAGGATCAGCGAGGTCAGGATTGATCAGCCTGTACCATGAGTTCATATCGCGGTACAGATCGTAAGGATTCGGCTGCGATTCATTCGGCAAATGCAAGCAATCGTTCGCGGTTCCCTGCCGTTGGCCGCCAGTCGGACTCGTCATTACTCTGACATGCAGCCAAAGCTTCGGATGAAGCTGATTGGGCAGCAATTCCAGAGCACCGGGCGCAACCGACAGGACGGGCGTCGTATCTTCAGGCCGCCTGCCGGCAATGTCGGCGAATTTGCCAGCCTTGTAATTGTCGATCCCATCGTTGCCCGGGTTCTCGCATTCCGTCCCGCACGCCAGGCGGCGGTAGGCCAGCGGCGCGCCCAGTGCCGGCATGACGCCGTGGATAACGCCCGCAATCCTGTCGGGAATGCGCTTCGCGCAGGCGCGCGCGACCAGGCCGCCCATGGAATGGGTGACGAGAATCACCTTGTCGCATTCGTGCCTGCGTGTCTTCCACCACTTGAGGATGTCGTCGATGCGCCGTTCCAGGCGCTTGGCCGACTCACCGCAGGATTGAAGCCAGTTATAGCCGCAGGCGTAGATGGGATACTGGTACTCGGCATATTTTTCCAATTCGCTTTCCGTCAGCGGCGCCACCGAGCGCACGCCCCAGCGCTGGAGCGGATCGCTCTGCATTGCCTGCATGACTTCTTTCCAGCGAGCGCGTAGTTGGCGCCTGTTGAGCATGTCGAACTGGAACGTCATTTCCAGATGGCTCTGCAGTTCGAACAATAATGTTCCATACGAACCATTGAAGATTTCGCCCCAGCCGCGCTCGCGCATGACGCTACGCTCCAGATGGCAATTGGCAATATCCAATTCACCCGTGTCGTCGACTTCCACATAGTCGGGATGAAGGATGAGCTGGCGCTCCCTCGGGCTGCGCTTTTTCCAATTGCCTGCATAAACGAGGGCCGCCGCATCGCTGTTCGGCGGCCGCCAGGCCGGCTCGCCAGGCTTTAAGGGATAGCCTGGCGGTAACGGACTATCTCGCCTGACACGCAGATTCGTTCCCATGGTTCCCGGAATAAATATGACAGGAACAACTTTGTTAGAACCTTTGTACACCAGGCCCCGCGTCTTGAAACTGGTCGGCGTCAGAACAGTACGCACATGGAGGCTGCCGTCTTCATTGATGACGGGATCTTTTAAACGCCGCAATGGATCTGCCATGTCTGCCTTTCCCGGTAAAAAACTGAGAAAGACAGACGCGTGGCCAACCCATTAGGTTCCGGGCAACTTAAAGCGCACGATAGATCGTGGGCAAAGGATGACTTACGCAATGTGCAGTGCACAAAGTTATTGCGTCACATAATCTTTTTAAAAGAAACGTTGTGGGGAAGAACAGAAAAGAGATGTACCGAATGGCAGTGGGTTGCGCAGGAAGCGCAGCCGGAAGGAATATATTTGACGGAGGATCCATACCCAGGTGAACCGGAAGAGCATGAAACGTGGGCTTGTCGAGACGGACAAACCCACGCATTCGGCTGCGCCAAGCCTTCCGGCGCTTATCCAGGTGTTTTACTTGTGGTACTTCCGGCGCATGCCCTGGATCCCGAGCAGGCCGAGGCCCAGCAGGGCTAGCGTTCCGGGCTCCGGTACGGGGTTGTATCCGCCCACCCCGCTGATCCGGAACTGGCGTCCATCGTCGATGTCGATGGCCCTCAGATCGTCACCAGTCGTCCTGCTGTCGATGATCACCTTGCTAATCGTGGTTCCGCTATCGGCAAGGATCGTCAGGAAGTTTTGTCCATTGTTAACGTCGAAGTTGAAAGTCTCAGTACCGGCGTTCGTGATTACCGAGATGAGTGCCGTACCAGTTAACTTGTTCGGCGTGTTGAGATTGAAAATGAGGTCACCAAACGTGGTATTCGGCTCCTGAAGATAGACCTCGAGGTAGCGGAACGCGCCGTCTACGGCCTCGACCCGGGCTTGACCGCTGGCCGGCGTAATGAGGTTTTCATTCGACGTGAACGCAACCACGGTGCTGGTCTGATTGGTCCGGCCTGTCACCGTCAAGGCAGGTCCTGCCGTGCTGCCGGCGCCATTGAAGACAATGTTTTGTTCGTCCGGTTGTGGGTTGTTTCCTTCGATAAAGACCACCCCTGCGCTAGCGGGAGCGCTCAGCACGAACATTGTCGCTAATAGCGATCCTGCTACTGCAATCTTCTTTTTCATCTTTAACTCCTCGGAAAGTTTTGGAAACTGTAAGAGAACTAGAAACATGTAGCTCTTGTGCTGATCGCGTCTTGTGACTCTAAGGATTAAAGATTCTTAACCTTGATTATCAAGAAGGAGTCAACATAGCCCGCGACGAGGAGTATGCAAACAGCATGCCAAATCGATATCCCATTGAATTTCCAAGGATTTGTGGCGAAGTATCGTCTTCGTGTGACTTTTTGTAAGCCGTCTCGACAGACTGTTAGGTTGAGGAAAGAAAATAGAATTGGAACAGTAATCAGGAAAAACTTTAGCGAAAAATCGGATAACGGTATGAAACCTTACCGGCTAAAAGATAACAGGCAAATAAACTCGCCCCTGAAGCAGGCTGAGTAAGTGTAAAAATTCTCGACAAAGCACCTGGGTGACTGGCTGGTGAATGTGACTGGAAGGAACGCCAGGAAGAAGAAGGCGGCGCAGGACACGCCGCCTGGAGGGAAGAAAACGCTCAGGCAGTCGGCGGCACGTAACCGGCGGCCTCGTCGGCGCCTTCGCCGAAGAAATGGCGCTCCATCTGCGTCGCCAGGTATTTGCGGGCGCGGGCGTCGGCCATGTTCAGGCGGTTTTCGTTGATCAGCATGGTCTGGTGCTTCAGCCAGCCCTGCCACGCTTCCTTGGACACGCTTTCATAGATCCGCTTGCCCAGTTCGCCCGGGTAGGGCGGGAAGTCCAGGCCTTCGGCTTCCTTGTTCAGTTTGATGCAGTGGACGGTGCGCGCCATGTTGTTGCTCCTGAATGATCTTCGAAAAGCGTCAATTATAAAGTCTTGATGAAAATCTGCGACCGGCGCTGCCAGTTATACATGTGGGCGCGGTCCTTCGGCAGGTCGTCCACGGTGGCGGGCACGAAGCCGCGTTTCTTGAACCAGTGCGCGGTGCGGGTGGTCAGCACGAACAGCTTGGTCAGGCCGGCGGCGCGGGCGCGGTTTTCGATGTTCTTCAGGATGCGTTCGCCGTCGCCCTGGGTCTGGGCGTCCGGGCTCACCGTCAGGCAGGCCATCTCGCCCATTTTTTCGCCCGGGAAGGGGTACAGGGCCGCGCAGCCGAAGATCACGCCGTCGTGTTCGATCACGGAGAAATGGTCGATCTCGCGTTCGATCAGCTCGCGCGGGCGCTTGACCAGGGTGCCGTCGGCTTCCAGCGGCTCGATGAGCTTGATAATTCCGCCGACGTCCTCAATTGTGGCTTGTCGCAGGCTTTCCAGGTTCTCGTGGCTGATCATGGTGCCCACGCCGTCGTGGGTGAACAGCTCGAGCAGGGCCGAGCCGTCCAGCTGGAAAGGCACGATGTGGGAACGGTCGACGCCGCTGTTGCAGGCCTTGATGGCGTGCTGCAGGTAGAACGAGGCGTCGGACGGCAGGAAGCCCGCCTGCAGCACGGCTTCGGCCTGGTGCGAGGAGAGTTCGCGGATCTCGGCGCCGGCGGCATCCGTCATCATCGGGGTCTCGGTGATGAAGATGAGCTTTTCGGCATGCAGGGCGATCGCGGCCTGCGACGCCACGTCTTCCATGGTCAGGTTGAACACTTCGCCGGTCGGCGAGAAGCCGAGCGGGGACAGCAGCACGATATTGTCTTCGGTCTGCAGGATCGGGTGGATCTTCTCGGCCGCGATCTTGCGCGTGACGCCGGTCAGTTCGAAGTCGATGCCGTCGATGACGCCGAGCGGGCGCGCGGTGACGAAGTTGCCCGAGACGATGCTGATATGGGCGTTCGACATCGGCGTGTTCGGCAAACCCTGGCTGAATGCCGCCTCGATGTCCAGGCGCAGCTCGCCGGCCGCTTCCTTCGCGCATTCCATGGCGGCGGTGTCGGTGATGCGCACGCCGTTGTGGAAGCGCCCCTCGACGTTGCGCAGCCCGAGCTGCTCGGCGACCTGGGGCCGCGAGCCGTGCACCAGCACGACGCGGATGCCGAGGCCGACCAGCAGGGACAGGTCCTGGGCCAGTACCGGCAGGGCGCCGGCGGCGACGAGTTCACCGGGAAAGGCGACGACGAAAGTCTTGCCGCCGAATGCATGAATATACGGCGCGACCGAGCGCAGCCACTGGACGAATTGGGTAGGGTTTTCCATTTGCCGCATTATAATTGGCTGCGCGACTTGCGCACCAAATACCTTGTAAAAATCAATGTCAGAACAGAGTAACAAGCCTTCGCCGGGTCCGGCGCGCACAGCTTCCCCCGATCGCAATCCCAGCCAGCCACGCAAGGACGCGGGCCGCATTGACACGCGCGCGCCCTTGACGAAGACGCCGGAGCTGCAGGCCAAGCCGGAACGCGTGCACCGCGAGGCCGGCGAGCGCCGCGGCGGGGGGCAGGGTGGACGCAACGCGCAAGGTGCGCTGGCGAATGCGCTCGCGGAGGCGCGCGTGCGTGCGCCCGCGGCCGCGCCGCAGGCGGGGGCAGGTGCGAAGGAACGCAAGGCCGGCGACGGCAATCGCAATGAGAAACCGCGCAACGAGCAGCCGCGCGGCGAACGCAAGCCGCCGGTGCGCACCCCGCTGCCGCCGATTGTCTTCCCCGAAGACCTGCCGGTTTCCGGCCGCCGCCGGGAGATCGCCGAAGCGCTGACGAAGCACCAGGTCATCATCGTGTCCGGCGAAACCGGCTCGGGCAAGACGACCCAGTTGCCGAAGATTTGCCTGGAGCTGGGCCGCGGCGAAAAGGGCATGATCGGCCACACCCAGCCGCGCCGCATCGCGGCTTCAAGCACCGCGAAGCGCATCGCCCACGAGCTGGGCACGCCGCTGGGCGAGCACGTGGGCTACAAGGTGCGCTTCAACGACACCCTGCAGCCGGGCGCCTGGGTCAAGCTGATGACCGACGGTATCCTGCTGGCCGAGACCCAGACCGATCCGCTGCTCAAGGCCTACGACACCATCATCATCGACGAGGCGCACGAACGCAGCCTGAACATCGACTTCCTGCTCGGCTACCTGAAGCAGGTCCTGCCGCGCCGCCCGGACCTGAAGGTGATCATCACCTCCGCGACCATCGACGCCGACCGCTTCGCGCGCCACTTCGGCACGCCCGAGAAACCGGTGCCGGTGATCGAGGTCTCGGGCCGCCTGTACAAGGTCGAAGTGCGCTACCGCCCGGTCGACCGCGACCCGGTCTCCGCTCCCGCAGGCAGCGGCGATGCGGGCAAGCCGGTCTCGAAGGCCCAGGCCGCGCGCGACAAGCGCGACCTGATCGACGCCGTGGTCGACGGCGTGGATGAACTCTGCCGCCTGGGCCAGGGCGACGTGCTGGTGTTCCTGCCCGGCGAGCGCGAGATCCGCGACTGCGCCGAAGCCTTGCGCAAGCAGCACCCGCCGCACGTCGAGATCCTGCCGCTGTTCGCCCGCCTGTCGGTCGAGGAGCAGGATCGCGTCTTCAAGACCACCAACGCGCGCCGCATCGTGCTGGCGACCAACGTGGCCGAGACTTCGCTGACGGTGCCCGGCATTCGCTACGTGGTCGATTCCGGCCTGGCCCGTGTAAAACGCTACAGCTACCGCAACAAGGTCGAGCAGCTGCAGGTCGAGGCGATCGCGCAGTCCGCCGCCAACCAGCGCGCCGGCCGTTGCGGCCGCGTGGCCGACGGCGTCTGCATCCGCCTGTACGAGGAAGACGATTTCCTGCAGCGTCCGAAATTCACGGACCCGGAGATCCTGCGTTCTTCGCTGGCGGCCGTCATCCTGCGCATGAAGTCGCTGCACCTGACCGATGTCGAGACCTTCCCCTTCGTCGAGCCGCCGCAGGGCCGCGCGATCGCAGACGGCTACCAGCTGCTGCAGGAGCTGGGCGCGGTCGACGACGCCAACGAACTCACGACTATGGGGCGCAAGCTGGCCAAGCTGCCGCTCGACCCGCGCGTGGGGCGCATGATCCTGGCGGCGGTCGACAACAACTGCCTGACCGAGATGCTGATCATCGCCTCGGCGCTGTCGGTGCAGGACCCGCGCGACCGGCCGATGGAATACCAGCAGCAGGCCGACGAGAAGCACAAGAAATTCGCCGACGAGAAGAGCGAGTTCCTCAGCTATATCAAGATCTGGCGCTGGTTCGAGCAGGCCATCGAGCACAAGAAGAGCAACCGCCAGCTGATGGAAACCTGCCGCGAGAACTTCCTCTCGCAGCTGCGCCTGCGCGAGTGGCGCGACGTCCACTCGCAGCTGCTCACCATCGTCAGGGAGCAGGGCTGGCGCCTGAGCGAGGCGGCGGCCACCTACGAGCAGCTGCACATGGCGCTGCTGACCGGCCTGCTGGGCAACATCGGCTACAAGATGGAAGACGACAGCGGCGCGTATCTTGGCGCGCGCGGCATCAAGTTCCACATCTGGCCCGGTTCCTACCTGGGCAAGAAGGCCGGCAAGTGGGTCATGGCGGCGGAGCTGGTCGAGACCACCCGCCTGTACGCGCGCACGCTGGCCCAGATCCAGCCGGAGTGGGTCGAGAAGATCGGCGGGCACCTGCTGAAGAAGTCCTGGGGCGAGCCGCGCTGGGAAAAGCGCAGCGCGCAGGTGACGGCGTCCGAGCGCGCGACCCTGTACGGCATCGTGGTCTACAGCCAGCGCCGCATCAACTACGCCAGCATCAACCCGCAGGAAGCCCGCGAGATCCTGATCCGCGACGCGCTGGTGGCGGGCGACTACGAGACGCGTGCGCCGTTCTTCGCCCACAACCACAAACTGATCCGCGAAATCGAGAACCTCGAACACAAGTCGCGGCGCCTCGACGTGCTGGTCGACGACCAGCTGATCGCGGCCTTCTACGACAAGGAGATCCCGGGCGACATCGTGAACGGCGCCGGCTTCGAGAAGTGGTACAAGGACGCCTCGCGCGACAATCCGAAGCTGCTGTTCCTGAACAAGGAAGAGCTGATGCGCCACGAGGCGGCTGGCGTCACCACCGAGCTGTTCCCGAAGACGATGAACGTCACCGGCATCGAGATGGGCCTGAGCTACCACTTCGAGCCGGGCAGCCCGCGCGACGGCGTGACCCTCACCGTGCCGCTGTTCGCGCTGAACCAGATCCCGCAAGAGCGCCCGGGCTGGCTGGTGCCGGGCATGCTGAAGGAGAAGGTGCAGCTGCTCCTGAAATCGCTGCCGCAGAAGCTGCGCCGCCACTGCGTGCCGCTTCCCGATTACGCGGCCGGCTTCTTCGAGCGCAACCAGGACCCGGTGCGCTTCGGCAGGGGAGACCTGATCGACGCGCTGATCGCCGACATCCACCAGCACACCAGCGCGCGCGTGCTGACCACCGACTTCAAGCTGGAGACCCTGCCGGCCCACCTGTTCATGAATTTCAAGGTGGTGGACGAACATGGCCGCCAGCTCGACATGGGGCGCAACCTGGCGACCCTGCAGGCGGAGCTGGGCGGGCAAGCCCGTCAAAGCTTCCAGCGCATGGCCGAATCGACGCCGGCCCAGGTGGCGCATGGACAGGCGCGGGCGCAGGCGGCGTTCGGGAAACCCGTAGCGCCGGCAGCGGCCGCGGCGCCTTCGCCCGCCGCGAAGGCGGCCCCGGCCCCGGCCAATGCCGCCGCCAGCCAGCAGCCTGCGTCGGCCACCACCAACATCACCAGCTGGACCTTCGGCGAGCTGCCCGAGCTGCTGGAGATCAACCAGGGCAAGCTGACCCTGATCGGCTTCCCCGCCCTGGTCGACAAGGGCACGCACTGCGACCTGGAAGTGTTCGACGACCCGAACGTGGCTGCGCGCACCCACCGTCTCGGCCTGCGCCGCCTGTTCGCGCTGCAGTTCAAGGACCAGCTGAAGTTCGCCGAGAAGAACATCCCCGGCCTGCAGCAGATGGGCATGCAGTTCATGTCGGTCGGCTCGCCCGAGGAGCTGCGCGAGCAGATCGTCAACAAGGCGATCGACATCGCCTGCCTGCAGGATCCGCTGCCGACCGACGCCGCCTCGTTCAACAAGCGCAAGGACGAGGGCAAGGGCCGCATCGGCCTGCTGATCAACGAGATCGCGCGCCTGGCGGGCCAGATCCTGGCCGAGTTCCACGGCATGCCCAAGCGCCTGCAGAACCTGGCGCCGGCGGTGGCCGCCGACATGCAGGGGCAGTTGAAGGAACTGGTGCACAAGCGCTTCATCGCCGACACCGAGTACAGCCAGCTGGCGCACTTCCCGCGCTACCTGAAGGCGATGAACGTGCGCCTGGAAAAACTGCGCACCAACACCGCGCGCGACGCCCAGCTGATGGCGGAGTGGCAGACGGCGGCGAGCCAGTTCCAGCGCACCATCAAGAACCAGCCGCTGAAGAACCTCGATCCGCGCATGACGGACTTCCGCTGGATGCTGGAAGAGCTGCGCGTGTCGCTGTTCGCGCAGGAGCTGAGGACGCCGATGCCGGTGTCCTCCAAGCGCCTGCAGAAGGTGTGGGAGTCGATGTTGCGCTGATCGAAAATGCTGTCGATCAAACACTGTTTTTCTGGCAAGCTGGCGTCTGGGTAAATCACGGACGAGTAAAGCGATGGAATTGAGGAATGCCTGGCGCCGGGGCGCCGGCGCTTGCATGCTGGGGATCTCACTCTCGGCCTGGACGCTTCCGGCGCTCGCGCAGGCCCCGGCCGCGCGCCCTCCGATCGAGCATTTCTTCGAGAATGACGCCTTCGGCGGCGCCAAGCTGTCGCCGAGCGGGCGTTACCTGGCGATGCGTTCGGGCTCTCCGGGGCGCCATGACTTCCTGGCCGTCATCGACCTCGAGACCAGGACCGCGAAGTCGGTCGCCGAATTCAACGATACGGACATCGGCGATTTCGAGTGGGTGAACGACGAGCGCCTCGTGTTCGACGCGCACGATGCGATGTTCGCCAACGCCGACCAGGAAGGCGCGCCCGGCCTGTTTGCCGTCAACCGCGACGGCAGCAACTACGTCATGCTGGCGCGGCGCCACCTGCACGGATTGGCGCCGCAGCCCTGGAATACCTTCATGCTCGGCCAGCCGGGCGCCCAGGATTCGGACTGGATCTATGTGCTGCGCCCGCTGTACGACCGCAACGACAAATACTTCGGCACCCGGCTACGCCGCCTGAATACGCTGACCGGCGAGGCGCAGGTCGCGCCGGAACCCGATGTGGAAGTCAGCACCTTCATGCTGGACGCGAAGGGCGAGCCGCGGCTGGCGCTGCTGTACGGCGACGTCAAGACCGTCATTCATTACCGTGATCCAGCCACCGGCCAATGGCGTGAAGTAGCCAGCCATGACGCTTACCGCGGCGAGCAGGATGCGATCAAGCCGGTCGGGTTCGGCCCGGACGGCACGCTGTACGTGATCGCGAATGCAGGCGAGGACATGGCGACCCTGCGGACCTTCGATTTTGCCACCGGCAAGGTGAGCAAGGAGCCGCTGGTGGTCACGCACGGCTACGACTTCGTCGGCTCCCTGGTCGGCAAGGACAAGGTGCTCGGCGTGCGCCTGACCACCGACGCCGAATCGAACGTCTGGTTCGACCCGGCGATGAAGGAGATCCAGGCGGCGGTGGACAAGGCCGTGCCGTCGACCGTGAACCTGATCGACGTGCCGGCCAGGCCCGGCTCGCCCTGGGTGCTGGTGGAGTCCTATTCCGACCGGCAGCCCTTGCGCTACCTGCTGTACCACACCGGCACCGGCAAGGTCGAACTGGTCGGCAGCAGCTACCCGAAGATCCAGCCCGCGCGCATGGGACGCCAGGAGCCGATCCGCTACAAGGCGCGCGACGGACTCGAGATTCCCGGCCTGCTGACGCTGCCGGCGGACGGCGTGCGCAAGAACCTGCCGATGGTGGTGCTGGTCCACGGCGGCCCCTGGGTGCGTGGCGCCAGCTGGGGCTGGAACCCCGAGTCCCAATTCCTGGCGTCGCGCGGCTACGCCGTCCTCGAGGTCGAATACCGCGGCAGCACCGGCTTCGGCCTGCGCCACTGGGAAGCCGGCCTGAAACAATGGGGCCTGGCCATGCAGAACGATATCGCCGACGGCACGCGCTGGGCCATCGCCCAGGGGATCGCCGATCCCGGGCGCATCTGCATCGGCGGGGCCAGCTACGGCGGCTATGCGACGCTGATGGGGCTCGTCAACGATCCGGACCTGTACCGCTGCGGATTCGAATGGGTCGGCGTGACCGATATCGAACTGATGTACAAGGGCACCTGGTATGCGAAGTCGAACGCCTCGCCGGGCTATCTGCGCTACGGCATGCCGGTCCTGATCGGCGACCTGGTCAAGGATGCGGCGCAGCTGAAGGCGACGTCGCCGATCGAGCAGGCGGCCCGCATCACCCAGCCGCTGTTGCTCGCATACGGCGAAGAAGACCAGCGCGTGCCGCTCTATCACGGCAGGAAGTTCTATTCCGCGGTCAAGGCCACCAACAAGCAGGTCGAATGGGTCACGTACACCGGCGAAGGCCATGGCTGGTCCCTGCCGCGGAACCGCATCGATTTCTGGCAGCGCGTCGAGCGCTTCCTGGACCGGCACATCGGCCAGGCGGCGGCAAAATAACAGGAAAGGACAGCCATGCGCATTCCACGTATCGCATTCGCCGCATTCGCGGTGTATCTCTGCGCCGCCGGGTGGGCCGGCGCGGCAGCATCCAGCGCATCGACCCCGGCTTCGTCCGCCGCCGCGCCGCTGGCGATCGGCGACACCTGGACCATCGTCTCCAGCGCGCTCGGCGAAACCCGGCGCATCAACGTCTACGTCCCGGCGGGCATCCCGGCCGGCACGCCGCTGCCGGTGCTGTACATGCCGGACGGCGGCATGCTGGAAGACTTCCTGCACGTCGCCGGCCTGCTGCAGGTCGGCGCCGGCAACGGCACCATGCGGCCCTTCCTGCTGGTCGGGATCGAGAACACGCAGCGGCGACGCGACCTGACCGGCCCCACCGAGGTCGCGAAGGACCGCGCCATCGCGCCGAAGGTCGGCGGTTCGCAGGCCTACCGCAGCTTCATCCGCACCGAGCTGATGCCGGAGGTGGCAAGGCGCTACCGCGTCACGCAGGAAAGGGCGATCGTCGGCGAATCGCTGGCCGGGCTGTTCGTGGTCGAGACGCTGGCGCTGGAGCCTGACCTGTTCGACACCTATATCGCGATCGACCCCAGCCTGTGGTGGAACGGCGGCCGGCTCGCGAAGGAGCTGATCGCCCATCCGCCGCCGGCCGCGGGCAGGAAGACCCTGGTCATCGCCGCCAGCGCCGACGGGCGGCCCGACGTCGACCCCGCCGCGCTGGCGGCGAGCCTGGCCAGGGCGGGCATCGCCTTCACCTACGACGAGTGGCCGGGCGAGACCCATGCCACGATCTACCACCCGGCCGCGCTGAAGGCGTTCCGGGCGGTGTTCAAGCCGGACCTCACGCGCCGAACCGCCCCCTGAACCACTCCGCCGTCTCCGCATCGGCCGGAAAGAAGGACTCCAGCCGCAACTCGTGCACCGTCACGTCGCGCGGCGTGCCGAGGGTCGTGATGGTGGTGAACAGGTTCAGGCGCACGCCCTCGTGCGCGATCTGCAGGGGCAGGAAGGGCAGCGCGCGGCGCTCCAGGTTCGGCACGTGGCCGATGGACGGCATGCTGGGCAGGGCGGACAGCTCGGCCAGCAGCGCGGTCGCTTCGCTGCCCGGGCCGTCGGCCATGGCTTCGCGCTGGATCCACAGCAGGCCGTCGGCGCACACCGCTTCCCAGTTCAGGAGGTGGCGGCGCAGGCCGTCGGGGCTCAGCATCAGGCGCAGCACGTTGATCGACCCGTCGCGCGGGATCGGCGCATCGGGCGGCATGCCGAGCAGCCAGCGCATCAGGCCGGCCGCGGGCTCGTTGAACATCACCAGGTTCCACAGGCGGTCGACCACCAGTGCCGGGAAGGGCGCCTGCTGGCGCAGCATGAATTCGAGCGCCTGCATCACGCTGGCCAGCTCGGGGTCGGACAGGCTGCGTTCCTGGTAGGCCGGCGCGAAGCCGGCCGCCAGCAGCATCGCATTGCGCTGGCGGAGCGGGACGTCGAGTGCGATGCCGAGCTTCAGGATCAGGTCGCGGCTCGGCTGCGAGCGCCCGCTCTCCAGGAAGCTCAGGTGGCGCTGCGATACACCGCTGTCGGCCGACAGCCGCAGCTGGCTGACGCCGCGCCGCGTGCGCCAGTAGCGCAGCGCCGAACCGAAGTCGCTGAAGTAGCCGGCGTCGCCGCGGCCGTGGCTGTCGTCCATGTGCAGTCTCCTGTCCTTCGCGCCAATCTACCTGCGCCCGCCGATGAATTCAAGCAGCTCGGCATTCACCCGCTCGGCGTGGGTCAGGAACATGCCGTGCGCGGCGCCCTCGATGACGCGCAGGCGCACGTCCGGGATCAGCTCCGCGCTGCGGCGCGCAGTCAGGTCGAGCGGGGCCGAGACATCGCGGTCGCCGGCGACGATCAGCACCGGCACGCCGATCGCGCGCAGCTCATCGCTCACTTCGGCGGCCAGGTCGGCGCCTTGCACCGCGGCGTGGCACTCGTGCAGGGCCTGCAGCGAGTTGTCGAGCGCCATGGCGGCCAGCCAGGCTTTGGTGGTGGCGTTCGCGCCTGGCACGAAGGGCTCGGTGTTTTCCTCGATCCAGCGCGGAAAGTCGCACAGCAGCTGCCGGCTGCGGAACTGTTCGAGCAGGGCCGGATCGACGCCGCCCGGATTGGCCGGGCCGCGCGTCACGCCCGGCGTCATCGGGCCGAGCAGGGCGATCCGCTCGACGTGCGCGCTGCCGAAGCGGTCCAGGTAGCGGACGATCTCGTTGCAGCCCATCGAGTGCCCGACCAGCGTCACGCCGCGCAGGTCGAGCGCACCGATCACGGCGGCGATGTCGCTGGCCAGGGTGTCGAAATCGTAGCCGCCGCCCGGATCGCTCGAGCGGCCGTGGCCGCGGCGGTCGAAGGCGATGCAGCGCAGCCCGTGCTGCTGCAGGGCCATCATCTGGTAGCCCCAGGAGCTCGACGCCATCGACCAGCCGCCGACGAACAGGACGGTCCTGGCCCGGGGATGGCTGCCGGGCCAGTCGCGGTAGAACAGGTGGACGCCATCGGCGGTGGCGATCGTATTCGGGCCGGCGATGCGGTCATGCGCGGTCATGGCGGTCCCCTCAGGCGGCATCGAGGAAACCGGTGACCCGGACCAGGCGGCCCTCGCCGTCGAGGTGGGCGATATCGCTGCCCTGCGCGACCGGGGCACCGCCGTCGGGCGCGAGGGTCCAGGCGAAGCGCACCACGTCGTTGTGCCCGTCCGGCGTGCCGTGCAGGCTGAAACGATGGCCCGGGAACTGGCGCTGGGCGGCGCCGATCATCGCGTCGATGCCGTCGATGCCGCTGCCGCGCATCATCGGGTCGGCATAGGTGGCGCCGCTGGCGAACAGCTGGGCGATGCGGGCGCGCCGCGTGATGTCGTCGCGTTCGTTCCAGACCGCCAGGTAGCGGTCGGCGATGATGGTGGCGTGGCTGGTTGCGTGGTTCATGCTGGTCTCCTTCGTTGGTTGGCGATGGAGACCATTCTGCGTGGCGGCGCGCGGCGCGGCGATGACGTCCGAGGTAATGATCGCGGACCGCGCCGCCGCCCTTGCCGGCGTCAGCCGATATTGCTGCCGCGGATCCTGCTCAGGTCCTTGTCGCTGCCGCCCTGGTTGCCGGCGCGCGGATCGGTGCTGATGCCGCTGCTGGTTCCAAGGTCGCCGCCGCCCGCGCCGCCGCTCATGCCGGAACCCGCGCCGGTGCCGCTGCTGCCCGCATGGCCGGCGCCCATCGAACCCGCACCCGCGCCCATGCCGGCGCCGCCGACCCTGCCGCGCATCGACACGTCGGGACCCATGCTCGGCGCGCCGGGCTGGCGCACGTCGGTGCCGTAGAAGCTGTGGACCTGGTTGGCCCACTGGACGTCGGCCATGTCGGGCCAGGCATCCTTGTGGAAGCCCGGGGCGTTGTTCAGGCGTTCCTTGTCGATGTCCAGCACGAAGCGCTTGTTGATGGTGTCCAGGTGCAGGGCCTGCCAGGGAACGGCGAACAGCTTCTCGCCCATGCCGAGGAAGCCGCCGAAGGCCAGTACCGCATAGGCGACCTGGCCGGTGTTCATATCGAGCATGATTTCCTTGATGTCGCCCAGATCGTCGTTGCTGCCGTTGACCACACTATCTCCGATCAGGGTGTCCGCGCCCATCAGGGCGGGGCCGGGGCCGGCGCTGCCGGTGTCCTTGTACATGCCGTATTTGTCGCGGTCTGCATAACTCATGGCAACTCTCCTGGTATGTAGGGTTATGGATGCAACCCGATCAGGGTAAAGGGCGGACCATTCACGCATTTGAGGACGATCAATTGTGCTCGGCTCCCGGTCTTATGAGAGGTGCCGCACAGAACTAGCCATGCGGCATGATTATTCTGATAAGAAATTGGAGACAATCAACATGCCCGTCACGCAACGCTGCAACTACGCCGGCCCGCTCGGCAAGCTCATTCCGACCCGTTCGATCGCCTTCGCGCTCGCCCATGCGCTGAGGTTGCGCCTGCGCCGCTGATCGCGCCTGCACCCGGAAGGGATACTAGGCGCAAACCGGCGCGCGGCGCGTACGCTAGACGGCGGGAAAGGAATCAGTCGAGGTCGGAAGCGTCGTGGCGCTCGGCCACCTGTTCCTCGGGCTTGCCGCGCATGCGGTTGACCTTGCGGCCGCGGATGACGGCCGGGCGCGCCGCGACTTCGTCGGCCCAGCGCCGCACCTGCTGGTAGTTATGCACGGACAGGAACTCCGCGGCCTCGTACAGCTCGCCCATCACCATGCCGCCGTACCAGGGCCAGATCGCCATGTCGGCGATCGTGTACTCGTCGCCGGTGATGAAGCGGCGCTCGGCCAGCAGGCGGTCGAGCACGTCGAGCTGGCGCTTGGTTTCCATCGCGTAGCGGTTGATCGGGTACTCCAGCTTTTCCGGCGCATAGGCGTAGAAGTGGCCGAAGCCGCCGCCCACGAAAGGCGCGGAACCCATCTGCCACATCAGCCAGTTGAAGGTCTCGGTGCGGGCCGGGATGTCCTGCGGCAGGAAGGCGCCGAACTTTTCCGCCAGGTAGACCAGGATCGAACCGGATTCGAACACGCGCACCGGTGGATCAAAGCTGCGGTCGACCAGGGCCGGGATCTTCGAGTTCGGGTTGGCCGCGACGAAGCCGCTGCCGAACTGGGCGCCTTCGTTGATCTTGATGAGCCAGGCATCGTATTCCGCGCCGGTGTGTCCTGCGGCCAGCAGCTCCTCGAGCATGATGGTGACCTTCTGGCCGTTCGGCGTGCCCAGCGAATACAACTGCAGCGGATGCTTGCCCACCGGGAGTTCCTGCTCGTGGGTGGCGCCGGCGATCGGGCGGTTGATGTTGGCGAACGCGCCGCCCGACGGCGTGGCGGGCGACCAGACCCGCGGCGGGACATAGGTCGAGAAGGGGTTCGAGCTGCCTGTCATCGTATTCTCCTTGTTTGGATGCTATCGAGGAGAACGATGATGCCGCAAATCCGGCAAGCTTGCCGGAGGCGGCTACGGTGCGTGCCGTGGCGCTCGCTCAGGCGCTCGCCGGCACGGCTTTCGTGGATTTCTTCTTCGGCTTCGGCAGCGGCATCAGCGCGGCCGTCTGCTCGATCAGGCGGCGCAATGCCTCCGGATCGTCGAGCAGCTCGTCGGCGATCGGATAGTCCTTCGCGCCGGGGTAGGGCGGCCCTTGCGGCAGGTCCGGCGCGAGCGCGGCCACGGCTTTCGACGGCTTGATGAACAGGCTGTTGTCGCAGGCGAAGGCAACCACCTTCTCGTCCAGGTAGAGCGCGTATTCGCCGAACAGCTTCCGGTAGGTCAGCCGGCTGCCCATCCGCGCCGTCTCGAGAACGTAGTCGACGAAGCTCAATTCGGTTGCCATGTATGTCTCTCTTGAATATCGATTCGCAAGAGTAACAGATGAGCAGGGCTAGGCAGCCGCTTTTCTTGGCGGCAGCGGCGCATCGGGCGGCACCAGCCCTTCGGCCCGCAGCTCTTCCCAGAACACCGCCGGGATCTCCATGTGCATCAGGGTCGCGTTGCGGCGCAGGTGTTCCGGGCTGCTGGCGCCGGGGATGGTCGCCGCCACCACCGGATGCGCGACGCCGAACTGCAGGGCCGCGGCGGCCAGGTCGACGTGGTGGCGGGCCGCCACCTGGCGCAGGCGCTCGCGGTGCCGGTGCTGTTCCGCGCTGGCCGGCCGGTAATCGTAGTGCTCGCCGCCGGCCAGGAAGCCGGAGTTGAAGGGGCCGCCCAGCACCACGTGGGCGCCGCGCTTCGCGCACAGCGGAAAGAATTCCTGCAGCGGCGTGGTTTCCATCAGCGTGTAGCGTCCGGCCAGCAGGAAGATGTCCGGATCGGAGTCGCGCAGCGCGCGCAGACAGGGTTCGACCGTGTTCACGCCCAGGCCCCAGCCCTTGATTGAACCCTCTTCGCGCAGCCGCACCATGCCTTCGAAGGCGCCGCCGGGGCCGGCCGCGACCCGATAGTAATGCTCGAACTCGCTGCCGAACATGTCGGGCGAGAGGTCGTGCACATAGGCGATGTCGATGTGGCCGAGCGCGAGGCGCTGCAGGCTGTCCTCGACCGAGCGGCGCACGCCGTCGGCCGTGTAGTCGATCACGCGCCTGAAGGGCAGGGCGCCGACGAAGGGACTCTGGATTTCGCCCGGCATATGCGGCGCCAGCAGGCGCCCGACCTTGGTCGACAGCGTGTAGGCATCGCGCGGATGGCGGCGCAGGGCCTGGCCGAAGCGGTGCTCGGACAGGCCGGCGCCGTAGTGCGGCGCGGTGTCGAAATAACGGATGCCGGCTTCCCAGGCGGCATCGACGGTCGCATGGGAGGCGGCGTCGCCGGTAGCGTGGTACATGTCGCCCAGCCCGGTGCCGCCCAGGCCCAGGCGCGTGATCGGTCGGTAGCGCTGGTCCATGGCGGCTCCTGGCTACCTGGCGCTGCTCACCCGCCAGATCACATTGCCCACGTCGTCGGCGAACAGCAGGGCGCCTTCCGCGTCCTGCGCCATGCCGACCGGGGCGCCGTACAGCTGCTTTTCGTCGGCCGAATGGAAGCCGGTCACGACAGGCTGGACAGGACCCTTGGGCATGCCGTTCTCGAACGGCACGTACACGATCTGGTAGCCGCTCAGCGGAGAACGGTCCCAGCTGCCGTGCTCGGCGACGAAGGCGCCGCCCTTGTACTGCGGCAGCATGTTCCCGGTGTAGAACCACAGTCCCAGCGCCGCCACGTGCGATCCGAGGGCGAAATCCGGCTTGATGGCTTTCTTGACCAGGTCCGGCCGCTGGGGCATGACGCGGCTGTCGACATGCTGGCCGTAATAGCTGTAGGGCCAGCCGTAGAAACCCTTCTCCTGGACTGAGGTCATGTAGTCCGGAACCAGGTCCGCGCCGATCTCGTCGCGCTCGTTGACGATGGCCCAGAGTTTTCCGGACTGCGGTTCCCATTGCAGGCCGGTCGGGTTGCGCAGGCCCGTCGCGAACACGCGGCTGGCGCCGGTTGCGGCGTCGACTTCCAGCACGGCGGCGCGCCGGTATTCCACGTCCAGGCCGTTTTCCGTGATGTTGCTGTTCGAGCCGCTGCCGACGTACAGCTTCTTGCCGTCCGGGCTGGCCAGCAGGGCTTTCGTCCAGTGGTGGTTGACGGTGCTGGGCAGGTCGCCGAGCTCGGTGCCCGGGTCGGACATTTTCGTTTCGCCGGGGACGTAGTGGTACTTCATGATGTTGCCGGTGTTCGCCACGTACAGGGTGTCGCCGACCAGCTGGATGCCGAACGGGGAATGCAGGTTTTCGATATAGACGTGCTGTTCCCATTCGCCCGTGCCGCCGGCTTTCCTGCGCAGCAGGGTAACGCGGTTCCCGCCCTTGCCGCCCTTGCCCGAGCGGCCTTTGACCATCCCGGCGATGACCTGCTTCGGCGTCGTGACGGCTTCTTCTCCCGGCCCGTTTCCTTCCACCACCAGCACGTCCTGGTTGGGCAGGACCAGGAGCTGGCGTGGGTGCTTGAGCCCGGACGCGATCTTTTCGATCCTCAGGCCGGCCAGGACTTTCGGCGCGGCGTTGCCCTGCCAGCCGACGCCGTCGGGAACCTGCATCGGCGGGACCAGGAAATTCTTGGCTTCGGGCAGCACTGGATTGCCGCCGATTTGCTGCGCCGGATCCACCCGTTTGTTGTCGCCGCAGGCGCTCAATACCAGCGACAGGCCGGCTGCCGTGACCAGCGTGCGGCGCCACCCCTGTTTATGCTTGTCCATGGCTGTACTCCTTGAAAGTGACTGATTCTCCAGCCAGGATGATCCTGCCGATTCCCAGTGCGAGCACGGTGATGATGGATAACCAGACCGCGGCCGGAATCACCGCATAGGCGTCCCGGCTGTGCACGAAGGCGTTGAAGAGCGCCGCAACGATCCCCACCACGTTGAGCCAGAAGTTGACGGTCACGCCCGTCGTGCGGACGCGGCGTTTGCCGAACCACGTACGGCCCAGATTGATCAGCTGGGGAATGATGGCGAACACCAGGCCGATGCTGACGAGCCAGGCCGCGCTTTTCACCCACATGACGTTGGCGGTCTTGGCATAGATGATGTCGAAGATCAGCACGGCCACGAAAAATCCGAAAGGTATCGGGTCGAGCAGGTTGAATATCGCCGATGTGATACTGAATCGGGATGGGTGGTTTTCTGTGTGCATGATGCGCCTCATCGGATTGAGCTAGCTGTTTTTCAGACTACATTGGTCCAATTGAGCGTAGCACAATGATAAGAACGCCGTCGCCGTGCTGGAGCGGCGCGCATCCACGCGCCCGGTCAGCGCAGCAGCTTCAAGCCCGGCGGCAAGGCATCCCCGAACATGCGCGTGGTGCTGGCCTGGTCGAGCTCGACGACCTCGCGCACCATCGCCGCCCAGCTGGCCGGCGCGCCGCTCGCGGCCAGCTTGTGCAGCACCTGCTGGCGCAGAAGCTCGCCGATGTCGCGCGAGCGGTCGCCGGTCTTGCGGGCGATGTGGGCGGCGGCGAAGCCGGCCGGCTCGATGCGCTTCCAGTCCAGCTGCAGCAGCAGTTCCAGCCAGCGCTCGGCGGCCTCGATGGTCGCCACTTCGTGGGCGCTCGATTGCAGCGACTGGCGTGCGCCGACGCGCGCCAGCGCCCACAGGTAGCGGGCATAGGTGGCGGCGGTCTTCGGGTCCGGCTTCGGCATCGAAGGGATCGCCATGATCTGCTGCAGCATCCAGTCGCCGATCTCGACCTTGTAGGCGGACGGGATGCGTTCGAGCGAGGCGCCCAGGCGCAGCATGTCGTCTTCGCTGCCGTCGACCAGGGTGACGGGGCGCTTCGCCCGATCGGCCGGTTCGGCCTGCAGGTTGAAGGCGAAATCGTCGAGCAGGCGCAACTGGGATTCGGTGGAGAGCCCGCCGGCCACGCGGCGCCACAGGGTCCACCATTCGGCGCGCACCTGGCTGTCCTTGTGGTATTGCACGCCGGTCTCGAACAGCGCCCACAACTGCTCGATGCGCCATGCGTCGAGCGGGTGGCCGAAGCCGGGGCGCAGGCACCAGCCGGCCAGGTTGAGCCAGACCCGTTCGTGTTCGGCCGAGCGCCGCCGTCCCTTGGCGCGCTCCATCAGGGCGTCGAACAGGCGGCGCAGCAGCGGCGTCTCCCAGCGCTCGCGGCCGCCCAGCAAGTGTTCGAGCGAGCCGCGCAGCTGGCGCACTTCGCGGCTGTCGACCTGCTGGTTGCGGGCGCCGAAGATGCGGTCGATGCGGGCGATGGCCTCGTCGAGGCGGGGCGGCAGGGCGCCTTCCGGCTCCTCGTCCTGCGCGTCGTCCCCGGCGCCGCGCAGCTGGAATTCGAGCTTCCAGCGCTGGCCGCTGCCATCCTCGGCCACGCAGTGCACTTCCAGGGTGCCGACCTCGGACAGCGAGGCCGCCAGCTGCACCGGCATCTCGGTCTTCAATCCGGCCGCGGCGTGTGCGCGCAGCACGGTGGCGATGGCCGGCAGGCGCACCACGTCCGTCGGGTCCAGTTCGACGAGCTCGCCCGGCTGCGGAGGGGCGCCGTGCGGATCGGCGGTGGCCGACACCAGGTGGAAGCGCACCGGCCGCCCCAGGCGCAGGCCGAAGCTGCGATCGAGCAGGCGCACTTCGACGCCGGGCTGTGCGCCGCGCGGGAGCAGGCAGACGGCCTTCAGCGGGCCGCCGGCCTGGGCGTCGTCGAGCAGCAGGAAGTAGCTGCGCGCCGAGCCGCTTTCGATGGCCGGGGCCAGCCCTTGGCGCGCCAGCGAGTAGGCGACCGCGCCGCGCGCCACGGCGACGTCGGGGTCGGCATTGTGCAGCACGCGGATGGCCTGGCCGCGCCAGGCGGACAGGGTGCCGGCCAGGCGCTCCGCCAGCGGCGCGGCGCGGAACACGCCGCCGTTCAGCAGGAGCGTATCGGGTACAGGCACCGGCAGGCTGTCGCCCCCTTCGATGCCGAGCGCCTCGCGCGCCGCCTGGGCGTGCTGGCGCAGGAAGTCGGCCAGGTGGCGCGTGATGGCCGGATCGCTGGCATAGGGCAGGCCGAATTCGACGATACCGGTGCGCGCCCGCTTCGCGCCTTCGCGGCTGTCGTTGGGCGGGAAGAAGCCGTCCAGCACGATGCGTTCGACGTCCGCGCGCGTGAGCTGGACGGTGCGGCTGGCGCCGATCAGGCGCGCGCCCGTGCCCAGCAGGGTCACGTTGACCTGGTCCGGCGCGCCGGGCGCCAGCAGCTGTTCCTTGGCTGCGCGGCAGCGCTCCGTCAGCTGGGCCAGGCGGGCGGCGGACAGGCGCGCCGGCTGGCCTGGCTGGCCGTCCTGCGCGGCTAGTCTCGACTCGGCCAGGTGGGCCAGGGCGAGGTCCATGTTGTCGCCGCCCAGGATCAGGTGGTTGCCCACGCCGATGCGGCTCAAGCGGGGAACGCCGTGTTCCAGCTCCACCTTGACCAGGCTGAAGTCGGTGGTGCCGCCGCCGACGTCGGCCACCAGCACCAGGCGCGTCTCCGCCAGCTCCGCGCCCAGGGTGTCGCGGTGGCGGTGCAGCCAGTCGTACAGCGCGGCCTGCGGCTCTTCCAGCAGGCGCAGGGAGGGCAGGCCGGCCAGGCGCGCCGCTTCCAGGGTCAGCGCACGCGCGCCTTCGTCGAAGGAAGCGGGAACGGTCAGGACCAGGTCCTGCTCCGCCAGGGGATGGCCGGGATGGCGCGCATCCCAGGCCGCGCGCAGGTAGGCGAGATAACTGGCGCTGGCCGCCAGCGGCGAAATTTTCGGCACATCGTCGGGCGCGCCCCAGGGCAGGATGGGGGCGGTGCGGTCGACGCCGTGGTGCGACAGCCAGCTCTTGGCAGATGCAACTAACCGACCTGGAGTTTGCGCGCCAAGCAGGCGGGCAAGGCGTCCGACCACGGCATCCGGCACGCCGGCCAGGTCGGCCTGGTTCCAGGGCAGCTGCAGTGAACCCGGGGCCAGCTCGCCCGCGGCCGGGTGGTAGCGGGCGGAGGGCAGCAGCGATGCCGGTGCGACTTCGCCGGGCGCCACCAGCTGGTCGATGGCGAAGGTCTCGACCTGCTGCGTGTCCGATGCCGCGCAGGCCAGCACCGTGTTGGTGGTGCCGAGGTCGATGCCGACCAGCCAGGCCGGCGCTCGGGAGCCGCTCACTGGTGCTCGGTGGCCCGCACGTCGAACTCGACCTTCCAGCGCTGGCCTTCGCGCGAGACGGCGATCAGTTCGAGCGTGCCGGCCTCGGTCGCCAGCGCGTGCAGCCTGACCTGGGCGACGTCGCCCGGCGTGCGGCCTTCCGCCGGAAGCTCGGCCTGGATCTCGTTCAGTTCCTGCAGCTCGTCCGGGCCCCAGAACTCGAGCACCTCGCCGATGCGGTCCTGGCGCCGGGTGGTCGAACCGAAGAAGCGGAAGTGCACTGGCTCGCCCACCACCAGGCCGAATTCCTGGCCCGGCAGTTCGAGTTCGCTGCCTTCTTCCATGCCGAACGGCGCCACGCACAGGGCGGTGATCGGCGGCTCCATGCCGGGGATGGCCGGCATCGACGATTCCACGCCCACGTAGTACGAGCGCGCCGTGCCGCCGCGGATGCGCACGCCGCCGCCGCGCCGCGCATAGCCGTAGTAGGCCGCGCCGCGCGCCACCGCCAGGTCGAGGTCCGCGCCTTCCAGCATGCGCGCCGGCGCCGCGCCTTCCATGTACAGCCAGTCGTTGATGGTGTCCATCACGCGCTGGGACAGGATCCCGGACTTGAACACGCCGCCGTTGAACAGCACCGCGGTCGGGTGCAGGAAGCTGTGTTCAGGGTTCACCTGTCCGTTGAAACCTTCCAGCTCCGCGGTGGCGCCGGCCTGGCGGGCCAGGAAGGCGGCCAGGTGGCGGGTGACCGCGGCGTCCTGCGCATACGGCAGGCCGATCTGCGTCAGGCCGGCGCGCGCGCGCGTGGCCGGGCGCGCGCTCGCTTCCACGCGCGGGAAGAAGCCGTCGGTGATGAAGGCGGTGACTTCGTCGCGCGTGAGTTCGGTGCGGATCGAGCCGCCGATCAGCTTCGAGCCGCGGCTCGGCACGACGATCGGCCAGGTGGTGGCGTTGGCGTCGGCCAGCAAATGTTCCTTGGCGCCGCGGCAGGCGTAGGTAAGGGCGCGCATCTGCCAGGCGTCGAGCTGGGTGCCGTTGGCCTGCAGCTTGCGCGCGACCAGGTGCGCCAGCGCGAGGTCCATGTTGTCGCCGCCCAGCAGGATATGGTCGCCGACCGCGACGCGGTGCGGTTCCAGGTTGCCGTCGCGTTCGAGGATGGCGATCAGCGAGAAGTCGCTGGTGCCGCCGCCGACGTCGACCACCAGCACGATGTCGCCGGCTTTCACCTGCTTGCGCCAGCGGCCTTCGCTGCCCTGGATCCAGCTGTACAGGGCCGCCTGCGGCTCTTCCAGCAGGGTCGGCGCGTTGTAGCCGGCGTTGCGCGCCGCTTCCGCGGTCAGTTCGCGCGCGCCCGGGTCGAAGGACGCGGGAATCGTCACGGTGACGGCCTGCTGCTCGAACGGCGCTTCCGGATGCGCGGCGTTCCAGGCGTTGCGGATGTGCTCGAGGTAGCGGGTCGAAGCCGCCAGCGGCGAGATGCGCTCGACTTCTTCCGGTGCATCGGTCGGCAGGATGGCGGCGCGGCGGTCCACGCTCGGGTGGCTCAGCCAGCTCTTGGCCGACGACACCAGGCGGATCGGGGTGCCGGCGCCGCGCGAACGGGCCATTTCGCCCACGATAGAGAGAGAAGCGGGCGCGGCCTGGCCATCGGTCCAGGGCAGGGCCAGTTCGCCGGGCGCCAGTTCGTCCGGGTGCGGCAGGTACATGAAGGAGGGCAGCAGCGGCAGCGCCTCGACGGTGCCGGGGCTGCTCAGCTGCGGGATCGGCAGCACGCCCTGGTCGGCCTTCTCGCCGTCGCTGGCCTGCAGGTCGACATACGACAGGGCGCTGTGGGTGGTGCCGAGGTCGATGCCGATGGCGTAGCGCGCGGTGTCACCGTTGATGCTCACAGTTCCACCTCCGCCGGGGCCAGGATGCTGGCGTCGTGCTTGTCGGCCAGCTGCGGCAGGCTCACCCTGGCGGCGCGCCAGCCGCGGTGGCTCAGGGTGCCGGTGAACGGCGCCTTGCCGACCACGTTGCCGGTCAGGCGCACGCTGGCGGCGTCGAAGCCTTCCTGCAGGGTCAGGCGCGCGCCTTCGAGTTCATTGCGCACCGGTTCGATGGTGAAGTGCTCGCGCAGCACGCGGGCGCAGCCTTCGTGCACGACGCGGGCGGCGGCGCCGATGTCGGCGTCGCTGTACACGGTGATGTTTTCGTTGGCAAAGTCGATCAGGCGCGCTTCGCGCTGCAGCAGGGACAGCAGCTGCAGGGCGGCATCGGGCGTCGCCACGCGCAGTGGAGCGGCGGCCGGGGCAGGTGCTGGCGCAGGTGCAGGTGCAGGTGCAGGTGCAGGTGCCGGGGCGGGAGCGGGCGCCGGCGCGGCGACCGGGCCGATCTGGTCATCGCGCACGCGCGCGGCGAACTCGGCATCGCCGAGGGTCTTGAAAAAGGCGCCGAAGGCGAGGGAAAGCCGGCTCCAGAAGGAGGGCAGGTTGGTCGGTTGGCTCATGTTCTTTGTGTTGTCCGGTCCATGAAAGCGCGCATGATACCAGTTAGGCAAAAAATGGATGGCGCGCCGCGGCAGGCCTGGCGGTCTTAGATGGCGGGATCGTCCGCGGCGGACGGCTCGGCGGCGGGCGTTGCCGGGGCCGCGGCGGCCCTGGCCAGCAGGGCGCGCGCATAGGCGTCGACATCGTCGAGTCCGCGCTTGATGATGGTGACCAGGGCCGGCAGCGGCGCCGCCTGGTGGTCCCATTCGGCGCGGCAGAATTCGCCGGTGCGCTTCAGGTCCTCGCCCAGGGCGGGGTCGATCCAGCCCTGGTCTTCCAGCAGCGAGATCACTTCGCGCTCATCGTGCGCCGCGAGGCCGAGCTGGCCGAGCACATGGTCTCCCATCTCGACCACCGCCTCCCAGGCGCGGATCACGTTCAGCGTGGCCGCGTCCTGGCGCGTGATGTCGCCGACGAAGGTGGTCGGGTCCTTCTCGTACTCGTCGCGGGCACGCTTGATGCAGCGCTCGATGGTGCCCGTCTTGCTGACCAGCAGATCGTTGTCCATCGGTCCTCCTGTCTGTCCGGTGTCTACCTTACAACAGGAACATCAGGGCCGCCGCACAAGTGGGGCCGAGCGCGCCCAGCAGCAGCCAGACGGCGCCGATCGACTCGTTGGCGAAGCCATGGCGCAGCAGGGCCGCGCCGGCCGGGTTCGGGGCGTTGGCGATCACGGTCAGGCCGCCGCCCCCCACCGCGCCGGCCATCAGCATGTACTTCTCGTGCTCGGACAGGCCGGTGATCAGCGAGCCGAGGTAGGTCAGGGCGGCATTGTCGGTGACGGCCGTCAGGCCCAGGGCGCCGAAGAACAGGGCGGTCGGGCCGAGGCTGGAGACGATCGGCTGCAGCCACCACTGCTGCATGCCGCCCAGCACCACCAGGCCGGCCAGGAAAAACCCGACCAGCAAACCTTCCTTCAGGATCAGCGGCGACTGGTAGCGCTCGTACGCCTGGGTGAAGCCGAGGAAGAGCAGGAACAGGCCGAGGAACAGCACCGGATGGTGGGCCAGCAGCACCACCGCGGCCAGGAAGGCCAGGTGAATCAGTGACACCAGCGGCGGCACCGGCGCCGTTTCGCCGTCGACCGAGGCGTCGATCTGGCGCAGGTGGGCGCGCAGCAGGACGGTGATGACGGTGGCGTTGAAGACGACCGCGACCAGCGCGCGCCAGCCGAAATGCGTCAGCATGTAGGTGCTGTCCCAGCCCCAGGTGCCGGCCACCATCAGCACCGGCGGCGCGGCGTAGGAAGTCAGGGTGCCGCCGATGGAGACATTCACGAACAGCACGCCCAGTGCGCCGTACTTGAGCCATTCCGGCATGCCCTGGCGGAACACGGCCGGCGCCAGCATCAGCGCGGCCAGGGTCATCGCGGCGGGCTCGGTGATCAGGGAGCCGGCCAGCGGCACCAGGGCCAGCGCCAGCCAGGCCTGCGCCACTTCGGAGCGCACCGGCGCCAGCCGGGCCAGCATGCGCAGCAGGCTGCGGGCCGCTTCCAGCACCGGTCGCGAGGCCGCCACTACCATCACCACGAACACGAACAGCGGCTCGGTATAGTGGCGCGACTCGGCATAGTCGACCGCCGCCGACCGGCCCTCGACCACGGCCATGAACACCATCAGCACGAAGGCCCAGAAGCCGAACACGACCTCGACCTCGCCCAGCAGGTGGAACAGGCCGGCGTGGCGCGGATGGCGGTGCGCCAGTATTTCGAACAGGTGGGTCGAGAAGGTATGCAGCAGGGCCAGCACGAACACGACCAGGCCGATGGTGTGCATGGTCGTGGTCATGGCCGGATCCCGACAGGAGGTGTGGTGTTAGGCATTATGCAAGGCAATTGAACAGAATGCCGACATTATTTCATTTTTTGCAGGGCAGCGCGGCGGGGCGTTCCCGAGCCAGCAACCGGTTCCACGGCTGTAGCGCGTATGGCAGCGAAAATCTTTCGAAATATTGCAGTGGAGTAAATACGACGGAAAAGTTACCATGTTGCATCAATAACCATTCTTCCCATCATGCGCAACAAGCTTTCCCTTGCTGGCGTCGCTGCGTTGCGCCGCATCGTGCTACTGCACCTGGTCCTGCTGATCTCGACAGTCTGCCATGCCGGCGAACAACCGGTCCCCATCGCTGCGTTTTTTGACAATCCCAGCGTCGGCGATGCCAGGCTCTCGCCCGACGGCAAGCGCCTGGCCATGCTGGTCAACAATGACAAGGGCCACGACCAGCTCGGTATCGTCACCCTGGCCGACCGGTCCATCAAGGTGGTGGCCGGGTTCTCGAACGCGGATGTCGGTCACTTCGAGTGGGTCAGCAACGAGCGGCTGCTCTACGATTCGCGCGACAAGAACACGGCGGCCGGCGAGGAGCGCTATGCGCCCGGCCTGTTTGCCGTGAACAGCGACGGCACCGTGCGGCGCCAGTTGGTGGCTGTGGCGGGACGCAGGTTCATCTCGGATGGCACGGACAACGGCGACAAGCTGCCCTGGAATACCTTCATGCTGGACCAGCCGGGCGCACAGGATTCGAACTGGGTCTATGTGCAGACCGTCCATTTTGGAAAAGACCACTCTGCCGAAGAGGTCGAACTGGTCAGGCTCGATACCGTCAGCGGGGACTCGGACTCCGTGCCCGGCCCGGGAACAGGCAAGACCCGGGACTGGTGGCTCGACGCCAGGGGCCGGCCCGCACTGGTCACCACGGTCGAGGGTAATCTGGAAACCCTGCATTACCTCGATCCCAAGGAAGGCCGCTGGCGCAAGCTGGTCACGCGGGACTTGTTCGTGGGCGGCAAAGGTTCGTTCACACCGCTGGGATTCACCCCCGAGGGCACCCTGTATGTCACCAGCCGGCTGCAGCGCGACAAAAGCGCGGTGTTCGCTTATGACCTGGCCACCGGCAAGGTCGCGGAGCGCCCGCTGGTCGGCCTGGACGAATTCGATTTCAGTGGCGAACTGGTTTCGAATTCCGCCAGGCTGCTTGGTGTGCGCTATACGGCCGATACGGCAGGGGTGGCGTGGTTCGATCCCGCCATGAAGAAGGCGCAAGCCACTGTCGACCAGCTGCTTCCCGGCCGCGTGAACGTCCTGAGCGTGGGCGTGCGTTCCGAAACCCCGTTCGTGCTGGTCCAATCGTGGTCGGATCGCCAGCCATCTGTCTACCTGTTGTTCGACATGACGACTGGCAAGCTCTCCAGGCTGGGCAGCAGCCGCCCGGCGATCGATCCGTCCCGGATGGCCACGCAGGACCTGGTGAGTGTCAAGGCGCGGGACGGCAGGCAGATCCCGACCTGGCTGACGGTCCCGAACAACAGCGCAGGCAAGAAGCTGCCCATGGTCGTGCTGGTGCATGGCGGCCCCTACGTGCGCGGGCGCGACTGGCGGTGGGACAGCGACACCCAGTTCCTGGCGTCGCGCGGCTACCTGGTGCTGGAGCCCGAATTCCGCGGCAGCACCGGATATGGCGAAGACCATTTCCGCGCCGGCTGGAAACAGTGGGGACTGGCGATGCAGGACGATATTGCCGACGCAACCCGTTGGGCCATCGCCAAAGGCCTGGCCGATCCGCAACGCATCTGCATCGCTGGCGCCAGCTACGGCGGCTATGCCACGCTCATGGGCCTGATCCGCGATCCGGACCTGTACAAATGCGGGATCGACTGGGTCGGCGTGACCGACATCGAACTGCTGTACACCGGCAACTGGACCCGGGACAGCGACATGTCCGAGGCATACAAGCGCTATGGCATGCCGACGCTGGTGGGCGACCCGGTCAAGGACGCCGCGCAGTTCGCCGCCACTTCACCCTTGAAGCAGGCCGCGCGCCTGACCCAGCCGCTGCTGCTGGCCTACGGCGGGGCCGACATGCGCGTGCCGATCTACCACGGCCGCAAGCTGTATGACGCGATCAAGAAGACCAACCAGCATGTCGAGTGGGTCGTCTATGACGAGGAAGCGCACGGCTGGAAACTGACCGAGACGCGCCTGGATTTCTGGGGGCGGGTCGAAAAATTCCTGGGGCAGCAGATCGGCAGGGGCGGCGAATAGCTAAACCACGGCAGCGCCGAACGGCTCGGGCCGCCGCGCAAGCAGATGGGACAGCCGTTGAAGGCCCGCCTGCAGGTGTCCACGGTCCTTGATGCTACCCAAACAGATCCGGATTGCATTCACGGAGCCGCTGCCAGTAGCGAATGCCTCCGCCGGCGTGACGGCGATGCCGGAGCTAGCGGCTTCACGCGCCAGCTGCGAGGAGTTCCAGTACGCCGGCAACTCGAGCCATACATGCAGGCCGTCTCCGGCGCCGGCGTAGCGCCCCGCCAGGATATCCCGGGCCATCCGGTGGCGCAGGCGCGCCTCCCTGCGTACGCCTTCCATCAATCCGCGCGCCGAACCGTCGAGGATCCACTGCGTGGCCAGCGCGGCCGTCAGGGGAGCGACCATCAGCGCAAATGATCTCAGCGCGACCAGGACGCGTTCGCGTTCGTGCGGGTTGCGTACGAGCACGAAGGCGATACGCAAGCCGGGCGTCAGGCATTTCGACAGGGTAGAGATATACACCACCTGTTCCGGGGCAAACGTGGCAATCGGCGGCGGCGGGGCATCGGCAAGCAGCCAGTAGGGATCGTCCTCGACGATGCGTACGTTGAAGCGCTGCGCGATGCCGGCGAGCTCCTTGCGCCGGCGTTCCGGGATCGTGATGGCGGTCGGGTTCTGCAAGGTCGGATTGAGGTAGACCAGCCGGGGCTTGTGCTGGCGGCACGCTTCCTCGAGCATCTCGGGCACCATCCCGTACTGGTCCGCTTCCACCGCAACGATGCGCCGGCCGAATTGGGTCGCCGCGGCCCGCAAGCCGGGATAACCCGTCGGCTCTGCCAGGATGGCATCGCCAGGCTCCGTCAGCGCAAGGATCAGGGCGGCGATCGCCGCTTGCGCACCCGGACAGACAACAAGCTGTCGGGAATCCAGATGTCCGAACATCGGTTCGAGCCATCTGGCGCCGGCCTGACGGTCGGAGTCGCTGCCCCCGCCCAGGTGGTAAGTCATCAGCAATTCGTTATCCGCCCTCATCAGTACTTGAGACAAACCTTGTTTCAACATGTCGTCGAAGTCCACGCCATCGGGCGGTGGCGGGGTATTCATGCTCAGGTCGAGGACCGAGGTCAATTCGACTTTCGGCGCGGCGACATAGGTACCTCGGGCGCCCCGGCCCTCCAGCAAGTTGCGGCGCCTGGCTTCGTCGTATGCGCGCGTGACCGTCGTCAGGTCGACGTCCAGCTGTGCCGCCAACTGGCGCTGCGGAGGCAGGCGGTCGCCCGGTTTCAGCGATCCGTCTGCCACCGCTGCCTGCAAGGCATCCGCAATCTGCAAAAAACGCGGTCCTTTGTTCCCGGCCAATCGCGGCAACCAGATGGAAAAATCCTCATCTTGTATGGTTTTCAACTGGGGCATTTTGTCTCAATGTATGGAGATTGCTTTCAAGTAGTATGCCTCAGAGCGTGCAGCAACCCCCTCCCTGCATGGCAGTCGCTGACGTTTTCTCCTCTCTCATCCTGGTCTGGTAACGCGTGTCCGCCGAAGCAGCGTTTTGAGGTGGTGCTCCTCACGATAGATAGTGTCAAGTAATAGCCTGGAATTACTCAAATGATGGATTGGATCCCTGCAGTCTTCGTGACGTTCAAGTTTCTCGTGTTAGGCACGGGCATGTTTTTCGCCATCAAGTGGCATTACGATCAAGGGAAGAAGGGGAAGAAGAGGGAGAACGAGGCGCGCGCGGTGCTACGCGCGAGCGGCCAGGTGGCCGCGATCTTCGTGCTGTCGCTCCTGGGCCTGGGGCTCGTCACCTTCTTCCTGATCAGGATGCTCGATTTGTGAGCGTATGGAAGTAATGACTTGAGTCCACGATTCAAAGTGGACATGCGCGGCAGTTCATGTCTTCGCCAATAGATACCGGATGAGGAACAGGATGACTGCGCTACCTGCCAGCCATATCAGCATGAACGAGAGATAAGGGATGGTGAGCGGATCAAGCGTCGGTTCAGGTGTTGTGGGAACGCTGCCAGTGATGCCAACATTGGAAAGCGCCCATGTCAGGCATATCGCCATCAAGATGTATGACGCTATCGCGCCGATGCCGATAAACCACCAGAAACGTGGGAGCAAGCTGCGCCAGAAATATGCGAAGACACTGACCGTGAGGGCTGGACCAATAAGGCCAAGAGGGATCGCAAGACTCAATGGGTTCATTGTGGTGTAGATATCTTAGTGCCCGCGAACGTCTTTGAGGATCAGGTTGCCGAAGTCGTTATCCTCGATAATGTCGACCGGTTCGATGCCCGCCCATCCCCAACCGCTTCGAACGTCATCAAGCAATTGCATTTCTCGCCCCCGCGCAAGTATTCATGTGTCCACTTCTGGCCTAAAAAGTTGCTGCCCGACTTTTTCAACGCCATAGGCCGATTGCAGACATTGACCAGCAGACAGTGTACGAGCGAAGTTATCACCATGGCAAGTGACGGTTTCACTCATCCGGTGATGATTCCATAGCGGCATTCCAAAAGATAAAACTTGCCAAAACCTGAAGAGAATAGTACTGTATAAACATACAGTATTTCTTCGCATCATCCATGATCAACTGCTCAGATTCCATATCGGCAGCGCCGGAATCCTTGCATCCGTCGCTCTGGCGCGCCTCGCAGCTGGCGCGTTCCCACAGCCGCTGCGTGGACACCGGCCATGCGGCCCTGTCGGCGCAATTGCCCGGCGGCGGCTGGCCGACCGGCGCCCTGGTCGACCTGCTGCTGCAGCAGCCCGGCATCGGCGAGATGCGCCTGCTGCGCCCGGCTCTGGCGGCGGTGGCGGCGCGCCGCATCGTGCTGCTGCAGCCGCCCCATCCGCCGCAGGCGCTGGCCCTGGCCGCGCTGGGCGTGCCGCCTTCCCAGCTGATCTGGCTGCGCGCCGAGCGCACGGCCGATGCGCTGTGGGCCGCCGAACAGGTGCTGCGCAGCGGCAGTTGCGGCGCGCTGCTGTAGTCAATGAAAAAAAATTTCACCAAAAAGAGTTTCATCACTGAGGGAGAAAGAATATAGAAGAGAGGTTCGAAGCGATAAAATTATCACTGTTCGACAGCTCAGTCGGTCATATCGCTTTTCATCAGGAAGAAAAAAACTCTCACTAAAATGCCTAACAGAGGATGCGCAGCCATGTGTCAACGATCGCGCAGCCCTAAAGTAAGGATTTGTTTTCCTCAAAACAAGCTTCCCGCTGACGAAAGGCAGCTGCTGTTTCGGTGTGATATTGGAGTGCAGAAAGAGCTGCAAGGCAGTAAGGTCTGCTAAAGAGACGTTCAACGCTGATTTCCGCAACCTCAAGAATACGATTGGCCGTTGCTCTTTTTGGAGGAGCCTGCATAAGGAGTAGGCCTGCAGTTTCTTCAATTTTTTTTGCGAGTTCTTCGTCGAACGGTTCAGCAGCAAAATCTCGCCTCTTTTCTGCGATTTTCTTTGTGCTCTGCAAGCGACTGGCAAATCTTGCATCCTCTATTCCGTATTTGCGCGTTAGTCGTGAGTCATAGCCCGGTTCTAACATTCTTCTTATGACTCCATCAGATACTTCAAGACGCTTTGCAATATCAATATTTCGCATTCCCTGAAGTTTCAGCTCACGTACGGTTTTTATAAAAAGATCTCCAAACTCAAATACTTTTCTTTCTGTCGGTTCACTGTAGAAGTTCCAACTTTTGGATTGAATGAAAAAGTGATAGCCACATGTGCATTTGAATACTACACCTCCATTTCTTTCGAAATCTTTCGTCAGGTGAACATTGGTAATGACCCGTTGTCCAAAATGAGGGGCGGCAGGGTTCTGGCACTTCCATACGCGCATCTTTATCTTTTCTTGCACATGATCTTTGCCTCGCACGAGGGCGCAGCGTGGGATGGCAAATTCATGATGGAATAGTTGAGTCGCCACATGTTTTATTGGGATCCAACGTGAGCTGAATATATCTCTTATCCAGTCAATCTTGTTTTCTTGGGTAAGTTGGATTCCGAGTATGTCAAGGCATTGATTTCCAAAGAAATGTATAAAATCTCTCCTGATGTTTGTGGTATTCAGGAAGCGACCAAGCGCATACAAATCACGAAATGCTTTCGGAGGAGAGCTTCTGGTAATTGTTCTATCATGGATGATTGATCCATCTAAATATTGTCGGGCCAGGGAAGCAATTTCAAAGAGCCTTTGCCTCGACCTTTCAGAAAGATAAGGTAGATAGGGGCGTGTCACGACCTGCGGAGTTAAAGCGCATAGAGCTTTCCTGGTGCCAATGGGGACTACTGCTTCCATGAGTGGTGTTATGTGTTTCTCGCAAAAATGGACGCAGTCCAGTTGATGTGTCCGATGCCAGTAACTTTCACCAAAGCGTACGACGTCTTCGCTGATGCAACTTTGGCATACTTTCATCCTGATAATCGGCGGTTCCCGTCCTCCGATACGGTGTTGACCTCGCTGACCTTGACGCTGTTGGAGCATCTTCCTTAAGATGCGCGCCTTGGTATCTTTGTTGGCAAAAGCGGTGTAGTAAGGATATAGAGTGGCGCGAGAAACTAATTCTTCCAACGACAGTCCTATAAAAGGTTCGATAAGCTCATGAAGATCTATTAGTCCCCTTGGTAGGGCGATTGAGGTATGGAGTTGGCCTTTGCCGTAGAGTTCTTTGTTGACATGCGCATCAAAACTTGCCATGGTATGCACACGATACCGAGCAACAGCGCTTCCCAAAATTTCATCAGGATATAGATTGGGAAAGTAACCTATCGCCATAGCATCTTTGTGGGAAAAATTGTTTTAAGCGGTTCAGGGAAGCCGCTGTAACGTTGGGGGGAGCTAATTGGTTTCTATATGCCGCCTTCTTGTCATTGATCTGGTTGCGGCTCATTTTTTAAATTACAAAGTAACTGTTGTAAGCTGCCGGCGCCATTCAACCCTGGTTGTTTGGAAAAACTAGCAGTGTTGACCTCAGGCATAGTAAGGTCTCCGTAACGAGCAAGCTTCGTGAAGTTTCCTGAAGCTAGTGCCTCGACCATAGGAGCAACACGTGTTAGCTCTTCGTTGGCAACAACATGAATCATATCAGCCGTAATCTTCTCAGTCCTGCAATCTATCGCCCGTCGTTGCACGTATTGATAAAGTTTTACTGCTAGATCCAGAACGCCTTGGGTACGTTCATACATTGCTTCATTCAGCCTTTCGGTTAACGGCGTAGGAGTTCTTGTCCACTGGTAATGCCACATGCTCTTTAAGAAGTGATCCCACTCCTCATCCTTCTGGTGGTTTCGTAATAGGGCTCCTATAGTGCGCCTGGCCTGTCGGAAGTCAGATTGAAGCATTTCGAGACTAGACATCGTCCCGATGAGTACAACTGGCGCGACAGAAGTATTTACAAAACGAACTATGAAATTCAAAAATCTCTGTTCTCCTGCCGTGCCAGAAGCTGCTTTAGCATGTTGAATCTCGTCAATCACAATGAGACCAATTCCGAAAAGATGAGCTGCTGCGTTGATTTCGCGAATGAGATCTTCGACCGTCATTTTGCGTTTTGCAAAGCGTATTTCGTAGGAGGTGTTGGCTATCTTGTCGAGCTCGTTAAAGAAATTCATCGCCAATTGCCGAACAGTGCCGTTGTAGGGGCACTCGACTATGATGTAGGGAATTTGATGTATTCGTAACTTGGGATGCCAGATCAATGATGGGAATTGGGCTAGGCCACGGCGTGTCAGTCGTGATTTACCCACTCCAGATACGCCGATGATGGCATAGGAGTCGCACATAGGGTCAGTGTCAGGGACTTGCTCGACCATATCGAGCTGCTGTCGTTTTAAATAGGATAGCTGCAAGAATTGCTTGAACGCTGGAGAGGATGGGTTACGGTTTACATAGCCGCTACGAACCATTTCGCTAAGTGTTTGAGCAATGGAATTTTGCTCCGTAAGTGGTTCGTAAAAGCGTTTGAGCCGAAGCATAAGATGCTTGCGTATATGATCAGGCTTTTCACGTTCGAGCGGATCGTACGCGGGACGATTCGTCATCAATGTCGCGAGCTGCTTGCTTGAAGGGATAGGGCCTAATGCTTCGATAAATTCATTTCCTACATATTCGGGAATCTCACTCCGCGTATACTGGGCGACAACATGCTTGAGCTCAGCCCTTGGCATGTCATAGGCTTGTCGCGAATCGTTTAGCTTCTTCTCAGTGTTAGAGAGATGTGCCATATTCTTAAAGAAAGTGGATGACTGTATCTCGCAATTGCGCTTTGAGAAATGAGATATTTTTTCTATCTTAACCAAGCTGGGAGATTTTATTCTGCTTAAATTTTCGCCTCGTCGTCATCGGTAAATATAGGCGCCCTGGCGTAAAGCTTGACCGGCGGAAGCGCGAATGTAGGGCGATCGTGTTCAATAGATTGCTGAGGCGCTGTAGCAACATTTATACCTGCATCTATGAGCCTATGTAGGGTCTTCTCAACCTGTCTATATGAGCGTATATTCGAAATTCTTTCCTTTTTACTCGTTGTCGGCGGACCCAATTCCTTTTTCTCTGCGTCGGCAGACGCTGCGATTTCTTCGATCGCCTTTTGATGCGTTATCTGCGTGCTTATGGTTTCGTAACTTCTGCTTGCATTCGTTTTGGCCGCCTTAGCTATTCTGGCGACTACCTCCTGGACAGACAAATTTAGGTCCGAGCTGTCATTGCTGATTAGGGTGCAGCAGGTGAATTGATCTCGCTGCACTGGGTCGTGTAGTAATATGGTATTTAGGTTGTGGGGATGGTATGAAATCAAGACTTTGAAACGGCCCTTGTGCCGTGCTCTGTTGAACCACGCTCGTTTGTCTAGCGCGGACGCATAATAATGCCGTCCCAGAAAGGCGATCCCCTTTGAGGTGACGCTGGCGTCGGCGGTAGGTAGAAGGGCAAACAGGAGTTTGGATTCTGGATGCCGTACTAGAGTCCCCATACGGTTTTTTATTCCCCATTCCCATAATTCATTGGGGATTGCTGGAATCTGTTGGGCTACCATAGCATTTTCCAAAGGATATCCGCTGACTGGAGTGGCATTGTGCTCAAGTACACAGTGAATCGCAATCTTCGTAAACTCGTGTAAATTTAAACAAGCGTCCAATCTATAGTCCGGCCCGGTCCTTTCCCCAAAATCCTTGTCCACGTAACCCTTCACGTCCGCGGCAAACTTCGCGGGAAGTAGCCGAAATTGCCTTTCCACGATTCCTTTCCAATCGGCCCTGTAGGGCGGTGTGTTTTCGATCTCGATACCGAGCACTTCAGTCAGTCTGTCTGCTTGTTTAGAAAGAAGTTCGCCTCGATCGCCTAGTAGTACGCTAGAGAGGGGTGTTTCTGGCCACTCTTGAGGATGGATATCTATGCCGTATTGCTTGCAATAGCTGACTTTGTTTAACGTGACGTTATGGATAGCCATCATTGCTGTCGTCCAAGACACGTTTTCTAAACCTATATATAGGCCGACAATCAATCGCGACCAGACGTCGATGACGACGTACATTACAGGACGTCCTACGATCGTGTTGCGATCAATTCGCGAAACAAGATAAACGTCTGCAATGGTTGCATCAATTTGGTAACGATAGCCTGGCCCAATCGCTTCAAATGTACTGTTTCCGAGTAGAGGACGTAGCGTCTTTTCGAAAAAGGTTTTGCCTTCTCTGGCCTGAATTACGTCATATTCGCAATTTTCCTTCTTGTGCCAATATGTGAACTGCTGATAAGTTGGCACGCCATCCGGATGTACTATTTCTATTTTCCCGTTTTCATCGACTCGGGTGCTATCGGCGTAGTACTGTCGGATCATTTTCAGATACGTATATTTCAGGGTGGCCTTCTTGTTTTTCTTGTAAAAAAGGTTTGTCGCTATACGAATAATTCGTCGATGCTCTTCTGAAACATTCATTCCTATTCCAGGGGTTGTGGATCGGGGCGTGCCCCGCTTGACTTCTTCGGTCTTTTCGCCTTCGTTGTTCGTAACCAACTTCACCGTTGTTGGTTTTAGTCTGCCTGGTGCGCCGCAGTTCCTTCTTTTTCCGAAGAGAGCTGAAGGAGTGCAACCCATCTGCCAATACTCGTTCAGCCAATCGCGAATACTGTCAATATGGCATCCAACTTCTCTTGCACGAGTTTTGATCTGGTGGTTGCGGTGACTTGATTGGAAAATGGCAGGAACGTCTCTGATCAGGGATTCAATTGCGGCCCAAGCTTTCGCTTTGCGGGATCTCATCGCTTCAGTCAACGCATGATTGAATGGAAGTTCCAGATATGGGTCCTCGATAATTTCAAGCGTTCCATCCGCTAGCATGCTCATCCAGTCTCCATAGCTAGATAAAATTGGAGAGCAGCGCCGGCCGTGTAAAGTAATGGAAACAAGAAAATCCTTTTCAATGGACACGTAGAGAATTCGCCGGGGTTCGTCGACGGCCGACAGTCGGACAACAGTGTTTTTTACGAAAACGTCCATCGTGCGTCAGCAGTTGGGAAGCAGTCTCGGATGTATTTCAATCTCACAAATCGGCGTATTCCATAGCTGCTCACGATTTAGATTGGTTTGAAGCATGCGTGTCGCAAGCATGTGTCGAGCGATCATGAGGTGAGAGCCCACCTCATATGCGAGGTGATTGTCGAGCAGTCCGCATATTTCGCAGAGCGTTATCTCATGGGTGTTCGAAGCCGAGATGCAAATTAAGAGGTGCTGTGCAAGCTCATCAAAGCGTCCTGGGGATGGTTCTGTGAACTTGGAAAGGTCGTGATACTGTCTAAGCCATTGCAGGCTACGCTTGAGGTGAAGGGGGATATCGTGCTCCGTCAGTACTTGAAAAGGAACACCTTTTTCCTTCCAATATACTTCCTCAATTTTCAGTTTTTCGCTCACGCGTGGTTTATGGGTTTCAGAGGTTGGCTTAATTGCAAACGCTTTGTGAATTGGGCTTGACCTAGTTTTGTATGTAATTACCAGATCAGTGGTCATAACGGAAGTGGTGTCACTTCTTGGATCTTTAGGATGTCGAAAACCAAGGAGTGATGCAATTTTGATCGTTTCGTCACGGTTTAAAGCGAATTGCTCTCTAATATCAACAACCGAGTCGTCCATATCGAACGTCAAATAATGGCCATATTCGATGTCGGAGAGTAAGTGATGAACACGGCCACTGAGTTTGCTATAGATGCGATGTGATCGGCCAAGACTAGGGACATCACGGACAAAGAAGTATGGGATATAGTTTTCTCCAATCCCTTTTCCACGTCCTTGCCTTAACAGGTTTTGAATGTCGGATTCATTGCGTGTGTATTTTTTCTTTGCCATTTGTCGCATCTTCCTAACTGAGTTGGCGCACTGAGCCGTCTTGAGAGTCTGCAGTCGGCTAATTGCAGACTCAGCACAAACGCATTCCAAGCACTCTTTGATCAATATTGATCTAAGATCCAATCAAAAGCTTCTGGCAGTTTCACATCTAGCAACTTCGCCTTGACGTTTAAGGTTCCGCTAACTAGCGGTATGAGCGGATCATCTTTCGCTGTTCGTGATGTTGGAACTGGGCAGTAAGCGAGCGGCGCTGCAGGGTGCGCTTCGTTTACCAGAGTAGTTCACGCGTGAGTTGATTCCAAGGGCGGTCAAGGCCGAGATTATTTGAAAATAATGCAACATTCATTGTGTTCGGCGCAGGCATGCTGCAGCTGATTGTTTCAAAGTGGATACAAATTGGGCTGCTTGTTATAGGAACGTACCGCTTGATGTAGAGGGGCAGGCGTCCACGTCTTGCCAAAACCTCATCGATCATATACTGTATGGGTATACAGTATTGTGAGGTTGATATGTTATCTGAGATCCATTCGGCGCCGGAGTCGATTCATCCGTCGTTATGGCGCGCCTCGCAGCTTGGTCGTTCGAGCACACGTTGTGTTGACACTGGCTATCCTGTCTTATCTGCCCAGTTACCAGGAGGAGGGTGGCCGACCAGTAGCATGGTTGAGCTGCATTTACGCCAGCCCGGTACAGGAGAGTTGAGGCTTCTGCAACCCGCACTGGCAGCAGCCGGTAAACGTCGGGTAATGATGATTCAGCCGCCACATGTCCCAAATTCGATCGCATTGGCTGCAATGGGATTGAACCCATCACAAGTTACCTGGGTGCAGCCTGATCGCACAGCTGACGCACTCTGGGCTGCAGAACAGGTCCTACGAAACGGCGGATGTCACGCTCTTTTGTTTTGGTCAGGCCACATTCGAAATGAGAGCCTGCGACGCTTGAGTTTGGCGGCGGCAGACGGGGAGGGCCTTTTCTTTTTATTCCGTCCGCTCGCTGCAGCGCAGGATTTTTCGCCCGCGCTGCTTCGGCTCGGGGTTCGGCCAGCGCGCGGTGGCGTCGAGATCGACTTTCTAAAACGGCGGGGACCACAGCGCGAAACTGCATTGTTCTTGCCCTTGTCTCCCTCTTTTGTTCATCGTCATGCGCCTGTGGATCGGACTATACCTACCCCAACTCCCGCTCGAGGTTTTCGAACCGAGCTGGTCGAGTAACAGCGTTACGGTTGTCTTCGAGCGAGAGAAGGTATTAACGATGTCGCGCGGCGCGCGTATGGCCGGCATTAAGCCCGCGATGCGCCGTGGTGGTGTGTTAATGCTGGCATCAGATGCACGAATCCATGAACGTACCGCTGCACGGGAAGAAGCTGCGCTACAGGCCGTTGCCATGGCAATGCTGCAATACACGCCACAAGTAACGCTCGCGGAAGAGTCGACGCTGTTGCTGGATATCGGCGCGAGCTTGCGGCTGTTCGGTGGTATCCGATCGTTATGTAGGCGCATCCGCGCCGATCTTCGTGGCCTGGGTTTTACTGGGAAGTTGAGCTGCGCTCCAACCGCGCGGGCAGCGTGGATGCTCGCACGAGCTGGCGGTGGCCGCGTGTTAAAGCAGCAGTCATCAGAGCGCACGCTGTATCGTCTCCCTGTCATGGTTCTGCCAGCGGCGAGGCCTTTTGCTAGCTGGTTTGAAGGAATTGGCTGCGATACGATCGGTCACTTGCAACGGCTGCCACGCCCGGGTCTTCAACGTCGGTGTGGGCGTGCATTGCTCGATCTTCTTGATTGCGCATTCGGCAGCGTTCCTGAGGTGTTCGAATGGATCGAGGCGCCCACGAAGTTCGAAGCAAAGATAGAACTTTTTGACCGCATCGAAAATGCTGAACTACTGCTGGCCGGTGCACAGCGCCTAGTTCTGCAGCTGGTCGGCTGGTTGTGTGCGATGCAGCTTGCAGTAAAGAGCATCATGCTCAAGCTTGAACACGAACGCGGCCGTGTCGCGCGTGCGCCGACCGAAGTCGAGATTCTCCTGGCCGAGGCGGCCTGGCATAGCGATCACATCGTGCGTTTGCTAAAAGAGCGACTTGGAAAATTGGTACTGGAAGCTCCAGTAATCGGATTGATGCTCCAGACCACCCAGCTGCAATCAATGGAGCCTCCCACCGAGTCGCTTTTCCCTGAACCCGGCGGCACTGAGGAAGATCAGGTGCGCATGATTGAGCTGCTTGTAGCGCGCCTTGGTGAGGATAAGGTTCGCCAAGTGAAGCCGGTAGCAGATTATCGGCCCGAGTTTGCCAACACGTGGGTATCCATTCAGGAGAAGGTGCGAGAGGCGGTGATTACCGAACAGCTGCCGCCGAACCTGAGCAGCATTCTCCGGCCAACTTGGTTGCTAGTAAATCCGATCCCGTTGCTCGTGCGAAACCACAGGCCGTTTTATGGCTCACCGCTGCGAATGGTGGCGGGCCCGGAGCGCATTGAAGCTGGGTGGTGGGGAGGCACGGCCGCCAGGGATTACTGGGTTGCCGAGGGGCAGGAGCATGCCTTGTTCTGGGTTTATCGGGAACGGGTTGCTAACACAGGCGAGGGTCAAGAGCCACGCTGGTTCCTTCATGGGTTATTTGGGTAGCGAGCCAATGGAAGTCAAGGCATGGATATGAAATAAATGAATTCTATGCGTGGCGAGTTTCTTTTGTGACAATTTGCGCTTTTTGTGCGATTTCCCATATGTATGATTGCTCCATAAATATTGTAAGAGGACAATCATGCACCTCAGAAAACCGAACTCGAAGCTGAACCTTCGCTCGTCTTTATTTGGTACTTTTGTCTTTGGCATGCTTTTGGTTGCCAAGACAGTGTATGCACAGACGACCACCGTCATCGATGAGCAGTACAAGCAAATCAAGGCACCGGGCGCCATTGCCAAACTCGGTACCGATCTCTTTGGCGATCGGGTCAACCTCTACAACGGCTCACTGGAGTTCACTCAGACGGATGTTTCCATCCCAGGCAATAACGCCTTGCCAGTCGAGATCGGACGGCGGTTTGTTACGGGAAGCCGGAACTTGGGTGGACGCGCTTTTGGACGCTGGGACATCGAAATCCCGCACCTGCACGGGTTGTTTTCACAAAGCGATGGGTGGAAAGCGGGCGATGGCTCCGTTGCGCGTTGCTCTTATTTTGGAGCGCCACCCGATGCGGTTGGCGCACGGGGTACATCGGTCTGGTCGCCTGAGGATTTCTGGAACGGCAGCTTCCTTTATGTTCCCGGCCACGGCGATCAGCAATTGCTTGGCAGGGCGCCTGGATTTACGCTAGCGCCCGGCCCGGCTTCAGCCTACCCAATCGTCACGACCTCGCTCTGGTCGGTGTCTTGCCTTCCGTCTTTGGCCAACGATACAAGCTCCACCCACAGCATGGGTGAAGGTTTTCTTGCTGTTTCCCCGGAAGGCATCTCATATCGGTTCGATTGGATGACAAGCTATACTGCGCTTTCCCTCTCGCGGCCAAGCGAAACTGGTGACATCCGGCCGGACATGTTGTTGCGCAAGGAAGTGTGGATTTTCCCTACCCAGATTTCCGACCGGTTCGGGAATTGGGTGAGGTTTACCTATGATCCCGCCGCCCCGACGCATTTGACCCGCATTGATTCGAGTGATGGGCGCACGATTTCGCTGACTTACGATTCGACGGCAATCACCGGGCGAGTACGTACCGTCTCGGATGGAACCAGGACTTGGACCTACGGATACAACACGACCGATCTGGCAAGTGTCACGCTACCAGACGGGTCTTCCTGGCAATTCGGTAACACCGACAGCGTCAACAACAGCGTATCCGTGAGTAATGTCCAGAGTTGTGATAGCCCAAGCGGGATTGATAGCACCGATCGCACTTTTTCAATCGTTCACCCGTCAGGCGCCACGGGAACGTTTAACTTGCGCGGGACCGTGCATGGGCGCTCCGGTATCCCAAAGACCTGCGATAGTGCCAGCGGCTGGGCACAACGCCCGGCCCTTTTCTTCTATACCGAATCGTTGAGTTCAAAGACCGTTAGCGGGCCCGGTCTCGCGACGATGTCGTGGAGCTACGATTACGGGACGCCAAGTGCGAGCTATGCACCGTGTGACAGTGCTTGTGCCAAAAGTAAGACTGTCAGCGTCACCGAGCCAAATGGGACCGTTAAACGCTATACCTTCGGTAATTACTATAAAAATACGGAAGGCCGACTGGAACAATCGTCGGTCGATAACGTGCAAACGACGAGCACACGCTATCGTGCCTTTGGGGCGGGACCATATCCCACTCAGTTCGGTTACAACTACGGCGGGGGCAGCGATGGAGATAGTGACATCTCCGTCTATCTGGCGCCAGTAGATCAACGTATCACCAACCAGGACGGTGTCGACTTCGTCTGGGAGGCGGATCCGAACTCATTTGATGGCCTGGGCAGGCCAACGCTTGTGAACAAGTACAGCAGCCTGGGTTACCGACGGGTCGAGCGTACGGACTACGTGGACAATTATCCGCTGTGGGTTCTGGGCAAGATTGGCAAGGTCACGGAAACACAGACGGGGAAAGTTGCGGTAGAAAATGTTTATGAAGCCGCGACCGCAAACCTGAAGTCAGTGAGCCGTTTTGGGCGTCTCGATGCCGCATTCACATATAACGCTGACGGGACGTTGGCGACACAGGAAGACGGGCTGCATCAGGCGACGACATATTTGAACTACAGTCGCGGCATCCCCCAGTTGATCCGTTTTGCCGACAGCACCACGCAAAGCGCGGTCGTGAATAACATCGGCAAGATTACCTCCTTGACCAACGAGGCTGGAAAGACGACGACCTTGGGGTACGACTCAATGGGCCGGCTGGCATCGATTACCTATCCACAGGAAACTGGGCTTACCTATAATCCGACATCCGTCACGGTCGCGCAGATGGGCACCTGGGAATTCGACCTGGCGCCAGGACATTGGCGCCAGCTCGTCGTGACTGGTACTGCTGTTGAGGCAAATTACTACGATGCACTCTGGCGCCCCGCTTATACCGAACGCTGGGACGATGCTGACCGCGCCGGCACCATGCGTCGTACCAAGCACCAGTACGATTTCGCAGGCCATACCGTCTACGAGTCCTACCCAAAAGCGGATAGCCAGGATGTGTCGTCCGAAGGCGTCTATTTTCAGTACGACGCATTGGGCCGCCCGACGACGACGACGCGGATCAGCGAGCTAGGGAATTTGTATGAAGGCTTTTCGTATTATCCTGGCTTCGTCAAGCTCTATATGGACGCGAAAGGCAACGGCACAGCGTACTACTATCAAGCCTTTGACCAGCCAACCGATGACACAGTCACCGCAATCAGCATGTCTGAGGGAGCCAGTGTTAACATCGGCCGCGATGTGTTCGGCAAGACTACATCGATCACCCGCAGCGGCAATGGTGTCAGCGCCACGCGGAGCTATGTCTACGATGGCTATGAGCGTCTGTGCAAGACCATCGAGCCTGAAACCGGCGCGACGATCCAAAATTACGATGCTGCTAACAACGTTACTTGGCGCGCAAGCGGTCTGGCGCTGACTGCCACAAACTCGTGCAATACCACTGACGTCCCGGGATCGAAAAAGATTACTTATACCTATGATGCGCGCAACCGTCTGAAGAACACGACCTATGGTGACGCCAGTCCTGCCATCTACCGCACCTATACGAACGACGGTCTGCCGAATACAATCCAATCCGACGGCACCCTTTGGACCTACGGCTACAATAACCGCCGCCTGCCCACCAGCGAAACCCTGAATTACGGCGGCGTCAATTATCGAATCGGCCGTAGCTACGACGCGAATGGATCGCTGTCGCAACTGACCTACCCGGACAATTTTGCGGTCGCCTACAACCCGAATGCGTTGGGTGAACCACGTCAAGCCGGCGGCTACGCAACTGGCGTGAGCTATTACCCCAACGGCGCAATCAAGCAGTTCAGCTACGGTAACGGCATCCTGCACAGCCTGACGCAGTACGTACGCGGCCTGCCGCAGCTTTCGCAGGACGGCAGTGTGCTCAAGGACAGCTACACCTACGATAAAAACGCCAACGTCGCCTCGATCACTGACCAGGCCGAAAGCGTCACGTCCCGCAGCATGGAGTACGACGGCCTCAACCGGCTCAAGCGTGTCAGTGCCCCTGCACTGTGGGGCGATGCCTGGTACGGCTATGACGCACTGGATAATCTCACGTCCAGCCAGGTCACGGCCGGGGCCAAGGCGCGCACGCTGACCCACAACATCAACTACGGTAACAACCGCCTCGACAGCGTGACCGGCAGCTATACCCTGGGCTACCAGTACGACAGCCAGGGCAATATCATCCTGCGCGGCGGACAAAGCTACAGCTTCGACATCGGCAACCGGATGAGGAGCGCACTCGGGATAACGACCCACGCGTACGATGGGCTGGGGCGGCGCACCAGCGTCGTGGGTACCGATGGCGTCAATCACATCTACGTGTATGGCCAGGAAGGGAAGCTGCTGTACGAAACCACGACCGGACAGGCGCTAGCGTCGGGCACGAAGTATGTCTATCTGAACAGGCATCTCGTCGCCGAGGTCAGTGGCGGTGGGGTAGTGTACGATCATACGGACGGGCTGGGCAGCCCGGTGGCGAAGACCAGTTCTACCGGGGGCTTGATCAGCCGTACGCGTTATGAGCCGTATGGCGCGACCGCTGCGGGAACCGAGCCGACGGTCGGGTTCACGGGGCATTTGAACGCTGCGAATCTGGGGTTGGTGGATATGCAGCAGCGGTTCTATGATCCGGTGGCGGGGCGGTTCTTGAGCATTGATCCGGTGACCACGGATGCGAACACTGGCGGCAGCTTCAATCGATACGCTTACGCCAACAACAGCCCTTACAAATATATCGACCCAGATGGCCGAAACCCCGCATTGATTGCCCTTGGGGTTAGGCTGCTTGTAACTGGATTGGCAGTAAATGATATCGCCACTTCTGATCTACCTGTGCCTGTGCCAGGAGGTGGCGCTACTAAGGTGGGTATAAGCGCAGCTGAGCGTTTGGCTGCTAACAGAGTTGCTGGAAAAGCCGGCGAGGCGGCCACGAGGGCAGAGTTGGGCAAGGCTGTGGCCGGTGAGCAGGTTACTGTTGTTACCAGTACAGGACAAAGAACTGTCGCGGATTTCATTACAAAAATTGGTGAAAAGCTTGGCATTGTTGAGACTAAAACTGGCGGTGCCCAGCTAAGTAAAGGACAGAAGCAGCTGATGCAAGACATTAAAGACGGAAAACCAGTGACGCCGGTCGGTGAAAATGCTAGGAAGGCTGGCTTGGAACCAGGTGAAAAGATAAAAATTCAAGAGCACACAGTGGATAGAAAGTAAATCATGATCGAAAAGATCGATAGGAAATATGTAGAAAGCAAATGCTCTGATGCCTTGCGGGAGTTGGGATTTGCCACAAGGGGGGGCGTAGGAACGCTAAATGTTGATGATGATTTTTATTGTTGGGTTGGCCTAAATGCAGGAGTGCATACTGGATTTGTGCGTGTAAATCCATTTGTTGGAGTGCATTCTAAAAATATTATGAGAATGACTTCAGAAGCGAAAGGTAAGAAATTTAAGCCACTTGAGGTCGCAACTTTTGCGGTTTTTCTTGGGGAGTTGGTGCCAGATACCCCCCAATTTATTTTCCATAATGAGAACGATGTTTTAGTTGAGGCAAGCAGACTGGCTTTCGCTATCAAGGAATTTGGTATTCCCTTCATGCGAAATATCTGTAATTACGAAAGTTTGCTGCCTTTTTTGAAAAGTCGGGTGCCGATGCTTGGAGGTTATCCTCAGCGCTATGCTGCTGCTTTGTATCTGAATGGCGACCGGGAAGGCGCGATCCAATTTGTTGAGTCGTATCTCGCAGATACTGAAAATAGCGAAGCTGACGTTTTGGATGACCTAAAGAATCTAAAGACCCGCTTTCTTGCCGGCTAACAGTCGAAAAAGATAGCAAAACCCGTGCGCTATAAACAGCTACTTGGCATGAGTAACGCCGACTGCAACGTACACGGCAACGTCTACTCCAACATCCACTGTTGGGGGTAGACATCTCTAAGACAGGATGAGAAACGTATCGCCACGACGAGCCGTGGCGATACGGCGCGCGGCTTTTCCTGAAACTCAGGGCAAGCCCCGAGACCCGTACCGCAGGCGGTAGAAATTACCCTTATTTTTAAACAAAAAGAGCCACTCCCTCCGGTGTCCCGGATGCGAGTGGCTTCTTCTTTTTAGCCGCTAAAAAAGCGGTTCGCTTTAGCTGTTCAAGTTGCCCACCATCTGCTTGGTCTGGAACTTGATGATCATTCGGTTGAGCAGTGCTTGGCGAGTTGTATTAAGAGTAAGTGACGTTTTTATTTATCTGGTGACGGTTTTGTTCATCCGGTGATAATTTTTTTTATTATTCACAGCTGCTGTTCTGGCAGAACCAGGTGCGCAGCGACAGCCTGCGCCGCCTGCACCTGGCGGCGCAGGGCGGCGAAACCCTGTTCTTCATGATGCGTCCGCTGGCGGCGGGGCAGGATGCCTCGCCGGCGCCGCTGCGCCTGGCGCTGCGGCCCCAGGCCGGCGGCCTGGAGATCGACTTCGTCAAGCGCCGGGGACCGCAGCGCGATGCGCCGCTGTTCCTGCCGCTTTCCTCTTATCTCGTACATACCCAACCACAACGCCATGCGCCTATGGATCGGCCTGTCCCTGCCCCGGCTACCGCTCGAGGTCTTCAGCCCCAGCTGGTGCACTGACGCCGGCAGCGTCGTGCTCGAGCAGGAGCGCGTGCTGGCGATGTCCGGCATGGCGCGCGCCGCCGGCGTGCAGCCCGGCATGCGCCGCGGCGGCGTGCTGATGCTGATGCCCGAGGCCCAGCTCCACGAGCGCTCGCTGCAGCGCGAGGCCGAAGCGCTGGTCGCGGTGGCGATGGCGATGCTGCAGTACACGCCGCAGGTGGCCGAGGCCGAGGAGGGCACCCTCCTGATGGACGTCGGCGCCAGCCTGCGCCTGTTCGGCGGCGTGCTCGCGCTGTGCCGGCGCGTGCGCGCGAACGTGCGCGCGCTGGGCTTCACCGCTTCGCTCGGCTGTGCCCCGACCGCGCGCGGCGCCTGGCTGCTGGCGCGTGGCGGCGGCCGGCATGGTGGCGCGCGCACGGTCAAGATGCCGTCGCTGGTGCGCCGCCTCGACCTGCTCGATGTGCTGCTGGCGCCGCCGGCGCGTCCGTTCGCGGCCTGGTTCGAAGGCATCGGCTGCACCAGCTTCGGCGAGCTGCGGCGCCTGCCGCGTCCGGGCCTGCAGCGGCGCTGCGGGCGCGCGCTGCTCGACCTGGTGGATGCCGCCTACGGCCTGAGTCCCGAGCTGCACGAGTGGATCGCCGCCCCCGAGACCTTCGCCGCGCGCCTCGAACTGTTCGACCGCATCGACGACGCAGAACTGCTGCTGGCGGGCGCCCGGCGCCTGCTGCTGCAGCTGACCGGCTGGCTGTGCGCGCGCCAGCTGGCGGTCGAGCGCATCGTGCTCAGGCTGGAACACGAGCGGGGCAGGGAAGCGCGCGCGCCCACCTGCGTCGAGGTGGTGCTGGCCGAACCGGCCTGGCGCGACGAGCACCTGGTGCGCCTGCTGAAGGAGCGCCTGGCCAAGCTGGTGCTGGACGCGCCGGTGATCGGCCTAGGGCTGGAAGCGAAGCAGCTGCAGCCGATGGCGCCGCCCAACGAATCGCTGTTCCCGGAGCCGGGCGGCACCGAGGAAGACCGCATGCGCATGCTGGAGCTGCTGGTGGCGCGGCTGGGCGCGGACAATGTGCTGCAGGCGCTGCCGATGGCCGACTACCGGCCCGAGCAGGCCAACCTCTGGGTACCGGTGCAGCAGAAGATCAGTGATCGGGCGCGCAACGCGCAGATGCCGCCCGACGTGATGAGCCTGCCGCGTCCGACCTGGCTGCTGGCCAAGCCGATCGCGCTGCTGATGCGCGATCACCGGCCTTTCTATGGTTCACCGCTGCGCATGGCCTCGAATCCGGAGCGGATCGAGGCCGGCTGGTGGAACGGGCCGCAGACGCGCGACTACTTCATCGCCGAAGGGCGGGACCATGCGCTGTACTGGGTGTACCGGGAGCGGATCGGGGCCGACGAGTCGGAACCGCGCTGGTATCTGCACGGCCTGTTCGGATAAGCGGGCATGCGCCAGCCAGCGTGCTAGCAGGTGCGATGGAACTGCAGCCGATCCGTGTCGAGCGACTCTTCGCCTTCCGCGGTCGCACGCTCGGTGGCCATGCTGTCGTCCCTCGCCTGCGAATCGTCATCGACGACTTCCGGCGGGTTCAGCATGTCCGCCAGCATCGCGTGCAGCTCCGGCGTATCCCAAGGCTCGCCCTTGCGCTGTTTCGTGTGGATGTAGTGTTTGATTTCGCGGTCCTGCTCGTCCGTTAACGGGAGGCTGCGGAAGCTTGTCCCCTGGTTATCGTGATTCATGGCGCTCACGCTTTCGATAACAACGCCGTGTGATTTTCGGTCGGGCCAGGCACGGCGTTACGCAGGCGGCGAGAGGACGGAGCGTCCATCGCTCCGTATAGCTTCACGTTATACGCATTTCCCGTCGCCAGGCGCACGGCGGGGGGCGGACAGCGCCAGTTGCGCTCTCCCGTTTTCATTTCCGGTATCCAATACACAAAAATACATCCGCAGATTTCCGGCACGTGCATCAAAAAGAGCGCATAGTCCGACACTTGCACGCGATCTTCAGTGATCGCCGTCCTTCCAGGCAGCACGCTGCTGCCCTGCCCACGACCGCCAGGCGCATCGGCGCATCCCATCTGGCGGGCCCTGTTCCAGGCATTTCCCATTCATTAAAGGTATCCCATGTATCCATTTCCGCAATCCGTCAATCCCGCACTCCGTTCGCACATCGATGCCCAGGTCGCTTTCTTCAACGAGCTGTCCCAGGTCATGTCGCGCACATTCCAGCAGGTCGGCCAACTGAATATGCAGCTGAACCAGGCACTGTTCGAGGAAGCCGCCAACGTCGGCCAGCGCCTGCTGACCACCGAGCGTCCGACCGACGCGATGTCCGCCGCGGCCGCGCGTGCCCAGCCCGCCACCGAAAAACTGCGCGCCTACCATCAGCATCTTTCCCAGATCGCTTCCGCGACCCAGGTCGACCTGGCCCAGGTCACCGAACGGCATGTGCAGGAGACCTCCCGCACCGCCCGCGTGCTGGCGGACGACGTGACCCGCGCCACCGTCGAAGAAACGGACAAGAACATGCGTGAGCACGAGGAAACCGTGAAGAACTTCCGCGATCCGTTCGAGCAGGCAGGCACGCGCGGCGAGAAGACCAGCGCCCAATTCCGGGGCAACCTGCAGAGCGGCGGCGACGAGGCCGAGGTCCGCGGCAAGGCCGACGGGCCGGCCGGCAAAATCAGCGCACAGGGCAATATGCAGGGCAACCAGGTCCGGGAACCCGGCAGCAAGAATCCTGGCCAGTCGCGTTGACCTTCCGCCCGATCCGGAGCCTTCACTCCGGACACCATGAGGAGGACGAGCCTGTCCTCCCTTGTCCTGCGCGTCTTGCCAGCGCAACCGATCCCGTGCAAAGTGACGCCATCTTCAGCAAGTACAGAAACAGATGCTCACCGAACGCATGGATTTCCAGGGGCCGCACGGCAAGATCTCGGCCAAGCTCGACGCACCGGATGGCACGCCGCGTGCCTACGGGCTGTTTGCCCACTGCTTCACCTGCAGCAAGGACGTGCTGGCGGCGACCCGCATTTCGCAGGGCCTGGCCGACCTCGGCGTGGCCATGCTGCGCTTCGACTTCGCCGGCCTGGGCAACAGCCACGGCAAATTCGCCGACACGAATTTCTCCTCGAACGTGGAAGACATCGTCGCCGCCGCCGACTTCCTGCGCCAGAAATTCGCCGCGCCGAAGCTCCTGATCGGCCACAGCCTGGGCGGCACCGCCGTGCTGGCCGCCGCCCACCGCATTCCGGAATCGACGGCCGTGGTGACGATCGCCTCGCCGAGCGACCCGCACTACGTGGTCGACAAGCTGCTGTCCGAGCACGTCGACACCATCCAGCAGCTGGGCGAGGCGCGCGTGAACCTGGCCGGGCGTGACTTCCATATCCGCCAGCATTTCGTCGAGGACGCGACCCGGCACCGGCTGCACGAGCGGATCGCCACCCTGGGCCGCGCGCTGATGGTGATGCATGCGCCGCAGGACGGCACCGTCGACGTCGACAACGCCGGCCGCATCTTCGGCATCGCCCAGCATCCGAAGAGCTTCGTGTCGCTGGACGGGATCGACCACCTCGTCACCGGCAAGGAAGACGCGGCCTATGTGGCCGGCGTGATCGCGGCGTGGAGTGCGCGCTATATCTCACCGCGATGAGCCGATGCCGCCGGATATGGGACAATGCCGGCCCCGCATCAGCAATCACGACCACATGAAAGAGTTTGAACGGCGGCGCGACCGCTTCGAGTTTTTCGACCGCATGGAAAGCCCGGCGGTCAACCTGTGCTTCCGCATGGACCTGCCGGACTTCCGGCCCTGGTGCAAGGACGAGAAGCTGGCGCCTTTCCACGTGCTGCTGTTCGCCGTGCTGCGCGCGATCCTGAAGGTCGAGAATTTCCGCTACCGCGTGCATGAAGGGGAGGTGATCCGCATCGAGCGCCTGCACCCGTCCTTCACCGTGGTCAACCAGCACTTCGACCTGAATTTCGCCCAGTTCGACTGGTCGGACGACGTGCGCACCTTCGTCGCCAACGGCCAGGCCGCGCGCGAGGAGGCGGGCAATATGACGGCGCTGAACCAGAAGTACCGCGCCATGTCGCCGCGCGACGCGAAGGACCAGGTGTTCGTCACCTGCATGCCGTGGCTGGACTTCACCTCGATCCAGCATCCGATGGCGTCGCTGGCCACGCCGGACATTCCTTCGCTGGCATGGGGTAAATTCCGCGACGGCCCGGATGGCGGCCTACAGTTGCCGTTCTCGGTGCAGGCCCACCACGGCTTCGTCGACGGCTACCACATCCACCTGCTGGCGCAGCAGATCGCCGCCGAGCTGGCGGAGATCATGGCCGGCTAGTCGCCGCCGCCGGCACAGCGGCAGCTCCAGCTCATGGCTTTGGCGTGGCAGTTCGATGACGTGAATCAGTCCGATACAGATCGGTCAGGGAACAGAACTCCTCGGCCACGTCCTCGGCCTCGACGACCCGCGCCGCGAACGCGGCGAGGGTATAACGGACCTCGTCCTGGTCCGGGCTGCCCGGCAGCTTCGACACGTGGACGATCTGCTGCTGCATGTTCAGGAAGCCCCAGCGCCCGTGCGCGAAGGCGTCCTTCAGCTTGCGCAGGCCGTGCGCCGCCGCGAACCAGCGCTGCCAGCGCGCGAGCAGGGCCGCATCGCCCGCATGGCGCCGCAGTACCAGGGCTTCGAACTCGCGCAGCTTGTCGCCGAACGCCAGCTGTTCGACCCTGACGATCTCGCGCTCGAAGTTTTCCGCCGGCTGCGCATTCACCAGCGCCATTCCCAGGTTCAGCTCCATCCGGCCGAACACGAACAGCAGTCTCCCCAGGTGCAGGGCGGCCGTCGCTTCGACCTCGGATTCCGGCAAAATCGGCATGATCTCCATCTCGGCCTCCTGTTACTTCAGCGCGGAATAGATCCCATCCAGGCGATCCCTGGTGCCCGGGATGCGCTCCAGGCGCGGGTAGCGCAGGCCGGCGTGGTAGTCGAGCGGGATGGTGCGCAGCACGTTGCCCTTCTTGACCAGCAGCTCGATCGGCGCCTTGCCGTCCCTGGCTTCCTTGATGGCCTTCTTCAGCACCTCCGGCTTGAACACGCGGCCGTTGACGGCGACGATGCTGGTGTTGGCGGCCAGGCCGGCGCGGAAGGCCGGGCCGTCCCAGATCACGTTGCGGACGTTGCCGTCCGAGGTCACGGTGAAGCCCACCGAGTAGCTCAGGTCGGCGCCCTTGAGACGCTCGTCGTAGCTCTTGATGTAGTCGGTCGGGGTGTCGGTGTAGACCAGCTTCCACCCGGCGCGCGCCAGGCCGTCCAGCGGGGCGCCCGGGCCGTGGCCGTTCACGCGGGTACGCAGGAAGGTGGCCCAGTCGTGGGGCACCACCTTGTTCAGGGTCGCGACCACGTCGTCGAAGGTGTAGAAGGCCGGCACGAAGCTGCCGTCGTCGATGCCGTAGAAGGCGCGCGCGAAATCGTCCAGCGATTTCTTGTCGCCCGACTTTTCGCGGATCAGCGTATCGACGTCCAGCCAGATCAGCTGGCCTTCCGAATAGTAGTCTTCGCTGCGCTGCCAGTTGGCCCAGCCGAGCGGACGGCGGGCGTTCAGGATCGGGTCGTTGACCGTGTCCTGCATCGCGCGCCAGGCGCGGCCGGCGACGCTGTCGTAGCGGGCGGCGGTGGCGGCCAGCGCATCGCGCGCGCCCTGCATCGACACCAGGCCGGAGCGCGCGCCCAGCACGTTGCCCCAGTACTGGGTCTGGCCTTCGTAGACCCACAGCAGTTCGTTCTGCAGCGGGGTGTTGAAGTTGGGGACGTCCTGGCCGGCCGGGCGGCGGAACTTGCCGTCCCATGAGTGGGTGTACTCGTGCGGCAGCAGGTCGCGTCCGGCCTCGCCCTTGGCCCACTCCGTGAAGTAGCCCGGCTTGACGCCGTTCTCGCTCGACTGGTGGTGTTCGCGGCCGATGCCGCCGAATTCGTCCGACAGCGCGAACAGGAAATCGTAGTGCTTGTAGTGGTGCGAGCCGAACAGCTTGTAGGCCTGCTGGACCAGCTTGCGGTGCGGTTCGATCTGCTCCGGCTTGGCTTCCAGGCTCTCCGGGCTATCCGCAAAGACGTTCAGGCGCACCGGCACCCTGGCGCCCGGGTCGAGGTCGAACTGCTTGTAGTAGTGGCCGGCGAACAGCGGCGAGTCGATCAGGGTTTCCAGGTCGTGCGCCTTGAAATGGACTTCGTCGCCCTGGCGGTCGGCGGTTTCCAGCGCGGTGGCGTACTGCCAGCCCGCGGGCAGCTTCAGGTTCGGCTGCACGGTGATGCGGCGCGCCACGTAGCCGGCCGGGTACAGCGTCACCGAGGGCCACTGCACGCCGAGGATCTCGTCGGTCATGGTGATGCGGCCCTGGCTGGTGTCGAGCGGCGACAGGTACTGGTACTCCGCCTCCAGCACGGTCGCGCCTTCGGGAACGTTCACGTGGAAGGCGAACACCTGCACCGGATCGCGGGTCCATTCGACCGGCTTGCCGTTGGCCGTGAACTTCAGGCCGGCCAGCTGGGTGATCGGACCGTTCGGGCCATGGTTGGCCGGCAGCCATTGCGGATACAGCAGGGTCAGCGGACCCGGCTTGACCGGAATGCTCATGCGCATGCGGAAGATCTGCTGCGCCAGGTTGGTCGCATCGACGTTCAGGACGATGGTGCCGGGATAGGGCTGGTCGACGGGGGCCGGAACCTCGGCGCGGGCCGGGAAGGCGAGCGCGAGCGCGATGGCGACGGCAGAGGCGGAACGGGTGGCCAGCTTCTGGAAACGGCGATGCGGGTGGTGTACGGTCATGGCAGATAAAGCGATCGGTGGAGGACCAAAAAGACAACAAACGGCGAGTGTAGCACCGCTCGGGAAGCGATAATGCCCGACTGCATGGATGCGAATAAAATTCGAAAAGTGGCCTTAAAAACGATATTTCGTATGCCTTGAAAACGCATGCGGGGGGCATTAGATTGGTCCCAACGGATGCTCACGATGAGGTCCGGAAACTTATCGCTTAATTTGAAAGGATAACGACCATGCGTACTTTTGACCTTACCCCCCTGTACCGTTCCGCCATCGGTTTCGACCGCCTGGTGAACATGCTCGAGCAGCGCGCCGAAGCCGCGCCGAGCTACCCGCCGTACAACGTCGAACTGGTCAGCGAAGACAAATACCGCATCGTGATGGCGCTCGCCGGCTTCAGCCGCAATGAGATCGAGATCGTCTCCGAACGCGATACCCTGCACGTGACCGGCCGCAAGGAGAAGGACGAGGTCCAGCGTCACTACCTGCACCGCGGTATCGCCCAGCGCGATTTCGAGCAGCGCTTCCAGCTGGCCAACCACGTGAAGGTCGTCAGCGCCGCCTTCGACAACGGCATCCTCACCATCGAACTGGTGCGTGAAGTGCCCGAGGCCCTGAAGCCGCGCAAGATCGCGATCGCCGATGCCAACGGCAACACCGACAACGTGCAGGCGCTGGAGCAGCCGCAGCAGCAACAGCAGGCCGCGTAACCGGCGCGTAACCGGTAAGTAGGGTGGGCACTCCATGCCCACCAAAGCAAAGGCGCCACGGCGCCTTTTTTTAGGTTCTACGCGGTTGCTGGGGGAAGTTGGGATTGACGATCTGAGCAGATAGTGGTGGCGGTGGTTTGGAGTTGGTAG
>NZ_JBDGIN010000019.1:0-79736 GCF_057657395.1 Telluria sp. Soil_C_11 | reverse complement strand
CTGATCGCCCCGATCGCGATGGAAGAAGGTCTGCGCTTCGCAATCCGCGAAGGCGGCCGTACCGTCGGCGCCGGCGTGGTTGCCAAGATCATCGCCTAAGCAGTAATAGAGTCACATCGGGAGGAACGTTCCTGTTCCTCCCAACAATAGAGTGTTGCGCGGCGCACCCGCACCGCGTATAATGCTCGATTCAACTAGAAGTTTTTGTAGGGGCGTAGCTCAATTGGCAGAGCGTCGGTCTCCAAAACCGAAGGTTGGGGGTTCGATGCCCTCCGCCCCTGCCACCGAATTCGGTGCCAGGCACCCGAAAGTAAAATTAAGTATGTCTAATCAATCCGTGCAAACCGTCAGCACCTCGAACGACAAGTTCAAGGTTGCGCTGGCAGTGGTTGCTACGATTGCAGGCGTGGTTGGCTTTTTCATCCTGAAAGGCCAGAACAAACCAGCTCTGATGTGCGCAGGCGCACTCGTGGCTGGTTTGGTCGTTGCCGTCCTGCTGCTGTGGACTTCCGCTACCGGTCGCGACTTCCTGGGCTTCGCCAAAGAGTCTGTACGTGAAACGAAAAAGGTCGTCTGGCCGACCCGCAAGGAAGCGACCCAGATCACCGCCGTGGTATTCGGTTTTGTTCTGGTAATGGCGATCTTCCTGTGGGGCACGGATAAGATTCTTGAGTTCCTGATGTACGACGTGATCCTGGGGTGGAAACGATAATGAGCGAAAACGTGCAGCAAGATAACGTGCCGGGCGATGTCCCGGCACAAGACGCTGGTGCGCCGCTGAGTACTCCGGTCAGCAACAAGCGCTGGTACGTCGTACATGTCTACTCGGGCATGGAAAAGAGCGTCATGCGCGGCCTGACCGAGCGCATCGAGCGCGCCGGCATGCAGGAGCAGTTTGGCCAGATCCTGGTCCCGACCGAAGAAGTGGTCGAGGTCAAGAACGGCAGCAAATCGGTGTCCGAGCGCCGCTTCTTCCCGGGTTATGTGCTGGTCGAGATGGAAATGACCGATGAGTCCTGGCACCTCGTGAAGAACACGCCGAAAGTCACCGGCTTCATCGGCGGCAAGAGCAACAAGCCGACCCCGATCCCGGCCCGCGAAATCGACAAGATCATGCAGCAGGTCCAGGAGGGCGTCGAAAAGCCCCGGCCGAAAGTGCTGTACGAAGTGGGCGAGCAGGTGCGGATCAAGGAAGGCCCGTTCACCGACTTCAACGGCAACGTCGAGGAAGTCAACTACGAAAAATCGAAGGTGCGTGTCACTGTCACCATCTTCGGCCGCGCGACTCCGGTGGAACTGGAGTTCGGGCAGGTAGAGAAAGTCTAAAACGCCGAATCGGAGCGTCGCAGCAGCTAGGCGGAATCCGGTAAGAGGAGCTCCGCGTGGCGCTCCGAGCAAGCGTGGCGAGCGGCGGCAATGTTGGTCGAGAAGCGCAGCTGTACGAAGGTACAGCGAGCATCGCAGACCAAAAGTGCAACGCGCAGTAGCTTGATCGGGGTGCCACAGAGCGCTACCACTCAATCGAGAGATAGGAGCCATCATGGCAAAGAAAATCATCGGTTTTATCAAGCTGCAAGTGCCGGCTGGTAAAGCAAACCCGTCCCCTCCGATCGGCCCGGCCCTCGGCCAGCGCGGTCTGAACATCATGGAATTCTGCAAGGCGTTCAACGCCAAGACCCAAGGCATGGAGCCGGGCATGCCGATCCCGGTGGTGATCACCGCCTTCGCGGACAAGTCCTTCACCTTCGAGATGAAGACCCCGCCGGCGACCTACCTGATCAAGAAGTTCTCGGGCGTCACCAAAGGTTCGGCCAAGCCGCACACCGACAAGGTCGGCACCCTGACCCGTGCCCAGGCTGAAGAAATCGCAAAAACCAAACAGCCGGACCTGACCGCTGCCGACCTGGACGCCGCTGTGCGCGTCATCGCCGGCTCGGCACGTTCGATGGGCATCACGGTGGAGGGTATCTAAATGGCTAAGCTGTCCAAGCGCGTCAAAGAAATGAAAGCCAAAGTGGATCGTAACAAGGTCTACGCTTTCGACAACGCTGTTGCAATCGTCAAAGAATTCGCTACCGCCAAGTTCAACGAGTCGATCGACGTCGCCGTCCAGCTGGGCGTGGACCCGAAGAAGTCGGACCAGGTCGTTCGCGGTTCCGTGGTGCTGCCGGCTGGTACCGGCAAGACCGTCCGCGTCGCCGTGTTCGCACAGGGCGACAAGGCCGAGCAGGCTAAAGCCGCCGGCGCCGACATCGTCGGCATGGAAGACCTGGCAGAGCGCGTCAAGGCCGGCGACATGCCGTTCGACATCGTGATCGCTTCGCCGGACACCATGCGTATCGTCGGTACCCTGGGTCAGATCCTGGGCCCGCGCGGCCTGATGCCGAACCCGAAGGTCGGCACCGTGACCCCGGACGTCGCCACCGCCGTCAAGAACGCCAAGGCCGGTCAGGTCCAGTACCGTACCGACAAGGCTGGTATCGTGCACGCCACCATCGGCCGCAAGTCGTTCTCGGACGAACAGCTGAAGACCAACCTGGTCGCGCTGATCGACGCCCTGAACAAGGCCAAGCCGGCATCGTCGAAAGGCGTGTACCTGCGCAAGGTCGCCATCTCGTCGACCATGGGCGCTGGCGTCCGCGTCGACCAGGGCACCCTGGCTGCCTGATTAGCAAGTTTTAGTCCCTGCAGTTTCACCGCAGGGCAGATCTTTGGGCTGGCGGGGCAACCCGCCAGGCAATCAAAGACCGTTGGGCCGAATGCTACACCAAGGGGAAAGGACTTCAGTCCTGTCCCTCTGATCGTGGCAGGAGGTTAATAGATCACCCAACGCAGATGGCGAACCCGAACAAGTTTTGTAGTCGATGCTTTGTCGTACTTCTTAACTTCGGACGCCGTGTTCGAACCGATGCGGGGGATGTCCCTCACATCATTTAAGGAGATTGACCGTGGGTCTTAATCTGAATGACAAAAAGGTCGTCGTCGAAGAAGTTAGCGCAAAAGTAGCAACCGCGCAAACCATCGTCGTCGCCGAGTACCGTGGCATCCAGGTTAGTGCTCTGACGAAACTCCGTGCAAATGCTCGTTCGCAGGGTGTGTACCTGCGTGTTCTGAAGAACACGCTGGCACGTCGCGCTGTGGAAGGCACCCAGTTCGCACCGCTGGCTGAGACCATGGTTGGTCCGCTGATCTACTCGATCTCGGACGACGCCGTGGCAGCAGCCAAGGTGATCAGCGACTTCTCCAAGACCAACGACAAGCTGGTGGTCAAGGGCGGTAACTACGCTGGTAAGAACCTGGATGTCGCTGGCGTCAACGCGCTGGCAAGCATCCCGAGCCGTGAAGTCCTCATCGCCCAGCTGCTGGGCGTCATGCAGGCTCCGGTTTCCGGCTTCGCACGAGTTCTGGCTGCCGTGGCAGCACAAAAAGGCGAAGGTTCCGCAGCTCCGGCAGAAGCCGCAGCGGAACCGGCAGCGGCTGAATAAGCCAAGCCTTTTTGCTCAAGTACTAACTACACACTAAATATTGGAGTTTCAAATGGCAATTAGCAAAGAAGAGTTCCTGGACGCAGTTGGCGCAATGTCGGTCATGGAACTGAACGACCTGGTCAAGGCTTTCGAAGAGAAGTTCGGCGTGTCGGCAGCTGCAATGGCAGCTCCGGCAGCTGGCGGCGCCGCCGCTGGTGCACCGGCTGCTGAAGAGCAGACCGAATTCAACGTCGTGCTGGCTGAAGTCGGCGCGAACAAGGTCGGCGTCATCAAGGCCGTCCGCGAAATCACCGGCCTGGGCCTGAAAGAAGCCAAGGACCTGGTCGACGGCGCACCGAAGACCGTCAAGGAAGCCCTGCCGAAAGCTGACGCTGAAGCCGCCAAGAAGAAGCTGGAAGAAGCTGGCGCCAAGGCCGAGCTCAAGTAATACATATGCAATGGGCGCCGGCGACGGTGCCCAAAGCCGGAGTCAAAGCTTGCAGACCCCCGCCGGAAGGTGGGGTATGCGGCTTTGGCTCTTTTGTCGTCCCTGCGACAAACACGCATGACCCCTGCAGTAAGCAGTAGCAGCAGAAGTAATCGTAACACAGCAGTACCGGCTGTCCTTTATCACCAGATGGAGCGTGGCGAGTTTTGAGGCCTTGCATGTGGTGTCTTAACCACTGGCAATTCCTGAAGTCTCATCCCTTTCTGTCACTCACGGAGTGTCCATGCACTACTCATTTACTGAGAAGAAACGCATTCGCAAGTCGTTCGCGAAGCGCGCCAACGTTCACAACGTTCCCTATCTCCTGGCAACCCAGCTGGAGTCTTACGAGAATTTCCTGCAGGCGGACGCTGGTCCTTCCGCCCGCAAGAACGAAGGCCTGCAATCGGCTTTCAGCTCCATCTTCCCGATCGTGTCGCACAACGGTTTTGCGCGCCTCGAGTTCCTCTCTTACGTGCTGGGTGACCCCGCTTTCGACGTCAAGGAATGCCAACAACGTGGCCTGACCTTCGCGTCGCCGCTGCGCGCGAAAGTGCGCCTGGTGATTCTGGACAAGGAATCGCCGACCAAGCCGGTCGTGAAAGAGATGAAGGAACAGGAAGTGTACATGGGCGAACTGCCGCTCATGACCGCCAACGGCTCGTTCGTGATCAACGGCACCGAGCGCGTGATCGTCTCGCAGCTGCACCGCTCGCCGGGCGTGTTCTTCGAGCACGACCGCGGCAAGACCCACTCGTCAGGCAAGCTGCTGTTCTCGGCACGTATCATTCCGTACCGCGGCTCGTGGCTGGACTTCGAGTTCGACCCGAAGGACATCCTGTTCTTCCGCGTCGACCGCCGCCGCAAGATGCCGGTGACGATCCTGCTGAAAGCCATCGGCATGACGCCGGAGCAGATCCTCGCCAACTTCTTCGTGTTCGACAACTTCAACCTGCGCTCGGAAGGCGCGGAACTGGAATTCGTGGCCGAGCGCCTGCGCGGCGAAGTCGCGCGCTTCGACATCGTCGATCCGAAGACCGGCAAGACCATCGTCACTAAGGACAAGCGCATCAATGCCAAGCATGTGCGCGACATCGAAGCCGCCGGCATCACCTATATCTCGGTGCCGGAAGACTACCTGGTCGGCCGCGTGCTGGCCACCAACGTCGTCGACGGCGAAACCGGCGAGATCATCGCCAGCGCCAACGACGAGCTGACCGACGAGCTGCTGGGCAAGCTGCGCGACGCCAACATCGCGTCGATCCAGACCCTGTACACCAACGACCTGGACCAGGGCGCCTACATCTCGCAGACCCTGCGCACCGACGACACCGCCGACCAGACCGCCGCCCGCGTGGCGATCTACCGCATGATGCGTCCTGGCGAGCCGCCGACCGAAGAGTCGGTGGAAGCGCTGTTCAACGGCCTGTTCTACAGCCCGGAACGCTACGACCTGTCGGCCGTCGGCCGCATGAAGTTCAACCGCCGTATCGGCCGTGACGAACTGACCGGCGACATGACCCTGTCGAACGAAGACATCCTGGCCGTGATCAAGATCCTGGTCGAGCTGCGCAATGGCCGCGGCGAAGTCGACGACATCGACCACCTGGGCAACCGCCGCGTGCGTTGCGTGGGCGAACTGGCCGAAAACCAGTTCCGCGCCGGCCTCGTGCGCGTCGAGCGCGCCGTCAAGGAGCGCCTGGGCCAGGCCGAAGCCGACAACCTGATGCCGCACGACCTGATCAACAGCAAGCCGATCTCGGCCGCGATCCGCGAATTCTTCGGTTCGTCGCAGCTGTCGCAGTTCATGGACCAGACCAACCCGCTGTCGGAAATCACGCACAAGCGCCGTGTTTCCGCACTGGGCCCGGGCGGCCTGACCCGCGAACGCGCCGGCTTCGAAGTGCGCGACGTGCACCCGACCCACTACGGCCGCGTGTGCCCGATCGAAACGCCTGAAGGCCCGAACATCGGCCTGATCAACTCGCTGGCACTGTACGCCCGCCTGAACGAATACGGCTTCCTGGAAACCCCGTACCGCAAGGTCGAAGGTTCGAAAGTCACCGACAAGATCGAATACCTGTCGGCGATCGAAGAAGGCCGCTACATCATCGCCCAGGCAAACGCCGCGATCAACGAAGAAGGCCAGCTGGTCGACGAACTGGTGTCGGCACGTGAAGCCGGCGAAACCATCCTGGTCTCGCCGGAACGCATCCAGTACATGGACGTGGCCCCGGGCCAGGTCGTGTCGGTTGCCGCTTCGCTGATTCCGTTCCTCGAGCACGACGACGCGAACCGTGCACTGATGGGCGCCAACATGCAGCGCCAGGCCGTGCCTTGCCTGCGTCCGGAGAAAGCCTTCGTCGGTACCGGTATCGAGCGCACCGTGGCGGTCGACTCGGGCACCACCGTGCAGGCGACCCGTGGCGGCCTGGTCGATTACGTCGACGCCGGCCGCGTGGTGATCCGCGTGAACGACGACGAGGCGCAAGCCGGCGAAGTCGGTGTGGACATCTACAACCTGATCAAGTACACCCGTTCGAACCAGAACACCAACATCAACCAGCGTCCGATCGTGAAAGTGGGCGATCGCGTGGCACGCGGCGACGTCATCGCCGACGGCGCCTCGACCGACCTGGGCGAACTGGCGCTGGGCCAGAACATGCTGGTGGCGTTCATGCCGTGGAACGGCCTGAACTTCGAGGACTCGATCCTGATCTCGGAAAACGTCGTCAAGGACGACCGCTACACCTCGATCCACATCGAGGAACTGTCGGTGGTGGCCCGCGACACCAAATTAGGTCCCGAGGAGATCACCCGCGACATCTCGAACCTGGCGGAGAACCAGCTGGCTCGCCTGGACGAGTCGGGCATCGTCTACATCGGCGCCGAAGTGCAGGCCGGTGACGTGCTGGTCGGTAAGGTGACCCCGAAAGGCGAAACCCAGTTGACGCCGGAAGAGAAGCTGCTGCGCGCGATCTTCGGCGAAAAGGCGTCCGACGTGAAGGACACCTCGCTGCGCGTGCCGTCGGGCATGGTCGGTACCGTGATCGACGTGCAGGTCTTCACCCGCGAAGGCATCGTCCGCGACAAGCGCGCCCAGCAGATCATCGACGACGAGCTGAAGCGCTTCCGCCTGGACCTGAACGACCAGCTGCGCATCGTGGAAGGCGACGCCTTCCAGCGTCTGGAACGCCTGCTGGTCGGCAAGACCGTGAATGGCGGCCCGAAGAAGCTGGCCAAGGGCGCCGTGATCAGCAAGGAATACCTGGCTGACCTGGACAAGTTCCACTGGTTCGACATCAGGCCAAGCGACGACGAAACCGCCAACGCACTGGAGGCGATGAAGGAGTCGATCAACGAGAAGCGTCACCAGTTCGACCTGGCCTTCGAAGAGAAGCGCAAGAAGCTGACCCAGGGCGACGAGCTGCAGCCTGGCGTGCAGAAGATGGTCAAGGTCTACCTGGCCGTCAAGCGCCGCCTGCAGTCGGGCGACAAGATGGCGGGCCGCCACGGTAACAAGGGTGTGGTCTCGCGCATCGTGCCGGTGGAAGACATGCCGTTCATGGCCGATGGTACCCCGGCCGACGTCGTGCTGAACCCGCTGGGCGTGCCGTCGCGTATGAACGTCGGCCAGATCCTCGAAACCCACCTCGGTTGGGCGGCGAAGGGCCTGGGCCTGCGTCTGGGCGAAATGATCAAGGCCAAGGCACAGACCGAACAGCTGCGCGCCTTCCTGGGCAAGATCTACAACGAGACCGGCAAGTCGGAAGACCTGGACAGCTTCAGCGACGAGGAAATCGTCGAACTGGCGAACAACCTGAAGAACGGCGTGCCGTTCGCCACCCCGGTGTTCGACGGTGCGCACGAAAGCGAAATCCGCCGCATGCTGGACCTGGCGTTCCCGGACGAGATCGCGGCCCACCTGGGCATGACCCCGTCGAAGAACCAGGTCACGATGTACGACGGCCGCACCGGCGAAGCATTCGAGCGCAAGGTCACCGTCGGCTTCATGCACATGCTGAAACTGCACCACCTGGTCGACGACAAGATGCACGCCCGTTCGACCGGCCCGTACTCGCTGGTGACGCAGCAGCCGCTGGGTGGTAAAGCCCAGTTCGGTGGCCAGCGCTTCGGTGAGATGGAGGTGTGGGCACTGGAAGCCTACGGCGCGTCGTACGTGCTGCAGGAAATGCTGACCGTGAAGTCGGACGACGTGAATGGCCGTACCAAGGTGTACGAGAACCTGGTCAAGGGCGACCACGTGATCGATGCAGGTATGCCGGAATCGTTCAACGTGCTGGTGAAAGAGATTCGTTCGCTGGGTATCGATATCGATCTCGAGCGCAGCTAATAGCCAGTACCCGTCGTTCCCGCGAAGGCGGGAACCCAAGTACTTGGGCCCCCGCCTTCGCGGGGGCGACGACTGAAGTAAAGAATTCAATCACCCGGAGTGATAAATGAAAGCACTGCTCGATCTATTCAAGCAAGTTCAGCAAAACGAGAGCTTCGACGCCATCAAGATTGGCCTGGCGTCGCCCGAGAAAATCCGTTCGTGGTCGTACGGCGAAGTCAAGAAGCCGGAAACCATCAACTACCGTACGTTCAAGCCGGAGCGTGACGGCCTGTTCTGCGCCAAGATCTTTGGCCCGATCAAGGACTACGAGTGCCTGTGCGGCAAGTACAAGCGCCTGAAGCACCGCGGCGTGATCTGCGAGAAGTGCGGCGTCGAAGTTACCCTGGCCAAGGTGCGCCGTGAGCGCATGGGCCACATCGAGCTGGCCTCGCCGGTCGCCCACATCTGGTTCCTGAAGTCGCTGCCGTCGCGCCTGGGCATGGTCCTGGACATGACCCTGCGCGACATCGAGCGCGTCCTGTACTTCGAAGCATACGTCGTGACCGATCCGGGCATGACCCCGCTGAAGAAGTGCCAGATCATGTCGGAAGACGACTACGCCGCCAAGTACGAAGAGTACGGCGACGACTTCACCGCATTCATGGGCGCCGAAGGCATCCGTGAACTGCTGCGCTCGATCGACATCGACCGCGAAGCCGAAGCGCTGCGCGTCGAACTGAAAGAGTCGAAGTCGGAAGCGAAGATCAAGAAATACGCCAAGCGCCTGAAGGTGCTCGAGGCATTCCAGCGTTCGGGCATCAAGCCGGAATGGATGATCATGGAAGTGCTCCCGGTGCTGCCGCCGGAGCTGCGTCCGCTCGTCCCGCTGGATGGCGGCCGTTTCGCGACCTCCGACCTGAACGACCTGTACCGCCGCGTCATCAACCGTAACAACCGCCTGAAGCGCCTGATGGAACTGCGCGCTCCGGAAATCATTACGCGTAACGAGAAGCGCATGCTGCAGGAAGCAGTGGACTCGCTGCTGGACAACGGCCGTCGCGGCAAGGCGATGACCGGCGCCAACAAGCGTCCGCTGAAGTCGCTGGCCGAAATGATCAAGGGTAAGGGCGGCCGTTTCCGTCAGAACCTGCTGGGCAAGCGCGTCGACTACTCGGGCCGTTCGGTCATCGTGGTGGGTCCGCAGCTGAAACTGCACCAGTGCGGCCTGCCGAAGCTGATGGCCCTGGAACTGTTCAAGCCGTTCATCTTCAACAAGCTGGAACTGATGGGTCTCGCGACCACCATCAAGGCCGCCAAGAAGCTGGTCGAGCAACAGGAGCCGGTGGTCTGGGACATCCTGGAAGAAGTCATCAAAGAGCACCCGGTCATGCTGAACCGTGCGCCGACCCTGCACCGTCTGGGTATCCAGGCGTTCGAGCCGGTGCTGATCGAAGGCAAGGCGATCCAGCTGCACCCGCTGGTTTGCGCGGCGTTCAACGCCGACTTCGACGGTGACCAGATGGCAGTCCACGTCCCGCTGTCGATCGAAGCGCAGATGGAAGCCCGCACCCTGATGCTGGCTTCGAACAACATCCTGTTCCCGTCGAACGGCGAGCCGTCGATCGTCCCGTCGCAGGATATCGTGCTGGGTCTGTACTACGCGACCCGCGAAGCGATCAACGCCAAGGGCGAAGGCATGCTGTTCCCGGACGTGTCGGAAGTCATCCGCGCGTACGACAACAAGGAAGTCGAGCTGGCGACCCGCATCACCGTGCGTATCGTCGAGTTCCCGAAGAACGCCGAAGGCGGCTTCGACCAGACCCTGACCCGCTACGAGACCACGGTCGGCCGTGCGATCCTGTCCGAGATCCTGCCGAAAGGCCTGCCGTTCTCGGTGCTGAACCGCGCGCTGAAGAAGAAGGAAATCTCGAAGCTGATCAACACCTCGTTCCGCAAGTGCGGCCTGCGTGCGACCGTCGTGTTTGCCGACAAGCTGATGCAGTCGGGCTTCCGCCTGGCGACCCGCGCCGGTATCTCGATCGCCGTGGACGACATGCTGATCCCGGACGTCAAGAAGACCATGATCGCGACCGCCGAAGCGGAAGTGAAGCAGATCGAGCAGCAGTACGCCTCGGGTCTGGTCACCGCCGGCGAGCGTTACAACAAGGTCGTCGACATCTGGGGCAAGACCTCGGACGAAGTCGGCAAGGCGATGATGGACCAGCTGAAAGTGGAACCGGTCGTCAAGCGCGACGGCACCCACGGCACCCAGGAATCGTTCAACGCGATTTACATGATGGCCGACTCGGGCGCCCGTGGTTCGGCAGCCCAGATCCGCCAGCTGGCCGGTATGCGAGGCCTGATGGCGAAACCGGACGGCTCGATTATCGAGACGCCGATTACCGCGAACTTCCGCGAAGGCCTGAACGTTCTGCAGTACTTCATCTCGACGCACGGCGCCCGTAAGGGTCTGGCCGACACCGCGCTGAAGACCGCGAACTCGGGTTACCTGACCCGCCGCCTGGTCGACGTGACCCAGGACCTGGTGGTGATCGAGGACGATTGCGGCACCACCAACGGCACGCACATGAAGGCGATGGTCGAAGGCGGTGAAGTCATCGAGCCGCTGCGCGACCGTATCCTCGGCCGCGTCGCAGGCACCGACATCGTCAATCCGGAAACCCAGGAGACGCTGTACGAAGCCGGCACGCTGCTGGACGAAGACATGGTCGAAGAGATCGAGCGCGTCGGTATCGATGAAGTCAAGGTCCGCACCCCGCTGAACTGCGACACCCGTTATGGCCTGTGCGCGAAGTGCTACGGCCGTGACCTGGGCCGCGGCCTGCTGGTGAACGCCGGCGAAGCCGTCGGCGTGGTCGCCGCACAGTCGATCGGTGAGCCGGGTACCCAGCTGACCATGCGTACCTTCCACATCGGTGGTGCGGCATCGCGTGCTGCGGTGGCATCGTCGGTCGAAGCCAAGTCGAACGGCACGGTCCGCTTCACCGCGACCATGCGTTACGTCACCAACGGCAAGGGCGCCCAGATCGTCATTTCGCGTTCGGGCGAAGTGCTGATCACGGACGACCACGGCCGCGAGCGCGAGCGTCACAAGGTGCCGTACGGCGCGACCCTGGCCGTGCATGACGGCATGACCGTGAAGGCAGGCATGCCGCTGGCCACCTGGGACCCGCTGACCCGTCCGATCATCACCGAGTACGCCGGTACGATCAAGTTCGAGAACGTGGAAGAGGGCGTCACCGTCGCTCGCCAGGTGGACGAGGTCACCGGCCTGTCGACCCTGGTGGCGATCGACCCGAAACGCCGCGGTTCCGGCAAGGTCAATCGTCCGCAGGTGAAACTGCTGAACGAAGAAGGCCAGGAAGTGAAGATCGCCGGCACCGAGCACGCCGTGACGATCGGCTTCCAGGTCGGCGCGCTGATCATGGTGAAGGACGGCCAGCAGGTGTCGGTGGGTGAAGTGCTTGCACGTATCCCGACCGAGTCGCAGAAGACCCGTGACATTACCGGTGGTCTGCCGCGCGTTGCCGAGCTGTTCGAAGCCCGTTCGCCGAAAGATGCCGGCATGCTGGCGGAAGTCACCGGTACGGTCGCCTTCGGTAAGGAAACCAAGGGCAAGCAGCGCCTGGAAATCACCGACATGGACGGCAACAAGCACGAGTTCCTGATCACCAAGGACAAGCAAGTGCTGGTGCACGACGGCCAGGTGGTGAACAAGGGCGAGATGATCGTGGACGGCCCGGCCGATCCGCAGGACATCCTGCGCCTGCTGGGTATCGAAGCGCTGGCCCGCTACATCGTCGACGAAGTGCAGGACGTGTACCGTCTGCAGGGCGTGAAGATCAACGACAAGCACATCGAGGTGATCGTTCGCCAGATGCTGCGCCGTGTCCAGATCGTCGAAGCCGGCGACACCGACTACATCGTCGGCGAGCAGGTCGAGCGTTCGGAACTGCTGGAAGAGAACGACCGCGTGACGGCCGCAGGCAAGCTGCCGGCGACCTACGAGAACGTTCTGCTGGGTATTACCAAGGCATCGCTGTCGACCGACTCGTTCATCTCGGCCGCATCGTTCCAGGAAACCACCCGCGTGCTGACCGAAGCGGCGATCATGGGCAAGCGCGATGGTCTGCGCGGCCTGAAGGAAAACGTGATCGTCGGCCGCCTGATCCCTGGCGGTACCGGCCTGGCCTTCCACCGCGCCCGCAAGGAGAAAGAGCAGTGGGAAGCAGAAGAGCGCCAGCAGCTGCTGCAGCAGGAGAAGGCCAACATGGCTGCCGAGCTGCAGGCGATGGAAGACCAGCAGCAGGCTGCGGCTTCGATCGAGCAGCATCACGGCGACGGCGAGTGATGTTCGCTTCAGCTTCTAGCCGCTGATAACGGCTGATGAGAGAACGGCACCTTCGGGTGCCGTTTTTTTTTCTGCCTGCGGCGCGCCAGGCGCTTTTTTCAGTTCGCTTGTGTCCTGAGCCTGCCTACCGTCGCGTGCACGAGTTCCTTGACCTGCGCGCAGCTCAGCCTTGCCAGTTCGCGAAGATCGCGGGTCTTGCCGGCGTCCTGCGCCACCAGATAGCCGAGGTAATAGCCGCGGCGCTTGGGCAGTGTGCCGGCATTGCCGCTGCCGTAGAACAGGCCGGCGTAGGTCTCGTCGTCGGTGTTGTCGAGCACGCTTTCCAGCTGGGCCAGCGCCGCCGGCAGCACGGCACGGGTCTGCGCCGCCATGTGGTTGGGCACGTCGAGCAGCAGTTCCTGCTCGTCGGCGTCCGGATTCAGCACCTTCGACACGTGCACCGCCAGCCCTTCCTTCCACAAGTGCGCCCAGATGCCGGCATCCTCGCATTCCTGCATCAGGGGACGATGGTAGACGTGGAAGAGCTCGTGGTGGAAGAAGGCGCTTTCCTTGCCCTTGCCGTGGTATTTCACCATGCCGTCCACGCCGAAGATCATCACGGGCTTGCCGCCGATCTCGCGCATGCCGCCGTCCATTTCGCCCAGCGCGTGCAAGACGTAGATGTCCTCCGGCGGCTGGAAATCCGGGAACGCAGCCTTGAACGTGGCCATGTAGCCAGGCAGTTGGCCACCGAACTCCCTGGCCTTCCTGAGGTAGTCGGTCCGGATGGCGGAGAAGTCCCTGATGGCGCCTTCGATGCGCTGGTCGTACTGCAGCGGAGTGAGCTGCCCCTTGAAGCGCCGGACGTCATAAAAGCCGGGGTAGGTGGGCGCGACCTGCGCCCTGAACGCCGCCAGCTGTTCGGCCGCCGGCTTGTCCTTGTTCGCATCCCAGAATTCCGCGAACGCCATCGCGGAATTGTGCAGGTGCGGCTTCTGGTCCGGCACGGCAGCCAGGGCAACGGACGATATGGCGAGGGCAAGGGCGGTCGATAACAAGCGCATGGCAATTCCCATCAGTGAATAAAAAAACAATGCTCCCATGGGGCATGTTCCAATGCAAGATCTGGAATGGCGACGGTGCCGTAGGTACAATGATTTATCCAGTTTACAGGATTTTGAATTCCTATATACTGGACTTTATGGACATCAACCACCTCATCGCCCAGCGCCTGCGTGAACTGCGCGACACCCAGGGCCTTTCGCTCGCCGTCTTGGCCGAACGCAGCGGCGTCAGCAAATCCAACATCTCGCTGATCGAGCGCGGCGAAAGCAGCGCCACCGCCACCGTGCTGGACAAGCTGAGCGCCGCCCTCGGCGTCACGGTCGCCTCGCTGTTCGAGAAGCCTGTCGAAGATGCACCGTCGCCCGTCGCGCGCCTGAAAGACCAGCCGGTATGGACCGACCCCGGCTCCGGCTACGTGCGCCGCAACTTGTCCCCAGGCGTGTACTCGCCGATCCAGCTGGTCGAAGTGAACTTCCCGGCCGGCCAGCGCGTCGCTTATGAAACCAGCGCGCGCGACGTCGACGTCCACCAGCAGGTCTGGATCATCGACGGCACGATGGAAGTCACCGTCGGCGACGCGCTGTGGACGCTCGACGCCGGCGACTGCCTGGCGATGCGCCTCGACCAGCCGATCGCGTATCACAACCCGACCGCCAGGCCGGCGCGCTATCTCGTCGCGCTGGTCTCGCAGGCACACAAACCACCGAGGAGAGACGTATGACGAACGACGTCACCGTGCGCCTGCTGGGCGCCGATGAAGCTCAGGAAAGCATCGGCCAGCTGGCCGACGTGCTGCTCGATTGCGTGGAAGGCGGGGCCTCGGTGAGCTTCATGCTGCCGATGGCGCGCGAGAAGGCGCTGCGCTTCTGGCAGGACGTCGCCGACGGTATCGCGCGCGGCGAGCGTACCCTGCTCGTGGCCGAGGACGGCCAGGGCATCGTCGGCACCGTCCAGCTGATCACGGACATGCCGGAAAACCAGCCGCACCGCGCCGACGTCGCCAAGCTGCTGGTGCACCGGCGTGCGCGCGGCGCGGGGATCGGCCGGCGCCTGATGGAAGCGGTGGAAGAGGCGGCGCGCGGGCAGGGCAGGCGGGTGCTGGTGCTCGATACGGCCAGCGCCACCGCCGAGCGGCTGTACGAGCGCCTGGGCTGGCAGCGCGCCGGGGTGGTGCCGGATTATGCGTACATGCCGGATGGGGCGCTGTGTGCGACGACGTTCTTCTACAAGCAGGTCTGAGCCACCGCGAGAACACTACGGCAGCTTCGTCATCAGCAGCTTCCTGAGCGAGGTGTCGTTCGGATAGATGACATCGGTGATCCGTGGCCCATTGCGCGTCTGCGCGAGCAGGTACTGGATCGTGATCCGCTCCCCATTTGACGGATAGCGGAAGCTGACGACAACCTTATTGCTAGCTTCCGCCTTGATGCTGAGATCCGCCGCATCGGGATCCTGTGACGCATGGAGCAGGTCGAAATCGAGATTGCAGATCTCCTGTGTCCTGGTGACGCACTGCCGTTCCTTTTCCAGCAGCGTGACCAGGGAGGCGTCGAAATATTTGCGGAGGGTAGCGCGGCTTTGCTCGAAGATTGCTTTGCGCCGATCCGCTTCCGGGGTATCGCACTTCGGGGCAGATACCGACGGGCCTAGGCAGCCGAATTCCTCGTACAAGACATTGATAAGCTGCTCCGTCGGCGCGGAGCCCTCTGCTGCCGCGGCATGAGAGCATAGCCCCAACAGGAGGGTTGCCAGAAAAGCCTGCAGAGTTTGCAGCTTGGGCATGTGCGCGTCCATCAGCAAACAATCCCGCCAATACTTTTCCCGTTGCGGAGGTCGAAGCCGAAATTGCACGAGTAATCTCCTTCGGCAGTCCGCATACAGAACAGGTTGTCGTTATCCCTCGCGCGTACCCGCGTTCCGCTGCCTGCCGTGCACACATCCTTCTTGTCCGGACCCAGTGCGTCAAACAGTTCGCGGGCTGCTTCCCCGGTAATGGAAAACATGACTTTCCTGTCTTTCGCCGTCGGCGCTACCGGATCGCCCAGTCCTCCGCCATAGATCCGGTAGACGCCTTCGAGTTTCCGATGAGGCCCCAGTACCTGGTCTGCTCCGACTGCAGCCGCCGTTGCGCCGAGCATCAGGATGAAAACGAAAGCAGCTTTCTTCATCATTTAGCCTCAGGAAGTTGGACATGAAAATGGTCGGAATGACGCTTGGCTGGAGTGACGTGCGGGATTAAAAGATCGTTGAACAGCACGACTTTTAGCACTGCGTTCCGCCTGAAGAGATCGATCAATTTCGCCGTGGCCGCTCTGTCGTATTGGGCGTCGTGGATTGAGCAGGGAAGACGGCGGCCATCCTTGCGTACTGGCCGGACGTCGACTTCGAGGCCGCTACGATGGGTCATGTGATCGGGATGTTTGGCGCCATCGGCCAGACTGATATTACCGATTCCGAATTTGCGCTCGTCGATTGCCGCCCACGCCGCGGCCACCAAACCGATCAGCGTAATTAGCCGTGGATGAGCGTACTGGCTGCGGCCCTGATCGGGCGTGCCGTAGGTGTAGTACCCGCCTCCTTCATATCCTTGCGGGAGCATGAAGAATTTTCGCGAGTCTTGAACGGGTGGAGTTGGCATGAAATGTCCTTTCAAAGGCAGAATCACAGCCATCAATTCTTCGCCAAAACGACTCCGCAAGCGGTGAGACGGCTCAAGCAATGCCCCGCAGTAGAGTCCGTTCTCCCGTACACCCTCAACCGTAGCGATGGCATACACTATCCTCGCAATTTTCCTGTCACTGCCACCCGAAGCACCCTGAAAGGAGACGGTATGAAAAGCACGAACACCAAAGCCGCCCTGCTGGCCTGCACCTTCGCCGCAGCCGCTGTCCCCACCCTCAGCGCCCAAGCCCAAACCCAGACCCAAGCCTCAGCCCCGACCCTCACGACATCCGCCGACAAGCTGCAAGCCCCCATGACCCTGGTCACCCCGGCCGGCACCGGCAAGATGATCGGCACGGTCACGATCACGGAGTCGCCGAACGGCCTCGTGTTCACCCCGGCCCTGACCGACCTGCCGGCGGGACCGCACGGCTACCACGTGCATGAAACCGGCAGCTGCGCGGTCAATGAAAAGGATGGGAAGAAGGTCGCGGCAGGCGCCGCCGGCGGGCACTATGACCCGAACGGCACCAGGCAGCACCTTGGCCCCACCGGCAGTGGCCACATGGGCGACCTGCCGCCGCTGGTGGTGGGCGGCGACGGCCGCGCCACCGTTGCGGTGACGGCGCCGCGCCTGAGCAAGCTGGCCGAGGTCAAGGGCAAGGCCCTGATGATCCACGCCGGCGGCGACAACTACGCCGACAAGCCGGCGCCGCTGGGCGGCGGGGGCGAGCGCATCGCCTGCGGCGTGATCCAGTAAGCAAAACGCCACGGCAGCCGGGGCAATGTAAAATTAAGCATTACTCGTATGCATTGATTTAACAATGCCTGCTATGATGGATCGCTGAGCCGACTGTCCGGCTTGCTCCTGCCTCTAAATACTATGCCTTGGCCATTCGACCTTGCCGCGTGTGCAGACACCCCGCTACAGAACGTCAGCGCGATGGAACTGCAGATGCGGCGTCTTCCCTGGGAGACGACCGCGGTCGGCCCGGTCGAGTCCTGGCCGTTCAGCCTGAAACTTGCCGTCCGAACACTGCTCGACTGCCAGTTGCCCATGTACCTGGTCTGGGGCGAACAGTTCCTGGAGTTCTACAACGACGCTTACGTCCCCGTCATCGGCGACAAGAAAGAGGCCCGGATCGGCGGCGATGCGCGCCGCACCTGGGCTGAAATCTGGTCGACCATCGGTCCGATGTTCGAGCGCGTCAGGCAAGGGGAGCCCGTGGGCTACCGTGACCTGCCCTTGTCGATCAACCGCTACGGCTACTTCGAGACCTGCTACTTCACGTTCTCGTACAGCCCGGTCTACGACGAATCGCAGCGGGTCGGCGGCGTCCTGGCGACCTTCGTCGAAACCACTCATACCGTCATGGCCGAGCGCCGCCAGGCCTTCCAGCTCGAACTGGCCGACATCGTGCGCCGCGAAACCGAGGCGTCTGCGCTGCTGCGGGCCACTGGACGCCATGTGAGCGCCTATGCCGCCGGCGCGGCGGCGATCTATGCGACGGTCGACCATGCGTCGCACGCCGCGGTGATCCGCGAACAGTGGCGCGACGGCGCGCCGGACGGCGAACCCGGACGCACGGTGCCGCTCGAGATGCTCGCGTTCGGACGCGCCGCCCAGCTGATGCGCGGCGAAACCGTGTGCGTGCCGGATATCTCCGGCGACGGCATCCCGGGCTTCGACGCCTGGCTGGCGCAGGGCATCGGCGCCGGCATCGCCGTGCCGCTGATGGACGACGCCGGCCGGCTCGATGCGGTGATGGCGCTGCAGGCCCCGGCCGCGCAGCGCTGGGAAGCGGCCGAGATCCACCTGATCGAAGACAGCGCCCGCCGCACCTGGGAAGCGCTGCGCCGCATCCGCGCCGAACAGGCGCTGCGCGAAGAAACCCGCGTGCTGGAGCTGATGAAAGACGCGACCGAGAAGCTGGCTTCGACCATCGACCTGCAGCCGCTGATGCAGGCGATCACCGATGCCGCCACCCAGCTCACGGGTGCGGAGTTCGGGGCTTTCTTCCACAACGGCACCGACGACAACGGCGACGCCTACCTGCTCTACACCCTGAGCGGCGCGCCGCGCGAGGCGTTCGAGAATTTCGGCCAGCCGCGCCCGACCAAGGTGTTCGGCCCGACCTTCTACGGCAGCGCGCCGGTCCGCAGCGACGACATCACCAGGGATCCGCGCTACGGGTCGATGGGGCCGCACCACGGCATGCCGCCCGGCCACCTGCCGGTGCGCAGCTACCTGGCGGCGTCGGTGGTGTCGCGCTCGGGCGAGGTGATCGGCGGCCTGTTCTTCGGGCACTCGACGCCGGGCGTGTTCAGCGCGCGCACCGAAGAGCTGATCGGCACCTTCGCCGGCCAGGCCGCGATCGCGATCGACAACGCGCGCCTGTACGACATGGCGCAGAAGGCGGCCCAGGAGCGCGAAAGCCTGCTGGCCAGCGAACGCGCCGCGCGCGCCGAGGCCGAGCGCCACAACAAGATGAAGGACGAGTTCCTGGCGATGCTGGCGCACGAGCTGAGGAATCCGCTGGCGCCGATCACCAGCGCCGCCCAGCTGCTGCGCCTGCCGGACGTGAACGAGGGCCTGCGCCTGAAGGCCAGCAACATCATCTCGCGCCAGGTACGCCACATGACGGAGCTGGTCGACGACCTGCTCGACGTCTCGCGCGTCACGCGCGGCCTGGTCAAGCTCGAGACCGAAGTGCTCGACCTGAACAAGGTGGCGATGGCCGCCATCGAGCAGGCCCGCCCGCACATCGAGGAGCGCCGGCACGCGCTGGTGGTCGACCTGCCCGCCGACCCGGTGCAGGTCGAGGGCGACCGCACACGCCTGATCCAGGTGCTGGTCAACCTGCTCAACAATTCCGCAAAGTACACCCCGGCCGGCGGCAGGATCACCCTGTCCGTGACCAGCGATGGCCTGTCGAGCGAGGTGCGGGTGTGCGACAACGGCAGCGGCATCGACGCCCAGCTGCTGCCGCACGTGTTCGACCTGTTCACCCAGGCCGACCGCGCGCCCGACCGCTCGCAGGGCGGTCTCGGCATCGGCCTGGCGCTGGTCAAGAGCATCGTGCGCATGCATGACGGCAGCGTGTCGGCCCACAGTGGCGGCGCCCAGCAGGGCACGACCATGACGGTCACGCTGCCGCTCGCCCAGGCCCAGGCGCGGGACGGCGAGGCGCCGCGCCCGGCCGGTATCGCCGGCGAGACCCGGCCGCTGCTGATCACGATCGTCGACGACAACCTCGATGCCGGGCATTCGCTGGCGGTGCTGCTGCGCGCCCATGGCCACGAGGTGCAGGTCTACGAGAACGGGTCGGCCACGCTGCGCGCGGCCGCGATCGGGGGCACCGAAGTCTTCATCCTCGACATCGGCCTGCCCGACATGACCGGCTACGAACTGGCGCGCCGCCTGCGCCGCCAGCCCGGCCACGCCGGCGCCATGTTCGTGGCGCTGACCGGCTACGGCCAGGAGCGCGACCGCGAACTGTCGCGCCAGGCCGGCTTCGACCATCACCTGGTCAAGCCGGTCGATATCGCCAAGCTGACGCAGATTCTGGGGGCCGCGCCTAAATCCGTCGTGGCATGAACTAGCGTCGTGCCGGCGCAGGCGGGACCCGTGAATGAACGTCGTCCCCGCGAAGGCGGGGACCCATGAATTCACGTCGTCCCCGCGCAGGCGGGGACCCATGAATTAACGTCGTCCCCGCGCAGGCGGGGATCCAAGTTTGTCGGCGTTAACGTGATGCCTGCAGAACTTGGGTCCCCGCCTGCGCGGGGACGACGGATGATGCAGGGACGACGGTGATGGCTTACTTGCCCGCCGCGCGCGCCTTGGCGAACTGGTCGCCCGGTTTCCATGCCGGCATGGCCGGCGCATCGGCCACCATGCGGCCCAGGTTCAGCGTGTACTGCGCCTGCTGCACCATGCCGGACAGGTCCCAGTTCGGATCGTATTCGTCGCTGACCTGGTGGTAGCGCGGGCCGTAGGCCTTGCGCTTGGCGTCGTTGGCCTCCTTGTCCTTCAGCCAGTCATGGCCGCCCGAGATCGAGAACGCCGGCACGCCGGCCTTGGCGAAGCTGAAGTGGTCGCTGCGGAAGTAGCCGCCGCCCAGGTCCGGATGGGCCGGCGCCACCGCCAGCTTCATCGCCTTCGCGGTGGCGGCCGCCATCGCGCTCAGGGTGCTGCGTTCGCTGCCCTGCACGCCGATGTCCCGGGCCGCGGTGACGAAGTTCAAGCTGTCCAGGTTGAGGGCCGCCGCCGTTTTATCCAGTGGCCAGAGCGGGCGGGCGGCATAGGCCGCGCTGCCCAGCAGGCCCTGTTCTTCGGCCGCCACCCACAGGAACATCTGGCTGCGCCTGGCCGGGTGGCGTACCGCTTCCTGGGCCATCGCCAGCAGGCCGGCGCTGCCCGATGCGTTGTCGACGGCGCCGTTGTAGATGGTGTCGCCCTTGCCCGGATCGCCCTGCATGCCCAGGTGGTCCCAGTGCGCGCTGTAGATCACCAGTTCGTCCTTCAGCTTCGGATCCGTGCCGGGCACGATGCCGGCCACGTTGAACTGCTCCAGCGTGCGCACTGCGGCCTTGCTCTGGCCCTGCACGCGGGCGTTCAGCGCGACCGGCTTGAAGGATTTGTCTTCGGCGGCGGCGCGCAGCTTGTCGAGGTCCTGGCCGGCAGCCGCGAACAGGGTGCGCGCGCTGGCGTCGGTCAGCCAGCCCTGCATGCCGGTGCCGAGGTCGGCGTCGGCCAGCTGGAAGCGCTCGGCGGTCCAGCTGTTCTGCACCACGCTCCAGCCATACGAGGCCGAGGCGTCGGTGTGGATCAGGAGCACCCCGGCGGCGCCGCGGCGCGCGGCTTCCTCGAATTTATAGGTCCAGCGGCCGTAGTAGGTCAGGCCCTTGCCATTGAAGCGGTTCGGTTCGGCGGCGGTCGGGGCCGGGTCGTTGACCAGCATGACCAGCACCTTGCCTTTGGCGTCCAGGCCTTTGTAGTCGTCCCAGCCGCCTTCTTCCGGCGCGCTGATGCCATAGCCGACGAACACCAGTTCGGCGTCCATGTCGTGCACCGGTTTGGCATCGCCCGGCGCCCATACCCAGTCCCTGGCGAAGCTGAGCGGGAGCGGCTTGCCGTCCGCGACCAGCGCCACCGAGCTGTCCTGCGGCTGCGCCTTCACGCCGGCGATGCGGACGCTCTGGCGGTAGCTGCCGTGGTTGGCCGGCAGCAGGCCGGCTGCCATGGCCTGGGTCTCCAGGTAGGTGACGGTCAGCTCGCCGCCGCGCTGGCCGGTGCCGCGGCCTTCCAGGACATCCGAGGACAGGAAGGCCAGGTGGGCGCGCAGCGGGCCTTCCTGGACGGTGGCGGCGGTGGCGGCAGGCTTTGCGGCGTGGGCGGAAAAGGCCAGCGCCAGGCTGGCGGCGAGGGTGGTGTGGACGATCTTGTGCATGGATTCCTGGTGCGAGAATGGATCGAGAACGCGTGGATGGGCAGCGCGGCCATTCTAGCGGAATAAGAGCACGTCGGCGGAGATCGTGGTGCCGGTCTGCGGCAGCAGCCGCGGGAGCATCCGCGGCGGACGCACCGGCAGGTCGCGTTCGGGAAGCCCCGGCATGCGCTCCTGGATGAACACCATGAAGCCCGGATCGCCGACCAGGTCGAAGGCGAAATGCAGGTCGCGGTCCTGCATGCCGTGCAGGTCCAGCTTCCATCCGCGGTAGCGGCGGTTGGTCAGCACGCGGCCGTTGACGCTGGTCTTCAGGGTATCGGCGCCGATCAGGCGCAGCACGAGTTCGGGGGCGCGGTTCTCCGAGCGCAGCAGGAATTCGACGTGGCGCACGGCGCCGCCGCGCCGGTCCTTCTCGATGATCAGGTGCGGGTAGGCGATGCTGTCGTCGCGCTTGGCCGACGCGTACCACACAGGGGGAGAACCATCGCCGAGCAGGTAGGGCAACTGGTAGGGATGCCGGGTGTTCGGGAAGATCGCGCGCGTCCAGGCATCCAGCGGCACCGGCGGATACAGCCAGAAGGCTTGCCAGCTCGGGGTGTCCTTGAAGTACACCAGCCGGTTCGGTTGCGGCAGCTCGGGCGGCGTCGGGCTGCTGCGGTGGGCCAGCGCCAGGCAGGCGCAGACGCCCAGCAGCAGCGGCCGCACCACCAGGCGCGCGCCCACCTCGGCCAGCAGCGGCCCGCACAGGGCCGGCAGGCAGCAGGCCAGGCTGGACGGCAGCACCAGCCAGGCAGGGGAGACGAACAGCAGGCTGTCGCGCGCCGCCGGCAGGATCAGCAGCGCGGCGGGCACGGCGGCCAGCAGCAGCACGGCCAGCCTGCGCATGCGCGTCCACGTGCGCGCGCGGCGGCCGGACAGCAGCAGCCAGGCTGCCTGCGCGGCCAGCAGCGGCCAGGCCAGCACATGGCTCGCGCCCGGCGCGAACCAGCTGGCGCCGAGCAGGGCGATGTTCAGGGCGCACATCGCGCCCAGCGCCGCCGCCGCGGCGCCGATCCGCGCCTGCAGGGTGCGCTGCAGGGCGATGAAGGCGCTGACCGGCAGCAGCGTGAAGGCGAGCAGCTGCCAGCGCACGCCGGCCTCCAGCCCCGGCCCCTGGGCCAGCAGCCCGGCATCGTAGCGCGGCGCCAGCCCGGGCAGCGCATCGCGGACCAGCCAGGCGGCGCAGGCGGCCAGCACCGTCGCCGCCAGGCACCCGAAGGCGCCATGCACGATGTCGGTGAGGTCGATCGCCTGTCGCCGGATGCCGGTGCGGCAGGCGGCCACGCACAGCAGGCAGGCCAGCACGCTGAGGGGCCACACCATGAGATAGGAATAGTGCAGCATGCCCAGGCCGGGCAGGGCGAAGAACACCTGGCCGCGCGCGCCGCCCGTGCCGGGCTGGGGCAGGGCGGCCGAGCCGAAGTGGCGCAGCAGGGCCAGCATGGTGTCGCCTTCGTGCTGCAGGCTGGCGCTGTCGAGGCGCTCGGGCACGTCCCAGGCGCCGCCGCCCAGCGGGCCGGCGGCGGTGGCGAAATGCAGCACGGGCAACCGCGGCCCCGGCCCCGCGAGCAGGGCTGCGCCCTGGTGCTGCGGCAGCCGGGCGTACAGCTCACCCATGAAGGACGAGCCCTGCGGATCGGGAGCCAGCTTCGCCCAGGCCGACAGCGCGAAGCCGTCGGCGCGGTCGGCGCCGATCAGCTGCAGCGCGCCGCGGTTGCCCGGGTTGTCGAAGCGCAGTGCGACCCCGGCGCGTTTCGCCCACGGGTGCGACTGCGCGAAGCCGCGCGTGCCCAGGGCCTGGCCGGCATCGCCGTCGGTGAACACGACCAGCAGGTCGTTGTCGAGCGGCGGACCGGCCTGCAGCACGCGCAGGGTTTCCAGCAGCGCGGCGCTGGAAGCCGCGCCGTCGGCCGCGCCCAGCGTGGCGTTGCCGGAATCGTATTGGGCCACCGCCAGCACCGCCGGCCTGCCGGCATGGCCCGATACCATGCCCGGCTTCTTCACGACCACGTTGTGGACCTCGGCCAGGGTCACGCGCACATTGGCGGTGAGGTCGGAAGACGCCGTCTGCGCCATCGCCGTTTGCACTTCCGGCTCCAGGCCGATCGCGCGCAATCGGGCCAGCAGGTAGTCGCGCGCCTGCGCGTTGGCGTGGCTGCCGATCGGGCGCGGCGCCGCCGCCAGCGCGCGCACGTGGGCCTGGGCGCGGACGGCGGAAAAGCCGGCGGCGGAGGGCGCGCCGCCGGGCCTGGATGGCATCGGGAAGTGGCGCGGGGCCAGCGCCAGCCAGGCCAGCAGCGCGCCAAGCAGGCATGCGGCGGCGAAGCCCTGGCGTCCGCTGGCGGCGGGCAGGGCGGAGTCGTGGGACATCCGGGTCTCCAGCAAAAAAAAGCCCGCCAGGCTGAGGAGCGGAGGCGGGCAAAGAAGGGTTCTGTCTAGGTACTCGCCCAGAAATAAATGTGTTTTTGGCTGCCAGAACCGGCGCGTTGCTGCGTTGGCTCCTGCTTGCAGTGCCCGCACTGCGGCGCACTCGCCGCCTTGCACCGCATCCGGTTCTGTTTGCCAAGATTCACATTTATTTCCGGTCAAGTACTTTGTCGGCGGCGCGGCTCAATCGAGCTTCCATACATAGGCCAGCTGGCCCCAGCCGGCTACCGGCACGCCGTTGTTCATGGCCGGCTTGAACTTGCACAGGCTGAGCGCATTCAGGGCGGCGCGGTCCAGCACCCGCGAACCGCTCGACTGCTCGATGCGCGCCGAACTCACGCGGCCGTCAGCGCCGACCAGCAGGGCCAGGGTCGTGGTGCCGGTGTCGCCGCTGCGGGCCGCGCTGGCGGGGTAGTCGGGCAGGGCGCAGCTGTTGGCGTCGGCGAGCACCGCGCTGTGCATCTGGCCGGTGTTGGCGGTCGCATTCGTGGCGGGCGGCGCTTCGGGTGCGGTCCGGGCCGGCGTGAACGGGTTGGGCGAGGGCTCGGATTGCGTGGTGGCCTGCACCTGCGGCTGCTCGGGCGGCGGAGCGACGTCGACTTCGACCTTCGGCACCACGATCTGCGGCGGCGCCAGCTGCTGCGCGGGCTTCGGCGGTTCGGGCGGCGTCGGCGGCGGCTCGGGGCGCTGCGGCTCGATCATCACCAGCACCTGGTCGGGCAGGCTGAACGACATCTTCCGGGTGTGCATGCTGTGGACGAACAGGACGCCGACCGCCACATGCAAACCCGCGACCAGCATGAACTTGGTGGCTTTGCTGCCATTGGCGTGGTTCGAGGTAGAGAATTGCATGGTCATCCTCCTTGTTGTTGTGCGGCTTGAAGCAGGTTCGCTAAGCTGTGGAATCAATATATGCTAGGTCCTAGCAATGTGTAAAGCGAATTCTTAGCAAATTTACTTCCATTCGTTACTTGTATTACATTCGTTGGTGTTGCCGTCCTTGTATGGAATAATCTCCCTGTCAGATACCAGGGAATGGCAAGCAAATGCAGAAAGAACCAACACCGATCCGCGTGATGCTGGCGGACGACCACCCGATCGTGATGACCGGTTTCGCCATGTCGTTGGGCGCGCAGGGCATGGAAGTGGTGGGCCAGGCCAAGTCGCCCAGCGAGGCAGTGGCGATGTACGCCGAGCAAAAGCCCGACGTGGCGGTACTCGACATCCGCTTCGGCACCGAGCTGACCGGCATGGACGCCGCGCAGAACATCCTGAAGGCCGACCCGCAGGCGAAGATCGTGTTCCTCAGCCAGTTCGACCAGGACAGCCTGATCAAGGAAACCTACCGCATGGGTGCGCACGCCTTCGTGACCAAGGACTGCGACCCGGCCGACCTGGCCGAGGCGGTACGCCAGGCGCACGCCGGCAAGCTGTACTTCCTGCCCCAGATCGCCGAACGCCTGGCCAGCCTGGCGGTGCGCGGCGACGTCTCGCCGCAGTCGATGCTGGACGAGCGCAGCCTGGAGATCTTCAAGCTGATGGCGGAGGGACTGACCAACAACGAGATCGCCGAGCGCCTGAACCTGTCGACCAAGACCATCAGCAATATCAGCCAGTCGGTGAAGGAGAAGCTGGGAGTGCACCGGCAGGCCTACATCACCAAGCTGGCGGTGAAGCATGGCTTGATCGAACCCTGAATTACGGACTGACGTGTTGCGTCGTGTGCTTCGGAAGCTGAACTTGGATTCCCGCCTGCGCGGGAATGACGTGCGGGAGGCGCGGACTACGAACGTACCTACGACCCGCAGCCTTAATACGTCATTCCCGCGAAGGCGGGAATCCAAGTTCGCTTTGGCTGCCATCGCAATCGCAGCCCTGACCCTGGCCACAAGCGCCCACGCCGCCAAACCCACCCAGCAACCCGTCGAAGGCTTCCGCTTCCAGTTCGTCACCGGCGATGACAGCGCAGTCACCAAGCGCATCACCGAAGACCTGTACAAGCGCATGGTCCCGATCTTCGCCGCCTTCCGTACCGAGCTGGCCCAGCGCCGCCGCATGCTGTACGTGGCGATCGGTCCGGCGGCCCTGCGCGAGGTCATGGCGAAGCGCTGCGACTGCGTGGTGATCTCCGCCTTCACCTCGAGCCAGGTGTACCGAGCGATCATGGCCAGGGCCGCGCATGGCGGCGCGCATCCGGTCGCCAGCACCGCGGTCTACGCCGAGCCGGCCCCGGGCGACCAGCTGCGCCTGGCCGCGCTGCTGTACCGCCGCCCGGTGCGCGTGGGCGCCATCCTCGGCGTCGACACGGCCTTCCTGCGGCCGGTGCTGGAGGCGGACCGGGCCACGCATGGCAAGGTCACGGTGCTGGATGCCGGTGCCGGCGAGGACATCAACCGCCTGCTGAACCAGATCGCCCAGACCGACGTGCTGCTGGCCCTGCCCGACAGTACCGTCTATACCACCGAGAGCATCCGCAACATCCTGCTCTCGACCTATCGCCACAAGCAGGGCGTGATCGGCTTCTCCGGCGACATGGTGAAGGCCGGCGCGCTGGCCACCACCTATTCCGAGATCGAGGACATCGACGCCCAGGTCGCCGAGATCGCCGCCGCCTACGTGGCCGGCGGCGAGCTGGCGCCGCCGCAGTTCCCGCGCTATTTCCGCACCATCGTCAACGAGGGCGTGGCGCGTTCGCTCGACCTGACGGTGGGCGATGAGGTGCGCAACTTCGCCCGCCGTCCCGCCAGCCCTCCCGCCGGCGCCCCCGCCAACGCCACTGCAGCGCGCCGGCCATGATGCGCTACCTGTCCTTCTGGCGCGGCTGGAGCATCGGCCTGCGCATGGCTTTCATTACCATGCTGCCGGTGGTGCTGCTGTTCTCATCCTTCGTCTCGTATTCCTGGTATTCGCACCGCGCCCAGGTCGACGAGGAGCTGGCCGAGCGCGGGCGCATCCTCGCGCGCGCGCTGGCCGAGACCAGCGAGTACAACGTCATTTCCGGCAACCTGTCCGACCTGCGCCTGACCATCAACGGCCTGGTGCAGTCGGACCGCAGCGTGTACCGCATCGACGTGGTCGATACCAGCGGCAGGAACGCCGTCAGCGTGGTCTCCGAGCATCCGATCCAGGCCGAGGCGCGTTCGTGGGAGGCGCCGATCCGCAAGCAGGTGGTGTGGATCAACCTGTTCTCGGACAACGGCACGCCGCACGTCTCCGCCTCCAGCGACACCCGCCCGCCGACCCTGACCACCGAGGTGGTGGGGAAGGTGAGGGTGACGATGTCGCCGACCAGCATGCTGGCCAAGCAGCTGCGGCGCTTCCGTGTCGAGCTGGCGATGGCGGCGCTGGCCCTGATCGCCAGCGGCCTGCTGGCCTACGTGCTCGCGCGCAGCCTGACCGTGCCGCTGCGCGAGGCGATCGCCGTGCTGCGCGCGATCCGCGGCGGCGACTACCGCGTCGAACTGCCCGTCACCACCGGCGGCGAGGTCGGCGAGCTGCAGGCCTCGATCGGCGAGATGTCGGTGGCGCTCGACCGTTCCAAGCAGGACCTCGAGAACAAGGTGGCCGAGCGCACCCGCGACCTGCTGGAGTCGCGCAACGAGGCGCTGCGCGCCGACGCCGACAAGCGCAAGCTGATCCAGAAGGTCAACAACATCATCGAGGACGAACGCAAGAGCATCGCGGTCGAGATCCACGACGAACTGAACGCCTCGCTGATCGCGGTGCGCCTGGAATCGCAGACCATCCAGCAGCTGGCGAACAAGGCCCCGCCGGGTCCGGAAGTGGAGCAGATCGGCGCCAAGGCGCAGGCGATCACCAGGCTGGCGCTCGACCTGTACGCCAACGGCCGGCGCCTGGTGCGGCGCCTGCGCCCCGAAGTGCTGGACATGCTGGGCCTGCACGGCGCGGTGGAAGAGATGGTCAGCCACTACCGCGGCAGTTCGGGCGTGGATTTCGAATTCCATTCGGAGGGTGACTTCTCGCGGCTCGGCAACGAGCTGGCGATTTCCGCCTACCGCATCGTGCAGGAAGCGCTGTCGAACATCATGAAGCACGCGCACGCCAGCGCCGCCCATGTCAGCCTGGTGCTGTCGGAGGATGATGAGGCCCTGCACATCGAGGTCGGCGACGACGGCGAGGGCTTCGACCCGGCGGTGGCCTCCGAAGGCATCGGCATCATCGGCATGCGCGAGCGCGTGTTCGCCCTCGGCGGCACGATCCAGTTGCGTTCCCGGCCCGGACGCGGCACCACGGTGGCGATCGTCCTGCCGCTGGACGGCGCAAACGCGGGCGCAACCGAAGCAGGCAACTGAGGTACATTAGCGGCTTCGCACCACCCATCACTCAAGAATCAAGACGGCCATCATGTCCAATGAATTGAAGACGCCTTTCGAGAAGGGCAACCAGAACCAGACCACCACCTGGGCCGATTGCATCGCCTGGTACGAGGACCTCGCCAAGGCTTATCCGCGCGTGCTGCGCTTCAGCCAGATCGGCACCTCGGATGCCGGCGTGCCGATCCACGCGGGCGTGGTCTCCTCCGACGGCGTGTTCGACCGCTTCGAGATCAAGCGCGACCGGCGTCCGGTTTTCTTCAACAATAACGGCATCCACCCGGGCGAACCGGAAGGCGTGGACGCCTGCATGGCGCTGGTGCGCGACTTCTGCCAGCAACCCGAACGCCTGGCGGGGTTGAAACGCACCGTGTTCATCTTCATCCCGCTGTACAACGTCGACGGCGCCTTCAACCGCAACGACACGTCGCGCGTGAACCAGGACGGTCCCGAGCAGTTCGGCTTCCGCGGCAACAGCCGCCACCTCGACCTGAACCGCGACTTCGTCAAGTGCGACACCCTCACCGCGCGCGTGTTCAACGAATTCTTCACCGCCTGGGACCCGGACGTGATGGTCGACACCCACACCTCGAACGGCGCCGACTACAGCTACACCATGACCCTGATCCAGACCCAGGCCGACAAGCTGGGCGGGGAGCTGGGCGACTTCCTGCGCGACACCATGCTGCCGGCGATGTACGCCGAGATGGACCGGCGCGGCTGGCCGACCTGTCCTTACGTGAATCCGGTCAAGGACAGCCCGGACGACGGCATCGCCGATTTCCTCGAGACCCCGCGCTTCTCGACCGGCTACGCGGCCCTGCACCACACGATCGGCTTCATGCCCGAGACCCACATGCTGAAGCCCTTCGCCGACCGCTACCACTCGATGCGGGCGCTGGTCGAGACGGCGCTCGATTTCACGGTCGCCAACGGCGACAAAATCGTCCAGCTGCGCCGCGCCGCCAAGGAGCAGGGCCGCACCCGCCGCGAATGGCCGATCCACTGGGCGATGGACGACGCCAATCCTTCCACCTTCCGCTTCAAGGGCTACGAGGCGAAGTACAAGCCGAGCGTACTGGGCAACTACCAGCGCCTGTGGTACGACCGCAGCGCGCCGTTCGAGAAGGATATCCCTTACTTCAACCGCTTCCCGGCCGACGTGGTCGTGTGGGCGCCGCGCGCCTACGTGGTGCCGCAGCAGTGGCGCGAAGTGATCGAGCGCCTGCAGTGGAACGGCGTGCGCATGGAGCGCGTGACGGCCGACCGCCAGCAGGACGTCGCCTGCTACCACGTCAGGTCGGTGGTTTCGCGCCCGCACGCCTACGAAGGCCATATGTTCCACGACGACGTGCAGCTGGAGCGCCGCTGCGCCAGCGTGCTGCTCCGTACCGGCGACTACATCGTGCCGCTGGACCAGGACAACGCCCGCTATGCGATCGAGATGCTGGAGCCGCTGGGCCACGACAGCTTCTTCCGCTGGGGCTTCTTCAACAGCGTGCTGGAAAAGAAAGAGGCATATTCGGACTACGTGTTCGAGGACGAGGCCGAGAAGCTGCTGCGCGACGAGCCCGGGCTGGCCGCGAAGTTCGAAGACTGGAAACAGGCGCATCCCGAACTGCTGGAAGACCAGGGCGCGGTGCTGGACTTCATCTTCGCCCATTGCGCACGCTACCGCGAGCCGGAGTGGCGCCGTTATCCGGTCTTCATGATCGATTGAGCGCCCGATTCAACAAGGAGAAGAATATGCATCGCACTATCCTGGCGTTTCATGCCGCCGCGCTGGCATGGCTGGCAGCAGGAGGCGCGCAGGCTGCGCCGTCCGCCGGCCAGACCTACTTTCAAAGCAACTGCGCCAGTTGCCACACGGTCGATCCCAAGCTGGGCTCGCGCGCCGGTCCGGGCCTGTACAACGTGGTGGGCCGCAAGGCCGCCGCAGTGGCGGGCTATAACTACACCGACGCTTTGGCGAAGGCCGGCGCCGCCGGCAAGACCTGGACCCGTGAAGAACTTGATGTCTTCCTGCGCGACCCGAGCAAGGACGTGCCGGGCACCGCGATGCCGATCGGGATCGCCGATGCGAAGGCGCGCGCCGCCGTGATCGATTACCTGGCGACGCAGAGCGGCAAGCCGGCAGTGGCTGCCGCGGCGGCCGCGAAGCCGGCCGGCGGCAGTGAAAAGGCCGGCGCCTGGACCGAAGACAAGCCGGGCGACCTGCACCACCTCACCGTCGACAAACTCGCCGCGCCCTTCGCCAGCGAGAGCGCGGGCAACGGCCCGAAGGTGGCCGCGCGACCGGATGGCGCGATGCCTGCGGTGCCGAAGGGTTTCAAGGTGTCGGTGTTCGCCGGCGACACCGGCAAGGCGCGCCTGGCGCTGCGCGCGCCGAATGGCGACATCATCGTCTCCGAGGCGAGCAAGGGCCAGGTCAGCATCCTGCGGCCGGGCAGCGGCGGCGACAAGGCGGACAGCGCCAGCGTGTTCGCCACCGGCCTGTCGCGTCCCTACGGCCTGGCCCTGTGGCCGTCCGGCGCGAATCCGAAATACCTGTACGTCGCCAACGTCAATTCGGTGGTGCGCTTCCCGTACACGGCCGGCGACCTGAAGGCGAAGGGCGAACCGGAGACCGTGGTCGAGAAGATCGCCGACACCGGCGGCGGCCACGTCACCCGCACCCTGGCGTTTTCGAAGGACGACAGGACGATGCTGCTATCGGTCGGCTCGGCCACCAACATCGCCTCGAACATCGGCGCGAAACCGCCCGAGGCGCTCACCCAGTGGGAAGCGAAGCACGGCCTGGGCGCAGCCTGGGGGGAGGAAACCGACCGCGCCGCGGTGCTGGCGTTCGACCCCGACGGCAAGAACCGCCGCCCGTTCGCCAACGGCCTGCGCAACTGCGTCGGCATGCTGGTGCATCCGCAGACCGGCGACCTGTTCTGCAGCGTGAACGAGCGCGACGAGCTGGGCGACAACCTGCCGCCGGATTACGTGACGCGCGTGAAGCAGGGCGGTTTCTACGGCTGGCCGTGGTACTACCTGGGTGCGCACGAAGACCCGCGCCTGAAGGGCATCCGTCCCGACCTGAAGGACAAGGTGACCGTGCCCGACACCCTGATCCAGGCCCACTCGGCGCCGCTCGGCATGGTGGTCTACCAGGCCCCGGCGGGCGCGAAGCACGCCTTCCCGAAGGAATACGAGGGCGACATCTTCCTGGCCCTGCACGGCTCCTGGAACCGCGGCACCCGCACCGGCTACAAGGTCATTCGCGTGATGATGAAGAACGGCGTGCCGACCGGCCAGTACCAGGACTTCATGACCGGCATGGTGCTGAGCGACCGCGATGTCTGGGGCCGTCCGGCCGCGGTGGCGGTGGCGGCCGATGGCGCGCTGCTGGTGGTGGACGATGCGGGCGGCGTGGTGTGGAGAGTCGCACCGGAGCGTTAACGAAATCGCGGCGCGGACCGTGGTGGTCCGCGCCGCGGAACGGGTAAAACGCTGTGCGAACGGTCAGGCGGCGACCGGGGTGGCCGGCAGCGCGATGCCCAGCGCGGCTGCGGCCAGGGTATTGTCGGCTTCCGAGCCAGCGAGGACGTAGCCGCGCTCGAGCAGTTTGCGCGTGTAGTATTTGTTGTACATGAAGGCCCAGACGACGCCGACGAAGAATGCGCCGACGCCGAAAGTCATGATGCCGATGATGACGGAAATAACGAAGGCGCCGATGAAGGTGATGAAGTCACCGCGGAACAGCGCCGGGAAAAAACCGAAGAAGAACGTCGTCCAGGAAAATCCGTAGTAGCCATCCTTGATGATGCCGGATTCCTTGTGTTTGAGTGCGATACGCGTTGCCATGGAGTTCCCTGTTTGGAGTTATTGTCGGGATAGTATGACGACAAATTCTTTTGGGAAACTATCACATTCTCACAAGCACCGTAAATATGCATCAAAAAACCGGGGGCCAGCCCCGGTTTTTTTAGGTCTTCGTCCCGGGGGGCGGGCTTACTTCGATTCCGCAATCCAGCGGTCGACCTTCTTCTCCAGCAGCGCCAGCGGCAGCGTGCCTTCGCCCAGCACGATCTCGTGGAACTTCGGCAGGCTGAACTTGCTGCCCAATGCCGATTCCGCGCGGCGGCGCAGTTCCTGGATCTTCAGGGAGCCGATCTTGTAGCCCAGCGCCTGGCCCGGCCAGGCCATGTAGCGCTCGGTCTCGCTGCGCGCGATCGATTCCGGATAGCCCAGGGTCTCGCGCATGTACTGGATCGACTGCTCGCGGGTCCAGCCTTTCGCGTGCATGCCGGTGTCGACCACCAGGCGCACCGCGCGCAGCATCTCGTCGTTCAGATGGCCGAAATAATCTTCCGGCTTGTCGAACAGGCCCATCTCCTTGCCGAGGGTTTCGGCGTACAGCGCCCAGCCTTCGGTGAAGGCGTTGTTGCCGCCGAACTTGCGGAAGTTCGGCAGGTCCAGCTCCTGCATCAGGGCGATGTGGAAGTGGTGGCCCGGCTGGCCTTCGTGCAGGAACAGCGTCACCATGCCGGTGCTGCCGTACTGGGTCGGGTCGTTCACGACCGACCAGAACACGCCCGGGCGCGAGCCGTCCACCGCCGGCGGCGTGTAGTGGTCGGAAGCCGTGGCGCGCGAAAGTTCCGGCTCCAGGCGCAGGTCGAGCGGGGTCTTCGGACGCAGCGTGAACAGCGCCGGCAGTTTGGTCTTCAGCTGGGCGTCCAGCTTGCGGTAGACGCCGATGACTTCCTGGTCGGTCTTGAAGGGCTTGTACTTCGGCTGTTCCAGCACCCAGGTCGGCAGGCCGGCGGCCGGACCGTTGTACCCCATCTGCGGGCCGATGCGCGCGTATTCGCTCTGGATGCGCGCCACTTCCTTCAGGCCGATCTGGTGGATCTGCTCCGGTTGCAGGTCGGTGGTGGTCTGGCTCGCGACGCGCACCAGGTACCAGTCCTGGCCCTGCGGCAGGGCGCTCCAGCCGGTGCTGGTGCGGCAGGCCGGCAGGTATTCCTTCTCCAGGAAGGCGGCCAGGCGGGCCAGCGCCGGATTCAGCTTGCCGTCGATGGTGCTGCGGTAGCCTGCGCTCAGCTTCTTTTTATCTGCATCGGAAAACCTGGCCGGCAGGTTCTTGATCGGGGTGTAGTAGATGCTGTCTTCCGGCTTGCTGGCCACCAGCTGCTTGAACTGCGGCAGGGCCGACACGATGACCGCCTTCGGCTGCACCACGCCGCGCTGCATCCCTTCGCGCATGTTGGCGATCGCCTGGTCGATCCAGGGGCCGAGCTGGTTCAGGCGGCTCAGGTAGGCCTGGTAGTCCTTCACGCTCGACAGCGGCTGGGCGCCTTCGCCGCCGGCGTAGTTCGCCAGCGTCACCGGCAGGTTGTCCATCTGGTTGATCGGCAGCAGGTGCTCGGGGAAGGGCTCGAAGCGCAGCGCCGTGGCCAGCTCGTAGTCGAGGATGTCGTAGCTGGTCTGGTCGCGCTGCGGCAGGGCGTCGCGGCGGATCGTGTGCAGGCGCTTCCGGTAGTCCTTGTAGCGCGCGAATTGCGCGGCGCGGTTCTTCGCCGAGATCGACATGCCGATCTGGTCGGCGAAGCGGTTGTCGCCGCTCTCGCCGGCCGACACCGGGTCGAAGCGCGCCAGCGCATCGTAGTATTCGTCGGCCAGTTTGTTCAGGCGCTTCGAGTCGGCCGTCGGGGCGGCGGCGCTGTTGGCGGCGGCAGGCCTGGTGTCGGCGGCGCCGGCGGGCGCGCAGGCGAGCATGGCGGCGCATGCGATCGCGCCCAGCTTCAGGATGTGGTTCATGTGTGCTTGAAAATCCGGTGATAAGAATAAGGCGGCGACAAGGATACGCCTTGCGCCGCCCGCGGCCCAGTCTTTACGGGGCCTTGTCGATCAATAGCTGGCCAGCGGCGCCAGCGCACCGCCCTTGAAGGTGTACACCGTCACCGCGGTCTTCTTCAGGTTGCCGTTCGCGTCATAGCCGTAGGTGCCGGCCACGCCCTGGTAGCTCATCGTATGCAGGGCCTTGCCCACCGCGGCCGCATCGACCGTGTTCGCATTCCTGATGGCCTGGGCGATGAACATCGTCTGGTCGTAGAAGGCCGGCGCGTAGACGTCCGGTTCGCGCTGGAAGCGCTGCTTGTAGCGCGTCTTGAAGGCCGGGCCGCCGGGCTGCTTGTCGAGCATGGCGCCGGCCTGGGCGCACAGCACGTTCTCGCCGACGGCATCGCCGCCCAGCTTGGCCATCTCGGGGCTGCACAGGGTGTCGCCGCCGAGCAGGCGGACGTTCGCCAGGCCGAGCTGCTTCATCTGGCGCGCCATCGGCGCTCCCTGCGGCGCATAGCCGCCGAAGAAGATGGCGTCGACCTTCTTCGCGCGGAAGGCGGTCAGGATCGAGGCGAAGTCGCTGGCCTTGTCGTTGGTGAACTCGCGGCCGGCCACGTTCAGGCCGGAGGCGCGCGCCTGCTTCGCGAATTCGTCGGCGATGCCCTGGCCGAAGGCGGTGCGGTCGTCGATCACGCCGACGGTCTTGATCTTCAGTTCCTTCGCCGCGTAGGCCGCCATCGATCCGCCGACCTGGTTGTCGCTGGCGACGATGCGGAACACGTTCGGGTAGCGCGACTGCGTGATCTTCGGATTGGTGCCGACCGTCGACATCAGGATGCCGGCATCGTTGTAGACGCGCGAGGCGGGGATCGCGACCCCCGAGTTGTAGGGGCCGAGGACGAACTTCACGCCGGCGTCGGCGAATTTCTGGGCCACGCTCACGCCGGCCTTGGGGTCGCCCTGGTCGTCTTCGGACATCAGCTCGAAACGCAGCAGCTTGCCGCCGACCTTGAGCTTTTGCGCGTTGAGTTCCTCGACCGCCAGGCGCACGCCGTTTTCATTGTCCTTGCCGGCGAAGGCGTTCGCGCCCGACAGCGGGCCGCTCACGCCGATGCGCACCAGCTGGTCCTGGGCCGAAGCGGCGGATGCCGCCAGGCCGGCGGCCAGCGCCAGCGCCAGCGGCGCAATCTTGAATTTCGATGGCATTCACTGTCTCCGTTATGTTCCAACGGGCGCCATCATCGCATGATTCAAAGACGCGTGGACAGACTCAGGCCGGCAGCTGGTGCGAAATCAGTTCCAGCGGCAGCGCCGTGGTGTACTTGATCTGCTCCATCGAGAAGGCCGAGGAGACGCCGGCCAGCTGGGCGGTCTTGATCAGCTTCTTGTAGAAGCGGTCGTAGCCTTCGATGTCGGTGGTGACCACCTTCAGCAGGTAGTCGATGTCGCCGCTCATGCGGTGGAATTCGAGCACTTCGGGCAGGGCGATCACGGCCGAGGCGAAGCGCTCCAGCCATTTCTCGTCGTGCTCCTTGGTGCGCACGCTGACGAAGACCGTCACCGGCAGGCCAACCTTGTTGCGGTTGACGATGCTGACCCGGCTCTCGATGTATCCCTCTTCCTCCAGGCGCTTGACGCGCTTCCAGCAGGGCGTGCTGGACAAGCCGACTTTTTCGCTCAATCCGGAAATCGACAGGGTGGCGTCCGCTTGCAAAGCGGCAAGAATCGCACAATCGTATTTGTCGAGAGAATTCATTTTCTTATGCAGTAAGAATGAGAATGCGACTTCTTCTTTCGGGCGAAATGAAAGGAATTTTAGTACGTCTTATTCTGCCTCAGTCCGTAACATATTACTCAACAATGGCACGTTGTGTGCATATTATTTTTTGTTTTTAGCAATTTTTTCGGTTGTTATTCATGAGCCACGATATCTACCTCGACGCCAACGCCACCTCGCCCGTCCTGCCAGCCGCGGCCAGCGCCGCCCTCGAAGCGATGCAGGGCTGTTTCGGCAACCCGAGCAGCAGCCATGCGACCGGCCTGCGCGCCCGGGCCATGCTCGACGGCGTGCGCGCGCGGGCGCGGCGCGTGCTCGGCGCAGGGACGGGCAGGGTGCTGTTCACCAGCGGCGCCACCGAGGGGATCCAGACCGCGGTGCTGTCGGCGCTGTGCGCGGTGCGGGAGCGCCGCGCGGCCGGGGAAGATTGCGGCGACCTCCTGCTCTACGGCGCCACCGAGCACAAGGCGGTGTCGGAAAGCCTGGCGCACTGGAACCGCCTGCTCGGGACCGGGCTGACCCTGCGCGCGCTGCCGGTCGACGGCGCCGGCAGGCACCGCCTGGACCTGCTGCGCGAACTGGCGCCGCGCGCGGCGATGGTCTGCACCATGGCCGCCAACAACGAGACCGGCACGATCTCCGACCTGGACGGCATCGCCGGCTTGCTGCGCGAGCATGCCCCGCGCGCCTACTGGATGGTCGACTGCGTGCAGGCGCTCGGCAAGCTGCCGCTCGCGCTGGCGCAGACCCGCATCGACTACGCGCCGTTCTCCGGCCACAAGCTGTATGCGCCGAAGGGCATCGGCATGCTGTACGTGCGCGAGGGGGCGCCGTACACGCCGCTGATCATCGGCGGCGGCCAGGAAGCCGGCCAGCGTTCCGGCACCGAGAACATGGCCGGCATCGCGGCGCTGGGCGCCGTGCTGGCCGCGCTGGAGCAGGGCGCTACCTTCCGTGGACACGCCGAACTGGCGGCGCTGCGCGAGCGCCTGGCGGCCAGCCTGCTTGAAGCCTTCCCCGGCATCGTGTTCAACGCGCCTTTCGAGCTGACGCTGCCGACCACCCTGAACTTCGCGGTGCCGGACATGGCGAGCAAGGACCTGCTCGACCTGTTCGACGCCGCCGGCGTGCGCGTCAGCGCGGGCTCGGCCTGTTCGGCGGCGAAAGCCGCGCCCAGCTACGTGCTGGAAGCGATGGGCCTGCCGGCGTGGCGCACCAGCGGCGCCGTGCGCCTGTCATTCGGGCCGCTGGCGACGGATGATTTCATCGATGAAGCCTGCGCGCGGATCCGCCGCTGCGGCCAGGCGGCGCGCCATCCGGCGCTGGCGCCGTCGACGCTCAGCGGAGAGAAGCGCGGCCTGCAGCAGGTGAGCGCCGGCGGGCGCCACGGCTGGATCCTGTTCGACGCCGGTGCCGGCGCCTGCGTGGTCATCGATCCGCCGGCCGGCGTGGCGGCGCGGATCGCGGCCCAGGTCCAGGGCAGCGGCTTGCGCCCGCTGGCGGTGCTGGGCACGGGCGCCGATCCGATGGATGCTGGCGCCCGCGCCGAGCTGCGCGCCGCCTGCGGCCTGGACACCGGTGAAACGGGACCGCTCGGCTGGCCGCGCGATGGCGCTGGCGAGATGGTCGCCCTGGCCGACGGCGGCACCGCGCCGGCGATCGCGATCGGCGACGAGCTGCTGGTGCAACTGGCGGACCGGGATGGCGGCGGCGCCGTATACCTGCTGGGCCGCGCCCGCGACGGCCGCCTGGAGCCGGCGGCGGTGCGCCTGGCCTTCACCGGCGGGCTCGCGATGGAGGATGCGCACGGGCTGGCGCGCGTGGTCGATGGCGGGACGGTGCTGTGCCATGGCCTCGACGCCGGCGGCGCGCCCTGCACCACGGCGGCGGGGTATCGCAGCGCGCCTTCTTCGGCGGGAGAAGTGCAGCAGCTGCCGCCGGAGCGCCTCGCCGCCTTCCTGCGCGCGCACGAGGATGCACTGCTGGTCGACGTGCGCGAAGCCTGCGAGCTCGAAGCGGGCGCGGCGCACCTGCACGGGACCGCGGCGCAGGCGGTGCCTCTGTCGCGCCTGGCCGAACATCTCGGCCACTTCCTGGCTGCGCCGCGGCGTCCGCTGGTATTCGTCTGCCGCAGCGGCAACCGCAGCGCGCGGGCGGCGCTGTGCCTGCAGCGCCTGGGCCATCCGCAGGTATGGAGCCTGGCCGGCGGCCTCGCCCTGGCGAGCGCCTAAAAAACCCTCATGGCGGCGTTGCATCGTCTCGCCGTACTAACGTACTGTCTTCGACGAAGCGCCTTGCCCTGAGGGTTTTGTTAGACGCTCGTACAAATGCGCATCGTCGCCCGCCGTGCGTTTCGCCGGCGGGTCTTTGGCATGCACGCCACACGCCCCTGCCGGCTGGGGCGGCTTCCGGCTACACTAGCGGTATCCCGGCATCACAATCCCCCTTTAACAATTAGAGAACAAGATGAGCGAACGTAAGAGCGCAGCGGCCCTGGCTGCATTTGGATTCATGGCGGTTGCCGCAAGCACGGCGCTGCCGGTCAGCGCAGCCGACTGGAGCGATACGGCAATCAGCTGGCGCTACGGGCAGCGCTTCCGCGAGCCCTTCAATCCGTCCGATATCAAGAAGAACATCTTCGCGCTGACCCACGCCAGCGGCTACAAGTACGGCTCGAACTACTTCAACGTCGACCTGCTGCAGTCCGACAGCAACGACCCGGCCTCGCTGAACCAGTCGGAGGGCGCGCAGGAAGCCTATGTCGTCTACCGCCACACGCTCGACATCGGCGCGCTGCGCGGCGCCCCCATCGCCTTCGGTCCCGTGAAGGGCCTGGGCCTGGTGCTGGGCTTCGACTGGAACACCAAGAACGACGTCGGCTACAACTCGCGCAAGCGCATGCTGGTCGCCGGTCCGACCCTGATGTGGGACGTGCCGGGCTTCCTCAGCACCGGCATCCTGCTGCTCCGCGAGAGCAATGCGCCGAGCGGCGCCTTCCCGCCGATCTCCGAGGTGCGCAGCCGCTATACCTACGATTACCATCCGATGTTCTCGGCCAGCTGGGGCATCCCGATCCCGGACAGCTGGATCGGTGGACACGGCGGAGGCTGGTCCTTCGAGGGCTACCTGAACTACATCGCCGCCAAGGGCAGGGACGAGGTCGGCAACGGGACCGGCGCCGAGACCAACCTCGACATGCAGCTGATGTACGACATCGGCAGCCGCTTCGGCCAGCCGAAGAACCGCTTCCGCCTCGGCCTCGAATACCAGTTCTGGAACAACAAATTCGGCAACACGGCGGCCACGACCGGCAACCGCGGCCAGCGCGCCAGCACGCCGATGGTGCGCGCCGAGTATCATTTCTGACAAATTTCATATTTATCAATTAGTTAATAGTAATTTCACATCGGTATGATCCGGTAATCAAGATGAGGGAATGATGCAATTGCAAAAATTGCATCATGACTACCTCATCCTGTTCCCCATCCCTGTGCTGGTCCCGCTGCCTCATCCTGGCAGCGGCCGGCTTCTTCCACCTTGCCTCCGCAGCTGCCACCTCCGCCACTGCGCCGGTCCTGCACGAGCACCAGGAGTTCGAAGCGACGCTCGACGCGCCCTACCACGGCGAAGGCCGCGGCTTCGATGCGCGCACCTTCACCCTGTCTTTCGATTACCCGGGCCTGCAAGGGCGCCGCAGCGCGCACTGGCGCCTCGCCCTGGTGGCGCCGGGCGGCCGCGAGGTGGCGCACTGGCGGGGGCGGACCAGCCTGTCCGGCAGCCCGGTCGACGTGCGGGTGCGCTGGCCGGGCTGGCTGGGGAAGCGGCTCGCCAACCGCCGGCCCGCGCCCGGCGTGTACCAGGTGCGCCTGCGCGCCGCGGCCGGCAGCGAAGAGGTCGAGCAGTCCTGGGACATCGCCGTCGGCAGCCTGCCGGCGCCCGCGCTGTCGGCCTTTGCTCCGCTGCCTGGCCGGCACGGCGTGCTGCAGGCGGCGCCGGCGCCGGGTGCGCTGCCTTACACCGTCTATTACGGCAACCTGCACAGCCAGACCCGCGACAGCGACGGCGGCGCCGCCCTCGACGATTGCCGCGGCGCGTCGGATCCGCAAACCGCTCCCTTCGGTCCGGCCGCCGCCTTTCCCTACGCCCGCGCGCATGGCCTGGACATGCTGATGGTCTCCGAGCACAACCACATGTACGACGGCTCGGACGGCACCAACACCGGCGCCGATCCGGCCGCAGCCAGGGCCTTGTACCAGGCCGGCCTGAAGACGGCGCGCGAGTTCAACGCGCAGCACCCGGATTTCCTGGCCCTGTACGGCATGGAATGGGGCGTGATCAGTAAGGGCGGCCACCTGAACATCTTCAACAGCGACGAATTGCTGGGCTGGGAAAAGAACGGCAAGGGCGAGCTGCTGGCCGACACCGCCAGCCCGCGCAGCGACTACGGCGCGCTGTACACGCTGATGCGCCAGCGGGGCTGGATCGGCCAGTTCAACCATCCTTCGCTGAAGGACCAGTTCCAGGTCGGCGGCGTGCCGCTGGCCTATACGCCGGACGGCGACGAAGCGATGGCGCTGTGCGAGGTGATGAACAGCTCGGCTTTTTCAAGCAATGACAAGGAAGGCGAAACCCGGCGCAGCAACTTCGAGGCGGCCTGCAACAGGCTGCTCGAAGCGGGCTACCACCTGGCCTTCAGCAGCAACCAGGACAACCACTGCGCCAACTGGGGCGCCGCCTACACCAACCGCACCGCGGTGCTGGTGCCGAGCGGCGAGCCGCTGACCCGCGACAGCTTCGTCGCCGCCGTCCGCGCGCGGCGCGTGTTCGCGACCATGGACAAGGAATCGCAGCTCGTGTTGACGGCGAATGGACACCTGATGGGCGAGCGCTTCGACAACCGCGGCGTCCTCCAGCTATCGGTGCAGTTCGCGAATGGCGCCGGCCGGCGCGCCGCGGCGGTCGCGATCATGGAAGGGGTGCCGGGGCGGAACGGCACGGTGACCCAGCTGGCCGCCGAGGCATCGGCCACCGTCACGCCCGCGCCGGGCCGGCATTTCTATTATGCGAAGCTGACCCAGGACGACGGCAAGGTATTGTGGTCGGCGCCGGTGTGGGTCGGGCAGCTGGGCGGCAACTAGAAACCGAGATTGCGGCCCAGGCCGAACAGGGTGGCCACGCCCAGCACCAGGAAGATCAGCGCGGCGATGCCGTGCACGAGCTTCAGCGGCACGCGGCCGGCGATGCGGTCGCCGAAGTACACGGCCGGCACGTTCGCCAGCATCATGCCCAGCGTGGTGCCGGCCACCACTGCCACCGCGGAGGGATAGCGCGCGGCCAGCGCCACCGTCGCGACCTGGGTCTTGTCGCCCATCTCGGCCAGGAAAAAGGCGATCACGGTGGTGAGAAAGACGCCGAAACGCGCCGGCGCCGATTCTTCCGCGTCGATGTCGTCCGGGACCATGATCCAGGCCGCCATGCCGATGAAGGCCAGGCCCAGCACCCAGCGCATCACGTCGGGGCCGAGCAGCTTGCTGACCAGCGCTCCGACCGCGGCCGCGAAGGCGTGGTTGGCGACGGTGGCGGCGAAGATGCCGAACACGATCGGCAGGGGACGGCGGAAACGGGCGGCGAGCAGGAAGGCCAGCAACTGGGTCTTGTCGCCGATTTCGGCGAGGGCGACGATGCCGGTGGAAACGAGGAAGGCGTCCATGTAAAGCGGCAGGGCGGGAAAAGCAAAGGCGCGATCATAGCAGAGGAGGGCGCTTTCTACCCATCGGTGAAAGTGCTATCCTGCTCGCGCCTGAATTTCGCTCCCGTATATCACGCCAAGGATCCCACCCGTGCACTCCATGAACCGCATCGCAGCAGCCCTCCTGATCGCATTCTCCGGCGCCGCCCTGGCGCAGACTCCCGTCGCCGCTCCCGCGCCGGCGCCCGCCGCGGCCAGCGTGTCGCCGATCCAGCTCGCCCACCTCGGCACCGACGTCGAACGCGTCATGAAGCTGTTCGACGTGCCGGGCATCGCCATCGCCATCGTGAAGGATGGCCAGGTGCTGACGGCGCGCGGCTTCGGCGTGCGCAAGCTGGGATCCCCGGAAAAGGTGGACGGCAAGACCCTGTTCGAAGTCGCCTCGAACTCGAAAGCCTTCACCGCCGCCGCGCTGGCGATGCTGGTCGACGAGGGCAAGCTGGCCTGGGACGATCCGGTCACCAAGCACCTGCCGGACTTCCAGATGTACGACGCCTACGTCACCCACGAGATGACGGTGCGCGACCTGCTGACCCACCGCAGCGGCCTGGGGCTGGGGGCCGGCGACCTGCTGTGGTGGCCGACCACCAGCTTCTCGACCGACGAGATCATCCACAAGCTGCGCTACATCCAGCCTTCCACCAGCTTCCGCAGCAGCTACGCCTACGACAACCTGCTGTACATCGTGGCCGGCAAGATCATCGCCGCGAAGTCCGGCAAGACCTGGGGCGAGACCATCCGCGAGCGCATCCTGGCCCCTAGCGGCATGGCCACGACCACCACCAGCCTGGCGGAGAACGAAGGCAACCCGAACGTCGCCAACGCCCACAGCAAGATTAACGAGAAGATCGCCGCCGTGAAGGCGATGCCGGTGCCGAACGCGGTCGGCGCGGTCGGCATCAATACCAACGCCGAAGACATCGCGCGCTGGATGAACGTGCTGCTGGCGGGAGGCAGGCTGCCGGCGGGCGCCGATGGCAAGGAAGCGCGCCTGTTCAGCGCCAAGCAGGCGCGCGAGCTGTGGACCGCGCAGACGCCGATGCGCACCGGCGAGCCGAATGCGAAACTGGCCGGTACCCGCGCCAACTTCGCCGCTTACGGCCTTGGCTTCCAGCTGCGCGACTACCACGGCCGCCTGCTGGCCCTGCACAGCGGCGCGCTGCAGGGCTTCTATTCGAAAGTGGTGCTGGTGCCGGAAGAGAAGCTGGGCATCGCCATCCTCACCAACGCCGAAAGCGGCGGTTCGCTGAACGCGCTGCAGTGGCAGCTGCTGGGCCGCCTGGTGGACAGGGACGACAAGACCGACTGGATCGGCGCCGTCGCCGCGGTCGACGAAGAGATGCACGCCAAGGAAAAGGCGCGCCTGGCCAGGACCGGCGCCGCGCGCACCGCAAAGTCCCAGCCGTCGCTGCCGCGCACCGCCTACGACGGCGACTACCAGGATCCGTGGTACGGCATCGCCACCATCAAGCACGTCGGCGGCAAGCAGGTGCTGTCGCTGTCGCGCACGCCGGACCTGACCGGGGAGCTGGAGCACTTCCAGCATGACACCTTCATCGTGCGCTGGAAGGAGCGCAACTTCAACGCCGACGCCTACGTGACCTTCGCACTGAACCCGGACGGCAGCATCGAGCGCATGAAGATGCAGCCGGTTTCTACCGAGACCGATTTCAGCTACGACTTCCAGGATTTGAATTTCACGCCGGTGAAGAAGTAAGCCGTCGTCCCCGCGCAGGCGGGGACCCAAGTTTGCATGAGCTAACGAAACACAAGCAACTTGGGCCCCCGCCTTCGCGGGGGCGACGGTAGATTCGCGGGAACGACGGCTGTGCGCGGGAACGACGGCTGTGCGCGGGAACGACGGTCAGATCGGCGGCACGGGATTAAAGCCCGACACCGCCCGATACTTCCCGCTGCCATAACGCAGCACCTGGCGCTGGTCGACCGGCATCGGCGCGGCCAGCCAGGCTTCGGCGCGGCTCATCGCGCCCTGGTAGCGGACCACGATGTCTCCCGGCTGGTCGCGCGAGGGATCGATGGTCCAGCTGCTGTCGATGGCGTAGCAGTCGTGGCTCTCGGGGCGGCCGGCCTCGGGGGCGAAGGCCGCCAGCTGGGCCGCTTCCGGCGCGCGCGGCTTCAGCAGCGGCTGCAGGCGGCGCGTGCAGTCGATCGCGCTGTCGGCATTCGAGCCGGACAGCGCCATCTCGACCGCCGGCTCGCGCCGCACCGCGCCCTTGTCCACTTCATACAGCGCCATCCAGGTGCCGCAATAGCCATCCCAGCAGCTCCCGTATTCGACGCCGATGCCCTGGCGCTGCGCCGACAGCGCGACCGCGCGCACCTGCGCCGTGCCGTTGAAGCCGCGCCAGGCGAACACGCCCTGGTGGCCGGCCAGCACCCAGTTGGCGCCATGCTGTTCGAAGCGGTAGGAAGCCAGCGCCATCGGGGTCAGCTGGCCTGCGGCCGGCTTGCCGTCCTCGCCGGCCGGCGCCAGGCCGGCGACCAGCATGACCTGGCCGGGATCGAGGCGCAGCACCAGTTTGGGTTCGGCGATCACGCGCGCCTGGCCGGCGTTCCAGCCGTCACGGAAGGCGCCCGGCGCCGGGGCGGGCAGCGACACGGTCTGCACATGCGCGGCGGGGCTGTCGGCCCAGCCGGGGAAGGCCAGGGCCATCAGCTGCTCGGGCGCCGGCTGCGCGCCCGGTGCGGCGTAGGCGTTCGAAGAAACGGCGCCGGCGCCCAGCACCGCGGCCGCCACGAGGGCGGCGCGCAGGCGGGCGCTCCGCTGCTGCAGGTTTGCCATGTTCAGGTCTTCTTGCCGTTCCAGATTTCCATCATGTCCGGCGAACCCTGCGAGCGGATCCCGTTGTCGGACAGGATGCTGTCGGTGGCGGCCTGCATCTCCTTGCGCGGCAGGACCATGGTCTCGCCTTCGCGCTGGTCGAAACGCAGCACCAGCAGGTCGTCCTTCAGGTCGCGCAGCAGGGCCACCAGGTGGCGCAGGCTGCGCACCGGCACGCCGTTGACCGACTCCACCACGGCGCCGAAGCGGTTGCTGTAGCCGGTCGTCAGCTTGTGCGGGAAGAAGGGCGAGCTGATGACCACCAGTTCCTCGCGCTGGCCGTCCGGCCCCTCGCCGCGGCGCGTCACCAGCGGGCTGCCGTTGAAGCTGAGGGCGTTCAGCGCCCCCGCATTGCCGCTCACGGAGGACAGGAACTCGGAGGTGGCGCGCGAGAACACGATCGGACCGTACACGAAGTAGGACGGGTAGCCGCCGTTCAGGTCCGGGATCAGGAGCTGGCGCGGGCCGCCCACCGGTACCTGCACCTGCAGGGTCTTGCCGCCGCGGACCACGGTCAGCGGCACCTTGCCGTTCTTCGCGACCTGCTGCACGCGGTACTGGAAGCGCACGCGCAGGTTCGGGCCCAGCTTGACCATGGCCTGGTTATCGACCGGATAGTCGCCGATGCGGGTGATGACGTCCCATTCCTTCAGCGGATAATTGGGGTCGTTGCTGTGGGGGCGGTGCACGACCGCGCCTTCGACCGACTTGTCGAGCTTGAGGTACTGGCGCAGGACCGGGTTTTCCAGCGTCTGTATGCTCTCGAGCAGCAGCGGCTTGCCGTCGTAGCGGCCGTCCGCGATGTCGCTCAGGAACAGCTCGATCTCTTCGTTCGGGATCACGTAGCCGATGTTGTTGGCCCCGGCGATACCGGAAAAGGCCAGGCCGATCATGCGGTCGCCGGCGATCACCGGGCCGCCGCTGTTGCCGGGGTTGATCGGGGCGTCGATCTGCACCCGCAGGCCAGCGTTGCCGAAGCCGTAGGGGACGAATTCGACGCGCGAGACGATGCCCTTGGTGATCGACAGCGAGTTGCCGCCGACCGGATAGCCGTAGGCGAACACCTGCTCGCGCACGTCCGGCAGCACGCTGGCGCGCGGCAGCGCCGGGTGCTTGTCGAAGAAAGACTCGTCGTCGAGCTTGAGCAGGGCGAGGTCCATGCCGCGCGCCACCGCCACCACCGTGGCCCCGACCTTGTCGCCGTCCTCGCTGGCCTGGACCTGCACCTGGCTGGCATAGCCGACCACGTGGGCATTCGTGAGAATGCGCTTGCCCTCGATGATCACGCCCGAGCCGGTGACGTCCTGCGGCGTGGCCTTGGTCCACGGCTTGTACGGGTCGGGGCGGCGCAAGGTCGAGAAGATCTTGACGACCGAACGTTCGACCCGCGAGGAGATGGCGGGCGCGGTGGGTGCGGCCTTGGCGTCGGTGTCCTGCGCCTGGGCGGCGAGGCTGGCGGCAGCGAGCAGGGCTGCGGCGGCGATACGGGAAAATGTCATGCGTTTCTTTGACTCAAAAAGATGCTGGTTGACTATACACCGTGCGGCCGCGCGAAAGTTCACAAATACTCACCGCCGCGTCACATTCAGGGCTTCACGAACTTGAGCGTCATGCGGTCGCTCTCGCCGATGGCCTGGTATTTTTGGCGGTCCTCGTCGCGGTTGGTCAGGGTCGGCGGCAGCGCCCAGACACCGCCCTTGTGGTCGGCCTTGTCCTTCGGATTGGCGTTGATCTCGGACTTGGCCGCCAGCTTGAAACCAGCGCTTTCCGCCATCCTGATCACGTAGGACTCGTGGATGTAGCCGCTGGTTGCCTTGGCGTCCTGGGGCATCGATTCCGGCAGGCGGTGATCGGTCACGCCCAGCACGCCGCCCGGCTTCAGGCTCGTGTAGATGGCCTTGAACATTTCCTTGACCTTGTCGTCGCCCAGCTCGACGAAGTTGTGCACGTTGCGGAAGGTGAGCACCATGTCGACGCTGTTTGGCGGGGCGAAGTTGTAGATGGCCTTTGCCGGACTGAAGCCGCCCCGTACGACCTTGTCATACACCGCCGGGTTGGACTCCAGCAACGTCCTGGAGATGGCGCCGGCGCTGATCAGCTTGCCGTCCTGGCGCAGGTAGGGCGCCAGGATCTCGGTGTACCAGCCGCCTTCCGGCAGCAATTCGACCACCGTCATGGTCGGCTTGATGCCGAAGAAAGTCAGCGTGTCGTAAGGATGGCGCCAGGCGTCGCGCGCCACGTTGGCGCTGCTGCGGTGGCTGCCTGCGATTGCCGCACGCAGTTGGGCGTCGTCGGTCTGGCTGGCGGCCAGCGCAGTGCCGGCCAGGCCGCCAGCCAGCAGTGCGGCCAGGATGAATCGTTTCATGTGTCGCTCTCCATGTCGGTAAGGCAGCGGCGTCGTGCCGTGCCGTCCGCCGATCATCGGCCAGTGCATAGTTGTCGTCAAGTAAATATTATATATGTATCAAACGCGTCCGCGCGGACACTGTCCGGACAGGGGCGGACACGAAGCGGCCGGACACTGCTTTGGCAATCCGCTATGGCCCGGGGATGTCGAACGCCCTCAGGCGCTTGGCATAAAGATTGCCTATTCAAAAAGTTTAACTGCTGATATGGTTCAGCAGATAAATAAGAAGCACAGGCGCAGTACAACTAGAGCGGTCCGCCCGCCGGACCACTGTCCAACACAGGAGACGTCATGGAACGCCGTACCTTCCTCAACATCAGCGGCCTGGCTTTCGGCTCGATGCTGGTGCCCGTCTTCGGCCGCGCGATCGCGGCCGAAGAGCTGCTCAAGCCGATGCCGGTCGCGGCCAAGAAAATGCTGGCCGATACGGCGCTGGGCGCCGCCACCAAGGCCGGCGCCAGCTACTGCGACGTGCGCATCGGCCGCTACCTCAACCAGTACGTGATCACCCGCGACCTGAACGTCGAGAACGTGGTCAACACCGAGTCGGCCGGCATCGGCGTGCGCGTGATCTGCAACGGCGCCTACGGCTTCGCCGCCACCAACGACATGACCCCGGACGGCGTGGCCGGCGCGGCGCGCCAGGCGGTGGCGATTGCCAAGGCCAACGCCAGGCTGCAGTCCGAGCCGGTGCAGCTCGCGCCGGTGAAAGGCGTGGGCGAGGTGTCGTGGGCGACGCCGGTAGTGAAAGATTGGCGCACGGTGCCGATCAAGGAGAAGGCCGAGCTGCTGATCGCGGCCAACAAGGCCGGCATGGACGGCGGCGCCAACTTCATGCAGTCGATGCTATTCCAGGTGAACCAGCAGAAGTATTTCGCCTCCACCGACGGTTCCTACATCGACCAGGACATCCAGCGCCTGTGGGCGCCGCTGACCGCCACCGCGGTCGACAAGGCCACCGGCAAGTTCCGTTCGCGCCAGGGCCTGTCGGCGCCGGTCGGCATGGGCTACGAATACCTGGCCGCGCGCAAGGAAGACAAGATCAAGGCCGCCGGTGGCGTCGCCACGCTGTACACCAAGTCATATGACATCGTCGAGGACGCGCGCGCCGCCGGCCGCGACGCCAAGCGCAAGCTGACCGCCAAGTCGGTCACTCCGGGCAAGTACGACCTGATGCTCTCGCCGGAACACCTGTGGCTGACGATCCACGAATCGGTCGGCCACCCGACGGAACTGGACCGCGTGCTGGGCTACGAGGCCAACTACGCCGGCACCAGCTTCGCCACCCTCGACAAGTGGGAATCGAAGAAATTCAACTACGGTTCGCCGCTGGTGAACATCGTGGCCGACAAGACCACCCCGGGCTCGCTCGGCAACGTCGGCTACGACGACGAAGGCGTCAAGTGCAAGCGCTGGGACATCATCAAGGACGGCATCCTGGTCAGCTACCAGGCCACCCGCGACCAGGCCCACATCATCGGCAAGACCGAATCGGACGGCTGCTCGTACGCGGACAGCTGGAGCAACGTGCAGTTCCAGCGCATGCCGAACACCTCGCTCCAGGCGGGCAAGAAGAAGCTGACCCCGGACGAGATGGTCAAGGATATCAAGAAGGGCATCTACATCGTCGGCGACGGCTCGTTCTCGATCGACCAGCAGCGCTACAACTTCCAGTTCGGCGGCCAGCTGTTCTACGAAATCAAGGACGGCAAGATCGGCCAGATGCTGGAAGACGTGGCCTACCAGTCGAACACCCAGGACTTCTGGAATGCCTGCACGGCCCTGTGCGACGAGCGCGACTGGCGCATGGGCGGCTCCTTCTTCGACGGCAAGGGCCAGCCTCCGCAGATCTCCATCGTGTCGCACGGCGCCTCGACCGCGCGCTTCAACGGCATCAACGTCATCAACACGGCCCGCAAGATCGGCTAAGGCAGGGAGCACACACATGACCATCCTGACCCAGGAACAAACCAAACGCATCTGCGACCGCGTGCTGTCGCTGTCCAAGGCCGACGAATGCAGCGTGACCGTGGAAGGCAGCCGCAAGGGCAATATCCGCTTCGCGCGCAATGCCGTCTCCACCGCCGGCCTGGCGGAAGACACCGCCATCGCCGTGCAGGTCGCCTTCGGAAAGCGCCAGGGCGTCGCCACCATCAACGAGTTCGACGACAAGTCGCTGGAAAAAGTCGTCCGCCGCGCCGAAGACCTGGCCCGGCTGGCGCCGGAGAATCCGGAATTCATGCCGGCCGTCGGCAAGCAGAACTACCGCGCGTCCGAGACCTTCAGCAAGAAGACCGCCGCCATCGATCCGGAATTCCGCGCCCAGTCCGCGGCCTACGCGATCGAAGCCTGCCGCAAGAACAAGCTGGTGGCCGCCGGCTTCTTCAACGACAGCACTTCATTCACCAGCGTCGCCAATTCGAACGGCGTGTTCGGCCACCAGGACGAGACCGGCCTGGACTTCACCTGCACCGTGCGCACCGAAGACGGCCGCGGCTCCGGCTGGGTCAAGCGCTCGGCCACCGACGCCGCCCGTTTCGATCCGCGCGAAGCGGCCGACGTGGCGATCGAAAAAGCGCTGCGCTCGGTCGATGCGAAGGCGCTGGAACCGGGCCGCTACACCGTGATCCTGGAGCCGGCCGCGACCTCCGAGCTGCTCGGCTTCATGCTGTTCGGCTTCGACGCGCGCCAGACCGACGAGGGCCGCAGCTTCCTGTCGAAGAAGGGCGGCGCCTCGCGCCTGGGCGACAAGCTGTTCGACAGCCAGGTCAACATCTGGGCCGACCCGTGGAATCCGGACGTGCCGGTGCTGCCGTGGGATACCCAGAACCTGATCGCGCGCGAGCGCATGGACATCATCAAGGACGGCAAGGTCAACGCCCTAAACTACTCGCAGTACTGGGCCAAGAAGAAAGGCGTGAAGCCGACCGCGACCCCGGGCAACATCATCATGGCCGGCACCGATAAATCGACCGCCGACCTGATCGCCAGCACCAAGAAGGGCATCCTGGTGACCCGCACCTGGTATATCCGCATGGTCGACCCGCAATCCGTGCTGCTGACCGGCCTGACCCGCGACGGCACCTTCTACATCGAGAACGGCAAGATCAAGTACCCGATCAAGAACTTCCGCTTCAACGAGAGCCCGGTGACCATGCTGAACAACATCGAGGAGATCGGCAAGCCGGTGATCATCGGCGGCGACGAAGTGCCGTTCCAGATGGCGATTCCGCCGATGAAGGTGCGGGACTTCAACTTCACGTCGCTGTCGGACGCTGTGTAATAGATGCTGACGCAAGGAACCGGCGCCCCTTGAACCGTCATCCTTGCGAAGGCGGGGATCCAAGTTTGCTTGTGTTACCGGTACGCGCAAAATTTGGGTTCCCGCCTTCGCGGGAACGACGTTTCAACGCCACGGACCGTCCTTGACGCAATTGGAGATTGATTTGGAACGCCGTACCTTCCTGACCCTCGCCGCCGGCACCGCCGGCGCCATGCTGGTCCCCGTCTTCGGCAGCGCCATCGCCGCCGAAGAGCTGCAAAGCACGATGGCCCTGGGCCTGAAGAAGGCGCTCGCCGATGCCGCCCTGGACGCGGCCACCAGGGCGGGCGCCAGCTATTGCGACGTGCGCATCGGACGCTACCTGAACCAGTTCATCACCACCCGCGACCTGACGGTGCAGAGCGTGACGAACACCGAGTCGAGCGGTGTCGGCGTGCGCGTGATCGCCGACGGCGCCTACGGCTTCGCCGCGACCAATGCCATGCATCCGGATGCCGTCGCCAACGCCGCGCGCCAGGCGGTGGCGATCGCCCGCGCCAACGCCAGGCTGCAGACGGAACCGGTGCGCCTGGCTCCGGTGAAGGGAGTGGGCGAGGTGGCCTGGGCCACGCCGATCAGGAAGGACTGGCGCACCGTGCCGGTGAAAGACAAGGCCGAGATGCTGATCGCCGCCAACAAGGCCGGCCTCGACGCCGGCGCCAGCTTCATGACGGCCAACCTGTTCCAGGTGAACCAGCAGAAGTACTTCGCTTCCACCGACGGTTCGTACATCGACCAGGACATCCACCGCCTGTGGGCGCCGCTGACCGCCACCGCGGTCGACAAGGCCAGCGGCAAGTTCCGCTCGCGCGCCGGGCTGGCGCCGCCGGTCGGCATGGGCTACGAGTACTTCGATGCGCGGCCCGAGCACAAGGTCCGCGCAGCCGGCGGCGTGACCACCCTGTACAAGGGCGGCTACGACATCGTCGAGGAAGCGCGCAACGCCGGCCGCCAGGCGCGCGAAAAGCTGACTGCCAAGAGCGTCGAACCGGGCAAGTACGACCTCGTGATCGCGCCGGAAAACCTGTTCCTGACCATCCACGAATCGGTCGGCCACCCGACGGAACTGGACCGCGTGCTGGGCTACGAAGCCAACTACGCCGGCACCAGCTTCTGCACGCTGGACAAGTGGGAAACCCGCAAATTCAAGTTCGGCGCGGACAACGTCAACTTCTTCGCCGACAAGAGCACCCCGGGCTCGCTGGGCGCGGTGGGCTACGACGACGAAGGCGTCCAGCCGAAGCGCTGGGATATCATCAAGGACGGCATCCTGGTCAACTACCAGGCCACGCGCGACCAGGCCCACATCATCGGCGAGAAGGAATCGCACGGCTGCTCGTACGCGGACAGCTGGAGCAACGTGCAGTTCCAGCGCATGCCGAACGTGTCGCTGGCGCCGGGATCGAAGCGACTGACGCCGGATCAGATGGTGGAGGACGTCAAGAAGGGCATCTACATCCTCGGCCGCGGCTCCTACTCGATCGACCAGCAGCGCTACAACTTCCAGTTCGGCGGCCAGCTGTACTACGAGATCAAGGACGGCAAGATCGGCCCGATGCTCGAAGACGTGGCCTACCAGTCGAACACCCAGGAATTCTGGAACGCGTGCAGCGCCATCTGCGACGAACGCGACTGGCGCATGAGCGGCTCCTTCTTCGATGGCAAGGGCCAGCCCAGCCAGGTCAGCGCGGTCTCGCACGGCGCCTCGACCACGCGCTTTAATGGCGTCAAAGTGATCAATACCGGCCGCAAGATCGGCTAAGTTGGGGATAGGTGAGACAAGATGAAACAGCTTAACCAGGAAGAAGCAAAACGGATCTGCGACCGCGTGCTGTCCTTCTCGAAGGCGGATGAGTGCAGCGTCGCCATCAACGGCAACCGCAGCGGCAATATCCGCTTCGCCCGCAACAGCGTCTCCACGGCCGGCCTGAACGAAGACCGGCGCCTGACGGTGACGGTGGCCTTCGGCAAGCGCCAGGGCACGGCCAGCGTCAACGAATTCGACGACAAGTCGCTCGAGCAGGCCGTGCGCCGCGCCGAGGACACCGCGCGCCTGGCGCCAGAGAATCCGGAATACGTGCCGATTCCTGGCAAGCAGGAATTCAAGCCGACCGGCGAATATTTCGCGTCCACCGCCGCGATCGACCCGGACTACCGCGCCGAAGTGGCTTCGCACGCGATCCTGGCCGGGCGCAAGAACAAGCTGGTCACCGCCGGCTTCTTTACCGACACCACCGGCTTCGAGACCATCGCCAACTCGAAGGGCCTGTTCGGGCACCGCGAGTTCACGGGCCTCGATTACACCTGCACCGCGCGCACCGAGGATGGCCGCGGTTCGGGCTGGGTGACCCGCTCGGCCAGCGATGCGAAACGCTTCGACCCGCGCGAGGCGTCCGAGGTCGCCATGGAGAAGGCGTTGCGCTCGGTCGACGCGAAGGCGCTGGAGCCGGGCCGCTACACCGTGATCCTGGAGCCGGCCGCGACCTCCGAACTGCTGGGCCGCATGTTCGGCGCCTTCGGTGCGCGCCAGGCCGACGAAGGCCGCAGCTTCCTGGCGAAGAAGGGCGGCGGCAACCGCCTGGGCGAAAAGCTGTTCGACGAACAGATCAACGTCTGGTCCGACCCCTGGGACAAGGACGTCCCGGTCAGCCCCTGGGATTCGCAGTCGATGCTGGCGCGCCAGCGCCGCGACCTGATCAAGGACGGCAAGGTCGCCAATCTCGAATACTCGCGCTTCTGGGCCCAGAAGAACGGCGTGGCGCCGACCGCGCGCGCCGGCAACATGATCATGGCCGGCGGCAGCAAGTCGCTCGAAGAGCTGATCGCCAGCACGAAGAAGGGCGTGGTCGTGACCCGCACCTGGTACATCCGCATGGTCGACCCGCAGTCCGTGCTGCTGACCGGCCTGACGCGCGACGGCACCTTCTACGTCGAGAATGGCAAGATCAAGTACCCGATCAAGAACTTCCGCTTCAACGAGAGCCCGGTCACGATGCTCAACAACGTCGAGGAACTCGGCAAGCCGGTGGTCATCGGGCCGGACGAGGTGGCGTACCAGATGGTGATTCCACCGATGCGGATCCGCGATTTCAACTTCACCTCGCTGTCCGACGCGGTTTAAGTGGTCTACGACTTCTACTTCACGCGCCTGATGTACGAGTCGGGCGACTGGGACGTGGACATCCGCATGCCCAGCAACGTGCTCAACTCGCTGGTCGAATACACGACCCTGCGGGTGGACCCGGCCGAGCGCGTGATCGCCCTGTCGGATCCGAAGATGCTGCAGGCGCCGTTCTGCTACATGGCCGGGCACAAGCTGGTGCAGTTCACGCCCGCCGAGCGCCGCAACTTCGAGCGCTACGTGAAGGGCGGCGGCTTCGTGTTCGTGGACGACTGCAACCACGACATCGACGGCCTGTTCGCCAAATCCTTCGAAGCGGAGCTGGCGAAGATGTTCGGCCCGAAGGCGCTGAAGAAGATCCCGAACAATCACCGCCTGTATTCCAGCTTCTTCAAGTTCGACGGGCCGCCGAACACCGCGGTGGAGCTGAACGGCTGGGGCGACGACCTGGTGCACGAGTACCTGCGCGCCATCGAAGTCAACGGCCGCATCGGGGTGCTGTATTCGAACAAGGACTACGGCTGCGAGTGGGATTACGACTTCCGCAACAAGCGCTGGCTGGCGGTCGACAACACCCGCTTTGCGGTCAACATCATTCAATATGCCTTAGGAGCGTAGCAAGTGGCACAAGCATGGACCGAGAACGAGATCGCCGACCTCGGGGCGAAGGTGGGGCACCTGAAAAGCAGCATGGGGCAGGTGATCATCGGCCAGAAGGACGTGATCGAGCTGCTGGTTTGTTGCCTGCTGGCCGGCGGCCACGCCCTGGTCGAAGGCGTGCCGGGACTCGGCAAGACCCTGCTCGTCAAATCGCTGGCCCAGGCCACCGACATGCAGTTCCGGCGCGTGCAGTTCACGCCCGACCTGATGCCCTCGGATATCGTCGGCACCGAGATCCTCGAAGAAGACCAGGTCACGCGCCAGCGCGTGTTCCGCTTCCAGCAGGGTCCCGTGTTCACCCAGGTGCTGCTGGCCGACGAGATCAACCGCGCGCCGCCGAAGACCCAGTCGGCCCTGCTGGAAGCGATGCAGGAACGCAGCGTCACCTTCGCCGGCCAGACGCACAAGCTGCCCAGGCCCTTCTTCGTGCTGGCGACCCAGAACCCGATCGAGCAGGCCGGCACCTATCCGCTGCCGGAAGCCCAGCTCGACCGCTTCCTGCTGCGCATCGACGTCGGCTACCCGACCGAGGAGGAAGAGATCGCGATGGTCGGCGCGACCACGCACGCCGGCCTGGCGGATGCCGAGCCGGCGATGACGCTCGATACCCTCCTTCGCCTGCAGCGGCTGGTGCGCGACATCGAGATCGCCGAACCCATGCTGCGCTATGCGACGCGCCTGGTGCGCGCCACCCGCCCGGCCGATTCGCCGGTCGAGGCGATCCGCAAGCACATCGGCTGGGGCGCCGGTCCGCGCGCCGGCCAGGCGCTGGTGCTGGCCTCCAAGGCGCGCGCGCTGATGCATGGCCGGCTGGCGGTCACGCGCGAAGACATCGGCGCGATGCTGCTGCCGGTGCTGGCCCACCGCGTGCTGCGCAACTTCGAAGCGGAAGCGGACGGCATCGCGATTGCCGACATCCTGGCTGCGCTGCGCAGCGGCGTCCGGGTCGACTGAGGGGCCGGCTGAGTGTCCATGCAGGCAAGCGCCGCGCTGGCGGCGCATACCGGTAAGCTCGACCTCGCGATCCGCCACGTGCTGGCGGGGCTGGGACACGGCATCCACGCCGGCCGCGAGCGCGGCGCCGGCGTCGAGTTCTCCGAATACCGGGCCTATGCGCCCGGGGACGAATGGCGCCGCGTCGACTGGAAGCTGATGGCGCGCGCCGACCGCTACTATGTGCGCGAGGCCGAGCGCGACAGCCACGTCGCGGTCTGGCTGGTGCTGGACGCCACCGCTTCCATGCTCGAACCGAGCCGCAGCGTCGAGGGCCTCGATAAACTGGGTTACGCGCGCCTGCTGCTCGGCTGCGTCGGCGCGATCGCGCAGCGCCAGGGCGATGCGTTCGGCCTGCTCATCTGTCAGGGCGAACGCGCCCATTTCACCCCGGCCGCGCGCGGGCCGCGCCAGCTGCAGCGCGTGCTGGCCCAGCTGGAACGGTTCGACGCCGCCGGCACGCTGCCCGGCAGCGAGGTCCTGCGCGCCAGCCTGCACTTTGCGCGGACACCCAGCGTGGTGTGCGTGGCCAGCGATTTCCTCGATTGGCCGTCGCCGCTGTCGGAAGCGATGCTCCGCCTGCGCGGCATGCGCCACGACGTGCGCGCGCTGTGCCTGCAGACCGCGGCCGAAATCGCGGCGGACTTCGATGCCCGGCAAGCCTGGCGCGACCCGGAAGCGGACGGCAAGCTGTTCCGCTTCGGACGCGAGGCCCGCGAGGAATACGTCCGCAGGCGCGAGGAACATTTCGGCATGGTCGCCCAGCAGTGCCGTGCGCATGACATTCCGTATGTCGCGGCGCCGATCGAGCGTGCGCCGGGCGAGGTCCTGCGCGCGTGGATGCGCACGCGGGGAGGGCGGCCATGAACAGCCTGTGGTGGTGGGCGCTGCCGGTCCTGCTTCTGCCGATCCTGTGGCACCGCCAGAAGCGCGAACAGACCAGGGCCGCGCCGCTGGCGACGGCGCGCTTCCTGCCGCCATCCGAACCCGTGCAGCTGCGCGTGTGGCGCTTTCGCGACCTGTTCCTGCTGCTCCTGCGCTGCCTGCTGTTGACCGGCCTGATCGCATTTCTTGCCGACCCCGTGCTGCCCTGGCGCGGCGACAGCGTCTTGATCGTGCCCGGCGCCGATCCTGCGTTCACCGACCGACAGGTGCGCGATGCCGGCCTGGCGGAAGCGCGCCGCATCGACTTGCCCGGCCGCGACGCCTACCGCTGGCTGCACGAGCACGAGCGCGAATTCAAGCCGCAGGCCCGCCTGCTGCTGGTCGGCGATGTGGCGATGCCGGCCGCGCTGCCGCGCCTGCGCCACGCGGTCACGGTGCGCAGCCAGGCCGCTTTGCCGGCGTCGTCCGCACAACATGTGGCGGTGTACAGCCAGCGTGCCGGGGAATGGCGCAAGGTGTTCGCGGCGCTCGACGGGCCGCAGCGCTATGTGTTCGACGAACAGGCCGGCCCGAAGACCGGGCTGGTGGTGTGGGACTTGCCCCAATCCCCACCGCCCGGCCTGCGCGCGCCGCTGTGGTGGGTGGCCGACACGTCCGCCTTCCCCGAACTGCGGAAAGCGCCTCAGGCCGGCGAACTTCACTACCTGGACAGCCCGCACGGGCGCCTGTGGAGCGCGGCCTGGCTGCCGCCGCGCGATGCCGACGCCGCGCGCACGATGTTCGCCAGCTGGCAGCGCCTGCACCTGGGGCTGGCGCCGCATACCGCGCCGCCGCAGGCGCCCATCGTCGATGCGCGGGCGCCGGCGGGGCCGTTCGGCGGCGCCCTGCGCGAGGCATTGGCCACGGCGCTGCTGGTGCTGTTCGCCCTCGAAAGGATCGTGACCCATGTCCGCCGACGTTGAGATCGTAGGCCGGCTCTGGAAGGCCGCGCTGCTGCGCCGCGCCGGCCTGTGGCTGGGCGGCGCAATCCCCTGGCTGCTGCTGCGCTCCGGTCCCGGCCTGCTGGCCTGGTCGGCGTTCTGCGCCTGGGACGGTTTGCGCCTGCGGCAGCGCGTGGGCCGCGGCTGGGCCGCCTGGGTCGACGACGCCGTGCCGGAAATGGAAGACAGCACCGCCTTGCTGCGGCGGGCCGAATCGCCGGTCGCGCAGCTGCAGCGCCAGCGCCTGCTGGCACGCATCGAAGCCAGCCTCACGCGGGTGCGGGTGCGTGCGATCGTGCGCGAACGCGTGCGCCCGGGCCTGCCGTGGCTGGCGGCGAACCTGGCGCTGGCGGCGCTGGCCTGGGGCTCGTCGCTGCTGCCGCATGGCGGCCAGCCGCTTGCCACCGCCTTGCCGGGCGCGAGCCACAAGGCGGCCGCTCCCGCCGCCGCCGAACTGGTGGTGAAACTGGCGCCGCCGCGTTACACGGGTGTCGAGCCGTCCGTGTCGGCGCCGCGCGACCTGCAGGCGCCGGAACAGACCGTGGTCGAGTGGTGCCTGAAGCAGCCCGCGGCCGGCGCGACCGCCGAAGCGATCGAACTGAGCGACGGCCAGGTCCTGCATGCCGGGCCTGAATGCGCGCGCTGGACCGCCACCGAATCGATCTTCTGGCGCTGGCGCGGCGCCCGCTACACCCTGAAGGTGCTGCCGGACGGTGCGCCCGAGATCGTGGTCACCCAGCCGAACGAGATCATCAAGGAGCTGGCGCGCGACGCCACGCAGGCCGCGATGGCGATCTCGGTGCGCGACGATTACCAGGTCAGGCAAGCGACCCTGCACCTGACCCTGGCGCGCGGCAGCGGCGAGAACATCCGCTTCAGCGACCGCGAGATGCCGATCCCGGCCGGGCGCGACCTGCGCCGGCGCGACTGGTCGAAAAACTGGACCTTGCAGGACCTCGGCATGGAGCCCGGCGACGAGCTGTATTTCTTCGTGCGCGCCACCGACAACGCGGCCAGGCCGCACACGGTGCAGTCGCCGACCTACACGCTGCGCCTGCCCGCGCCGCCTGCGCAGGAGGACGAACAGGTGTCGGCGCTGCCGGTGATGGTCAAGGCCGAGAGCCTGCGCAGCCAGCGCCAGATCATCATCGACACCGAGCAGCTGATTGCCGACATGCGTATCAAGAAGATGGACGCCGCCACGGTGCGCGAGCGCAGCGAAGCGATCGCCGCCGACCAGGGCGCACTGCGGCGCCGCTACGGCCAGTTCCTGGGCGAGGAATCGACCCTGTTCGGCAAGGACGATCACGACGACGAGCATGGCGCAGGCAATGGCAAGCCGCAGGACGTGCTGCACGAGTTCGGCCACGCCCATGACCAGGCCGAGAACGCGACCCTGTTCGACGACGCCACCAAGAAAATCCTGCGGCGCGCGCTGAGCGCGATGTGGGATGCCGAGAATGCCCTGCGCGCGATCACGCCGAAGACGGCGCTGCCGCCCGAACACAAGGCGCTCGAGGCGATCAAGGAATTGCAGCAGTCCGAGCGCATCTACCTGCACAAGACGGCGTTCGCGCCGCCGCCGATCAAGGAAGACAAACGCATGACGGGCGACATGGCCGGCGCGGCCAGCAACCGCCGCGAACAGTCGGCAGCCCCGGACGGCGTGCCGGCCGAACTGCGCGAGCTGGTGCGGGCGCTGGCCGGCGACGGGCCGCTGCCAGGCCTGTGGACTCGCACCGCCCATGACTGGGTACGCGAGCGCATCGGCGCCGACGAACAGCGCCTGGCGGCCCAGCGCGCGATCCAGGACGTGGCCGACGGCTGCCTGGCCTGCCGCCCGGTGCTGCGCGCCTGGCTGCGCGGCGCCGTGCACGATGCGCCGGTGCTGCTGCAGGCCACGCCGACGGTCGAGACGCCGTTCGAGCGCGCCGTGCGGGGAGGAATGCAATGACGACGCTCGCCATCCTTGCCCTCGCAATCGGCGCGCTCAGCGCGCTGGCCTATGGCCTGCGCCGGCGCTGGATCGACCTGGTGCTGGCCGCGCTGGCGGGCATTGCGCTGGCCGGCGCGGTCGGCAATTTCACGCTGCCCGGCGAGGCCGGCGGCACGCTGGCGCTGTCCGCCGCGAATCCGCCGGCCTCGCTGGACGGCGTGCGCGCCCTCAAGCTCGACGGCGATGGCTTGCGCGACGCCGAATGGGACGACCTGCCGGCGCGCCCGCTGGCCTGGACCGCGCCGGCCACTCCCACGGTCCGGCTGGACTTCCCGCGCACGATCGCGCTGGGCCGACTCTTCAGCCTGAAGCTGGAACGCTCCTGGCGGGCGCCGGGCCGGCTGCAGCTGCTGGCCGAGAACGGCGAGGTACTGGCCGAGGGCAAGGGAGAAGGCCCGTTGTCCGTGCAATGGCTGCCGCCGCTGGCCGAGCGCCTGGTCTTGACGGCGCGCCTGCTGGATGCGAAAGGCAAGCTGGTCGACCAGGGCCCGGTGCCGCTCACCGTGATCGCGCCGTCGCCGCTGCAGGTGCGCGGGCGCTTCGGCGCGCCGTCCTTCGACCTGCGCACCTTGAACGACCTGCTCGCCGCCAGCAATGCCGTGATCGACTGGCAGGTCGAGCTGGGCAAGAACCTGCGCCGCAGCGAAAGCGCGCGCGCCGAGATGAAGTCGCCGGACCTCGAGATCGTCGACGCCGCCTGGTTCGAACGCGCCGGAGAGCCTGCGCGCGCGGCGCTGCTGGCCCGGGTGGCCGAGGGCGCGCCGCTGCTGGTGCTGGGCGCGAACGCGGGCGACGCCGGCGTCTGGTCGCGCAGCATGGGCCTGCACCTGGCGCCGCAGCCGGCCGACAAGACCATCGGCACGCGCCTGGCGATGGCATCGGGTAGCCTGAACCCGGCGCAGGCGCGCACCAAGGAGTGGCAGGGCGAAGACGGCCTCTGGACCCGCGACTGGCGCAAGGGCCGCATCGCCTGGCTGGGCGTGGGCGGCTGGCACCGCCATGCGATCGAGGAACCGCGCGCGCTGGCGCTGTGGTGGCAGGACGTGCTCGACCGCCTGCGCGTGCGGCGCAACGAAGACCTGGCCTGGCTCGACCCGGAAGAGCTGCCGTTGCCGGCCAGGCGCCTGGAAGTGTGTGCACGCGGCGCCCTGGCCAAGGGGGGCGAAGTTTCCTTCCCTGGCCTGGCGCTGACGCTGCCGTGGCAGCGCCGTGCCGAGCGCGTCGACGCCTCCTGCGTGGCGGTATGGCCGCAGCGGGCCGGCTGGCTGGACGTCCGCACGCAGGGGCAGGGTGGCCGTGCGGCCGGCAGCGCGGTCTACGTCTATGCGGACGGCGACTGGGCCCTGTGGCAGCGCGCCCAGCGCCGCGATGCGACCGCGCGCTACGCTGCCCGCACGCCTGTCCCGGCAGCAGAGGGCGGGGCGCGCAGCCTGCCCGCCTGGCCATTCGGCATCGTGTTCGCGCTGGCGATGCTGGGCCTGTGGTGGCGTGAGAAGAGATAAATGAGGAGATAAATCATGGGAGCAAAAACCGCGATGCTGGCCATCGCCGAGGGCGATCCGGTAGCCATCCTCAAATCGCAGCCGCCGCTGGACCGCGAGGCCTGCCTGGCGACCTTGCGCACGCTGTTCCCCGGCGAGCGCTTCACGCCGCTGCCGGATGGCGATCTTTCCGATACCTATCCGCGCGGCGACAACCTGCACATCGGCTGTTATCCGGGCTTGACCATCCTGGCGGACGATAGCGTGGTCACGGAAGCGAGCCAGCTGCAGCGGCGCTTTGTCGATTTCGCCAAGGGCCGGACCATGATCCAGCACATCATGTTCAGCACGATGGATTCCTTCGCCTATGGCATCTGGGAGAAGGGAGCGCTGCGCCGCTCATTGTCGATCGATGCAAACGGCATCACCGAAGACATCGGCGCCCGCCGGCCTTTCGAGGAACCCTTCTGGGCCGGCGAGCGCCTCCAGGAAGGCGAGGCGCCCGATCCAGGCTATGCCGGCGGCGCGCCCTTCCATCCGCTGGAACTGGCGGAAGCGGCGCTGCTCGACCTGTTCGGCTACCAGCTCGAAGGCATCATCGGCGCCGACGAGGTCGAGCCGCACACCATCCCGATGATGCGCTTTGCCCGCGTCGCCGCCGCCAGGCCCTGGTGGAAGTTCTGGTGATCAGAAGCTGTAGTCGGCCTTCGCGTACAGCGAGCGCCCGTTGATCCCGAACGGGCAGGTCTCCCAGCAGTAGGTGAAGCCCATCTGCGGGAAGGGCGCGGCCTTGACCGGGTCCCAGCGGCTCGGATAGGTGTCGAACACATTGTTCACGCCCACGCCCAGGCTGAGGGACTTGCCGAAGGCGTAGCGCCCGGTCAGGTCGAGCAGCCATTTCGCATCCCAGGTCTGGATAGTCGGTGCGGTAAAGCCCTGGCCGGCCACTTCTCCATAATAGTTGGCGCGCGCGTTCAGGTTCCATGGGCCGGTCGTGAAGTCGGCCGCCACCACGTGGTGCCGGCGCGGCTGGCCGCGTTCGATCAGCGTGACCTGGGCGTCGTCGAACAGCTGGGCGCCGCTCAGCACCGGCGACGACGACCTGCGCGAATCGACGGACGTCGAATTGAAGCCGAGCTGGCCGGACAGCACCAGGATGCCTGCCGTGTTGCGGAAGGTACGCTCGGCGATCAGGTCGAGACCGTGCGTGGTGGTGCCGATCGCATTCGTGAAGAACTGCGCCTGGCCCACGCGCAGCGGCTCCAGCACCGCCTTGATCGGACAGGCCGCCGTGGTGGCGCAGGGACCGCTCTCGGGCGCGATGGTGCTGGAGAAGACGATGCGGTCGGCGATACGGGTGCGCCAGGCGTCGGCGGTGAACGAGAAGCCCGGCGCGGGGCGCAGCACCAGGCCCAGGCTGGCGCTGCGCGACGTCTCTTCCTTCAGCGGCGCGATGCCGAGCGCTTTGGTGACGGCGCTGCCTTCGCGCGCGGTGAGGGTTTCGGTCAGCACGCCGGCGGCGTTCAGGTTGGTCGAGACCGAGCTGTAGAATTTCTGCTGCACGCTGGGGGCGCGAAAGCCCGTCGAGACGCTGGCGCGCAGGCCGAGTTCGCGGCTCGGATCGTAGCGCAGCGCCAGCTTGCCGGTGGTGGTGCCGCCGAAATCCGAATAGCGCTCGTGCCGCACCGCGGCCGCCAGCGTGAGCGGCAGCGCGAACCTGTGCTCGGCATCGAGGTAGATGGCGCTGTTGTGGCGCGCCTCGTCGACCTCGGTCGCCGGGGTGTAGCCGGGGAAGCCCTGGATGCCGGCCGCGGCGATCCGGCCGTTCTGGTCGCGGATGCGGATCGCCGGGTTGTTGGTGCGGCCGTACTGGTAGGAGACCGGATCGCCGGCCACGATCTGGTAGCCGTCGCGCCGCCATTCCAGGCCGGCCGCCAGCTGCAGCTCGGCACCCGGCAGCGCCAGCGGCCCGCGCAGGTCGAGGTTGACCGTGGTCTGGATGAAGCGCAGCCTGCCGGTGTCGGCCTCGCGCGGCGATTCGTTCCAGTCGGAGCAGCTGCACTTCGGCTCGTACCAGTAGCTGACGTTGATCGAGTTCCGCTCGTGGAAGGCGAGTTCGCTGCGGCCGTGGTTGACGCTGGCGTCCAGGTTCCAGGCCGCGCCCAGGCCTTGCCGGTAGCCGACCGCCAGCGAGGCGTCGCGCACCGTGGTCAGGATGTTCGGCAGGAAGCCGTCCGGATAGACTGCAGGGACGTTGCGCCCATCCTCCTTCGGCCGGAAGAAGCCGGCGGCATCCCCTAGGCGGCGCGAGGCCCCGCCGAAGGCATACAGTTCGCCGTCCGCCCCCACCGGCAGCATGGCGTTGGTCCACAGGTAGGCATCCTTGGCCAGCGAATCGCCGATGCGCTGGGTCACGCGCGGCGGGTTTACGCGCAGGCTGTCCGGGCCGGCGCGATTGGTCTCGCCGCGCCGCCGGCCTTCGACCGACAGGTCCAGGTAGCCGCCGGAGGCGCCCAGCGCGAAGCCGCGGGTGGCGCTGGCGCTGATGATATCGCCGTCGCCCTTGGTGGTGGAACCGCCGGCGACGCTCGCCTGGCCGTTGCCGACGCCTTGTTTCAGCACGATGTTGATGACGCCGGCGATCGCATCCGACCCGTACTGGGCGGCGGCGCCGTCGCGCAGCACCTCGATGCGCTGGATCGCCGACAACGGGATCGCGTTGATGTCGGTGCCGGCCGAGCCGCGCCCGATGGTCTGCTGGACGTTGACCAGGGCCTGCTGGTGGCGCCGCTTGCCGTTGACCAGCACCAGCAGCTGGTCCGGTCCCAGGCCGCGCAAGGTGGCCGGGCGGATGATGTCGGTGCCGTCGCTGATGAAGGTGGTGGTGAAGTTGAACGACGGGTCGAGTTCCTGCAGCACCTTGCCCAGCTCCGGGGTGCCGGCCGACTGCAGTGCCTTCTGGTCGATCAGGCCGACCGGGACCACGGTGTCGAGCGCGCTCCTGGCCGCGGTGCGCGAACCGATCACGACGACGGTGGCCGTGGCATCTTCGGTCGGGGATTGCTGGGCCTGTGCGGGAGCGAAGGCGGCCAGGATGGCGGAAGCGAGCAGGCTGCGATGGCGGTGCTTGGTCATGTTCCCCTCTGATGAGCCCGATTGACCGGCCCATCTTGCTTGGAGGAATGCGAAGGCTAGTTGATTAGGCGCAACTACATGTCTGTCCTGTGGCAGAACTGTGCGAATAGCACAACAAACATCATGTCGCCGGGGCGAAAAGTCACCTTGAATGTGCGTCTTTCATGACAACAAGAAGGGCGGAAGATCATGCAACTGGTTTATCGCAACGAAGAGCGGCTGTTCCGGTGGATGCTGGCGTGGTCCGTGCTGGTCTGGGCCGGGCTCCTGCTCATCACCTTCGGGCTAGTCCTGGTCTACCTGCTGTTCGGTTTCCTTTTCTATTGTGTCGCGCAGTCCGCCCTGATTTCCTACATCAAGGGCAATGGCGTACGCATCACCGACGAACAGTTCCCCGACCTGAAACGGCAGATCTCGGCCTGCTGCCGCAAGCTGGGCCTCGACGAAGAACCGCAGGCCTACCTGATGCAGATGGGCGGCATGCTGAACGCCTTCGCCACCCGCTTCCTCGGGCGTCACTTCCTCGTGCTGTATTCGGACGTGGTGGATGGACTGGCGGACAATCCGGATGCGCTGAATTTCTATATCGGCCATGAGATCGGCCACATCAAGCGCAGGCACCTGAGCTGGTCGACGATCCTGATGCCGGCATCGGCGCTGCCGCTGATCGGCCCGGCCTACTCGCGTGCCCGCGAATACACCTGCGACCGGCATGGCCTGGCGGCCTGCGACAATCCGCAGAACGCCGAGCATGGCCTGGCCGTGCTGGCTGCCGGCGGCAAGCGCGCACGGATGATGAACCACCAGGCTTACGTCGACCAGGCGCGCCACACCGAGGGATTCTGGATGTCGTTCCACGAGCTGGTCGGCGATTATCCCTGGCTGGTCAAGCGCATGGCGGCGGTGCGTGCGCTGGCCGCCGGGCATGAGCTGCGCCAGCCCCCACGCAGCAAGCTGGCGGCCGTGCTGGCGCTATTCGTACCGCGGACCGGCGTGGGCGGCGCTGCGGCGATCGTCCCGATCTTCGTGATCGCCTTGATGGCGGCGGTGGCGATCCCGGCTTACAAGCAATATCAGCAGCGGGCGCAGGAGATGGCCGCGCTGCAGTCGATGATGGGCAGCCTCGAACGGAGCGTCAACGACGCGGCGCGCGAACCCGAAGCGGCCGCCGTCAGCCCAGGTGATCGCGCATCCACTCCTTCAGGCCATTGACCCAGTTCTTGGCCGGCAGGTTGTAGCGCCGCCTGATCTCGGCGGCGCGCTCGTACAGGTCCGAAAAATCGAGCTGGGGCGACTGCTTGAAGGCGACGACGACGATGTTGGCGTCGTGGACTTCGGGCAGCCAGACCACCGCGTCGAAGGCCAGCTCCATCGCCTCCAGGTTCTTGTCGTAGTTGATGAAGTCGCCGAACACGTTGGCGGTCATGACGCCGCCGTCGACCAGGCAGTCGGCGCAGGCCCGGTAGAACTCGGGCGTGTCGAGCACCGGGCCGCGCGCTTCCTCGTCGTACAGGTCGACCTGCAACACGTCCACCGTGCCGTGGTTGGCCGGGTCCATCACGAAGTCGAGCGCATCCATCTCGCGCACGTCCAGGCGCGCATCGTTCGGCGGCAGGCCGAAATACGCGTGGCAGATCGCGATCACGTTCGGATTCAGCTCGGCCGCCGTCACCCGCGCGTCCGGGAATTTCTGGTAACAGAACTTGGTGAGCGCGGCGCTGCCCAGGCCCAGCTGCACGATGCGGCGCGGACGCGGCACGAACAGCATCCACATCATCATCATCTGCACGTATTCGAGCTCGATCGCATCCGGGCGCGCCAGGCGCATCGCGCCCTGCACCCAGGAGGTGCCGAGGTGGAGCGAACGCACGCCCTCGAATTCGGTGATGGTGGCGGGGGGATGGCCGGGCTGGCTGAAGCGGGAGTCGGTTGATGCGTGCATGGCGATATCTTATCAAAGCAAAGCCGCTGGCTGAACACCGGGGTCAGAGTCCCTTAAAAAGCAACACCGGACTCTGACCCCTCTACTGCGGCCCCACCGGCAGGATCATGGTCACCGCCAGTCCGCCGCCCTCGCGATTGGCCAGCGTGATGCGCCCGCCGTGCGCTTCGGCGATCTCGCGCGCCAGCGCCAGACCCAGGCCGGTGCCGCTGCGCTTGGTGGAGTAGAAGGGCACCAGGGCGTTGGTCAGCACGGCGTCGTTCATGCCGCTGCCGCGGTCCAGCACGTCGATGCGGACGACTTCCTGCACGCGGCGGATCTGCAGTTCCACGTGGTCCGGCCAGGAGCCCGATTCGTGCGCGTTCTTGAGCAGGTTGAGCAGGGCTTGCTCCATCTGGGCGGTGTCGATCTGGGCCGGCTCGGGCGGCAGCTCGCCGACCAGGCGGAACGCCACCTGGCCCGCCAGGCGGGACACCAGGGCGTCCCACGGCACGGCGTCGATGCGCGGGGTCGGCAGCTTGGCGAAGCGGGCGTAGCCGAGGATGAAGCTCTCGAGGTGGCGCGTGCGTTCGCCGATCGTTTCGAGGATCTGCGGCAGGCGCTCGGTCTGGCCGCGCCGCACCAGCTCCGCGCCCGAGTGCGCGAGCGAGGCCAGCGGGGCCAGTGAATTGTTCAGTTCATGGCTGATGACGCGGATGACCTTCTTCCAGGTCTGCACTTCCTGGCGCCGCAGCTCGGTGGTCAGCTGGCGCAGCAGCAGCAGTTCGTGGCGGCGGCCGTTCAGGCTGAAGTTGCGCCGCGCCAGATGGTAGACCTCTTCGTCCTCGCCTTCGCCGGCGGTGAACAGGCCGTCGCCGCCGCGGCCCAGGGCTTCGATGAGCGCCGGCGCCGCCTGCTCCAGCACCTCGTTCAATGCATGTCCTTCCAGCTTGCGGCCGCTCGACAGCAGCTGGCGCGCGGCCAGGTTGGCGTAGACGATGGTGCGCGCGCCTTGCTCGCTCCGATTGGCCAGGTCGGCCACCAATAGCATGGCCACCGGCGTGTTCTGCACCATGGTGTCGAGCAGCAGCTCGCGCTGCACGAGGTCGAGGCGCTGTTCGCGCAGCACCTGGCCGAGGGCGTTGTGGGCCTCGATCAGGTCGGACAGTTCGTCGTTCTGGCCCCAGTGCAGGCTGAAGGAAAAGTCGCCGTCGCGGTAGCTCGCCACCGTGCCCTCCAGGGCGCGGAACAGCGACAGGATCGGCTGGATCTGCGAGCGGATCGTAATCAGCGCGATCGGCACCACGCACAGCAGGCAGATCCCGAGCACGGCCAGCGGCTGGCCGGGCAGCAGGTGGTCGAGGGCCAGCGCGATCAGGATCCCGACCGCCAGCAGCGTGCCGACCAGGGCCGACCAGCGCGTGACGAGCGAGAGCCGGAAGCGCTTCCCTTCACTCATGGGAAGCTCATGCAGCGCGCGCGATGCCGAGGCGCTCCATGCGGCGGTACAGGGCCTGGCGCGACAGGCCGAGGTCGGCCGCGGCCTGGGCGATGACGCCGCCCGCGCGCGCCAGCGCCTGCACGATGGCTTCGCGGTCCGGCTCGGCGTCCTGCGCGCTGCCGGCGGGCGCCGGCAGGCCGAGTTCGGCCGGTTTGATGACGTCGCCGTTGGCCAGCAGGCTGGCGCGCGCCATCACGTTCTTCAGCTCGCGCACATTGCCCGGCCAGGCATGCGCCATCAGGGCCGCTTCCGCGCTCGGGTGCAGGGTCTTGCCGGGCGGGAGGAAGGACTGCGCCAGCGGCAAGATGTCGCCGGGCCGCGACGCCAGCGGCGGCAGTTTCAGCTCGATCACGTTCAGGCGATAGAACAGGTCTTCGCGGAAGGTGCCGGCGCGGATCATGGCTCCCAGGTCCGCATTCGTGGCGCTGACCACGCGCACCTTCACCTGGCGCTCGCGGTTCGAGCCGAGACGCTCGAAGCGCCCGGTCTCGAGCACGCGCAGCAGCTTCATCTGCCCGGCCAGCGGCAGGTTGCCGATCTCGTCGAGGAACAAGGTGCCGCCGTCGGCCGCTTCGAACTTGCCCTCGCGCGCCTTCGAGGCGCCCGTGTAGGCGCCGGCGTCGGCGCCGAACAGCTCGGCCTCGATCAGTTCGGAGGGCAGGGCGCCGCAGTTGAGCACGACGAAGGGGCCGTTGGCTACCTGCGAATTGGCCTGGATGATTTCGGCGATGCGTTCCTTGCCGGTGCCGTTCGGCCCCGTGATCAGGACCGGCACGTCGGCGCGCGCCACCTGGCAGGCCAGGTTCAGCACGCGTTCGGTGGCCGGGTCGGCCCATACCAGGCCGCGCAGGTCGTAGTTCTGTTCCAGCTCGCGGCGTGCGCGCCGTTCGCGCTGCAGGCGCTGGTTCAGGGCCCGGTTGGCCTGGCCCAGTTCGATCAGGTTGGTCACCGTCGCCAGCAGGCGGTCGTCGTTCCACGGCTTCGACAAATAATCCGCCGCGCCGGCCTTGATCAGGTCGACCGCGGCGTCCAGGTGGGTCCATGCCGTCAGCAGGATCACCGGCAGGTCCGGGTGGCGCTTGCGGATTTCGCGGAACAGCGCCACGCCTTCTTCGCCCGAGGTGGTGTCGGCCGTGAAGTTCATGTCCTGGATCACCAGGTCGACCGGCTGGCGCGCCAGCAGGCCGAGGCCTTCCTCGGGCGAGGCCGCGTGCAGCGCCGCGATGTCGTGCAGCGAAAACAGCACGTCCAGGGCGACGCCGACGGCGGCGTTGTCGTCAATGATCAGTACAGTAGGCATGGGCGCTAGCATACAACAGCATTACACGCTGCGGGTCGCCGTGGCCGGCGAAATGCTGGCCGCGCGCCAGGCCGGTCCGTACGCCGCCAGGATGCCGAGCGCCCAGAACACCACCGCGCCGCCGACCAGGTAGCCGACCGGCAGGCGCGCCATCTCCAGCTTGGCGACCAGCAGGTGGTTCACGGCCAGGCCCATGGCCACGCCGCCGAACACGCCGGCGCTGGTGATCATGAAGTTCTCGGTGATGAAGTAGCGCAGGATGTCCAGCTTGCGCGCCCCCAGCGCGCGGCGCACGCCGATCTGCTTGCGGCGCTGGGTGACCCACAGGCTGGCCATGCCGACGATGCCGGAGCAGGTAATCAGGAGCAGCAGCACGCTGACGGTGACCAGCATCCACGACAGGGCGGCGTCGGCGCGGTACAGCTCCTTGCGGTCCTGGTCGAAGGTCTTCAGGCGCAGGATCATCGGCGACGCCGACGACTTGCGCAGCGCCGCTTCGGCCTCTTTCATCACGCGGTCGCGCTGGCCCGGTTCGGCGCGGATCGCATACAGCGCGCCGGGATTGCCGTACAGGCGCGCCGGGATCAGGGCCGAATATTCCGAGCGTTCTTCCAGGTTGACGTGGGCGGCCTGCAGGCGTTCGACCACGCCGACCACCTGCGCGCCCGAGGCCCCTTCGCCGGTGCCGAAGTACATCGTCTTGCCGACCGCCGGGGCGCCCGGCCACAGTTTTTCGGCCAGCGCCTTGGTGATGATCACCTGTCCGGGCGGGTTGCGGGTTTCGTTCTCGTTGAGGTCGACCAGCTCCTGCGGCTGGAAGTCGCGGCCTTCGACCAGCTTCAGGCCGAAGGTCTTGATCACCGAGTCGCCCGAGATGTAGGTCGAGGCGCTGGCGCTCTGGCGGGTCTGGCGGCGGTCCACCGCGACGCTGTTGTTGCTGCCGCTGCGCGACAGCGGCATCTGCGACACGTTCGCCACCGACGCCACGCCCGGCACGGCGCGCAGGATGTCGGCCTCGCGCTTCATGTTGGCCAGCTGCTGCTCGGCGCTGTCGTTGTTCAGCGTGCGGGCGATGATGTAGAAGGTCGCATGCTCGTCGGACAGGCCGGACGGGCGCGCCATCGCGGCGCGGCGCTCGTTTACGATGTGCATGGCATTGGCCAGGATGGCCAGGCTGAGCGCGACCTGCAGGGCCACCAGGATCGGGCCCGTTTTATTGCGCATCAGCGCGGACAGGATGGGACGGATTTCCATGGATGTCTCCCGGTTACTGCGATTTGAGTTGGATGGCCGGCGTCACCTGGCAGGCGCGCCAGGTCGGCAGCAGGCCGGCGAGGATCGCCGCCGACACCGACATCACGAAGGTCAGGCCCAGCATCTGCCAGTCCATGTGGGCGATGTTCGCCATGCCCTTGCTCTGCATGCCGATCAGGGCCAGCGCGCCGAAGGCCAGCACCAGGCCCAGCACGCCGCCGACCAGGCCGACCACGCCGGTCTCGATCAGGAACTGGTGGAAGATCTCGGCGCGCGAGGCGCCCAGCGCGCGGCGCACGCCGATTTCGGAAGCGCGCACCGAGAACTTGGCCAGCAACAGGCCCACCGTGTTCACCAGGCACAGCACCAGGAAGCCGAACGCCAGCCAGGCCGACAGCTTGCTGTCGTTGCCCACCACCTTGAGCTTTTCCATCCACTCGTTCACGTCGTACAGCCTGTTCGGGGCGTTGCGCTTCAGGCGGCCCAGCTTGCGCTGTTCGCTGGCGTAGTTGTCGATGAAGGTCTGCAGCTCGGCGCGGTCGCTGGCGGAACGGGTCTCGAACCAGAACTGGATCCAGGTGCATTCCGAGGTCAGCAGGCTGGCGAAGCCGGGGTCGCGGTTGGCGTTGCAGCTCATGCTGCCGGAGTGCTGGGTCTCGTGCCGGATCGCGGTCGAGAACGGAAGGAAGAATTCCTCGGGCGTGCCGAAGCGGTTGCCGCCGATGAGTTTATAGAAGCGCGGCAGCGGCGCCCAGTTGTCGGTCACGCCGACGATGGTGAAGGGGAAGCCCATCACCATCAGGCGCTGGCCGACCGGGTTGGCGTTCCCGTACAGCTTCTCGGCGGTCTCGCGGCCGAGCACGATGACGTCGGCGCCGCGTGCGTCGTCGGCCTCGCTCCAGGCTTGGCCATGCAGGAAGGGCACGTTGAACATGGCAAAGAAGTCGCGTGTCGGCGCCAGGCCGGTGGCCGAGAAGGCCGGGATGTCCTTGCGCGGCGGCTCGATCGCGGCCGGCACGCCATACATCGCGGTGCGGCGCTCGCCCTGGCCGCTCTTGAGCAGGTTGGCGGCGTCCGGGTAGCTCATCTGCATGTCGTCCGGGTCGTCGCCCGGGTTGAAGCCCTCGACCGGGCCGTTGTCGAACTGCGGCACGAACAGGCGGCTGCTCTTTTCGGGAATCGGGTCGGCCGACATCACGTGCAGGATGGTCAGCGTGGAGACGCTGGCGGCCACGCCGACGGCCAGGGTCAGCACCATCAGCGCCGTCAGCGCCGGGTTGCGGCGCAGGCTGCGCACGCCCAGTTTGAAATAGTAAGCGAACATGATTTCTCCCGGTGCCTCAGGCGCTCACGGCGCTGTTTGCCGCGCTTCTGGTGTCGACCAGGGTCGGGCCCTTGCGCACCAGGTCGGACACCTGGCCGTCGATGATGTGCACGTTGCGGGTGGTGCGCACGGCCAGCTCGGGGTCGTGGGTCACCATCAGGATCGTGGTGCCGGCGGCGTTGATCTCTTCCAGCAGCTCCATCACGCCGCGCGCCATCGCAGTGTCGAGGTTACCGGTCGGTTCGTCGGCCAGCAGCAGCTTCGGCGAGCCGGCCAGCGCGCGCGCGATCGCCACGCGCTGCTGCTGGCCGCCCGACAGCTCGGCCGGGTAGTGCTTCATGCGCGAGGCCAGGCCGACCTTCGACAGCGCGTCTTCGATGCGGTTCTTGCGCTCGGACGCGTTGAAGCCGCGGTAGCGCAGCGGGACGTCGACGTTGTCGTACAGGTTCAGGTCGGGGATCAGGTTGAAGCCCTGGAAGATGAAGCCGAGCTTCTCGTTGCGCAGGCGCGAGCGCTGGTTGTCGTCCAGGCCCTTCACGTTCACGCCGTCGAGGATGTATTCGCCCGCGGTGAATTCCTCCAGCAGGCCGGCGATGTTCAGGAAGCTGGTCTTGCCGGAGCCGGACGGGCCGGTCACGGTGACGAATTCGCCTTCCTTGACTTCGATCTCGAAACCGCGCAGGGCGTGCGTCTCGATCATGTGGGTACGGTACACCTTGCTCAGATTGGTCATGCGCAGCATGGTCGTTTCCTTTGAATTGGTTATTGATTGATCGAGACGCGGTTTGCGTTGTTGAATGCGTCGGTGCCTGCCACTACCACTTTGTCGCCCTGCTTCAGTCCGGAGAGGATCTCGACCGACGAAACGCTGGTCGCGCCCATCGTGATCGGGGTGCGCACGGCGATGCCGTCGCGGACCACGTAGGCATAGCGGCCGCCGTCCTGCTCGACGAAAGGCCCGCGCGGCAGCATCAGCACGTTCGGTTTTTCCTCGATCAGCAGGCGCGCGGTCACGCGCTGGCTCTGGCGCAGGCCCTTGGGCTGCTCGCCATCGAAGCGCACGCGCGCCAGCACCATGTTCTTGACCACTTCCGGCGACAGCGCCGACAGCTTGCCGGTCGCGGTGCCCGAGGGCAGCGCGATCTCGGCGCCCATGCCCAGGCCCATGTCGGCCACGTAGGTCTCCGGCACCTCGACTTCGACTTCGAGCTTGGACAGGTCGACCAGGGTCATCAGGGGCGCGTTGGCGGCCACCACCATGCGGTTCTGCACGTTCAGGGTGCCGATGAAGCCGTCCACCGGTGCGCGCACGGTCAGTTCGTCGACGCGGCGCTGCGCTTCTTCCATCGACAGCTTCGCGCGTTCCAGTTCGTTGACCTTGGTCTTCAGGGCCAGCTGGACGTCGTCGCCTTCCAGCGCGGCGGCCTGCGAGGCGTGCTTCGCGCGGATCTCGGCCGACTGCAGCGCGTCCTTGGCCTTCTGGTAGTCGATCTTGGCGATGACGCCGACCTGCGCCACGCTGTCGTAGCGCTCCAGGGTGCGCTGGGCGGACAGGCGCTCGATCTCGGCGGTGTCGGCCTCTTTCTGCGCCAGCAGCTTCTGCTTGCGCGACAGGATCTGCTGGCGCGCCACCTCGGCCTTCAGTCCTTCATAAGTGGAGACTTCGCGCTTCAGGACGTCGGCCAGGTCGGGCGATTCCAGCACCGCCAGCACCTGGCCCTTCTTGACGGTGTCGCCGGCGGCGACCTTCAGGTTGACGGTGGAGGAGGCCTTGGCATACAGGGTCGGGCTGACGGCGGCGACCACGCGGCCGTTGACGGCGGCGTCGCGCACCAGGGTGCCGCGGGTGACTTCGGCCACGCGCAGGCGCGACGCGTTGACCGAAGCTTCGCTGCTGCGCCAGCTCGAGAACAGGGCGGCGCACAGCGCGGCGACGCCGACGGCAGCGCCGATCCAGAGGGCGCGGCGCTTGATGGCGTGCCCGGCCTTCGGTGCGATGACGGCGTCTTGGTGTGAGGTATCGCGAATCATGGTGGTGGACATTCTGGGTTTGGACGGTGCTGTATTTGCACGATCCGTGCCAGTTGCGTAAGTCCTTGATTCGCAAGGAAAGCAGTGTTCTGGATGAGTTGTCCGCCGTGTCCGCTCGGGCTGTGCTACGGACACCTCCGGACAGGATCTGCATCAAACCGGGGTCAGACTCCGAATTTTGGCTATTTCTCGCGGCAAACTTGAAGCAGGCGATCAGCGGGCTCTGCACCCAGCGGGCGATTGCCGTTGCCGGCTTGCCTGACCTGGTCCAGGGCCTCATCCGATAACGCTTCGCTGAACAGCTCCCGGTACGCACTCTGGCGCGTCGCGGGATCGCCGCCCAGGCGCGTGTAGACGGAATGTGGCGTCAGTAGACTGCTCTGCTGGCCGAAGGCATTGGCCAGGTGGCTTGACCACGGGTAGTCGGACGGCGCGTCCGCCATGCATGCGCGTATCGGGTTGAGCTCGATATAGCGATGGCAAATCATCAGATAGCGTTCGTCCTGCACGAGACTGGAGCGAAAGCGCCCCTCCCACAAGGTGCCGGTCCGGCCATGGCGGCGATTGAAATAGTGGACGTAGCGCCTGCCCAGACGCTGCATCATCATGCTGGCGCCGTCGCTTCCGCTGGGGGAGAGCAGCAGGTGCACATGGTTGGTCATCAGGACATAGGCGTGCAGCGCACAACCGCAGTCGAATGCGCATTCGCGCAGCATGTCGAGGTACACCAGGTAATCGTTCCGGGAAGCGAAACACGGAGCGCGGTTGTTCCCGCGCTGGATGATATGTAGCGGAACCGAAGGCAGGACGACGCGGCGTGGGCGTGGCATGGCAGTCGAGCGATGATGAAAATAGCGACCTTAGAAGACGGCCTCTGCCGTTCGCTCGACCGGCATCAATTGTGCGCAATCTGTCTGGTCAGGACCAGCGCCATGGGTTGGCAGAACAAGTTTGACCAGGCAATTGCCAAAATTCGGAGTCTGACCCCGGTTTGAGGCAGCGCATCAGGTACGCGGCAGCGGCTTGCCCTTGGCGATGACTTCGTGGCATTCCCCCTGGATGGTGGCGTTGTCGTAGTCGGTCCAGCCGTAGCTGTCGACGTAGCGCTTGTGCTGCTTGAAGCCGGGGTTCACGAAGCTCCAGTCGAGGCGTTCGTCGGGGTAGCGCACCTCGGCCATGTCGAGCAGGGTGTGGAAGATGTTTTCGGTCGCCAGCTTCGCCTTCCGGTGGCGCAGCAGTTGCGCGACCTTGCCGGGGTAGCGCTCCCGGTAGGCGTCCGAATACCAGGCGAGGGCCGGGACGTGGAATTCGTACTGCGTGTTGTGGCCATGGAAGGCCAGGCGGCAGCGGTTGTCGTACAGGGTCTGGCCGTGGTCGGCCACGTACAGCATCGACGCCGGCTGCTGCGTCTCCTTCAGGGAATCGATGACGTGGGCCAGGAACCAGTCGGTGTACAGGATCGAGCTGTCGTAGCTGTTGTTCAGCTTGTCCTTGATGCGGATGTCGGTGTAGACCGGCTTGTCGACCCCGTACAGCGAGGGCAGCCACTGGTCGAACTGCTTCGGGTAGCGGTGGCTGTAGTTCCAGTGGCTGCCGAGGGTGTGCAGCACGATCAGTTTTTTGGGCGCGGGGTCTAGCACCGCGTGCTTCAGGGGCCCGAACAGCACGTCGTCGTAGTTCGAGTTGTCGGTGAAGCCGCCCAGGTTCAGGAAATCGACCACGTCGGCTTCCTTGGCGAACACCGAGACCGGGGTGTCGAACTTGCCGAACGAGATCTGGTTCGACAGCCAGAAGGTCTTGAAGCCGGCTTCCTTGAAGGCGGTCAGGAAGGATTTTTCCGAGAACCCGTCCTTCAGGCTCTCGGTGGCGGGCTTGCGCGAAATGATCACCGGCACCGACAGCCGGGTCGCCGAGACCGAGGTGATCACGTCCGGCAAGGTCACCAGGTTCGATTCCTTCGACAGCAGCGGGTTGGTCTCGCGCGCATAGCCGTTCAGGCTCCAGCGGTCGTAGCGCGAGGATTCGCCGATCACCACCACCACCAGCTGCGGCTCGTCGGCGGGGCGACCCGCATGGGCGCCGAAGCGGAAATCGGCGCTGCGCCGGTTCAGGTCGGCCAGGTAGACCCGTTCTTTATAGAAGTCGATCCCGCGCGCCATCAGGCCGAAGGGCCAGGAGCGGGCGAAGGCCTCGAGGTCGAACGGCAGCCTGGCCCAGTACACGAGCGGCGGCAGGCGGCCGGGGGGCGGTACGCTGCCGGGACGCGGGGCGGCGGTTTCCTCGCTACCAGAAGCCGGGGCGCTGGCCGGGCCGCCGGTCTTCAGCGGCGCAGGACTGGCCGCTGCGGCGGCCGTGCGCGCCAGCGGCGGCGGGGCGATGCCGAACACGCGGCCGTAGAAGAACACCGCCACGCCCAGGCCCAGCACGCCCATCACCACGAAGCGCGAGACGTCGTTCCAGTCGAGGTCGCGGGTGCGCCAGGCGGCGATCCAGGTGCTGGCGAACCAGGCCAGCACGCCGAGGAAGACGCCCCCCATCAGCCAGACTTTGCTGCCCAGGAATTCCAGCGCCTCGGCCGGGCTGGTTTCGACGATGATGCCGAGATGGTGGGTCGAGATGCCCTGGCCGTAGAACGCATATAGATAGAGCTCCACCGGCAGCGCCAGGAAGGCCGGCAGCAGCAGCCAGTGGAACCAGGCGGGGCGCTTGCAGAAAGCCCAGGCGCCGATCCAGCACACCAGCTCGATGCCCAGCAGCTGGCCCGGATGCGCGACCGGGTGGCCGAACAGGCGGGGCGCGAAAGGCATGCAGGACAGCACGAGGTAACTCAGCAGCACATACAGGTTACGCGGACGCAGCAGGAATCGCATCGAAGCCAGGGGAAGGGAAAAAATCGGAGAGAATTGCGCCATTATCTCGCCTTTGCTACGGGGAAACCAGCGTACAATGCTTGTGTCGCAAGTACGACATTCTCCTGGTTATTTCGCTATCTATCGCCCTCCTGGCGGTATCGGGACCGCAAGCAGGTTGACCTTGCACGTCTTCGGGTCTATACTCGCGAGTTCTCGAATTTATTCTGCACATCGTATACGCATTCAAGCCGCTCCCGTTGGTGAGTGGCTTTCGTCGCCTGTACAGGAAGCAATCCGGGACTAGGTTTCAGTCCCCGGGCAGTTGGACAGTCCGGGTCATCAACGTAGTAGCAAATTTTGTTGGATTAAGAACGATGCCAACCATCAATCAACTGATTCGCAAGCCGCGTGAAGCCGCGGTTGTGAAGAGCAAGTCGCCGGCACTGGAAAACTGCCCGCAAAAGCGTGGTGTTTGCACCCGTGTCTACACGACGACCCCGAAGAAGCCGAACTCGGCACTGCGTAAGGTCGCCAAAGTTCGCCTGACCAACGGTTTCGAAGTCATTTCGTACATCGGCGGTGAAGGCCACAACCTGCAGGAACACTCGGTCGTGCTGATCCGCGGCGGTCGTGTGAAAGACTTGCCGGGTGTGCGTTACCACATGGTCCGCGGTGCACTGGATACCCAGGGCGTGAAAGACCGTAAGCAGGCCCGTTCGAAGTACGGTGCCAAGCGCGCTAAAGCTGCCAAGAAGTAATTCTTCGCCACTTTGGCTTAATTAATTTGTTGAGTTGAGCCGGCCGGAAGGCCGAGTAAGTGAAAAGTCATGAGGGCTTTTCGCGAGTGCGGAAAGAGCACTCAACTGAAGACAGGAAGGAATTGAAATGCCACGTCGTCGTGAAGTACCCAAGCGCGAGATTCTGCCGGATCCGAAATTCGGCAATACCGATGTCGCCAAGTTCGTCAACGTTCTGATGCTGTCCGGCAAGAAGTCGGTCGCAGAAAACATCATCTACGGTGCGTTCGAATACATCCAGACCAAATCGGGCAAGGACCCGCTGGAAGTGTTCTCGACCGCGATCAACAACTGCAAGCCGATGGTCGAGGTGAAATCCCGCCGCGTCGGCGGCGCCAACTACCAGGTGCCAGTGGAAGTTCGTCCGGTTCGTCGTATGGCTCTGTCTATGCGTTGGTTGCGCGAAGCCGCAAACAAGCGTAGCGAGAAATCCATGCCGCAACGTCTGGGTGGTGAGCTGATGGAAGCTGCGGAAGGCCGTGGCGGCGCGATGAAGCGTCGTGACGAAGTCCACCGCATGGCTGAAGCGAACAAAGCGTTCTCGCACTTCCGCTTCTAAGCAAGTGGCCAAACCTCGAAAGGGGTGCGGCCATGCAGTATCCGTTGTTCAGGCCGGGCGCATTTTGATCACCAGAATGCTGCTCGGTTTTGTCCATTCAAAGATTTAGGAAAAATTATGGCACGCACTACCCCTATTGAGCGCTACCGTAACATCGGTATCTCCGCTCACATTGACGCCGGTAAGACCACCACCACCGAGCGCATCCTGTTCTACACCGGCGTGAACCACAAGATCGGTGAAGTGCACGACGGTGCAGCAACCATGGACTGGATGGAGCAGGAGCAGGAGCGCGGCATCACCATTACCTCGGCAGCGACGACCTGCTTCTGGAAGGGTATGGCCAACAACTTCGAGCCGCACCGCTTCAACATCATCGATACCCCGGGCCACGTCGACTTCACCATCGAGGTGGAGCGTTCGATGCGCGTCCTGGACGGCGCCTGCATGGTTTACTGTGCAGTCGGCGGCGTGCAGCCGCAGTCGGAAACCGTGTGGCGTCAGGCTAACAAGTACAAAGTCCCGCGTCTGGCATTCGTCAACAAGATGGACCGTACCGGTGCGAACTTCTTCAAGGTGTACGAGCAGATGCGCGCCCGCCTGAAGGCCAACCCGATCCCGCTGCAGATCCCGATCGGCGCCGAAGACAACTTCAAGGGCGTGGTCGACCTGGTCAAGATGAAAGCCATCTACTGGGACGACGCCTCGCAGGGCATGAAGTTCGACTACCGCGACGTGCCGGCCGAGCTGGTCGACCAGGCCAACGAATGGCGCGAGAAGCTGGTCGAGACCGCTGCTGAAGCGAACGAAGACCTGATGAACAAGTATCTCGAAGAAGGCGAACTGTCGGAAGCCGAGATCAAGCAGGCACTGCGCACCCGTACCATCAACGGCGAAATCGTGCCGATGATGTGCGGCACCGCCTTCAAGAACAAGGGCGTGCAGGCCATGCTGGACGCGGTCATCGAATACCTGCCGTCGCCGGTCGACATTCCGCCGGTCGCAGGTACCGACGAAGACGACCAGCCGGTCACCCGCAAGGCGTCGGACGACGAGAAGTTCGCTGCGCTGGCATTCAAGATCATGACCGACCCGTTCGTCGGCCAGCTGATCTTCTTCCGCGTGTATTCGGGCGTCATCAACTCGGGCGATACCGTCTTCAACCCGATCAAGGGCAAGAAGGAACGCGTCGGCCGTATTCTGCAGATGCACGCGAACCAGCGCGAAGAGATCAAGGAAGTCCGCGCAGGCGACATCGCTGCAGCCGTGGGCCTGAAGGAAGCGACCACCGGTGAAACCCTGTGCGACCCGTCGGCACCGATCATCCTCGAAAAGATGGTGTTCCCGGAGCCGGTGATCCAGCAGGCCGTCGAGCCGAAGACCAAGGCCGACCAGGAAAAGATGGGCCTGGCACTGAACCGTCTGGCTCAGGAAGACCCGTCGTTCCGCGTGCGTACCGACGAAGAGTCGGGCCAGACCATCATCGGTGGTATGGGCGAGCTGCACCTGGAGATCATCGTCGACCGCATGAAGCGTGAATTCGGCGTCGAAGCGACCGTCGGCAAGCCGCAGGTGGCGTACCGCGAAACCATCCGCAAGGGTGTCACCGACGTCGAAGGCAAGTTCGTCAAGCAGTCGGGCGGCCGCGGCCAGTACGGTCACGCTGTCCTGAACGTCGAACCGCAAGAGCCGGGCAAGGGCTTCGAGTTCATCGACGCCATCAAGGGCGGTGTGGTTCCGCGCGAATACATCCCGGCAGTCGAGAAGGGTGTTCGCGAGACCCTGACCACCGGCGTGCTGGCTGGCTACCCGGTCGTCGACGTCAAGGTGACCCTGGTCTTCGGTTCGTACCACGACGTTGACTCGAACGAAAACGCGTTCCGCATGGCTGGTTCGATGGCATTCAAGGATGCTTGCCGTAAAGCCAACCCGGTCATCCTGGAGCCGATGATGTCGGTCGAAGTGGAAACGCCGGAAGACTACGCCGGTACCGTGATGGGCGACCTGTCGTCCCGCCGCGGTATGGTGCAGGGCATGGACGAAATCCCGGGCGGCGGTGGCAAGATCATCAAGGCCGAAGTCCCGCTGTCGGAAATGTTCGGTTACTCGACCGTGCTGCGTTCGGCAACCCAGGGCCGTGCGACCTACACGATGGAATTCAAGCACTATGCTGAAGCTCCGAAGCACGTGATGGACGCCATCGTGACTGCAAAGTCGAAGTAATTAGTCAGTAAAATCTAGTCAGTTGAGGACAGGGCAACGGCGATGAACTATGCCCTGTCCCCCAAAAATTAAAAATATTGTTCTTTTAAAGGAAGATCAAAATGGCAAAGGAAAAATTCGAACGGACCAAGCCGCACGTGAACGTCGGCACCATCGGTCACGTTGACCACGGCAAAA
>NZ_JBDGIN010000018.1:0-81892 GCF_057657395.1 Telluria sp. Soil_C_11 | reverse complement strand
ACGACATAGCATTGAGCATGGCGGTGGTTTGGTTGATTGACTTGTTTGGCGACTATCAATCTACCAACTCCAAACCATCGCCACCACTATCTTCTCAGATCGTCAATCCCAACTTCCCCCAGCAACCGCGTAGAACCTTTTTTTTCGCCGGCGTTCAGGCGGCGGCTGCGGCGGCCGCGATCGTGCCGATCGAGGCCTCGACCTGGCCGCGCTGCGCACCGCCCAGCAGCGCGTCGAGCCGGTCCGCGGCGTCGAACACGAAGGGCATGCGCTCGGCCGGGTCCCACAGCTTCGCGTAGCGCTGTTTCGGGAAGGTGGTCGTGGCGCCTGGCTTGGCAGGGCATTGCGCGGACAGGTTCAGGCTGATTTCCTCGTAGTCCCCGGAAGGGAAGTCGATCGCCCACGCGAGCTGGTTCCAGTCCAGCAGCAGCTGCATGAAATAGTCGTCGTACATGATCCGCTGCAGGACATTCACCTGCTCGTGCCAGGCCAGTGTCCTGACGCTGTCCGCGATGCGGCCCTGTTCGATCTGCTGGAAGCCTGCCGGGACTTCGGGGCAGGGCGCCGCGAACGCCAGCGTGGCCCGGTCGACTTCCCAATGCACCGCGTAGCGCGCGTTCCGGCGCGCGGGCAGGCAGGCCAGGAACTCGTCGATCCCGCGCTCCATGTAAAAGCGGTGCAAGGGGTAGATGTCGAGGAAGACGTGGGTATTGCCGTGGCCGAGCCGGCGCGCCATGCTGCTGCCTCCCATTTCGGTGGCGAGCTGCTTCAGCGTCGCGCCGTACTGCACGCCGGGCGCCGAGCCGTGGCCCAGCGCGCTTTCCACCTGCTCGCGTTCGCGCCGGTGTACGGCGACGATGTCGGCGGAATGGAGCAGGCCGCAGCCGACCTGCTTCGAGGCGAAGGCCGCCAGTCCGGCCCACTGGAAGCGGCGGTCGGACAGCCAGAGGCGGGCGTAGGCGGCGTTGATGCGTTTGTTGCGTTCGCGGTCGTCCGTGATCCAGCGGCCGTCGGCTGTCAGCAGCGCTTCGGCTTCGGCCTGGAAGCTCGCCCACAGGCGTTCGGCGGTGAGGGTTTCGCCGCCTGGCGCGATTCCGCCAATGGGCACGTCCTGGTAGCGGTGCCTGGGGAAACAGGGATTTGCCGTTCTGTGGTCGTAGGGAGGCGCCATGTCTGCTCCTGAAGGTCTGCCCCCCTATCTAGGCAGACCGGCGCGCATGGCGAGATGAGCTGGTTCAAGCTTTGCTTGCGCGGCTACGTATTGCCGACCAGCGTGATGTTCGAGTCGCTGGTGTCGGTGTAGATCCCCATGCGGGTGGTTCCCGAGAACGTGTTATTGGAAACGGTCGTGGCGCTGCCGTAAACCCAGGCCAGCGCGATATGCGCCTGGAAGGGACTGGGTGATGTTCCTCCGCTGCGCCGGTCCAGGACGGAACAGGTGCAATTCGAATCGAGCTTGTTGGAATCGATCGTGTGGCCGCCCGTGTCGGGCCACTTGTTCGGGTCGCCGCCGCCGTACACCTGGATACCGTTGCCTTCATTGTTCGTGATGACGTTGCCGTAGACCGAGCACTTGCTGACCCCGTCGTCCAGGCCGATGCCGACGCCTTCCGAACCGTTGTCCAGCGTACCGCCATAGTTGTAGTTGAAGCTGCAGGTGTTGTAGCGGATCGTGTGTCCCGATACCGCGCCCGGTCCGGCCGCCGACGATAGCTCGATACCCCGGCCGTAACAGGTCGAGGTCCATGTCCCGCCATTGTAATTGCAGGTGTTGCGCTCGATGGTGTAAGACCTGGCCAGGCCGCTGATATGAATACCGAAATTCATATTGTTGCTGCAGTTATTGTTGCCCACATAGCTGCCATCTCCACTGTTGATGAAGATGCCGGTCATCATGCCGGTCACGGTATTCTTGTCGAGCGTGGCAGCGGCCCCCTGGACGACGAAGATGCCCTTCGCTCCGCGGTTCGGGTTGTAGGCGACGCCGGGCGGCGGAGAAACCTGGTTGCCGCGAATCACGAGGTGCGTGAGGAAAGCGGTGCTGTTGTACGTTTCGCAGCGGATGCCATGCGATGCCGCCTTGCCGCCGCCGTGGTGGCGGACGGTGTTGTTGAGCAGGCGGATGTCGTCGCTATTCACGTTGGCGGCGACCAGGATGCCCTGGTTGTCATACGCGGAGCTGTTGCCGACGACGTCGAACACGCAAGCCGAGACGGTCGTGTGGTTCTTGTTGAACATGTACACGCCGGCGCAATTCGATGTGACGTTATTGTTTTCGAAAACGCAGTTGTTGCCCAGCCAGATGATCGCCACGTCGCTTCCTTCCGGCAAGGCGCTATTCCGGATGTCCAGATTGCGGTAGGTGACGAAATCGCGCTCCTGTTTCAGCACCGCGATCGAGGCGCCGCTGGCCGGCGTGGTGGGCGCCGCCGGCAGGATGATGACCGGCTTTGGCTGCGAGGCATCGTCGCTGCCGTTGGAACGGTAATAGGCGCCGATCGTGATGCGCTGGGAGGCAGTGCCGCTGGCCGACACCTTGAAGACGCCGGAATACGTCGTGCCGCGTTTCTGCAGGTAGGTATGGCCGGGTGTCCATGAAACGCTGGTCCATGAGCGGAAAGGGCTGGCAAGCGTTCCCTTGCCCGGACCGGGGGCGGTCGGATCGATGTAATGCACGTTCTGGCTGGCTGTGCTGGCGGCCAGTGCGAACCCCGGGAGCGCCGTTTCCGCGCACGCCGCGACGCCCACGCCGGAGGCAATCCGAAGAAAGTCTCTTCTCCTGGTCATGAATGGTCCTCCCATCGAGTTCCGACAAACATGGCGGCAGCCGCTCCAGCCGGTTGCCAGCCCTTGTCGAGCCCGTCCGTGCCGGCCTGAATGCTCTGTCCGCCAGGCGATGCTACGCTTGGTGGTATCGACGGCGCAACGACTCTTTGTAAAAAACGGGGAACTTTTTTCCGGCCGAGTGGTGGTAATGCCGATTCCTGGCGTGGGCGGGCCGGTTGCGGCAGGCTGCCCGCTGTCGAGCGAGGTCGGGGGTATGGAGGGCGCTTTGGGCCAGATCACCCTGTCGTCCGGAACCGCGGAGCCAGCCGCGCTGTCCAAACTCGACATGGACAATCGCGGAAGGAGGCAGCATGGGCACGCGGGTAAGCGAGCTGGTCGGGCGCTTCGGCGGACGACTCGAGGGCGATCCTGATACCGAAGTCACGGCGATCGCCCCGCTGGAACGCGCCGGCCCGGCCGACATCAGCTTCCTCGGCAACAGCAGGATGCGTCCGCTGGCCGCGCGCAGCCGGGCCGGGGTGCTGATCCTGTCGCCGCAGGACGAGGCGGCCGTGGCCGCAAGCCATGAAGGCGCGCGCATCGTCACCGGCAATCCCTACGCCTACTTCGCGCGTACCGCGCAATTCCTGCTGCCGCGCGCCGCTCCGGAGCCCGGCATTCACCCGTCGGCGGTGGTGCACCCGGGCGCGCGCATCGCTCCCTCGGCCCTCATCGGCCCGCACGTCACGGTTGGCGAGAAAGCCATCATCGAAAAAGGCGCCATCATCGATGCCGGCTGTCATGTCGGCCGCGAGGCGGTGGTGGGAGAGGACACCCATTTCTTCGCCAACGTGACCTTCCATGCGCGCTGCGTCATCGGCGCGCGCGGCATCGTCCATTCGGGCGCGGTGATCGGCGGCGACGGGTTTGGGTTCGCGCTGGACGGCGGCGTCTACATCAAGATCCCGCAGACCGGGCGGGTGGTGATCGGCGACGATGTCGACATCGGCTGCAACACGACGGTCGACCGCGGCGCGCTGGACGACACCGTCATCGAGGATGGCGTCAAGCTCGACAACCAGATCCAGATCGGCCACAACTGCCACATCGGCGCGCACACGGCAATGGCGGGCTGCGTCGGCGTCGCCGGCAGCGCCCGGATCGGCAGGCACTGCACCTTCGGCGGCGCGGCCATGGTCAACGGCCATATCGAGATCGCGGACAACGTGCACATCACGGCCGGCACCCTGGTGTCGAACTCGATCGCGGAGCCGGGACGCTACACCGGCTTCTATCCGATCGCCACCAATGCGGAATGGGAGCGCAGCGCGGCGCTGGTGCGCAACCTGGCCTCGATGCGGGAAAAGATCCGCGCGCTCGAGAGGGCGCTCAAGGCGCTGGGTGCCGGCTAGAGCGCCCGGCAAAGCCTCCATGGCCGCGTTGCATCGTCTCGCCGTACTAGCGTACTGTCTTCGATGACGCGCCTTGCCCTGAAGGCTTTGTCAGACGCTCTTTGTCCCCGTCAGCGCGCGCATCAGGTCGTCGAGCGTGGCTGGCTTGGTCAGGTGCAGGTCGAAGCCGGCGTGCGCCGCCCGTTCGACGTCGGCCTGCTGGCCGTAGCCGGACAGGGCCACCAGGCGCAGCGTGCGGCCATGTTCGCGGCGCAGGGCGGCGGCGAGGGCGTAGCCGTCCATGTCGGGCAGGCCGATGTCGAGGATGGCGACTTGCGGCGCCTGCGCGGCCGCGGAGGCGAGCGCCTCGGCCGCGTTGTACGCGACCTCGGCCGTGTGCCCCATGTGGCGCAGCAGGGTGGCGGTGCCGGCGGCGGCGTCCTCGTTGTCGTCGACCACCAGCACGCGGCGGGGCTCCTGCACCGGGACCGGCGCGGCATCCGCCGGCACGGCCGGCGCCGCCGCGAGCGGCAGGACGACTTCGAAGCGGCTGCCCTTGCCGGGGCCGCTGCTGTGGGCGCTGACGCTGCCGCCGTGCAGTTCGACGATCTTGCGCACGATCGCCAGGCCAAGGCCCAGGCCGCCGGTGCGGCGGGCCAGTTCCTGCGGCGCCTGGAAGAAGGGTTCGAAGACGCGCGACAACATGCCCGGCTCCATGCCGATGCCGTTGTCCTCCACCGACAGCGTGGCCAGGCCGGCCGCGGGATCGCTGGACAGGCTGACGCGGGTGGCTGTGCTGCCGAAACGCGCGGCGTTCGTCAGCAGGTTGTTCAGCACCTGCGCCAGCCGGCTGTCGTCGCCGTCGATCCAGACCGTGTCCGGGGCGTCGAGGACGATGGCCTGGCCGTTCAGGGCGGCGACGACATGGCGTACGGTGTCGGCCAGGTTGAGCGGATGCCGTTCCAGCCGCAGCTTGCCGGAGGCGATGCGCGAGACGTCGAGCAGGTCGTCGACCAGGCGCTTCAGGTGGGTGACCTGGCGCCGCATGATGGCGCGTTCGCGCCGCGCGCCCGGCTCGTCGCGCATGTCCATCAGGTCGAGCGAGGCGACGATCGGGCTGAGCGGGTTGCGCAGTTCGTGGCCGAGCACGGCCAGGAACTCGTCCTTGGCCTGGCCGGCCTGGCGCGCCTGTTCGAGCGCGTCTTCCAGCGAGGCCAGCAGGCGCGAACGCTCCCGCTCGTGGCGCGCGCGCTGGTGGCCCGCGGCTTCGAGCGCCCGGCCCATCCGTCCCAGTTCGCGGATGCGCGACGGCGGCACTTCAAGGGGCCGGCCGGCGCCGAGCGCGGCGGCCGCGCGGCGCAGTTCGTTGAAGGCGGCGACGATGCGGCTGGACAGCCAGTAGGCCAGTCCGATGCAGATCGCCAGCGACAGGACGACGCCGGCCGCGTACACCGCAATGCTTTCGAAGAAGCCGGCGCGCAGCGCGGCGTCCGGCGTGTTGACGACGACCGTCCAGCCATAGCGCGACATGCTGCTGTAGGAGGTCCGCACCAGGTCGCCTTCCTGTGTGTAGGTCGGGCCGGCGCCTTCCACGCCGCCCTGGCGCATCAGCGCTTGCAGGGCGGGTGTGATCTGCCGGGTGACGAAGCGTTCCTGGTTCTTCGAACGGGCCACGATGCGGCCATGGGCGTCGATCACGGCGATCAGGGAATCCGACGGCGCCTGCTGGCGCTCGATCACGCGCAGGACGCGGTCGGGCCGCACCACGGCGCTCAACACGTAGGCGTGGCCGCGGCTGTCGGTAACGGGAATACGCACCGCCACCGCGGCGCGCCCACCTTTGCCGCGCGCAATGCCGCCGACCACGGGGCGGCGCAGGCTGAGCGCCTGCTGCAGGCTGGCCGGATCGGCTGGCGGGCCTGACGTATCGCCAAAGGGGACGGTGGTGCGGAACAGGGTCCTGGCGTCGGCGTCGGCCAGGAACACGCCCACCCATTCCGGCCGGGACTGGGCCTGCATGCGCGCCACGTCGTAGAAGGCGCGCAGATCGCCCGACGTCAATGCCGGGCTGCGCGCAATGCCCGACAGCGCGGCCACCGAGGAATCGAGTTCGGCGTCGACGGCGCTGGACAGGGCGCGCGCCAGGTCCAGCATCGCGCGCTCCTGCTCGCGCAGGCGGTGTTCGCTGGCGACGTGGATGCTCCAGATGCCGAGCAGGGCGAGCGGCAGCAGGCCGATGGCGGTCAGCAGGATCAACAGGTAGCGCAGCGGTAGCGATCGGCGGCGAGCGTGCATGGAGTGCCCGTCAGGAAAACATGTATAAAAAAAGCGCCCCGCGAAGGAGCGCTTTCTTCTTCGGAAAGGCTGGATTACTGGATCTTGGCCTTCTTCATCAGCTCTTCGCGGAAGGCTGCCAGCTTACGCTGTTGCAGCTGTTCTGCGACTTGCTGCTTGACTTCTTCCAGCGGCGGGATCTTGGCTGCGCGGGTGTCTTCCAGCTTGATCACGTGGTAGCCGAACTGGGTCTTCACCGGGGTCTCGGTGATCGCGCCCTTTTGCAGCGAGGTCATGGCCTTCGAGAACTCAGGCACGAAGGAGGCCGGGCTTGCCCAGTCCAGGTCGCCGCCGTTCTGTGCCGAACCCGGATCCTTCGACTGCTTGGCCAGCTCTTCGAACTTGGCGCCGCCCTTCAGCTTGGCGATGATGGCCTTGGCTTCGTCTTCGGTGCCGACCAGGATGTGGCGGGCGTGGTATTCCTTGTCGCCGACCTGTGCCTTGAACTTGTTGTACTCGGCGGTGATGTCGGCGTCCTTGACCGGGTTCTTCTTGATGTAGTCGGCCAGCATCGCGTTGATGATGATGCTCTGGCGGGCGTTGTCGATCGCGTTCTTGACTTCCGGACGGGTGCCGATGCCTTGCTTGTCGGCTTCCTGGATCAGGACTTCGCGGCCGATCAGGTCCTTCTTGATGGCTTCGCGCAGTTGGGGCGAATCGGTGGCCTTGCCCTGGGCGACGACTTGCTTGACGACCTGGTCGACCTTGGCCGCAGGGATGGGCTTGCCATTGACGGTCGCGACGTTTTGTGCGAACGACGGCAGGGCTACCATCGCGGTCACGGCTAACAACAGGCGGGCTGGCTTCACAATCATTTATTCGATCCTATCTAAACACGAAAGTCGCAACGCGACGAAAACCGGCGGCTGGGCCGCCGGTGATGCAACATCTTACTTCACCTTTGCCTTTTTGACCATTTCCTCTTGGTAGGCGGCCAGTTTCTGCTGAGCCAGGGCATCGGCGATCTGCGGTTTCACTTCTTCCAGCGACGGCAGCTTGGCCGGGCGGACGTCGTCGAGCTTGATCACGTGGTAGCCGACCTGGGTCTTGACCGGCTTCTCGGTGACCTGGCCTTTTTGCAGGCCGGTGAAGCCGGCTGCGAACTCGGGCGGGAAGGACGACGGGCTGGCCCAGTCCAGGTCGCCGCCGTTGTTGGCGGTGCCGGTGTCTTTCGACTGCTTGGCCAGGTCTTCGAACTTGGCGCCGCCCTTCAGCTTGGCGATGATGGCGTTGGCGTCGGCTTCGTTCTCCACCAGGATGTGGCGCACGTGGTATTCCTTGTCGCCGGTCTGCTTGGTGAAGCGGTCGTATTCGGCCTTGATCTCGGCGTCGGTGACCGGGTGCTTGGTGACGTAGTCGCGGGCCAGGGCGTTGATCACGATGGTCTGGCGAGCGTTCTCCAGCGCCTGCTTGACGTCCGGCTTCGTGTCGTAGCCTTGCTTGACGGCTTCCTGCATCATCACTTCGCGTGCGATCAGGTCCTTCTTGATGGCTTCGCGCAGTTGCGGCGAATCGGTCGCCTGGCCCTGGGCCACGACCTGCTTGACCATCTGGTCGGCGCGCGAGGACGGGATGGCCTTGCCGTTGACGACGGCGAGGTTCTGGGCGAATGCGGACGCGTTTGCAAAAGTTGCGGCGATAGCGATCAGGGCTAACAGCAGCCGTGCTGGCTTAAAAGTCATGGTGGTTCCTGTGAGGGGGTTGCTTGGACGAGATTTGATTAGTTTTTGTAATACGTAGCAGATTTTCGAACAGATTACTTAAGACTTCCTGAAGGCTGCGCTATCACGACAGTTCTGATGGGGCAAGGGCCGTAATCGCCAATGCGTGAATGTCGGTGTGCATCATACCTTGCACGGCATCATACACCAGCCGATGGCGCATGACGAGTCTCTGGCCCTCGAAGCGGTCGGACACGATTTTCACTCGGTAATGGCCTCCGCCGGAGGCCGCGCCGGCATGGCCGACGTGCAGGTGCGAATCGTCGCCGACCTCGAGTTCGGAGGGCTGCAGCGCGGCCTGAAGCAGGGCGCGGATGCGCTCCACGCGCTGGTCTTCATTGATGCCCATGTTCATGCGTCCTCCTGTTCCTGTTCCTGGATATGCTTCGACAGCATCAGGGTCTGGATGACGATGAAGGCGAAGAAGATGCCGGTCACGCCGAACAGCTTGAAGCTGACCCAGGCGCCGGTGTTGTCCTTGAAGACGATGAAGGCCATGACCAGGTTCAGCACGCCGACCAGGGCGAAGAAGGTCATCCAGGCGTAGCCGACCTTGGCCCATACCGGTTCGGGCAGCTTGATCTGGGCTTCCATCACCTTGCGCACCAGGTTGTTCCGGAAACCGAACTGGGCCACGAACAGGGCCAGCGCGAAGGCCCAGTACAGGATGGTCGGTTTCCACTTGATGAAGTTCTCGTCGTGGAAATAGATGGTGGCGCCGCCCGTCACGGCGATCACGCCCAGGGACAGCCACAGCATGCCGTCCACCTTGCGGCCGCGCGCCAGCAGGTACAGGATCTGCAGCACGGTGGCGACCATGCCGACCGCGGTGGCGAGCATGATCGGCGACTGCGCCGGGCTGAGGTTGCCTCCGGCGATCAGGCCGCCCATGTACTGGACGGCGAAGGCGTGGGCAGCTTCCTGGTGGCCGTCGGCCAGCTTGAAGACGACGAAGAAGAGGATGACCGGGAATAGGTCGAACAGAAATTTCATGCTGTTGGGATCTGGACTGTCTGAAAGGTCGCCATTATGCCGGTTCGAAGCGCAGGGCGGCGGAATTGATGCAGTAGCGCAGGCCGGTCGGCGGCGGGCCATCCGGGAATACGTGGCCCAGATGCGCGTCGCACACTGCGCAAATGATTTCCGTGCGCACCATGCCGTGGCTGCGGTCTTCCTTTTCGATCACGTTGTCCGGGTCGAGGGCGCGGAAATAGCTGGGCCAGCCGCAGCCGGACTCGAACTTGGCGTCGGACTCGAACAGCGGCGTGTCGCAGCATACGCAACGGTAGATGCCGTGTTCGTGGTGGTCCCAGAACTTGCCGGTGAAGGCACGCTCGGTGGCCGCGTGGCGGGTCACCTGGTATTCGATCGGGTCGAGCTGGGCGCGCCACTCGGCGTCGGTCTTGCTTACTTTTTCGGTCATGATGTCATCGTTCCGGTTGAATCAGGAGGAGCAGCTCACTTCCAGGTGCGAAGCCCAGTCCGGCGGCAGGGCCGCGTAGGCTTCGTGTTCCGGCTGCTCGTCGAAGGGATGTTCGAGTATGCCGAGAAGCTTGTGCACCTCGGAAAAATCGCCATTTTGCGCTTTTTCGATCGCCGCCTGCGCCAGATAGTTGCGCAGGACGTATTTGGGATTGATCTTCGCCATGGCGTCGCGGCGCACGGCATCGACGCTGCCTTCCTGGCGCAGGCGGGCGCGGTAGTCCATGGCCCAGGCGTCGAAGGCGGGCCGGTCGAGGAACAGGTCGCGCAACGGGGCGTCGGCCTCGTTGCGGTCGCCGTCCAGGACTTCGACCCGCAAATCGCCGAGCCGGCGGAAGAACAGGGTGAAGTCGACGTGGTTCTCGTGCATGACCCGGAACATGGCGTCGAACAGGGCTTTGTCTCCCTCCCGCACCGTGGCCAGGCCCAGCTTGGCGTGGACCAGTTCGTCGAACCTGTCGCCATACGCGTCGATATAGCCGTCGAGCGCGGCCTCGGCCGCTTCCTTGTCCTGGATCAGCGGCAGCAGGGCGTTGGCCAGCGCATAGCAGTTCCAGTGGCCGACCGGCACCTGGTTCGAGTAGGAATAGCGGCCGCCCTGGTCGGTATGGTTGCAGATGTGGTCGACGTCGAAGGCTTCCATGAAGCCGAAGGGGCCGTAGTCGAGGGTGATGCCGAGGATGGACATATTGTCGGTGTTCATCACGCCATGCATGAAGCCGACGGCCTGCCAGTGCGCGATCATGCGCGCGGTGCGGCGCGTGACCTCGGCCAGCAGCTCGAGATAGGGATTCGCGGCGCCCTGCAGTTGCGGATAAAAATCGCGGATCACGTAGTCGGCCAGGGTGCGCAGCTCTTCCTGCTTGCCGCGGTAGTGCCAGTGCTCGAAGGAGCCGAAGCGGACGAAGGAAGGCGCCATGCGCGTGACCACGGCGGCGGTTTCGATGGTTTCGCGCACCACCTGCTGGTGCGAACCGGTGATCATCAGGGCGCGCGTGGTCGGAATGCCGAGCGCGGCCATGGCTTCGGAGCACAGGAATTCGCGGATCGAGGAGCGCAGCACCGCTCGGCCGTCGCCCATGCGCGAGTAGGGCGTCATGCCGGCGCCCTTGAGTTGCAGCTCGATCGGCCCTTCCGGCCCGGCGAGTTGGCCCAGCAGGATGGCGCGGCCATCGCCAAGTTGCCCGGCCCAGTGGCCGAACTGGTGGCCCGAGTACACGGCCGACAAGGGTTGCGCGCGCGGCGGTACGTGGTTGCCGCTGAAGACGGCGACGAAGTCTTCCTGGCTGAGCGCCGCAGGGTCGAGCCCGGCCAATGCCGCCGCCCGGCTGCTGCTCGCGACGAAATAGGGGGCAGGCAGCGGCGTCGGCATCAGGCGCGTGTAGAACGCGGGTGGCAATTCGGCGAAGGAATTGTCGAAGGGCAGGTCGTCAGCGGTAATGGCTTTTCCTTTGAATCGGGAATCCGGGTCGGAGATTGTCGGAATTCTACCGTACCGGGCGCGATTCGATGTTCACGCGTGTGCGCGGTCCATGCGCCCGCCCTGGTGCGGCGCAGCATCGAAAGTCGTTGACGCTGTTCGGACGCGCGTTCCAAACTCGGCCGCAACCACCACCAGGAGACCCGATGCCGACCATGCCGCAGAGCCCCGTCATGGGCCAGATGATGAGCCAGCCGCTCTCGATTTCCAGCATCATCCAGTTCGCCGCCCGGCATTACGGCGGCACCGAGATCGTCTCGCGGCGCGTGGAAACGGATCTGCCGTCGCTGCACCGCTATACCTATCGCGACTGCGAGCTGCGCGCCCGGCGCCTGGCGCGCGCGCTGGCGGGCCGCGGCGTGGCCATGGGCGAGCGGGTCGGGACCCTGGCCTGGAACGGTTACCGGCACCTCGAGCTGTACTACGCGGTGTCCGGTTCGGGCGCGGTCCTGCACACCATCAACCCGCGCCTGCACCCGGAGCAGATCGCGTACATCGTCAACCACGCCGAAGACCAATACCTGTTCTTCGACCTGACTTTCCTGCCGCTGGTGGCGGCGATCGCGCCGCATTGCCCGACCGTGAAGGCCTTCGTCCTGATGAGCGACCGCGCCCATATGCCGGCCGAGGCTCCCGTCCCGAACCTGCTGTGCTACGAGGAGCTGATCGAGGCGGCGTCGGACGACTATGCCTGGCCGGTGTTCGATGAGAATGCCGCCGCCGCGCTGTGCTACACCTCGGGCACGACCGGCAACCCGAAGGGCGCGCTGTACTCGCACCGCTCGACCGTGCTGCACGCCTACGCCTCCGCGTTGCCGAACGTGCTGAATGTCTCGGCTCGGGACACCGTGCTGCCCGTGGTGCCGATGTTCCATGTGAACGCCTGGGGCTTGCCCTACTCGGTGCTGCTGTCGGGCGCCAGGATGGTCTTCCCCGGCGCCCAGCTGGACGGCAAGTCGCTGTACGAGTTGTTCGAGCAGGAAGGCGTGACCTTCTCGGCCGGGGTGCCGACCGTCTGGCTGGGCCTGCTCAACCACGCACTCCAGAACGGCCTGAAATTCTCGACCTTCCGCCGCACCGTGATCGGCGGCTCGGCTTGCCCGCCGGCGATGATGGACACCCTGATCGACAAATTCGATGTGCAGGTCATCCACGGCTGGGGCATGACGGAGATGTCGCCGCTCGGCACCACCGGCGGCCTGCTGGCCAGGCATCTCCGGCTGTCGCAGGAAGAACAGCGCAGGATCCTGCAGAAGCAGGGCCATGCGATCTACGGGGTCGACATGAAGATCGTCGACGACGAGGGCAGGGAGCTGCCGTGGGACGGCCGCAGCTTCGGCCACCTGCTGGTCCGGGGACCGTGGATCATCTCCAGTTACTATCGGGGAAAAAGCGGGCAGGAAGGCGGCGACATCCTGCAGGACGGCTGGTTCCCGACCGGCGACGTGGCAACCATCGACCCCGATGGCTTCATGCAGATCACCGACCGCAGCAAGGACGTGATCAAGTCGGGCGGCGAGTGGATCGGCTCGATCGACCTGGAAAACATCGCAATGGGGCACCCGGCCGTGATGCAGGCGGCCTGCATCGGCGTGCCGCACCCGAAGTGGGACGAGCGCCCCGTGCTGCTGGTGGTGCGGCGGCCGGGCGCGGAGCTCACGCGCGAGGAACTGCTCGGCTTTTTCGAAGGGAAGATCGCGAAGTTCTGGATGCCGGACGACGTGGTCTTCGTCGACAGCCTGCCGCTCGGCGGCACCGGCAAGATCCAGAAGAACAAGCTGCGCGAACAGTACCGCAACCACTGCCTGCCCGGCAGCTGAAGGCCGGGGCCAGGTCGGCCTCAGGTTGGCGTATCGACCTGGTCCCAGTCGCTGTCCTCGAAGCGGGTCAGCCAGTTGAGGGCATGGTGGCGTTCGGAGACCACGCCGGCGTCGATCGCTTCCGGCAGCGGCTTGCCCTCGATGCGCGACTGGCGCACCAGCCAGTGCAGGCGGTAGTGCAGGTCGAGCGCGTCGAGGATCTCGGACTCCGGCCGCAGGCGCGCCTTGGCGCCGACGGCTTCCTCGGCGCGTTCGAGCAGGGTGCGCGCCGTCGCCGCCGCGTCGCACGGTCCGTCCGGCCATGGCAGGTCCGCCAGGCCGAGCGCCCATTCCAGGGTCAGCAGGCTCTCGTAGCGCCAAGAAAAGCGGGTGAGGTCGCCGGCGTCCGGCTGGCCGGCGTCCAGGAACGCCGTCTCGGATGGCGTGAGGGCTTGGCGCAGGCCGGGCAGCTTCTGCTCCAGCTCCGCCATCGGCAGCGGATTGCCGGCCGCCAGCGATTCGGCCCTGAGCGCCACGGCCAGCAGCGCGACCGCCCGGCTTCCCACCTCGGCCGCGGGGCGCAGGCGCAACTCCGGCCCGGCGACCAGCGGCGGCAGGGTGGCCGCCGGGTGCAGGCCGCGGGCCGCCAGCAGTGTCTCGGTGGCCGCCTTGCGCTGCCATGCCTCGGCCGGGAAGGGGACCACGGCGTCCGGTTCCGCGGTGCCGTCCGTGCTCGAGACCAGCACTTTCAGGTCCGGATCGCGCAACTGGCCGTCCGGCAGGAGCAGCAGGGCGTTCGCCTGGCGCGCCCACTCGGCCAGCGCCGCGGCATGCTGGCGCGGGACGCTGAAACTGAACTGGTGCCGGGTGCGCTGGATATGGCGCATGGCGTGGTAGCGGGTCGTCGTCATCTTCCCATTGCCGAGCGACTGCAGGTAATGAAGGAAGCCGCCGAGCTGCTGGCGCATTTCCGGGTCGGTGTCGTCGCGCCGTCCATGCAGGTGGTGCGCGAACGGCGGTTCCGGTACCGCCGCGACGGTGCAGTAGGCGTTGACGAGCAGGTCGTCGGCGTCCGGGACGGTGCGCGGCGCGAAGAGTTTTTTCAGCTGTTTGAACATCGGTGTGGCTCGGTGGGCGGATGAATGCCCGGCATTGTGCCTGTTTATCGCCGCTTGACCAAGGGCACGTGCGATGTTCCCGTCAGGCCGCCTGCGCCGCCGCCAGCCCGGCGTCCAGTTCCGTCACGCGCCGGAAGGCCGGACGCGCGTGCAGGCGCGCGATGTAGTCCATCACCTCGGGCAGTTCGGGCACCAGCCTGAAGGCGGTGGTCCAGCCCAGCGCATGGGCCCAGAGGATGTCGGCCGCGGAAAACTGCTGGCCCAATAAATAGGGACCGGCGCGCAGCTGGCGGGTGAGCGTGGCCAGCACGGTGTCGTAGTTGCCGTATGGGGACATCGACTGCGGGGCCGGCTCGCGTTTGAGCGCCAGGTCGATCACCGCCGGTTCGAAGCAGGCGCCGTGGAAGGCCATCCAGCGCAGCCAGGGGCCGCGCAGCGGGTGGTCGGCGGCCGGCGCCAGGCCGGCTTGCGGGAACAGGTCGGCCAGGTAGATCATGATCGCCACCTGTTCGGATACCAGGGCATCGCCGTGCCGGATGGCCGGCACCTTGCCCATCGGGTTGAGCGCCAGGTATTCCGGCGTGCGCGTGTCCCCGGCTTTCAGGTTGACGACGCGCAGGTCGTAGGGTGCGTCCAGCTCTTCGAGCAGGATGCGGACGGCGCCCGAGCGGGAATGCGGGGCGTGGTAGAGGGTGATGGTGCGGTTCATGGCGTCCTCGTGCTGGGGTAGGACGGTCAGCATAGGCGCACATAAAATTGCCGTCTTGTAAAAACACGAATGCTAGAATCACGGCAAACGATCCCAGCCATGATGCGCATGCCGATGAGCACACCCGCCACCGTCCAGGACCGCCCGAAAGGCGTGGTCGCGCCCGCCCAGGCGCGCAAGATGTTCCGCATGGAGCGCTACCTGCCCGCGCCCGGAATGGCTGCTCGGTTGGAACACTTCCTCGACCACTTCTGGATCGTCGAGTGGGACCTCGGGACCCAGCCGCCGTATCTCCAGCGCACCCTCCCGTATCCCTGCGTGCACGTGGTGTTCGACCGCGCGCGCAGCGGGATCTGGGGCGTGCCGACCGGCGCCTTCGACTACGAGCTGAAAGGCGCCGGCAAGGTCTGCGGCCTGCGCTTCCGGCCCGGCGCCTTCCGCGCCATCCTCGGCCGGCCGCTGCACACGATCACCGACCGGGTGCTGGCGCTGTCCGACCTCTTTCCCTGGGATGAGGCAAGCGCCCGGCGCGAGGTGCTGGAATGCCGCGAGGACGCGGACATGATCGCCGCCGCCGCCCGCCTGCTGGCGCCGCACCTGCCGGCGCCGGACGCGCAGGTCGAACGCATCGCCGCCATCCTGCGCCTGGCGGAGACGACCCCCGGCCTGACCCAGGTCGAACAGCTGGCGGAAGGCAGCGGGATGGGCGTGCGCAGCCTTCAGCAGCTGTTCAGCGAGTACGTCGGCGTCAGCCCCAAGTGGACCATCCGGCGCTTCCGCCTGCACGAAGCCGCCGACCGCCTGGCCAGCGGCCATGAACCCGACCTGTCCGCCCTGGCCCAGGAGCTCGGCTACTTCGACCAGGCCCATTTCAGCTCCGATTTCCGCAAGCTGGTCGGCGAATCGCCGGCACGCTACCGGGAACGCGCCCGCCCGGCCGCCTGAAAACCACCTTTGCGAACGACACCATGCTTTCTGCTATCGACACCTTCCTGATGGACGACCGCCCGCGGCGCCTGGCCGGCCTGCGGCGCGGCATGGTCGAATTCCTCTGGTTCGGCATCAAGGAAGCGCGCGCCTGCCTGTTCGTCGGCTTGTTCTTCGCGGCGATCTTCCTGATGCCGCGCGCCGGCCTGTTCGGGATTCCGCGCTACGACCTGCTGCTGGGGGTGGCGGTCGCGATCCAGCTGTGGATGGTGCGCGTCAAGCTCGAAACCTGGGATGAGCTGAAGGCGGTGTGCCTGTTCCACGCGGTCGGCTTCGCGCTCGAAGCGTTCAAGGTGTCGGGCAGCATCCAGTCGTGGAGCTACCCGGACTTCGGCTATACGAAGATCTTCGGCGTGCCGCTGTTCTCGGGCTTCATGTACGCGGCGATCGGCAGCTATATCGTGCAGGCCTGGCGCCTGCTGGACATTCGTGTGCGCCACCATCCGCCGTACTGGATGGCGACCGCGATCGCGATCCTCATCTACGTCAACTTCTTCACCCACCACTATATCGGCGACTACCGCTGGTACCTGGCGGCCTGCGCCCTCGGCCTGTATTCGCGCACCACGGTGGTGTTCCGGCCGCTCGACCGCGACCGCCGCATGCCGCTGATGCTGGGCTTCGTGCTGACCGGCTTCTTCATCTGGATGGCCGAGAACATCGGCACCTTCTGGGGCGTGTGGCGCTACCCGAACCAGCTGGGCGCCTGGTCGGCGGTCCACATCAGCAAGTGGAGTTCGTGGTCGCTGCTGGTGATCATGACCTTCACCATCGTGGCGAGCCTGAAGCACGTGAAGGCGAAGATCCATATTGCCGAACCCTGAACCCTGTCCCCGCCATATGCAACCCATCGACACCGAACGCCTGGTCCTGCGCCCCTTCACCCTCGACGATGCCGAAGCCTGGCTGCCGCTGATCTCGCTGCCGGAGATCATCCGCTACACGGGCGACGTCGCCGCGACGTCCGTGGCCGAGGCCCGCGAATGCCTGCGCACCCGGCCGCTGCGCGACTACGCCGTGCACGGCTACGGCCGCATGGCCGTGATCGAAAAGAGCACGCGGCGGCTGGTCGGCTTCAGCGGACTGAAGTACCTGGAGGACCTGCGGGAAGTCGACATCGGCTACCGCTTCCTGCCCGACTGCTGGGGCAAGGGCTACGCGACCGAAAGCGCCGGCGTGCTGATGGAGCAGGGCCGGCGCGAGCACGGGTTCCGGCGCATCGTCGGCATGGCGCATCCGGACAACGCGGCGTCGATCCATGTGCTGGAAAAGCTGGGCCTGGGCTTCGAGCGCCTGCTGGCGCCGGATACCTTTGGCGTCCCACTGCGGCTGTATGCGACGGCCGTGACGGAATAACACGACCGTACTTTTTTCGCTTATAGTGTGGGTTGCCGTTCCAACATACCTATACACAAGGGAGACCCATGAGCGCCGATTACCAGGTCCAGGACAACGTCGCCGTCATCACGCTGAACAACCCGCCCGTCAACGGCCTCGGCCTGGCCACGCGCAGCGCCGCTGTCGAGGCGCTGCAGCGCGCCGACAATGATCCGGCCGTGAAAGCCATCGTCATCACCGGCGCCGGCAAGGCCTTCTCGGGCGGCGCCGACATCCGCGAGTTCAATTCGCCGAAGGCGCTGACCGAGCCGACCCTGCACACCCTGATCCGCACCGCCGAAGGTTCGAACAAGCCGGTGGTGGCGGCGATCCACGGCGTCTGCATGGGCGGCGGCCTGGAACTGGCGCTGGGCTGCCACTACCGCGTCGCCGTGCCGGGCGCCCAGATCGCGCTGCCGGAAGTGAAGCTCGGCCTGCTGCCGGGCGCCGGCGGCACGCAGCGCCTGCCGCGCGTGCTGGGCCTGGAAGCCTCGCTGGACATGATCGTCTCGGGCAATCCGGTGCCGTCCGAGAAACTCGCCGGCACCTTGTTCGACGAAGTGTTCCCGGCCGGGACCGGGCTGGTGCCCGCCGCGGTCGCCTTCGCCAACAGGGTGGCCGACGTGCGGCCGCTGCCCAAGGTCCGCGAGCGCAAGGTCGAACACGCCGACGCGCAGGCCTTCCTGGACGCCGCGCGCGCGAAAGTGAAAGCCGCCGCCGGCGCCTTCCCGGCCCCGCTCGAATGCGTCGAGACCATCGCCGCCTCGGTCAACCTGCCCTTCGAAGAGGGCTGCAGGTTCGAGCGCGAGCGCTTCATCCACCTGACCCAGACCGTCGAGTCGAAGGCCCTGCGCCACGCGTTCTTTGCCGAGCGCGCCGCCAGCAAGATCCCCGACGTCCCGGCCGACACCCCGGTGCGCGAGATCAAATCGGCCGCCGTGATCGGCGCCGGCACCATGGGCGGCGGCATCGCGATGAACTTCGCGAACGCCGGCATCCCGGTCACCATCCTCGAGACGAAGCAGGAAGCCTTGGACAAGGGCCTGGCCACGATCCACAGGAATTACGAGAACACGGTCAACAAGGGCAAGCTGAGCCCCGAGAAGTGCGAGCAGCGCCTGGCCCTGGTGAAGGGCACCCTGGACTACGCCGACATCGCCCAGGCCGACATCGTGATCGAGGCCGTGTTCGAAGACCTGAACGTCAAGGAGAGCGTGTTCCGGCAACTGGACGCCGTCATGAAGCCGGGGGCGATCCTGGCCTCGAACACCTCGACCCTGGACCTGGACCGCATCGCCGGCTTCACCTCCCGTCCGCAGGACGTGATCGGCCTGCACTTCTTCAGCCCGGCCAACGTGATGAAGCTGCTCGAGATCGTGCGCGGCGCCCGGACCGGCAAGGACGTGCTGGCCACCGCGCTGGCGCTGTCGAAGAAGCTCAGGAAGACCGGGGTGGTGTCCGGCGTGTGCGACGGCTTCATCGGCAACCGCATGGTCGAGCAGTACGTGCGCCAGGCCGGCTTCCTGCTGGACGAGGGCGCGCTGCCGCAGCAGGTCGACCAGGCCATCGAACGCTTCGGCTTCGCCATGGGGCCGTTCCGCATGGGCGACCTGGCCGGCAACGACATCGGCTGGTACATCCGCAAGCGCCGCGCCGTCGAGACGCCGGGGGTGGCGTATTCGAAGACCGCCGACCTGCTGTGCGAGCAGGGCCGCTTCGGCCAGAAGAGCGGCGCCGGCTGGTACGACTACCAGGCCGGCGAGCGCACCCCGCTGCCGTCGCAGTCGGTCAACGACATGATCGTCCAGCACTCGAAGGACCTCGGCATCGAGCGCCGCGCGATCTCCGACCAGGAAATCGTCGAGCGCCTGGTGTACTCGCTGGTCAACGAGGGCGCGAAGATCCTGGAAGAGGGCATCGCCCTGCGCGCCTCCGACATCGACATGGTCTACCTGAGCGGCTACGGCTTCCCGCTGTACCGCGGCGGCCCGATGTTTTATGCCGATACCGTGGGCCTGCCGAACGTGCTGGCGGCGATCGAGAAGTATGCGCGCGGCTATCACGGCGAGGCCTGGGCGCCGGCGGCGCTGCTGCAGCGGCTGGCGGCGGAGGGACGCGGGTTTAACAGCTGACCGTCGATTTCGCGCCTCTTCGTCGTTCCCGCGGAGGCGGGAACCCCAGTTTGCAAGCGTTTCGTTGGCTCACGCGGAACCTGGATCCCCGCCTGCGCGGGAACGACGGGTATTTGTCCCTGATGCGGACGTGGCGACCTCCATGTTAGGCTCGGTATCCCGATCGATTCCGAGCCCCACGTGAAAAATGCCCTCCTGATCGCGACCGCCTGCCTGCTCGGCCTGCTGTCGACGACCGGCGCTTCGCTGCCTTACCCGATCCTGCCGCCGCTGTTCGTGAGCGGCGGGGCGGACGGCCTCACCAACTTCCTCGGCCTGCCGCCCAAGCTGCTGTTCGCCATCGCCCTGATGGTCAACCCGGTCGGGCTGCTGATCGGCACCGCCGTGCTGGGCTCCCTGTCCGACCGCTTCGGGCGCCGCCCACTGTTGCTGTGGACCGCGGGCGGGGCGGCCGTCGGCCATGTGCTGACCGCGTGGGCGCTGTCGGTGCGGTCCTATCCGCTGTTCCTGGCGGCGCGTTTCGCCACCGGCCTGCTGGAAGGCCAGGGCGCCATCGTGCGCGCCATGCTGGCCGACCGCCTGCAGGGACCGGTGCGCAACCATGCGATGTCCTGGCTGAACGGTTCCTTCACGCTGGGCTGGCTGTTCGGACCCCTGCTGGCCGGGCTCACGATCGGTTTCGGCATCACCGTGCCGTTCTACATCGCCGCCGCGGCGCTGCTGCTGGGGACCGTGCTGGTGGCGGTCACGCTGCAGCCCGAGCCCTTCAGCCACGGCCCGGGATGGTGGGCGGTGGCGCGCGAACGCCATGCCTTCAACCTGCTGCGCCACAACGGCCTGCGCACCCTGTTCGTGGTCCAGCTGGCCTATACCTGCGGCGTGACCGCCTTCTACGAGTTCTACCCGCTGTGGCTGGTGGAGGTCGGGCGCTACGATACCCGCGCGATCTCGCTGGTGAACGTCGGCATGTGCGCGCTGATGAGTTTCACGGCCCTGTTCGCGGGTCGCCAGAACCGCGACGAGCCGCTGCGCCGGGCCGCCTTCCTCGCGACCGGTGTGGCGCTGGCGATCGCCTCGCTGGGCACCGGCCAGCTGTGGATCGGCCTGGCCGGCATCATGCTGTTCGGCCTGCCGCACGCCTGCTACAACGCCGTGATCCAGGTGTGGGCGGCGGACCGCTTCGGCGGCCATGGCCAGGGCGCTGTGATGGGGCTGCTGTCGACCACCTTCTGCCTGGCGAACATCCTGATGGCGGCGGCGGGGGCGGTGCTGACTTTGTTCGATACCCGCCTGGTGCTGGTCGCCGGCGCGCTGCTGACGGCGTGGGCGGCGTTCCGGATGCGCAGCTGGAGCCGGGCGGGCCAGCTGGCCGGGCAATAAAAAAGGTGGGCACGCCATGCCCACCCTGCGTTTGACCGTAGGGTGGGCACACCGTGCCCACCATCCATCCGCCGCGCTTAATCGCCGGCGTAGATATCGTTGTTCTTGGTTTCCCGCACGAACAGCATGCCGATCACGAAGGTGATGGCGGCGATCACGATCGGGTACCACAGGCCGTAGTAGATGTCGCCCTTCGCCGCCACCAGCGCGAACGAGAAGGTCGGCAGGAAGCCGCCGAACCAGCCGTTACCGATGTGGTAGGGCAGGGACATCGAGGTGTAGCGGATACGGGTCGGGAACATCTCGACCAGCATGGCCGCCACCGGGCCGTAGACCATGGTCACGTACAGCACCAGCACGAACAGCAGCAGCACCACCATCGGCTTGTTGATGGCGGCCGGATCGGCCTTCGCCGGGTAGCCGGCGGCCTTCACGGCGGCGCCCAGGTCCTTCTTCAGGGCGGCGTCCTTGTCCTTGCTGGCCTTGTCGAAGTCGCGCCCGTCCGGGGTCATGGTGGCGTTGAAGGACGGGTAGACCTTGTCGCCGATGTGCACGCTGGCGACGGTGCCGGCCGGCGCATCCTGGCGCGTGTAGCTGACCGAGGCGGCGGTCAGCTGGGCGGTGGCGATGTCGCAGGACGACGGGAACTTCTCGGTGCCGGTCGCCTTGAACTGGAAGTGGCAGGAGGCCGGATCGGCCACCACCACCACCGGCGAGCTCTGCAGCGCCGCGGCCAGGGCCGGGTTGCCGTAGCTGGTCAGGCCCTTGAAGATCGGGAAGTAGGTCAGGGCGGCGATCAGGCAGCCGGCCATGATGATGCCCTTGCGCCCGATGCGGTCGGACAGCGAACCGAAGAACACGAAGAAGGGCGTGGCCAGGGCCAGCGCGATCGCGATCAGGATGTTCGCCGTGGCGGCGTCGATCTTCAGGGTCTGGGTCAGGAAGAACAGCGCGTAGAACTGGCCGGTGTACCAGACCACGGCCTGGCCCATCACCACGCCGAACAGGGCCAGCAGGGCGATCTTGGCGTTACCCCAGGTCAGGAAGGCTTCCGACAGCGGCGCCTTCGAGGTCTTGCCCTCGGCCTTCATCTTGGCGAAGGCGGGCGACTCGGCCATCGACATCCGGATCCACACGGAAATGCCGAGCAGGAGCACCGAGACCAGGAAGGGGATGCGCCAGCCCCAGTCGTCGAAGGCCTTGGTGTCCATCGAGGTGCGCACGCCCAGGATCACCAGCAGCGACAGGAACAGGCCGAGCGTGGCGGTGGTCTGGATCCAGGAAGTGAAGAAGCCGCGGCGGCCTTCCGGTGCATGCTCGGCAACGTAGGTGGCGGCGCCGCCATACTCGCCGCCAAGGGCCAGGCCCTGCAGGATGCGCAGCGAGACCAGGATGATCGGCGCGGCGATGCCGATCGAGGCGTAGCCCGGCAGCAGGCCGACGATGAAGGTGGAGCCGCCCATGATCAGGATGGTGACCAGGAAGGTGTACTTGCGGCCGATCATGTCCCCCAGGCGGCCGAACACCAGCGCGCCGAACGGGCGCACCAGGAAGCCGGCGGCGAAGGCCATCAGGGCGAAGATGAAGGTGGTGGTCGGGTCGCCGACGAAGAACTGCTTGGCGATGACGGCCGCGAGGGAGCCGTAGAGGTAGAAGTCGTACCATTCAAAGACGGTGCCGAGGGAGGATGCGAAGATGACCTTCCGCTCTTCCCGTGTGAGTCCGCCAGCGGTAGGCGCTGCCTTCCCGCCGGCTGTCATGCCGGGTGTGATAGCCATTGTGGTCTCCGTAGTGAGTTGTTATGTCAATGGATAGCCGATGTTTACGCCAGCTACGGGTGCGACTCTGCGCCGCGAAGCTTACGCGATGCTTGCTCCAAACTTACACGAAACTGACGGGAGGGCCCGCCTGCCGCGTCCCCATGCACAGGGGGTGATTCAGGCGTCCGTGGCCTTTGGACCGGATTCAGGCGCCGGGGTTTCCGGGTTTTCCGGATTCACGTTGGCGTACTTGTAGGCCTCGGCGGAGCGCTCCAGCGCCAGTCCCAGCGCGGCGGTGAGCTCGCTCTGGGGCGTGCCCTGGCGCAGTTGCTGGGAAGCGAAGGTATTGCGCAGGGTGCGTCCGCCGGCGCGCGGCACGGCCAGCCCGGCGCGCTCGAAGGTCGCCTTGACCTGGCGGTAGACGGTGGCCTTGTGCAGCGGCTCGCCCTCCATATTCGCGGGAAACACCAGCTCGCCGGGAATGTTCAGCGCCTCGCGTTCCGCCAGCCAGGCCATCAGTTCGGCCACGCCTTCCTTCGGCAGGGTGGTCTTGTGCTCGTAGCTGGTGCGGTGCTTGTGCTCGGGCGTGATGTCGAGGGACAGGCCGCCCTCGACGTCCGGCTGGCGGCCGACCTCGCTCATCAGCAGGCCGATCGCCTCGGCCACGCGCAGTCCGGCCAGCGCCATCGTCACCTGCATCGCGCGGTCGCGGCGGCGCTTCCAGCCGGCGGCCTTCCCATCCTCGTCGCCCTTGCGGCCGGGCAGGGCGGCCAGGAAGCGTTCCAGTTCGTCCGCGTTCAGGGCCGTCATCGGCGCGTCGCGGGCGATCTGGGCGCGGTCGATGCCGACGATGGCGTCGCGCGCCGGGTTGGGCGCGCGCTCCAGGTAGTCGTAGCAGCGTTCCAGCAGGCGCAGGTAGCGGTAGGCGATCTTGCTGTTCAGGTCGCGATGGCCGTCGTGCGCCAGCTGGACGAAGCGGTGCAGGTCGCGCGCCGTCACCGTCGACATCTTCAGGCGCTCCTCCAGCATCCAGGCCGCGAACTTGCCGAACATGAAGCGATAGATGGCGGCCGACTCGGGCGACACCGGCTTCGGAATGAGGTCGCGCTGGCGGCTCGAGGTCAGGACGAAGTCGGGCGTGGCGACGAAGCGGGCGAAGCGGTTGACGGGATCGGCGTCCCAGGCGGCGAGTTGGCTCATGCCGACATTCTGCAACTAACCGAGTGGGCTTGCAAATGGCAGGAGTGCGCAGCCAGGGCGCCCCGGCCGCCGACGTTCGCCAGCATTTATTTGCAACTAACCGACAGACGGCCAGATACCAACCCACAACCCCCGCCACCAGCGCGAGCGGGGCGGCCCTCGCCATCCCGCCAGCGAAGCGTTATCCTGAGGGCTATCTTGTCAACCATTCATAGATCAGGAAGAACGCCATGCTGAAGCACATCGTCATGTGGAAACTGAAGGAACACGCCGAAGGCGCCGACCGCGCCGCCAACGCACGCGAAATGAAGCGCCGGCTGGACGAATGCGCGCATATCGTGCCCGGCATCCTGAAGTTCGAAGTCACCCTGGCCCAGCCGGGCCTGGAGGCGACCTATGACGTGGTGCTGTATTCCGAGTTCGAAAACAAGGCCGCGCTCGAGGCTTATGCGCAGCATCCGACCCACCAGGCCCTGATTCCCTTCATCGGCGCGATCCGCGAGGGGCGCCAGTGCATGGACTACGAAGTCTGACGGGGCCCGCCGTGCGCACGGTCGGGGAACTGTTTTCGCTGGCGGGCAGGACCGCCGTCGTGACGGGCGGCTCGCGCGGCCTGGGCCTGCAGATGGCCGAGGCGCTGGGCGAGCAGGGCGCGCGCGTGCTCGTCTGCGCGCGCAAGCAGGCCGAGCTCGACGACGCCTGCGCCCACCTGGCGGGGCGCGGCATCGAGGCGGCCAGCCTCGCCGCCGACCTGTCCGACGAAGCGGCGGTTGCCGCCTTCGCCGACGAGGCGCTGCGGCGCCTCGGCCAGGTCGACATCCTGGTCAACAACGCCGGCGCCACCTGGGGCGCGCCGGCCGAGGATTACCCGCTCGAGGCCTGGGACAAGGTGATGAACCTGAACCTGCGCAGCATCTTCCTGCTGTGCCAGGCCTTCGGCAAGCAATCGATGATTCCGCACGGCCGGGGACGCATCGTCAACATCGCCTCGATCGCTGGCCTGGCCGGCAACCCGCCGGGCACGATGCAGACCATCGCCTACAACACCTCGAAGGCGGCGCTGATCAATTTCACGCGGACCCTGGCCGGCGAATGGGGGCGCTACGGGATTACCGTGAACGCGATCGCGCCGGGGTTCTTTCCGTCGAAGATGACAAAAGGCATACTGGCAGCGGTGGGCGCAGAGACGCTGGCGCAGCAGGCGCCGCTGGGCCGGCTCGGCGACGACGAAGACCTGAAGGGCGCGGTGGTGCTGTTCGCGTCCGACGCGGGCAAGCACATCACGGGACAGGTGCTGGCGGTCGACGGCGGGGTCTCGGCCGTCTGATCTGCGCGGCGCGGGGAGGAGACATGGAACGGTTCGAAGGACGGGTCGCCGTCATCACGGGCGCGGCGAGCGGGCTGGGGCGCGAGTTCGCGAACACTGCGGCGGCGCTCGGCATGAAGCTGGTGCTGGCCGACGTCGACGCCGACGCGCTGGAACGCGCGGCCGCGGAGTTGCAGGCCGGCGGCAGCGAGGTGCTGGCGATGGTGGTCGACGTCAGCAAGCGCGAGCACGTCGAGGAACTGGCGGACGCAGCGATGATCCGCTTCCGCGGCGTGCACCTGCTGTTCAATAACGCCGGCGTGGCCGCGGGCGGGCTGGTCTGGGAAAACAGCGAGGCCGACTGGGAATGGGTGCTGGGCGTGAACCTGTGGGGCGTAATTCACGGCGTGCGCGTGTTCACCCCGATCATGCTCGAATGCGCGCGCCGCGAGCCGGGCTACGAGGGCCACATCGTCAACACGGCTTCGATGGCGGGCCTGCTGAATCCGCCGGGGATGGGCGTCTATAACGTCTCCAAGCACGCGGTGGTGGCGCTGTCCGAGACCCTGTTTTACGACCTCGACCTGGTCGGCGCACCGATCCGGGCATCGGTGCTGTGCCCGTATTTCGTGCCGACCGGGATCGGCCGCTCCGACACGCACCGGCCGCACGAACTGGACAGCGGGGCGGCCCCGACCGCCAGCCAGCGGACCGTCCAGGCCATGGTGAACCAGGCGGTCGAGGCCGGTAAGGTGTCGGCCGCCGAGGTCGCGCGCATCACCTTCGATGCGATCCGCGAGGGCCGCTTCTACATCTACTCGCATCCGCAGGCGCTCGGCAGCGTGGCCCGGCGCATGGAGGCGATCCTGGCAGGCGGACAGCCGGCCGATGCCGATACCGCGGCGGCGCAGATCAACCAGGCGCTGAAGGCGCAGTTTCAGGGGACGCCGAAGCGGCGCTGAGTTCCAGCATCAGGCCGCGCAGCCAACGGTGCGCCTGGTCCGCGTCCATGCGCGGATGCCACAGCATCGACACCGCGATGCCGGGCAGCGCGAACGGCAGGGCGAAGCCGTGCAGGCCTTCGCGCAGCCGGCCGGTGTGCCGTTCGGGAACGGTGGCGACCAGCTCCGTGCCGCGCGCCAGTGCGAGCGCGGCCGCAAAGCCGGCGACCGAGGCGGCGATGCGGCGCTCCAGGCCGAGCGTGGCCAGCGCCTCGTCCACCGCGCTCCGCCCGCGCCCGCGCCGCGTCACCAGCACGTGCGCGGCGGCCGCATAGCGCGCCGGCGTCACCTCTCCCTCGCCCAGCGCGTGGCCGGTCCGCACCACGCCGATGAGACGGTCTTCGAACAGGATACGGGTGCGCAGCTCGGGACTGGCGGCATGCCCGACCACGCCGGTCTCGAGGTCGACGCTGCCGTCGCGCAGCGGCGCGCTGTCCTTGTCCTGCTTCGGCACGAAATGCAGGCGCACCCCGGGCGCTTCGGCGGCCACGCGCGCGACCAGGGCCGGGCCGAAGTTCTCGACGAAGCCGTCGCTGGTGCGCAGCGTGAAGGTGCGCTCCAGCTTGCCGAGATCGAGCGGCGCGGCGGGGCTGAGCACCGTCTTCGCTTCCTCGACCAGCGCGCCGGTGCGTGCGCGCAGCTCCAGCGCCCTCGGTGTGGGCGCCAGTCCACGCCCGGCCCGCACCAGCAGCGGGTCGCCGGTGACTTCGCGCAGGCGCGCCAGGGCCCGGCTCATGGCGGACGCGCTCAGGCCCAGCCGGCGCGCGGCGCGCGCGACGTTGCCCTCGGCCAACAGCACGTCGAGGGCGATCAGGAGGTTGAAGTCGGGCGTCGTCATCGCTCTACCATAGCATGTCCGGAATCAGGCATGGCGTTCCATGCACGAATCGATTGCAATCGCTGCGTCTTCCGCCATGCCTGCCGGCGGGCTAGGCTTTCTGGGTCGACTTGACGATCGAAAGGACAATCCCATGAACCCGAAACCGCAAGCGGCCATCCTGGCCAGCCTGTGCTTGTGCGCCTTGCTGTCCTCGCTGGGCACCAGCATCGCCAACGTGGCCCTGCCGGCGCTGGCGCAAGCCTTCGGCGCGGCGCTGCCAGCCGTGCAATGGGTGGTGCTGGCCTACCTTCTGGCGGTATCGGCCCTGGTGGTGGCGGCCGGGCGGCTCGGCGACCTGGTCGGGCGGAAGCGTTTGCTGCTGGCCGGAATCCTGCTGTTTGGCCTGGCGGCCGGCCTGGGCGCCGCCGCCCTGACGCTGCCGGTCTTGATCGCGGCGCGTGTCCTGCAGGGAGCCGGCGCCGCGGCGATGATGGCGCTGACCCTGGCGGCCGTGCGGGATGCGCTGCCCGAGGAAGCCACCGGACGCGCAATGGGCATGCTGGGGACGGTGTCGGCGGTGGGCACGGCGGTCGGGCCGTCGCTGGGCGGCGTCCTGGTGGGCGGCCTCGGCTGGCGGTCGGTGTTCCTGGTCCAGGCCGTGCTCGGTCTTGCCGCGCTGGCCTGCGCCGCCCGTTTCCTGCCTGCCGGCATGCGCGCCCGCACCAGGCCGCGCTTCGACCATGCCGGCACGCTGCTGCTCGCGCTGACGCTCGTGCTGGCCGCACTGGCGATGACCGCCGGCGGGCCGCGCGGCCTGTTCCTGGCGGGAGCCGCCGCCGGCGCGGTCCTGTTCGCGATCGCCGAATGGCGCAGCCGTGCGCCGCTGGTCGACCTGCGCCTGTTCCGCGAGCCCGTGCTGGCGGCCGGCTTCGCCATGAGCCTGCTGGCGACCACGGTGGTCATGGCGACGCTGGTGGTGGGGCCGTTCTACCTGTCGGGCGTGCTGGGACTCGGGGCCGGGCGGATGGGAGTGGCGATGGCGGCCGGACCGGTGGTCGCCGCGGCCGCCGGCGTTTCCGCAGGCCGCGCAGTCGACCGCTACGGTGTGCCGCCCGCCATCCTGGCCGGCCTGCTTGCCATGGAGCTCGGCGCCTGCCTGCTGCGGGCTGCTCCACCGGCGACGACAGGCGCCTACATCGCATTGCTGGCGGTGCTCACCGCCGGCTACGCGTTGTTCCAGGCGGCAAACAACACGGCCGTGATGGCCGCCGCGTCGGCCGCCGACCGGGGCCTCGTTTCCGGACTGCTGAACCTGTCGCGCAACCTTGGCCTGATCGCCGGCGCCTCTGCCATGGGCACGGTTTTCCTGCGCAGCGCCGCGCATGGTTCCCAGCAGGGCGCAGGCGTCGATGGATTCCGCGCCTGCTTCGGCCTGGCGGCCGTGCTGCTGTGCCTGGCCCTCGCCGCCGCCACGGCCTTGATGATCCGGCGGCAAGTGCCGGCTGGGGAGCCGCTTCCGTGATCGTCCTACAGGCGCGTGAGGTGTCTTCCTATTCGACTGACGGGCCGGAGCGCTAGCATTGGCCTATCGCATATCGCACCAGGAGGACACCATGGTTGACAAGAATGGCAAGGCGCAGGAAGGCAAGCAGGACATGCCGGAGCAGAACCGAAGCGGCGCCCGCGACGGCCAGGGCGCATCCGTCGGCTCCAGCCAGTCTGGCGGCGGCGAAGGCGCCGGCCGCAGCCGCCAGGGCGGTTTCATCCATAGCTCGCCGGACGCCAATGTATTCCCGGCCGGCGCACCGCAGAGCGACCGTGGCGACGCGGGCAGCAGGGCGGGCGACTCGGCCGCCGGCACGCCGGACGAGGGCAAGCTCGGCGGCTCGGGCGGTACGTCCGCGAGCGGCACCACGGGTAACGATCCGGACCGCTGACAAGTCTGCACATGGCCGGTGCTCCAGGCGGCGCTCCGGCCATGCCTGCATGGTGGCTTGACCCTGGCGTGGACGCGGTATAATATGACGATCATCATATTGTTAGATCCGCGACCATGTCCGCCACCCGATCCTCCCGCCACCAGCAATCCCACGAGCGCATCCTGGACGCCGCCGCCCGCGCCGTGCGCCGCGCCGGCGTCGGCGGAGTCGGCGTGGCCGAGGTCATGAAGGAAGCCGGCCTGACCCATGGCGGCTTCTACGCCCACTTCGCATCGCGCGATGCCTTGCTGGCCGATGCGCTGGAGCACGCCGGCATGCAGAGCAACCTGCGGGTGCGCGAACGCATGCGCGCACGCATGGAAGCCGGCGAGTCCCCATTGCGTGCGCTGGTGAGCGAATACCTGTCCGAACCGCACATGGATGCGCTGGAACTCGGCTGCCCGGTGGCAGCGGTCGGTTCCGACATGCAGCGCGCCCGGGACGCCCTGCGCGAGGTGTCGCAGCGCCGCGTGCGCGGGTTGGCCGCGCTGGTCGCGGAAGCCTTGCCGCCGGAGTCCCCGGCCGGCAGCGCCTGGACCATCGCCGCTACCCTGGTCGGGGCGCTGCAGATGGCCCGGGTGCTGGGGCCGCAAGATGGGGGACAGGAGGTGTTGCAGGCATGCCGGGAAAACCTGCTTGCCCAGTACGAGCGCCCCGGCCGCCTGGCTTGAGGCGCAGGCAGATGGCCGCGCCCGGGAGGCCGGCTTTTTTTGCATCTGAAATATGATGCGCATCATATAGAAAGGGAAGCCATGAAACTCGACAACGCAATCGTCCTCGTCACCGGCGCCAACCGCGGCCTTGGCGAGGAATTCGCCCGCCAGGCGCTGGCCCGCGGCGCCCGCAAGGTCTATGCCGCCGCGCGCGACCCCGGCGCCGTGAAGCTGCCCGGCGTGGTGCCGCTGCGCCTGGACGTCAACGACCCCGCACAGGTACGCGACGCGGCCGCCGCCTGCGCCGACGTCACGCTGGTGATCAACAACGCCGGCATCGCCAGCCCCGGCAGCCTGCTCGAGGAAGACAGCATCGACGCGCTGCGGCGCATGATGGATACCAACGTCTACGGCATGCTGCGCGTGAGCCAGGCCTTCGCCCCGGTGCTGGCGGCAAACCGCGGCGGCGCTTTCCTGAACGTGCTGTCGGTGGCAAGCTGGATCAGCACGCCGGGCCTGGCCGCCTATGCGGCGACCAAGTCGGCGGCCTGGAGCGTGAACAATGGCTTGCGGATCGCGCTGAAGGAGCAGGGCACCCAGGTGCTGGGCCTGCACGTCGGCTTCGTCGACACCGACCTGACGCGCGGCATCGATCTGCCGAAGCTGGCCCCGGCGGAGGTGGTGTCGCGGGCCTATGCCGCGCTGGAACAAGGGAAAAGCGAGGTGCTGATCGACGAACTGTCGGAGAACGTCAAGCGCGGCCTGTCGCAGGAGCCCGGGATCTACCTGGACGTGGTGCAGCGCCCCGCTTGAGCGGAGCGTGTTAGCATCGCCGGATGGAAAAACGCACCGACTACAAGACCGCCCTCCTGATCGAGGCCGTGATCCACGAAGCCGGCGGCATCGGCACGCCGGCCGCGGCGCGCCGGCTGGCCGAGATCGGCGTGCCGCTGGAGGTGGCGATGCGGGTGCTCACCAGGCCGGTGGAGCGCAGGCAGCAGTTCGAATCGCCGTTCATGAAACGCGAGTCGACCTGACTAGCAGGGCTGCAGCACCCGCTCGTGCAACTCCGGCTCGCCCTCCGCGTGGAGCTGCACCACGGTCGAGGTACGGGTGCCGTAGCCCTCGATCTCGATGCACACCGCCGACAGCTGGCGCTCGACCTCGATCGGCACGCCGGTATCGGGCAGGCGCAGGTCGGGCGCGCGGGTCGTGTCGGCCAGCATCTCGAAATAGGCTTCCTCGGGCGCTCCCTGCAGCAGCAGGCTGGCGAAGGTTGCCTTGGTCCGCACCACCTTCGGCCAGGGCGCGTTCAGCAGGCCGTTCGAGACCCCGTAGATGCCCGGCTCGAGGGCCTTGCCGTTGCGCGGATCGTCGCCGGCGCGGTTCGAGAACCAGTACAGGGCTTCGCGGTCGCCCAGGATCAGGTTGAAGCCGTTGTAGCGCGCCGCGCTTTCCGCGATCTGCGCCAGGTAGGCCGGCGCGTCGAGCTCGCCCTTGAGGAAATCGGCAACCAGGGCGCCGCGCGTGGGCGCATCGCTGCGCCGCTCGCCGGGCGCGCGGATATTCGTCAGCGCGGCGAACTTCGGGCCGTTCGGACCGGTCCGGGTCACTCCCATCCAGCTGCCGCCTCCCTGCAGATCGCGGCCGGCGATGATGTTCGGGTTTTCCGGCCATGGGCCGGCCGGGGTGGCGGGACGGTCATAGAATTCGTCGCGGTTGGCGCAGGCGATCAGGGGCACGCCGGGAATCACGCGCCAGGCGAAGACGATCAGGCACATGGGCTGGGCTCCGGAGTCAGGTCGACGAATACCTCGGCGCGGCGCGGGCCGCTGATCAGCCCATCGAAGCCGGCCTGCGCCGCGGCGCGCTCGAGCTCGTCCGCGAAACCGTCAGGCACGCCCGGGTAGACTTCCATCCAGGTCTGCAGGCCGTCCCTGGTCTCGGGCCGGCGCATTAGCTGCAGGGCCACGCCATCGCTGGCGGCCAGCGCCGCCTGCATGGCGCGCACGCGCGGCGCGAGCGCGGCGGCGTCCTGCTCGCGCACCTTGTAATAGACGTACAGGTCCATCATCGCGCGCGGCGTCACGCTTCCTGCGCGTCGAGGGCGTAGGGCAAGGGCAGGAAGGCCAGCGCGGTGCCGCCGGCCGCGCCGTGGCGCACTTCCTGGTCCAGCGCGGCCACCTTGATCTCGACCAGGGCGTCGGCGCCTCCCCGGCCGTTCGGCGCCGCATTCACGATCATGCCGGACGGCTGGCCCGGGTCGTCCATCGCGTAGACCTCGTCGCCGGCGCGTACGGCGGCGTTGGGCAGGGTGGCCAGCGCCATGCGGCGCTTCAGCTTGCCGAGGTACTGGCTGCGGGCGACGATTTCCTGGCCCGGATAGCAGCCCTTCTTGAAGTTCACGCCGCCGAGCAGCTCGAAGTTGACCATCTGCGGCACGAACTGTTCCTGGGTCGGCTGGGTCACCTGCGGCACGCCGGCGTGGATCCCGGCCAGGCGCCAGGCGGCATTGCCGCCCAGTTCCAGGGTGTCGCGCAGTTGCGGCAGCGCGGCGCGCGCGGTCTCGCCCGAGGTGATCCACAGGTAGCGCGGGGCGTCCAGCGCATCGGCCAGGCGGATCACCGTGCCGAAGGCGCCGTCGAGCTTGCCGTAAGGGGCGGCGGGCAGGGCGCCGACATGCCGCGCCAGCGCCTCGCCGGCCTTGGCGCCCGCCAGGCCGAGGACGGCGGCGGTGGCCGCTTCGTCGGTGGCGTCGCGCAGCTTCGCCTTGGCGCGCAGCACGAACATGCTCAGGCGCTTCTGCAGCGGCGCCTGGATGGCGCGCGGCAGCTGCAGGTAGATATCCCGGTTTTCCGGGCCACCGCGCCACATCAGGAAGGTGGCTTGCAGGCGGCCTTTCGGCGTGCAATAACCGGCCAGGCGCGCCTCGTTGGCGCCCAGGTGTTCGACGTCGTTGGTCAGCTGGCTGTGCAGGAAACTGGCGGCGTCCTCACCGGCGACGGCGATGAGGCCGAGGTCGGTGACCGGCGCCACGACGCCCGCGGCGAGGTCGGCGGCGGAAAGGGTCTTGCCGAAGTCTTCGATCTGGCTGGCGTCGTCCTGGTGGAAGCGGGCGCCGAGCGAAGCGAGGTAATCTATCCAGTTATTCATAAAATGCGCGTGTCAAAATCCGAACTATTTCCCGATTAGGCTTTATCATTACGGCCTCATTATAGAGTTGTCGACAAAATCGCGCCGGGCACGGCGCAAAACCAGAATTCACATGGCACTAATAAGAAAACTCATCGTCACGGGCGTGATCGTGTCAGTCGCGGCCGTCGGCGGCTTCCAGTGGTGGGCGGGCCAGCCGATCACCGCAGCGAGCAGCCCCGTCATTCCTTTCGCCATCGCCCAGGGCAGCGGCGTGGCCGGCGCCGCCCAGCAGATGGCCACTTCCGGCGTGCCGATCAACGGCTTCCTGTTCGGCGTGCTGGCGCGCGTGACCGGCAAGGCCGGCCAGATCAAGGCCGGCAGCTACGAGCTGAAGCCCGAGACCACCCCGCGCCGCCTGCTCACCCAACTGGTGCGCGGCGAATTCGCCCAGGAATCGCTGACCATCATCGAAGGCTGGACCTTCCGCCAGATGCGCCAGGCCATCGACGCCGCGCCGAACCTGAAGCACGAGACGGCCAGGCTGTCCGACAAGGAATTGCTGGCCAAGGTGGCGCCGGAAGCGAAATACGCGACCGCCGAGGGTCTGTTCTTCCCGGACACCTACCTGTTCGCCAAGAATTCCAGCGACCTGCAGATCTACAAGCAGGCGCACGAGATGATGATGAAGCGCCTGAAGGCGGCCTGGGAAAAGCGCGAGCCGAACCTGCCGTACACCGATCCTTACCAGGCCCTGATCATGGCTTCGCTGGTCGAAAAGGAAACGGGCCAGAAGGCCGAGCGCTCGATGATCGCCGGTGTGTTCGTGAACCGCCTGAAGACCGGCATGCTGCTGCAGACCGATCCGACCGTCATCTACGGCATGGGCGAGAAGTACGACGGCAAGATCCACAAGAAGGATCTCGAGACCGATACCCCGTACAACACCTATACCCGCGCCGGCCTGCCGCCGACCCCGATCGCGCTGCCGGGCGTGGAATCGCTGGCCGCGGCCCTGACCCCGGCCAAGACCGATGCCCTGTATTTCGTCTCGCGCGGTGACGGCACCAGCCATTTCTCGGTCAACCTGAACGAGCACAACAAGGCCGTGAACCAGTACCAGCGCCAGGGATCCAAATGACCGGTCCAGCTTTTACCCCGGGTCGCTTCATTACCTTCGAAGGCATCGACGGCGCCGGCAAGTCGACCCACATCGGCTGGGTCACCGAGCTGCTGGCGAATGCCGGCAAGACCGTCGTGTCCACGCGCGAACCGGGCGGCACGCCGCTCGGCGAAAAGCTGCGCGAGCTGCTGCTGCACGAAAAGATGGACCTCGAGACCGAGGCGCTGCTGATGTTCGCCAGCCGCCGCGAACACATCGCCCAGGTGATCGAACCGGCCCTGGCGCGCGGCGACTGGGTCCTGTCCGACCGCTTCACCGATGCCAGCTTCGCCTACCAGGGCGGCGGCCGCGGACTGCCGCGCGCCAAGCTCGACGAGCTGGAGCGCTGGGTGCATCCACGCCTGCAGCCCGACCTGACCCTGCTGTTCGACGTCCCTCTGGAAGTGGCGCGCGAGCGGCTGGACGCCACCCGGACCCTCGACAAGTTCGAATCCGAAGAGGCCGCGTTCTTCGAGCGCTGCCGTAATGAATACCTGCGCCGCGCCGCCGCGAGTTCCGGGCGGATCGTGGTCATCGACTCGACCCGCTCGATCGACGAAGTCCGCGCCTCCTTGCGCGCGGCACTGGAGAAATGGTTGTGACGATTTATCCGTGGCAGGGAGAGGCCTGGGCGCAGCTGCAGCAGATGCGCGCCCGCCTGCCCCATGCGATCCTGTTCTACGGCCCGGCCGGCATCGGCAAGGCCGACTTCATCGAAGCCTTCGCCCAGGCTTTGCTGTGCGAAAACGTGCGTCCCGATGGCCATGCCTGCGGCGAGTGCGCGTCCTGCGGCTGGTTCACCCAGGGCAACCACCCGGACTACCGCCGCGTGCGCCCGGAAGCGATGGAAGACGAAGCCCCGGCGGCCGAGGGCGAGGAAGCGGGCGAGGCCGACAAGAAGTCAAAATCCTCGAAGACCGCCTCGAAGGACATCAAGATCGAGCAGGTGCGCGCGCTGGCCGACTTCATGAACATCTCGACCCACCGCCAGGGCTTGCGCGTGGTCGTGCTGTATCCGGCCGAGGCGCTGAACATGCCGGCCTCGAACGCACTGCTGAAGACGCTGGAAGAACCGCCGCCGGGCACCGTATTCCTGCTGGCATCGAACGGCCTGGACCGTCTGCTGCCGACGATCCTGTCGCGCTGCCGCAAGTTTGCCCTGCCGATGCCGGACCATGCCGCGGCCCTGGCCTGGCTCGAAGCCCAGGGCGTGCAGGACGCCGACGGCTGGCTGCGCGAACAGGGCGGGGCGCCGCTGGCGGCGCTCGGCCAGGCCGAGACCGGCAGCCGCGAAGAGCTGGATGCCCTGCTGCAGATCCTGGCCCAGCCCAGCGTCGATGCCGCGTTGCGTGCTGCCGACAAATTGAGCAAAGCGCCGCTCGCATCCCTCGTCGCGTGGCAGCAAAGATGGCTGTATGACGTGTTTTCGTACAAGCTGTCCGGCACGATCCGCTATTATCCGCGGTATCGCCAGCAGCTTGCGAACCTGGCCGGGCGCGTGCACACGGCCAGGGTGATGCAGGCGATCAAGTCGACCAACGACCGGCGCGCGGTGGCGGATCACCCGCTGTCGCCGAAATTGTTTGTCGAAGACATGTTGCTTGATTACACTGCTTGCTGCACAGCATCATGAAAGGAATCCGATGAACGGCTTGCCGACCGACCCAAACGCTCCGCTCGCGCCCCAGGCGCCACGGCCGTCCGTGCTCTCGCTCGCCATCAAGGAAAAGGCGGCGCTGTACGCCGCCTACATGCCTTTCCTGAAGAACGGCGGCATGTTCGTGCCGACCAACAAGCCGTACAAGATCGGCGACGAGATCTACCTGATCCTGTCGCTGATGGACGACCCGAACAAATACCCGATTGCCGGCAAGGTCGCCTGGATCACGCCGGCCGGCGCCAACAACAACAAGGCGCAGGGCATCGGCGTGCATTTCCCGGCCGACGAGACGGGCCAGCGCGCCCGGCTGCGCATCGAAGAAATCCTGGGCGCGGCGCTGCGGTCCTCGCGCGCCACCCACACCCTGTAATCATTTGATTTTTATGCCGTCGTACGTACACCGCATCGCCCGCATCGAAGACCTGCCCGTCATCGTCGATATCTACAACTCCACCATCGCCTCGCGCGAAGTCACCGCCGATACCGAACCGATCACGGTCCAGTCGCGCGAGCAATGGTTTGCCGACCACACTCCGGAACGCCGCCCGCTGTGGGTCATCCATGACGCCGACGACACCTCGGAGAACCCCGCCGTGATCGGCTGGTGCTCCTATTCGAATTTCTACGGCCGCCCGGCGTATTCCGGCACCGCCGAAGTGTCGATCTACATTGCCGAGGCATGGCGCGGCAAGGGCATTGGCCGCTATTGCCTGGAGCAGGCGATGGCCTTCGCGCCGAACATCCAGGTCCACACCCTGCTGGGCTTCATCTTCGGCCACAACGCGCCCAGCCTGGCCCTGTTCCGCAAGTACGGCTTCGAGACCTGGGCGAATTTCCCGCGCGTGGCCAACCTGGACGGGATCGAGCGCGATCTGATTATCCTCGGCAAGCGCGTCGTCGAATAACGCGTTGGATTCAGTCGCCCGGACCTTCTCCGGGCATCGTATCCGCCATCAGCCGCAGTTCTTCCGGCGTCAGTTCTTCCGGTTTCTTGTCGGCCAGGCCGTCCAGATCCGGATGCTTGTCGGGCTCTGCCTGCTGCCGGGACTGGTCGGACTGGGCTGCCGTCTGCTCATTGCCGGGCGGGACGGCCTGCTGGTTCTGCTGTTCGGTATTCATGATCTTTCCTCTTGACTGTCATTGCGACCGAGTTTGGCACAGAGGCAGCGCCGGCGGCGTCCCGTTCATCCGCAGCTCCGCTGGAAGCGTCATACGACTGGCCAGCTTGAGTTAAAACATGGTTTCTGACCCGATTTGCATGATCGGGCGCCAACTTCGTTCTCCTTCTCCGCGCGATCATCGTGGTCCGGCAATCCCCATCGTGCAAGGAGAGATCATGCTGCACATACATGGATCGGAAGCACTGAAGGAGAGGCCTTCCTACCGCTGGCTGCCCTGTCTGCTGGGCGGTCTCGCGCTGGGCGGTCTCGCGCTGGGCGGCGCAGCCCTGGCCGGGCAGGACGGCGTCGGGGGCGCGGCGGCACCTGCCGTCGCCGCGCGCACGACGTACCGGGTCACCCAGCTTGGCAGCGGCATGACCGTCGCACTGAAGATCAATGCCGGCGGGCAGGTGGCGTTCAGCCGGGCCGCGGACGCCTTTTCCGATATCGACGCCTGGTTCTACGATGGAAAGCGCGTGCGGCACATCGTCCCGCCCGCCGGCGGCGCGTTCGTCAACGTCACCGGACTGAACGATGCCGGACAGGTGACCGGCGACTTCATCGATCCCGCCGGCCACCGGCACGGTTTCGTCTGGCGGAAGGGTTGCGGCATGCGCGACCTGGGCACGCTTCCCGGCGCCACCGACACCTTGCAGCCTGTTATCAATAATCGCGGCGAGATTGCCGGCACCTCGGGCGGCGAAGCGCTGCCGCCCCCGAAGGCCTTCCGGTGGACCGCCGCTGGCGGGATCCAGAGCCTGGGCGCCCTGACGAGCGGCGCCGACGCCAGTTCCTATGGCCGGGCAATCAACGACGAGGGCATGATCGCCGGCGATTCCCTCGCTTCCATGGGCACGGGGAATGTCTACCACGCCGTCGTATGGACGCGCGCCACCGGCATGGTCGATATCGATACGCTCGGCAACCATGCGTCGTCCGCGGTCGCCATCGGCGCGCGGGGACAGGTGGCCGGAAATTACACCAACCCTCCCGATAACATCAACCACGCCTTCATCTGGACCCGGGAGCTGGGCATGCGGGGGCTCGGGACGGCGGGCGGGATCGGCGCGGACGTGGTCGGGATGAGTCTGGGCGGGCGGATCGCCGGCGCCATCGACCTTGCCGGCTTCCAGCAGCACGCAATGACCTGGACCCGCGCCGGCGGCATGGTCGATCTCGGGACACTGGGCGGCCAGGCATCCGTCGCGCTCGCGGCGAACGACAGGGGCCAGGTGGTGGGCCGCGCCGATTTGCCGGGCGGTACGGAAACGCATGCCTTCGCCTGGACGTCGCGGGAAGGCATGGTCGACCTGAACACGCGCCTGCGCGGTGCGCCGGCCGGGCTGGTCCTGTACCAGGCCGACGGCATCAACGACAACGGGGCCATCGTGGCGGAATCGAACACGGGACCGGTGCTGCTGACGCCGGATGGCGGTTCCGGCCATGGACACGTCTCCGGTCCGATCGCCAGCCCGGATGTCGTCCGGGCCGGCACTGCGTTCGTGGCGTCGCTGGCCTTCGCGGCCGAGGACCCCGGCGCCAGCCATCGGGTCGGCTGGTCATGGGGCGACGGCAGCGAGCTTCAGACCGTGCCGGTGAGCGAACGTAAGGGCGAAGGAAGCGCCGTCGCCAGCCATGCCTACCAGGCCCCGGGCGTCTACACGATGACGGCCACGGTCGCCGACGCGAGCGGGGAACGTATGGCCGTGAGCCGCAAGATCGTCGTGCTCGACCCGGACGGCGGATTTGCCGGCGGCACCGGTTCGACCATGGCGCCGCCGGGCGCCAGGATGCCGGCCACCGTCGCGGGCAAGGCGAGTTTCAGTTTCCTTGCGCCGCTGACGGTGCGGGCCCAGGGCGTCAAGGCGCAGGCCGGCCTGGGCGTCGACGCTGCCGGGCTGAGCTTTCGCAGCACGGACATCCGGCTGCTCGGTAGTGAGGGAGGCCGGGCGCGCTTCGCCGGCAGCGGCACGCTCAATGGCAAGGGCGGGTACCGGTTTTCAATGGCCACGACGGCCGGCGCGGCTGGCGGTAACGGCGAGCCCGGGCGCTTTGGCCTGAAGATCTGGCATCACGACCCCGCCACGCACACCGAGGTGGTTGACTACGACAACCTGGGCGCGGCGGACGGTGCCGCGAGCCATGTCTTGGTCGAAGGAAAGATCGTCGTGGAATAGCAAACGCACGGCAGGCGGCACGGCAGACGGGACGGCCAGCGGAGCGGGGCAAGCCCGCGCTGCCTCGCGTACAATGGCGGGATGTACATCGATTCACATTGCCATATCAATTTCCCGGAGCTGGCCGCCCGCATGCCCGAGATTCTCGCCAAAATGGCGGAGAACAAGGTCGACAAGGCGCTGTGCGTGTCCGTCAACCTGCCGGAATTCCCCAGCGTGCTCGTCCTGGCCGAGCAATATCCGCACATTTACGCGTCGGTCGGCGTCCATCCCGACTATGAGGACACGCCCGAGCCGAGCGTCGAGGAGCTGGTCCGGCTTGCCGACCACCCGAAGATCGTTGCCATCGGCGAAACCGGGCTGGACTATTACCGCCTCGAAGGCGACCTGGAGTGGCAGCGCACGCGCTTCCGCACCCACATCCGGGCGTCGCGCGAAACGCGCAAGCCGCTGATCATCCATACCCGCTCGGCCAGCGCCGACACCATCCGCATCCTGCAGGAAGAGGGCGCGGCGGTCGACAAGGGCGGCGTGGCCGGCGTGATGCATTGCTTTACCGAGACGCTGGAAGTGGCGCAGGCCGCCATCGAGATGGGTTTTTACATCTCTTTCTCCGGCATCGTGACCTTCAAGAGCGCGAAAGACCTGCAGGCGGTGGCCCAAGCACTTCCGCTGGACCGCATCTTGATCGAAACCGATTCGCCCTATCTCGCGCCGGTGCCCTACCGTGGGAAAATGAACGAACCGGGTTTCGTGCCCCATGTGGCCGAGTTCATCGCCACGCTCAAGGACGTGCCGCTGCGCGAGGTCGCGGAGCGCACCACGGACAACTTCCACAAGCTGTTTAACGTACCGAGGGACTGAACCATGATGCAGCGTCGCGGTTTTCTTCGCCTGAGCGCCAGGGCATTCCTTGCTGGGATCGTCGTGGCCGCCTTTCCTGGAACTGCGGCGCTGGCCGCCACGTCCGCGCAAGTGGCCGAATTTTTCCGCGCGGTGCAGATCGACGATCCGAACACGGTCAAGACCCTGTTGGCGGCGGGCGTGGACCCGAACCAGCCCAACCCCGTCGGTGGTGAGCCGGCGCTGGTGCTGGCCGTGCGCGAAGGCTCGATGCGGGTGTTCCGTGCGCTGCTGGACGTGCCCGGCATCCAGGTCGACGCCCCGGCCCTGAACGGCAATACGGCCCTGATGATGGCCGCCTTCAAGCACAACCAGCCGGCCGCGGAAGCGCTGCTCACGCGCGGCGCGGCGGTCAACCGCCCGGGCTGGACGCCGCTGCACTATGCGGCCGCCAGCGGCGACGAAGCGATCGCCCGCCTGCTGATCAAGCGCGGCGCCAGGGTCGACGCCGTGTCGCCGCCAGCCAGTGGCGGCATGACTCCGCTGATGATGGCCGCGCGCGAGGGCCATCCGGACATGGTGGCCTTCCTGACCGAGCAGGGCGCGAATCCCCAGCTCAGGAATACCGAAGGCTTGGCCGCCGCGCAGATCGCGGAGCGGGCCAGGACGGCGCGTCAGTAGTTAATATCCGGGCAAGCCCAAGCAGCAAACTGGCGCGGAAATGCCCGTCAGCTCCGCGCATCGAAAAGCTTTCCCGTTGCAGATAATGCTTCCATGCAATCAACCGTGCAAGGAACACTATGCTGAACGAACGCGAAATCGAGAGCTGCTACCTGGGGCAGTTCATCCCGGTCCATTACCACCACAACATGCTGATGGACCAGAATCGCATGCACAGCTTCAAGTCGGCGATCTTCCACGCCGTCAAGCCGGGCGCCAAGGTCCTTGAACTGGGCGGCGGCACCGGCGTGCTGTCGTTCTTTGCCGCGCAGGCCGCCGACAAGGTCTATTGCGTCGAGTTCAATCCGGACATGGTGCGCGAAGCCCGCAAGTTCCTGGCCATGAACCAGAACGGCCACAAGGTCGAGGTGATCCATGCCGATGCCTTCAACTACCTGCCGCCGGAACCGGTCGACATCGTGATCTGCGAGATGATCCATGTCGGCATGCTGCGCGAGAAGCAGGTCGAGGTGATCGAATCGTTCAAGCGCCGCTACCTGGCCCGCTTTGGCGGCCCGCTGCCGGTCTTCCTGCCCGAAGCCGTCATCATGGCGGCCCAGCCGCTGCAGCAGGAATACGATTTCGAAGGCTTCCAGGCCCCGATCGTGCAGTTCCAGCCGACCAACGTCATCTATCCCGGCACCGTCGAGCTGGCCCAGCCGGGCGTGTACAGCATCATGGACTTCAGCCAGCCGGTCGATTCCCTGGTCGCCTGGGAAGGCCAGTTCCTGATCGAGAAGGCCGGCCGCCTGAACGCGCTGCGTTTCATCACCAAGAACGTGCTGTCGATCATCGAAGAATACGGCACCACGATCGACTGGCTGAACCACTACATGATGCTGCCGCTGGCCAAGCCGCTGGACGTACAGGCCGGCGACGTGGTGCAGGTCAGCTTCGCCTATCGCTGCGGCGGTTCGATTCCGTCGCTGGAGGCGTCGATCCGCACCGAGCTGGTGGGGCGTGTGCAGGAAGAGGCCGTCGGCGAGCAGCTTGGGGCGGACGTGTACGCCTGAGCTAAAAGCTGAATGAAAAACTTGGCGGGAACGACGTACCAGCGTTGCAGCCAGTAACTTGCAAACGTCGTTCCCGCGAAGGCGGGAATCCAAGTTCTCCCATTACTCCACACCCCATTCACCCCCGCGTTTCCCCCGCCCATCCCCGCCAGCGACCATTCATCGCATCGGCATTGCCCCCGGCGCCACTTGTCACTACAGTCACAGCATCGACGACCCTCTGCCGAAGGAGCGAACAATGCTTGGTTTCCTTGCCTGGTTGCTGCTGCTGTTCCTGTGCTGGCCGTTGGCCCTGCTGGCGCTGTTCCTGTATCCGCTGGTGTGGCTGGTCCTGCTGCCGTTCCGGCTGCTCGGCATCGGCGTGGAAGCCGTGTTCCAGTTGTTGCGCGCCATCGTGCTGCTGCCGGCGCGGGTGCTGGGGGCGTCGCCGGGGCGCTGAGCGCCTCAAAGTTTCTTGTCTCTAATCCAGTGTGCGCCGACTAACAGACCGTGCTCCGTCCTTCGCCTATCGTGGGCATACTGATGGCTTTCATTCGTCAGCCATGCTTAGAAAGGAAACGACTATGCGCCTGGATATTTACCGCAGAGCCGAACAGGACGGCAAGTTCTCGTACCTGGCGGTGCCCGAAACCCGCAATATTCCCGAGGAAGCCACGAATACCGACTGGGAAGTCGAAGCCCGCGCTGTCGAAGTGGACGACGACGCCCAGCAGATCGAGGATTACGACATCCAGAACCTGACCGGCCAGCTGGCCGAAAAAGGGTACGCCGTCACCTCCACGATGCACTGACGCCACAAGTCGCAGCCGGAAACCGGCCGCTCCGCCGATTGCGCGGAGGGCCGGCGCACGGCTGCGCGTCGCATATGGTATCCTTGCCCTCCGTTTAGACAGGTGCAAGTGGAGGCGTAATGAAGTGGGCAGTCGTCGGTTTTCTCATCCTTTCCGTCCTGCACATCCATTTCCGCGGCAAGGTGCGCCTGCCGTTCGGCCGCCAGCTGTTCGACCATTCGTCGTTCATGGCCCCGATCAATATCTTCATGCACCTGTTTTCCAAGGTGCCGAGCACGCCCTACATCCCGGTACGCGAATTCCCCGAGCTGGACGTCCTGCAGCAGAACTGGGAGGTGATCCGCGAAGAAGCGCTGCACCTGGTCGCGCTGCAAAAGATCAAGGCGTCCGAAGAGAACAATGACGCCGGCTTCAACTCCTTCTTCAAGACCGGCTGGAAGCGCTTCTACCTGAAGTGGTACGACGCCAGCCATCCCTCGGCCGAGCGCCTGTGCCCCAGGACCTATGCGCTGCTGCAGGGCATTCCCTCGGTGAAGGCGGCCATGTTCGCCGAGCTGCCGCCGGGCGCAAAATTAAACCCGCACCGCGACCCCTTCGCCGGTTCGATGCGCTACCACCTGGGCCTGGCCACGCCGAACGACGACCGCTGCTTCATCGAAGTCGACGGCCAGCGCTACAGCTGGCGCGACGGCCAGGGCGTGATCTTCGACGAAACCTTCATCCACTGGGCCGAGAACACTTCCGGCCGCGACCGCGTGATCCTGTTCTGCGACGTCGAACGCCCGCTGCGCTTCCGCTGGGCGCAGGCGGTCAACCGCTGGCTGGGCCGCACCATGATGACGGCCGCCGCCTCGCCCAACGAGACCGGCGACCAGACCGGCCTGGTGAGCAAGCTGTTTCGTATCTCGCACGTGATGGGCCAGTACCGCCGCCGCTACAAGGCCTGGAACAAGACCGCGTACAAGGCGACCAAGGTGTTGCTGATCGTGGGCCTGGCCGCGCTGGTCTACTACCTCTAAGCCACGCCCGACCGGGAACGGCGCGCCAGCCCGCAAGGGTGGCGCGCCGTTTTCATTGTGTAAGCGTGGTGGAACGAGAGACGTCGTGGCGTGCGTTTCCGGATCGTGTCCAAAGCTACAATCTCCCCGTCCCCTGTCGATACGGAGGGAATGTGTTCGATATGGACCGGCTGCTGGCGCGGCCATCTCCTCTCGGGCGGCCCGTTGCGGGGCCGGGATTGCACACGATCCCGCCGGAGATCGCGCAAGCGGCGGTCGAGCGTCTGGTGGCGGGCACACGGCAAGAGGAGGGATGATGGAAAGGGGGCAGCAGGATTTCGTCCTGCAGGTGCTGGACACGGCGCAGGACCTCACGCTGGCGACCATCCGCGCGGATGGCTATCCGCAGGCGACCACGGTCAGCTTCGCCCACGACGACATGGCGATCTATGTCGGGATCGGGCGCAACAGCCAGAAGGCGGAGAACATCCGCGGCAACGGCAAGGTGTCGTTGACGATCAACCTGCCGTACCACGACTGGCGCGAGATCCGCGGCCTGTCGATGAGCGGCATCGCCGAACTGCTCGACGACCCTCGGGAAGCGGCCGCTGCGGCTGCCTGCCTGGAGCGGCGCTTCCCGGCGGTGTCGGAATGGTGCGGGCCGGACATGGCGCATGAAGTCGCCTTCGTGCGGATCCGGCCGCAGATGGTGTCGGTGATCGATTACTCGAAAGGCTTCGGGCACACCGAACTGGTCAACGCCTAGCGGACGCGGCGTACCTTGGGCGAGTTGTTGGTGCCTTCGATTTCCAGGAACAGGGTGCCGAACACATTCCGCGTCACCTTGACCTTCGGGTTCTTCATGGGCGCGAGCACGGCGCTGCTGCCGTCGACCACGCGCCAGACCTGGCCGTTGGCGAGGCGGATCTGCGCGCCCGGCTCCCAGCCTCCGAAGTTGCCCTCGATCGTGCTTTCGATCGATTGCGGCTCGGCTTCCTTGCGCTGGACCTGCTCCAGGCCGAAGCGCTGCTCGGCGGTCGCGGCAGCGGCAGCCAGCGTGGCGGCCGGCCGGGCGCCGACCGGGATCCTGTCGTAGCAGGCCAGGCGCGCCTGGGAATCGCCCAGTGCGCGGCATGTGAGGATGGCGGCGTCGTCGGCCAGGGCGGCGCCGGAGGCCGACAGCAGGGACAGGATCAGCAGCGCGGGCAAGCGGGGAAGGGTCATCGAGCTCTTTCGAAAAAATGGCTGAGCTCGATTATAGTGCCGCCGATCCGCCCTGTGTCAGCGCCGTTAAGCCCGGGGACGCTGGCGGTGGAACACCAGCGGGCTGTACGGAATGGCCGAGGGCGGCGGCGAATTCAGGATGTGGGGCTTCATCGCGCCGATGATGTGCATCTCGCAGGGCTTGCAGTCGAACTTCAGGGTGTAGCGCTCTTCGCCGCTGACCAGGGTCATCGGCTCGGCGCGGACCTGGCCCTGCACACCCTGCACGCCCTTGGCCTGCTTCGGGCACAGGTTGAAGGAGAAACGCAGGCAGTGCTTGGTGATCATCAGCGAGACTTCGCCCGGCTCCTCGTGCGCCTCGTAGGCCGCGGCGATCAGCTGCACGCCGTGCTTGTGGTAGAAGGCGCGCGCCTTCTCGTTGTAGACGTTGGCCAGGTAGCTGAGCTGGGCTTCCGGATAGACGGCCGGCGGCTCGACCGGCTGCGCGCGCTCCGGACGCTCCCAGCTGGCCAGGCGCGCCGCCTCGTGCCCGGCGATGGCGTCGCGGCGCAGCGCGTTGATGCTGCTTGCCGGCACGAACCACGGCTGCGACAGCTGCAGCACGATGGCGCGCGCCTCGAACATGGTGTTACCCAGCTTGCCGAGGCTGGTGCGCAGGCCGGCTTCGGCGGCTGACGCCTGCTGCGCGGGCTGCAGCGCCAGCGCGGCGTCGGTGTGGCTGGTGATGCCGTCTTCGTCGGTGACGCTCAGGCGCAGGCCGCCGTCGACCTCGGACAGCAACAGCTCGACCGCCACCTTGCGCTCGGACGATTTCTTGGTCAGCGCCGATTCCCACTGGTGGTCGCGGTTGCGGCTGACCACGGTGCCGACCTTCAGGCCCGCCAGGCTGGACACCGCTTCGTTCGGGAACACGCGCCAGCGCTGGCCCTCGGCATCTTCGCCCAGCTTCTGCACGGTATTCGCCTGGATGCCGACCGTCTCGCGCTTGTGCATGTAGTTCAGGCCGTCGCCATTCGCCATCGGCGCATTGGTGACGAGGTCGAAATTGTCGCCGCCGATGCGCGCCACCGTGCCCAGCTCGACACCCACGTATTTCGGCGAATCGAAGGCGCCGATGGTCTGCTGGCGGCCGGTGGCGAAATAGTCGGTGTGGCCGCGGTGGAAGTTCTTGTCGACGTCCGGCGTGAACAGGACATTCGTGCGGCCGCTCGAGGCGCGCGCCAGTTCCGGACGGCGCTCCATGATCTCGTCCAGCAGCAGGCGGTAGTGGGCGGTGATGTTCTTCACATAGCCCATGTCCTTGTAGCGGCCCTCGATCTTGAACGAGCGGATGCCGGCGTCGATCAGCGCTTCCAGGTTGCGGCTCTGGTCATTGTCCTTCATCGACAGCAGGTGCTTTTCGAAGGCGACCACGCGGCCCTGGCCGTCGCTCAGGGTGTACGGCAGGCGGCAGGCCTGCGAGCAGTCGCCGCGGTTGGCGCTGCGGCCATTGTCGGCGTGCGAGATATAGCACTGGCCCGAGAAGGCGACGCACAGGGCGCCGTGGATGAAGTATTCGAGGGGCGTGTCGACCTGGGCGCGCACCGCCCTGATCTGCTCGATGGTCAGCTCGCGCGCCAGCACCAGCTGCGAGAAGCCGACCTGGCTGAGGAACTTCGCCTTTTCGACCGTGCGGATATCGCACTGGGTCGAGGCGTGCATCTGGATCGGCGGCAGGTCCAGCTCCAGCAGGCCCATGTCCTGGATGATCAGGGCGTCGACGCCGGCGTTGTACAGGTCCCAGATCTGCCGGCGCGCGGTATCCAGCTCGGCGTCGTGCATGATCGTATTCATGGTCACGAAGATGCGCGAGCGGTAGCGGTGCGCGAATTCGACCAGGGCCGCGATGTCTTCCAGCGGGTTGCTGGCGTTGTGGCGAGCGCCGAAGGCCGGGCCGCCGATGTACACCGCGTCCGCGCCGTGCAGGATGGCTTCGCGGCCGATCTCGGCGGTTTTGGCGGGGGACAGCAGTTCGAGCTGGTGGGCGAGCAGTGACATGGGGACATTCCTGGCGAATCGGTGGGCCGAAAGGCGGAAATTATAGTCGGATCAAGGGTTTATGTCACCGCGGGTGGTGAGTGTTTGCGTGACGCATCACATTTTAGAATTGGGAGTGTGGAATTGGCAAAGCGGGTTGTACATGACAACGCACTTCCTACGGAACCAAGCCAGGCTATCAATGATTCCCATCGTGGTGTTTTACAGTTAAACCCTACCATTGATGGGCAGCAGCCTCAAAGGTTTGCGAAGCGCCAATGCTGTGTTAGGGCTTCGTAAGAAGGCCGCTGTGATGGTTCCTGTGGTTCACGCAGTGAGCAACTATCAAAATTTTTGTAATAAGGGTCTGCATCGGCGACAACCGGCGAGATGCGAACCATTCGGGTTGAAGGATCCGCAGCTATAAATCCTAAGTCCCATAAGCTGTGTATGTCAGCCCGCAGTAAAAGCCCGTTAGCAATGTGGTTCGTATAAGCCCCGAGATAAGGCGTGATATGCGCAGCCTCTAGGAGGGACGTAACCCTACACCCAGTAACTGCGCAGCAACCGGAATATGCATCTAGCAAACTGTTACGGAACTGCCCTTGTCCTTGCCTCGTTACCACTTCACGAATTGTTCGCCGTCGGGCATCATTTTCAGGAGTTGGCTTAAACCTATCTGTATCTCCGCTACTGGTAGGCGCAACAGTCGTGTTGTCCGAAGAATCCAGCGCGACCCAACGAACGGTGTCATGCATGTACCGAAATTCCCTCATCGCGCCCATACGTTCTTGATATGTTGGCGGGAAGACAACAATATCGCCGACTAAGCTCAGGTAATCATCTAACGTCTGTGATCCCAAGATAGCTTGGTAAAAAGCGCGTCGTGGATCATCCGCCTGGTTCGCACGACGGATGATTTGTTTCATGTTTAAAATTTTTATTATTGGCATGGACGGAGCCTCGAATAAGGTTGCTGACTGCAAGGTGCGCCACGCGCTCCTCTCAGCGCTTGTCTTTCTTTGCCGACCCAATCTCCCGCCAATCCTTCTCGTTGACTTCCACATCGAACTTCTTCGCCGCCGCACGAATCCGCGCCCAGGCCTCATCCCGCTCCTTGTCCGTCACACCCTCGACCTGATTGAAGCGCGCGATGGCATTGCGCACGTGAGTCGCATCCTCCAGCGGTTCCTTGCGCTGCTTGGGAAACGCGTATTCCCGACCGGGGATCTCGTCCCGGTCTTCCTGATCCAGCTTGCTCATGGGGCCTCCCGAAAAAAATCACCTTGCTGCCTGAATACGGATCGCAATCGACTTCGCCGCCGGCACGAAACTCTCCTTCGCATGGTGCCACAGCGGCAGCAGCGGATTGCATTCCGGGTAGTAGCCGGCCACGCAGCCGGCCGGCACCGGATATTCCATCACCCGCAAGCCGTCCACCTTGCGCTCGACGCCGTCATTGGTGGCGGTGCTGGCCGTGACCCGTTCGCCGTCGCGCAGGCCGCGCGCGTCCATGTCGGCGCGCGACATCAAGAGCACCTTGCGGTCGCCTTCCACGCCGCGGAAGCGGTCGTCCAGGCTGTAGATCGTAGTGTTGAACTGGCCGTCGCTGCGCACCGTGAACAGGCGCAGGGTGTCGGGGTGGTCCGGCATGTCCGGATCGACGGCCAGGCTGTCCGGCACCGTGAAATTCGCCTTGCCGTTCGGGGTCTTCCACTGGCGCTGGGCGGCGGCGACCGGTTTGCGGAAACCGCCCGGCGTCCACATGCGCGCATTGAAGTCGTGGAAGATCTCCGGGTAGGTCTCGGCGATGGCGTCGCGGATTTTGCTGTAATCGCTTACCCAGGCGTCCCAGTCGAGCTTCGGGTTGGGCGGCAGCAGCGCCTTGGCGATGCCGGCCACGATCGCCGGTTCCGACAGCAGCGTGTCCGCCGCCGGTTCGGCCATCCCGCGCGAGCCGTGCATGCAGCCGGTCGAATCTTCGACCGACACGGCCTGCTCGACCCCACCCTGGCGGTCGATCTCGATCCGGCCCAGGCAAGGCAGGATGTAGGCGGCCTGGCCATGCACCAGGTGGCTGCGGTTCAGTTTCGTCGATATCTGCACCGTCAGCGGCAGCGCGCGCCAGGCGGCGTCCATCGGCCCGTGGTCGGGGACGGCGCGCACCAGGTTGCCGCCCAGGCTGACCAGCGCCTTCACCTTGCCGTCCTGGATGCCCTTGCAGGCTTCGACGGTGTTCATGCCCTTGTCGCGCGGCGGCTCGAAGCCGTACTGCTCCTTCAGTTTGTCGAGCGGCGCCAGCTCCGGCTTTTCCGTGATCCCGACCGTGCGCTGGCCCTGCACGTTGGAGTGGCCGCGCACCGGGCAGATGCCGGCGCCCGGCTTGCCGATGTTCCCGCGCAGCAGGAGCAGGTTGACCAGCATCTGCACGTTCTGGACGCCGTTGCGGTGCTGGGTCAGGCCCATGCCGTAGACGCCGATCACGGCCTTCGCGCCCATGTAGACGCGCGCGGCGTCGCGCAGGTCGGCGCGGCCGATGCCGGCTTCCTGCTCGATCTCGCTCCAGGAGGTGGTGCGCACCTTGTCCGCGAATGCATCGAAGCCGTGGGTGTGCACGGCGAGGAAGGCATGGTCGAGGGCGGAGGCTTCGCCGCGTTTCGCCAGGGCTTCGTCTTCCTCGATCACGGCCTTGCAGATCCCCATCAGCGCGGCCGTGTCGCCGCCCGCCCTGAGCTGGTGGTACTGGGTGCTGATCGGCGTCTCGTGGTTGGTCAGCATCTCGGTGGGCGATTGCGGATTGACGAAGCTGACCAGGCCGCGCTCGCGCAGCGGGTTGAAGGTGATGATCGGCACGCCGCGCCGGCGCGCCTCCTGCAACTGGTGCAGCATGCGCGGGCTGTTCACGCCCACGTTCTGGCCGAAGAACAGGATGCAGTCGGTCTTTTCGAAATCGTCCAGCACCACGGTGCCGATCGGGACGCCGATGCTTTTGGGCAGCGCCACCGAAGTGCTTTCGTGGCACATGTTCGAACTGTCCGGCAGGTTATTGTTGCCGTACATGCGCGCCAGCAGCTGGTACATGTATGACGTTTCCAGCGAGGCGCGGCCGGAGCTGTAGAACACCACGCTCTTCGGATCGAGCCGGCGCAGGTGGTCGCCGATCTCGCTGAAGGCCTGGCTCCAGGAAATCGGCAGGTATTTATCGGAGGCGGCGTCGTAGCGCAGCGGCACCGTGAGCCGGCCGGCATCCTCGAGGTCGTGGTCGTGCCAGCGTTCGAGCTCGCGTACCGTGTGGCGGGCGAAGAAATCAGCATCGATGTGCTTGCTGGTGATTTCCCAGGCGGTGGCCTTGGCGCCGCTTTCGCAGAACTCGGCCGGATGCGGGTGCGCGGGCTTGGCCCAGGCGCAGCTGACGCAGGCATAGCCGTCCGGCTTGTTCTGCTTGAGCAGGATCGCGGCGCGCTGCGGAGGCACCCGCTCCTGGATCAGGATGCTGCCGACTTCCTTCAGGGAACCCCAGCCGCCTGAAGGGATCCTGGGTTCATGGCTGCCGCCTTCCTTGTCCATCGCTGCCGCCCTCGCTCGTTGTGGGACGCCAGCATCGCGCTGGAACTGCCGCCTGTCTGTTCGGGAGTTCACGTAATCGGCGTGGCGCTGGCCGGCGAGCCGGGCGCACCGGGCGGCAGCGGGCGCCGGCTCAGACGGTAACCAGCGCCAGCAGCTCGCTGCGGTCCTCGGCGCGCTGGCACTGGGCCGTGGTGCGGTCCCACAGCAGGAACATGCCATACGCCCAGTTGGCGACCAGTTCGCTTTCGGAAGCCGGCTTGCTGGCCGCGTCGCCGGTCAGGCGCAGGATTTCGGTGCGGGTGAGGGTGGTCAGGTGCTCGTAGTTCCAGTCGTCCTTCGGCATCATCTTCTGGCGCGCGCGGTAGCGGCGGGCCCGTTCCGCGTCGCTGAGCTTGTCGGCCTTGGGCGGGCGCCCGCGCTTGCGCGCGACGGCGGCGTCGAGGGCGAGTTCGATGGTGCGTTGGTCTTCCGGCTGTTTCATGGCGTTCGGTTATTGGCGGGAGCACCACATTATTCGTGATGCGTTACGTTAAGGCAAGTGTGTCCAATGGAGAATTCTCCAGCCGGGATGCGTAAGGTTGCCTGGTAGCACTGAAGCGCGGCCCTGGTGGCTGCCGTGATATCGTCGGACCAGTGCCTGGTCGATCCGCTTTCGTCCCCAACAAAGGAATCCGATGAACCGCTTTCAAGGAAAAACTGTACTCGTTACCGGCGCCGCTTCCGGCATCGGCCTGGCCGCCGCGCGCCGGTTTCTCGATGAAGGCGCGTGCGTCGTCATGCTCGATATCGACGAAGCCGCCCTCAAGAAAGCCGCGGCGGGACTGCCGCAGGACCGCGTGCTCGTGCAGGTGGGCGACACCGCCGACAGGGAAACCGCGGCCAGGGCGGTCAAGGCGGCCGTCGACCGCTTCGGCGGGCTGCATATCCTGGTCAACAACGCCGGCGTGGCGACCGAGGGCGACATCATGCAGACCAGTGAGGAAGACTTCGCGCGTGTCATGGCGGTCAATGTGGCCGGTTACTTCCACATGGCCAAGGCGGCGATGCCCGAACTGGTGAAGGTACGCGGCGCGATCGTCATGACTTCTTCCGTATCCGGACTGGGCGGCGACTGGAATACCTTCGCCTACAACACCTCGAAAGGCGCGGTCAGCAACATGGTGCGGGCGATGGCGCTGGATGCGGGAAAGGACGGTGTGCGGGTAAACGCCGTCAACCCGAGCTTCACGAAGACCGGGATGACCGAGGATATGCTGCAGGATCCGGAACTGGTCGCGAAGTTCAGGGAGCGCATGCCGCTCGGTGCGCCCGAGGACCCGGAAGGCGTGGCGGCGGCGATGGCTTTCCTCGCGAGCGACGATGCGCGCCTGATCACCGGCGTCAACCTGCCGGTCGATGCGGGCCTGGGGGCATCCAACGGGCAGCCGCCGATGTAATCGCGTGACGCGTCACGGATTTGTGACGCCGGGTCACAAATCGCCTGGCGCCGGCGCGATCGCCGCGCGGTACAGGGCGTCGGTGATCCGCTCCTGGAAGCGCGCCTCGGACGAGAACCTGCCCGGCTGCTTGTCGGGATCGGCGCCGACCCCGGTGCTCACGTAGATCATGCCGTCGTTGGTCGCCGGATCGAACGCGAACAGCGCGTTCAGGCCCCAGGACCAGCCGAGGTGGCCGACACCGGTAAAGCCCCCGCCCTCGACCAGCCGGTCGCCGCTCGCATGGCCGTCGCGCACGATGCTGGTGTCCGTAAACTGCTGGTTGCCCAGCCCCCAGGCGTGGTACAGGCCCTTGTAGCTGCCGCCGTCGCCGTTGGCGCTGCCGTTCGTCCCGCCGCGGTGCAGGGTCCACTGGCGGCTGAACAGCGTGGCGACGGTGTGCGGCGCCAGGATCGGGCGCCCGCCGTGGCGTCCGCCATGCATCAGCATCAGCATGATCTGCGCCAGTTCGCCCGTGGAGATGCGCAGGCTGCCCTGCGGGCCGAAGATGGTGCCGTTGCTGCCGGTCTTGTAGCTGTCCAGTCCCGGCGGCGCGCCCGGGACCTCCTTGCCGAAATCGTCGGCCTGGGCGATCCAGGGGCCGTTTGCATCCCAGACCTCGTCGCCGTCCTTCTCCCGCTTGCGGTACAGGGTGGCGACGTCGCCGATCCGGGCCGGCGCGAAGTCGGCCAGGTAAAAGCCGGCCTTCAGGCCCATCGGGTCGAAGATCAGGCGCCGCATCAAACGGTCGAAGCGTTCGCCGGTGGCCGCCTCCATCACGGTGGCGAGCAGGCCCCAGTTGAAGTTCACGTACTCGAACCAGGCGCCGGGCGCATGCGCGTTCGACCACATCGCGCCCGTGCCGTAGCGGCGCCCGCCGGGAAGCAGGACTTCGTTCAGGCCGACGCCGGGATCCCACTTGAAGCCGCCCTCGTCGCGCAGGCTGGAGGTGTGCGTGAGCAGCATGCGCAGGGTGATCGGCGTGTCCGGGAAATGCGGGTTGCGCAGGCGGTAGCCGAGGACGTCGCCGATGTCGGCGTCGAGCGCCAGCCTGCCTTGCTCGACCAGTTTCATGGCGCCCAGCGCGGTCACGAATTTCGAGACCGAGGCGACGCGGAACATGGTGTCGTCGTCGATCGGCTGCGCCGCGCCGCCGGCGCCGGCCAGGCGCTTGCTGCCGAAATGCCGGCGGTAGACGATCTCGCCGTGGCGGATCGCGACCACGGACAGGCCGGGCAGCGGCATCGCAGGGTCGTCGACGATGGCTTGCAGCCGGCGCGTGAGCGCGTCGGCCTGCGGTTCGGGCAGCGGCGCGGCGCCGGCGGCGGACAGGAGGGACAGGGCGAGCATCGGGATCAGGCGTTTCATCGGCATGGGCTGGTCAGGGCGCCAGGGCGATCACCTCGTCCCCGGGGCGTGGTTCGCAGCGGGCGTCGAGCGGCTCCCAGCCGCGGTGCACGACGATGTGCCGGGTGTCGTGGCACAACTCGACGCGGCGCGCCCGGGGCGCCCGCTGGCGCACGAAATCTTCGATGGCCGCCGGCACGCTCACGCGCAGCGCCAGCGCGTAGACATCGTCGAGCGGATGGTCGTCGACGTGCAGCAGCGGCACGAACTGGCCGGCGAACATCAGCCAGCGCGACGGCACCTTGACCGGCCCGGCCGTGTAGCCCTGCTCGCGCAGCCAGGCCTGGGCGCGCTCGCGGGCCGCTTCCTGGCTGCCGAGATGGCCCCAGGCGCTGGCCAGCATCTCGGCCACCCACTGGTTGCAGTTCTGGTAGCGCGTGCCGAAGGCGTAGGCGTTGGCGCTGTAGCGGCCGGCCAGCAGCGCCAGCGCCAGGCGCCGGTCGCGCGCGGCCTGCTCGAGCTGCGCGCCGTCCTCGCCGTCGAGGAAGACCAGCGCGATGTGGCCCGCGCCCGGCGCATCGGCGCCCAGCGCGAAACCCGGCACGCCCTGGTCGAACAGGCGCGGACGCGATTCGTCGCAAGCGTAATACAGCTGGCGCACGGCCCAGGAGCCGGCCGCATCGTCCTTCAGCGCGACGCCGGCGTGCGAATACAGCAGGCCGAAGCGGCTCAGGTCGAGGCCCGCGCGCGAGATCAGCGCGACGCGCCCGCCCGACGCGTCGAGTTGCTGCTTGACCGCACCGGCAAAGCGCAGCACGCGGTCCTGTTCGAGGGCGCTGACTTCCTTGCCGCGCTCGCAGAAGGTCGGGATGCCGGCCCAGGCGCCCGCGCTGGCGCCGAGGCCCGCCGCCGCCAGCAAGGCGGCGGCAAGACGGCGCAACATATCAGATGGTGACCTTGCGCGAACCGAGTTCGCGGTACCAGTCGTCCTGCAGGGCCAGGAAGAACGGCTGCCGGGTGTCGGCGTAGGCGAATTCGTAGCCGTAAACACGTTCGTTGACGTGCACCAGCGCGCCGGCGCCGACCGCACGCGCGGCCAGGGCGCGGTTCGGCACGTCGAGGGTGAATTCCTGGGCGAGGTCGCCGCCGACCGGACGCAGGGTCAGGCGGGTGGTGTCGGCCTTGGCCGGCGCCTGGGCGATGTCGATCACGCGGTAGTCGCCGGCGGTGACGCGGCGGTCGCGGTCGCGGTTCGAGCTGTTGCTGGACGAGCCGATCGAATCGGAAATGCTGGCGGACGAGGCCGATCCGGCGCTGGAGGCGGAGGAAGCGACGCTGTCGGCGTAGGCCGGCGCCGCGCAGGCGGTGACAAACGTGGCGAGGAACAGGGCGCGGCGAAGGGTGGTGAAGGTCATGATGAGGCTTTCGTAAACAGGCAGAACGGCGCTAATGGTACATGGCCGGAGCCGGACTGCACAGCTTCGCAGGAATCGGGCGGGAATTTTCGTCCGCGCGGCCGGCTTCGCTCCACACACACCGTTGCGTGAATCACACCGTGATCCAGCCTGGCTTCCGATGGCCGCCGCACGGCAGGCGCCCGAGCCAGCGCCGGGCCGTGCGGCGGGACGCGGAGTTCACTCCGCCTCGTTGGTGTCGTCGTACTGGTCGCCCGGCACCACGTCGAGGCGTCCATACAGGCCGTTCTTCTCGTCGTTCGGTCCGGCGGCGAAGAACAGCGTGTCGACCGGCTGCTGGCTCAGGCCATTGCCGAAGGCGATGCCCCACAGGCCGGGAATCCGGATCGGCCGGTGGTCCTGGCCCTTCAGGCGGCCGACGAAGTGTCCGTTGTCCAGATCGTAGGCATTGATCGTGCCGTCGCCGAAGTTCCCGACCAGCAGGCGGTTGCTGAATTTGCCGAAGCTGGCCGGCGCCAGCGCCATGCCCCAGGGCGCGTTCAGGGCGCCGTTCGAGGCGAAGCGCCGAATCAGCCTGCCGTCGGTGTCGTAGACGTCGACATAACCCAGGCCACGGCCGGCCACGTCGTCTTCGCGGTCCTCGTCCTGCCTGGCGTAGGTGACGTAAAGATCGCCATTGATGGCGTGGATCCCGAACGGTCCATAGCCGGACGGCAGGTTGGGATCGAAGAAGGGCTTGCCGGGCAGCGAAACCGGGCGGAAGCTGCTGTCGTACACGTCCACTTTGCCGTTATGGAAGTCGGTCGCATACAGCAACTGTCCGCGTCCATTGCCGCTGATCGCCACGCCTTTGTAGATGGCATGGCTGGCGCTGTTGTCCACCGCGCGGATCGCATGGGTCGGGTCGACCGTCGGCGCCCAGCCGGAGATCACGCCATCTTCGCCGACGAACAGGAAGCGGCTCGGCCCCGAGGTCGCGCCCTTGCTGACGACGAACCCGTTACCGCCATAGAACACCGTCCCGGTCGGCTTGCCGGCCGCGTTGCCGATGCCAGGGATCTGCACGACCAGGCTTTGCGGGACGCCGTTGCCGTCGTACAGCGTCGAGAAGCCGGTGCCGTTGTCGGCGACCCAGGCCACGCCATACGGATTGAAGGCAAGGCCCCAGCCGTTGACCAGGTGCGGGTCCCGATGCTCGGCGCGCACGGCGGCGCTGTCCGAGACCAGGTTGCGCTGCCTGTAGAAATCGCCGGCCTGTGCTTCGACGCTGCCGGCCAGGATCAGCGCGCCCACGGTGCAGGCCAGCGCTTTGGACATGTGTCTCATCTTTGGTTCCTCCAGTTTCCACGATCAAGTGTCCGGCCGCCACGCGCATACTGTGGCGGCCGCCGAACCGCCGGGTGGTGGCGGTCCTGTTTATACCGTGGGGGAGGCGAATGGTTCCATGTCCTTATAAATTCAGAGCGGCGCCAGTGCCGGCGGCACGGCCTTGCTGCCCCACCATTTCTTGTAGTTGGCCGCATAGGCGCCGGACCTGATGTAGTCCGACACGAAGCCGTTCACGAGTTTCAGCAAGGCTGGGTCGCCCTTGGCCATCGCGATGCCGATCGGCGTATTGCCGTACATCGCGGGCAGGGTTTCCAGCTGGTCGTTCTTGCTGGCCAGATAGTCGAGCAGCGAGGAATCCTCGATGCCGGCATCGACGCGCTTTTGCTGCAACAGCAGGACGCCGTCCGGTGCGAAGTTGTCGGTGTAGACGAACACCGCCTGCGGCGCCGACTTTTTCAGGAAGGCATCCGCGGTGGTTCCGCGGCCGACCACGACCCGTTTGCCGTTCAGGTCCGCCAGCGTCTTGATGTGCGCGCTCTTTTGCGCGATCACGCGCAGGCCGGCCAGGTTGTAGGGGATGGAAAAATCCACCACGCGCGCGCGTTGCGGCGTGATCGAGACATTCGCCACCACCAGGTCGAGCTGCTTCGACATCAGCATCGAGATCCGCGCATCGCTGGAGACATCCGAAAAACGCACCGGTACGCCGAGTTTCGCGGCCAGCTGCCTGGCGACGTCGACGTCATAGCCGACCGGCTCGTTGCTGGCGTTGCGGAAGCCCACCGGCTCGCCGCCCAGCGAGACGCCGATGCGCACATAGCCGCGCGCCTTGATGTCTTCGATGCGGCCGGCCAGCGCGGAGGTCGCCACCAGCATCAATGCGGCGGCGGCGATGTAGTTGAGACGATGCTGCATGAACGTCCTTTCAGGGTTGGATGGCGGCGGCGACGCGCAGTTCCGGCGCGGACAGGCGTTCGTCCCAGTACCAATAGCGTATCTCTTCGTCGCAGCGGTAGTTGACCACCCGGTGGTTGCCCTTCGCATCGATGGCGTGGATCACCACCCCGGCCAGGAAGCCGGACTTCAGCTCGGCCAGTTCTTCCACCGCCAGCCCGATCGCCTCCTCGAGCGAGTAGCCGAGCCGCATCGCCAGCACGATGCTGCGCGAAGTCCCGCAGCGCATCGTCATTTCGCCCGTATGCGTGCAGGCGGCGGCGCCGTAGCGGCTGTCCGCATAAAAGCCCGCTCCGGGAATCGGCGAATCGCCCAGCCGGCCGGGATACTTCCAGGCCCAGCCCGAGGTCGAGGTGACCACGCCGATGTGGTCGCCGGCGTCGCGGCCCAGGAAGACCGTGGTGTCGCGCACGCGTTCGGGGTCGGTGATGGTGTTGCTGAGCGGGGCCAGCGGGATGTCGGGGAAGGCCGCGCGCTGTTCCGGCGACATCTCCTTTTGCAGCCGCTCCCACCACACGCGCCTGCTGTCCGGATGCAGCACCTCGTCGACCGCGAAACCGCGCTCGGTAGCAAAGCGGCGGGCACCAAGACCAGTCAGCATCACGTGCGGCAGGTGCTTCATCACTTCGTGGGCCAGCGCGGAGACGGGCAGGGTGGCCGGCACCGCGCCGACGGCACCGACCGCGCGCGTGGTGCCGTCCATGACGCCGGCGTCGAATTCCATCTCGCCCAGCATGTTCGGCCAGCCTCCGTAGCCGACGCTGCGCACCCTGGCTTCGCGTTCGACCCTGGCGATGCCGCTGACCATGGCGTCGATGGCGGCGCCGCCCTGTTTCAGCAGGTCGACGGTGGTGTCGAAGCCGGGCCAGGCCTCGGCGTTCGCTAACAGCATTTTCATGATTTGCTCATCCTGGAAAGGAATTGGGCGATGCGCGGCTGCGCCAGGCCGCCGTCCGCCGCGAAGAAGCGATCGGTCGGCAGGTCGGCCAGCAGCCGGCCCTGGTCAAGGAACACGATGCGGCTGGAGATGCGGCGGGCGAATTCGATTTCGTGGGTGACGAACAGCATCGTGGTGCCATCCGCCGCCAGTTTCGCCAATATATCCAGCACCTCGGCCGTCATCTCCGGATCGAGTGCGCTGGTGACTTCGTCCAGCAGCAGGTAGCGCGGCTTCATCGCCAGGGCGCGGCAGATGCCGACACGCTGGCGCTGGCCGCCGGAGAGCTGGGCCGGATAGGCGTCCGCGCGCTCCCCGAGTCCCACGGCGGCCAGCAGTGCGCGCGCTTCGGTTTCGGCCTGGCGGCGCGGCACTTTCAGCACCTCGATCGGCGCCAGCGTGATGTTCTGCAGCGCCGTCATGTGCGGGTACAAATTAAAAAGCTGGAACACGGTGCCGCAGCAGCGGCGCGCGAGCTGCAGGGCCTTCGGATCGTCGACGCGGTGGCCATCGACGGAAATCGCGCCGCCATCGAGCTTTTCGAGGCCGTTGATGCAGCGGATCAGTGTCGACTTGCCGGAACCGCTGGCGCCGAGGATGGACACCACTTCGCCCGGCGCGATGCGCAGGTCGATGCCATCGAGGACCGTGTTGGCGCCGAAGCGCTTGGCGACGCCGTCGATCTGGATCATCTTACAAACCCTTCCATTGACTATGCGCGCGCAAGCGGATCTCGGCGCGGGCGCAGCTTCTCGCGATCAGCCGCGCCATCAGGTAGTACAAAACGCCGATCACCGTCCAGACGATGAAGGGCTTGAGCGTACGCACGTTCAGGATCGCGCCGGCCTTGGTCAGGTCGAGCACCCCGATCACCGAGATCAGCGAGGTCACCTGCAGCTGGTTCACCAGCAGGCCGGCCAGCGGCCCGAAACCGAAGGCCGCCGCCTGCGGCGCGACGATGCGGCGCAGCGCCTGCCAGCGGCTCAGGCCGAACACGCGCGCGGTTTCCAGCTGCTCGCGCCCGACTGATTCGATGGCCGACACCGCGATCACATAGACGAAGGCCGCGGTGTTGCCGGACAAGGTGATGAGGGCCGCCTGCACCGGCGTCAGGTCGGTCTCCAGCAGCACCGGCAGGCCGAAGAAGACCAGGAACAGCTGCACCAGCACGGGGGAATTCTTCAGCAGCTCCGCCACCGCGGCGGCGAATGGCGCCAGCAGCGGCGTGCGGTAGTAGCGCAGCAGCGCCCACGCCAGCCCGATCACGAGGCCGATGATGGTGGTGGCGGCGAACAGGGCGACCGAGACGCCCAGGCCTTGCAGCAGCAGGAGCAGGTCGTGGTGGCTGAATTCGGCGTAGCGCATCAGGCGGCGCGATTCAAATGCCGATGGAGCGCGCCGGCCGACAGCGACACCAGCCAGGTCATGACCGCATACAGCAGCAGGAGCAGGGCGTAGACCTCGAAGGGCTGGAAGGTGTCGGAAGCGATGATCTTCGCGCTGCCGGTCAACTCGTTGATCGTGATGGCCGACAGGATCGACGAGGTCAGGATCAGGTTGACGAACACCGACCCGAGCGGGCGCACGGCGCTGCGCAGCGCGATCGGCAGCACAATGCGGCGGTAGATGGCAAGGCGCGACAGGCCGCTGACCTGCGCCGCCTCGAGCACGCCCGGTTCGATCGCCAGGACGCCGGCGCGGATCACGTCGGAGGTAAACGCGCCGCCCGCCAGCGACAACGCCAGCACGCCGGTGCCGAAGGCGCTCAGTTCGACCCCGATTTCGGGCAATCCATAAAACAGGAAGAACAGCTGGACGATGAAGGGAACGTTGCGGAACACGTCGACGTAGATGCCGGCGATGCGTCGGGCCAGCGGCGACGCCGATGTCCGCATCAGGGCGGCCGCGATGCCCAGGGCCAGGCCGCCGGCCAGGGCCAGCGCGCAGGCGAGGGCGCTCAGCCGCGCACCGGCTGCGAGGTCGCCAAGGTAGGGGGCAAGCGTGGTCGGATCGAACGTCAAACTCATCCGGCCGAGTGTCACACACGCCGACGCGGATTTCAAGCGAAAGGCCCTCTCAGGCCCGCAGTTTAGCTTTCAGGGCGGCGACTTTAGCACTGCTGGTCTGGCGCCGGCCGCCGGCATCGAAGCCGAACGCCGCCACCATCGGCGACGGCGCCGGCAGCGGCTCCGAGCAGGACGCGTGGACGTCGGTCAGCGGCAGCCGGACGCGCAGCAGGTGCACGTTGCCGGCGTTGACGCCGGCGCCGGGCATGATCGTGATGCGGCCGGCGGCGGCATCGAAGCAGCGCTGCAGGCCGTCCAGGCCTTCCGGCGCGCTCCTGGCGCCGCAGGAGGTCAGGATGCGCTCGAAGCCCAGGTCGATGGCCAGGCGGGTCGCCTGCGCCAGGTCCGGGCACAGGTCGATCGCACGGTGCAGGGTGCAGCGCAGTCCACGCTGCGCGGCCCGGTGGACCAGCCGTTCGAGCGTGCGCCGGTCCAGCCGGCCGTCCGGCAGCGACGCGCCCAGCACCACGCCTTGCAGGCCGCTTGCCGCAACCGCGTCGATCTCGTGCAGCATCAGCGCCGTTTCCGCCTCATCGAAGCAGAAGTCGCCGCCGCGCGGGCGGATCATGGCCACCACCGGAACCGGGCTGTTTGATGCCATGCGCAGCAGGCCGGCGCTCGGCGTGAGGCCCCCGATTTCCAGCGCGCTGCACAATTCGATGCGGTCGGCGCCGCCGTCCAGCGCAGCGGCCAGTCCGGCGGTGTTGTCGACGCAGACTTCGAGCGTGATGGGATCAAGCATGCGCGTGTTCCAGATTTTCCAGGCCGAGCCAGGCCGCACCGATGAGGCCCGGCTCCGCGCCGGACTGGCCGGGCACGATGATGGGGGCGTCGGTCTTGCGCAGGATGGCGGCGCGGACCGCCCGGTCCAGGCGCGCGATCAAGGGCGCGCTGTTGGCCAGGCCGCCGCCGACCGGCAGGATGGACGCGCCAAGGGTATTGACCAGCATGGCCAGCGGGCCGCCCAGCAGCTCGGTCCAGCAGGCGATGGTGTGTTCGGCGGCGGGGTCGCCGGACTGCCAGGCGGCGATGATCTCGCGGCTGTCCAGCGCCTGCTGGTGCAAGGCCAGGTGCAGCCGCTCCAGGCCGCGCGCGCCGCCGACCGTGTCCAGGCAGCCGGCCTGGCCGCAGCCGCACGGGAAGCGGGGAATGGCTGACGAAGGCGTGCCGGCGAAGTGCGCGGCCACCGGGCCGTGACCCCATTCACCGGCGAAGCCGCCCGGACCGCCGATCAGCCGGCCGTTCAGGACCAGGCCGCCGCCGACGCCGGTGCCGAGGATCAGGCCGAACACATTGGCGTGGCCGCGTCCGGCGCCGGCCTGGGCTTCGGCGAGGGCGAAGCTGTCGGCGTCGTTGATGATCCAGACCGGCAGCCCGAGGGCCGCGGACAGGTCGGCTGCCAGCGTGCGACCGTCGATGCAGGGAATGTTCGCGCACTTGATGCGCCCGGTGCCTGGATCGACCACGCCGGCGATCGAGATGGCGACGCCGCGCGACGGGCCGCCGGCATCGATCAGCGCCCGCATGGCCGCCGTGAAGGCGGCGAAGTCGTGGATGGGCGTCGGCACGCGGGTCAGGCCGCCGATCTGGCCGTCGGCCGTGGCGACGGCGGATTTGATGGCGCTGCCGCCGATGTCGAAACAGGTAATCATGGCGGGAATCATAAGGGGAAAGCTTGCCCGGGCGCCAGTAGCTGAACTGCTTGCGAGTCCAAACTTTTCATCTGTGCGCTCGACGGCGGGAGGCCCTAAACAAAACAGTGGGAGCTTAAAGAATTTAACATTTCAAAGCTTTAACAGTTTTGACTATCTGTCGCGATTAACGACTTCGCGTGGAGTAGAATTTCTATCAAGCAAATGGGTTCACAGATGTGGCAAAAATGAAACATTATCTCCATTAACACTTAAATATTTTCTCTGAAGCAAAGCTTTGTCAATAGAATGACGTTTTTTGTCAAAAATGATCATGGCAAAGCATATTCCCTTCCTCGATGGCTGGCGTGGACTCGCTATTTTTTGTCTCCTGATCGGGCACTTTTTTCCAGTTCCGGGAATAAATTTTGGCAATGTTGGGGTAGGGTTGTTCTTCGTCTTGTCTGGCTTGCTGATGACCCAAGTGTTGTTTGTCCAGAAGACAGATTTTGGTACGTTCTACCGGCGGCGAGTAGCACGCGTGTTCCCATCAGTGGCCGTGTACTTGCTCACTATCACGGCTTTTTTTGGATTGACTGGAAACAAGATCGATTGGAGAGAGTTGCTGCCGGCTGCAACGTTCACAAACAATTATTTCGTGACCGAGAATTGGACAATGCCCTTCGGACACATTTGGTCATTGAGCGTCGAGGAGCATTCATATGTCATTTTATCGATCGTAGCCTATTGGTGCAGGATGCGAACTGGAAACGAGATCAAGTCCTTCATTCTGACGACAGTGGCCATCCTGGTCGCAATCGCAGTCTACTCGCTGAGTCCACATCCCTTCTCTCCGAAATACTCCCATCGGACTGAAGTCGCATGCTTCGGAATTTTCACTTCGGGTTTTCTGGCGTTGGCCTTTGCTCGCTCGAAGTTCCGTATGACGGCATATTGGATTGCTCCGTTAGCGCTGGTCGCTGGCGTTCTCGCTCACTGGTGGAGCATTCCTGCCCCGCTTAGTCTTATTATCGCCCCTGGCGCATTTGCCCTCGCTGCCAACACCATTTCATCGGCTCCAAGATGGTTTGTCTTGGCATTGGAATTTTCATGGTTACGCCGGTTGGGGATGTACTCATTCTCGATCTATCTGTGGCAGCAGCCGTTCTACCAACTTTATCACCACTTTGGACTATCGCCTTTCCTCGGACTGGCATTGTCTTTAGGAGCAGGTTGGGCCGCCTTTCACCTCATCGAAAATCCTGCGCGCTTGTATCTCAATGGACGATGGGGAGCCAGGCCAGCCGTCGTAACAGCAGCAGAGTGCGAGGTCAGTTTTCGCTAACTTAGACAGCGAACTTGCGCCAGAAGACACGGTGCTGGCACCGACGAGAGAGGAAGCGCTATATTCCGCTTCGGGTCAGCTGCGGTCGACAAGCCGACAGACTTTGACTGTCGTTAGCACTTCTACGCGGCACATTGTACTTTGGTTCTTGGAGCTAGTGCGTCTGTCTTTTTTCAATCGCGCAACGGCACCAATTCGCCGCAACTTCAACCGCTTTCAAACACGTGCGTTGTCCGCCGCCTAGCCGGTGCGCCTTACCGGTTGACAGTTGCTGATGAGATGTTGATGCATCCAGGAGCACGTCGATACCAGCACCTCTCGCTGTACCCCATCCAACGGCAAGCGTTGACTCGGCAGCGCCAGCAGGACCTTAGTTGCACCGTTTACCTGCTTCTGTCCAGGGCCCTACAGCGCGTTTCTGCAGTTTTTTATGGTCTGGGCACCTAACGCCGCTTCGGATAGCCACGGAGGAACGCACCTTGTCAACTTTAGTCGTCGACTCGCTCATGGCCCTTGTTTGCGCGCTACACCAGTAGGGGCCAGATCAGTCCAGCGTACGCACAGAACTTTATCATCTGAGCAAGTTCACCACTCGACGCAATTTCGGAAGGGCGGTTCATACAGCATGGTGGGAGAAAAAGATCTTCGTTGATCCGCACTTGCTTTTAGCCGAAGCGTTGCTTGTTAGCGTCTTCACGCTGCCTCGCGCTGGCGTGGCTTTCAGCAGTGCTGATGCATACGCAGTAAACACCTCTGATGTTCGCGGGCTCCCGATAGTTTGTTCAGGTACATAGCGCAGTAAGCGAGGGGAGGGGTAGCCAAGAGAGCTTTATCGAACTAGCTAAAAGCTCGGCTGGGATTGCCTTATTCGACGCACCTTGTCGGGCTGGAGCCTGGTATTACTCCAAAGAAATCGTTAAACACCCATATTGGTTATGTAAAAACTGCCTGTGAACCTCCGCTCATAGGTACCCACTTTATTCATCATTTCGTTGCCCTGATCGTTAATTCTTTTGCGCTCAGTTTAACATTCTCTCGATAGTGCATTTATGCAACGGTACCAAAAACGAGATGTATCGAAAACACTATTTAGATTTACAATAGGAAAAATGTTAGATAGCAACAGCTCCTTGATAGTTCTTTCAGGTCTTCCTTGACGCATTTGAGAGCTCTCCCTCAAAGATAACGACCCTTGGGGACGCGACATTGGAGTACGTGGAAGACGGGGCGGTAGAAAGAAAAGGTGAACTTTGCTCACCTAAAAATTAACATTACTAGAATAGCGGCTTTCAATGCGCCTGGCGGGGATAAATGAACGTTGACTTAGAGCTAATTTCTCAGAAATTCAAGAATGTAGAATTTTTTCTTGCCTGCGTATTTCCAAGTGAGTCACCGAATTTTAAGGGTCGCGCTGACGACATTTCGGTAGTAAATTCATCGCAATTCTGGGCTGTAACATCGGTTTCTCCCTTCTCCCGTGCCGGCTTGGCGCACAAGATACATAACGACTTTATTGTCTTTCGCGGTTATGAGGTAGCGATTGGGGTGCACTCTTATTCTCCACTTTCAGATCTGGCTAAAATAATTGAGCCTGATCAACTGGAGAATGGAGTTTTCTCTTTGCTAAAGCTTGATGAGGAGTCGCAAGAGGCGACAGTAAAAAGTGATGCATTTGGTATGGGGCCAATGTTTTACCGAGAGAAAAATGGAGCTTGGTTTTTTGCGTCCCACCCCGCGTTGATTCACTTGGCAGATGATGTGCCTGACTTAACCAGTTGGGCAAGCTTGTTGCAAAATGGTTATCCGTTCGCGGACCGTAGCTTCTATGAAGGGATTAAACGTTTTCCTGCCGGTGCGGAGATGCTTATCGCCCCAGGTGTTTGCAACATCAAGCATTGGTTCGACTTCTCGGAATTACCAGAGGGGACCAGTGAAGTAAATAACGAAGCGATCAAGAAGATCGAGCGGGCTTATCGAAATTCAATGGTTCGCTGCTTGAATCTTAAGGTTGGGTCAGTGATACTCCCGTTCTCCAGTGGCTTCGACTCAAGGCGTTTTTTTGCGTTCATGGTACGGAATAAAATAGCCTTTAAAGCTGTTACGTGCCAGAGTTTCCACAGGAAAAGAGGGCGCGATTACGACATTGATTCGGTTTATGCTCCAAAGATTGCTGCTGCTTTTGATGTCGACTGCGAGGTCATACCAGCCAGCTCTAACGAGCAATTTTCTGCAGACATACGAAAGCGCCAAAATCTTATTGGAACTGAAACGTTCATGCACGGATGGGCGATGCCATTGATGAAGTGGCTCTCCGAAAAGGAACCATCACTCGTATTCGATGGGCTTGCTGGAGATGTTTTCGGAAACTCAAGTTTCGACATCGAGGGTTTAGAAGGCACTTCACACCGTACTGCAGGTGACATAGTTCAGAAGGCTGTCAAGGCGAGGATCCTTCGTCACTTGGCGGGTTCCATGAAATCCGCCCGGAGCTATCGTGAAAAGTACGAGCAATATGTGGCGAAATTTACGCCTAACATGAATCAATCCCAACTGGCGTTTCTTCAAGCGCGTACCAGGCGTAGCGTTGCTCCGTGGATCACGATGATGCATCCTCCTGGCCACGTCATAGTATTTCCATACTGCGATATAGAATTCGCACGTACGGCACTTGCGTATGATCCGGGGCAAAAATACCAGCGTTATCTCCAGCGTGAATGTCTACGACGGTTTTATCCAGAATTTTATGACTTTGCCGGCTCGCGCGATCTGCCGGCGGATCACGCACCCATTCCTGAAGAAATCAGCTCCTCGCGCCATCAGATTGAGGAGGCGTACCTTTATAACGATTCTTCTGTTGTTTGGGCTGCCTGCCGATATTTAAGCTTTCCAAACAAGGTCCTCTTGCTGGCGGCAAAATTTATGCCAAAATTACGCCAGCATCGTGACTGGATATTTCGTCCTATATTGACGCTTGTACGCACTAGTCATCAAAACGTGCCATACATGAATGCGGCCACCCCGGCGCGAAGCGAAAAAAGAGCAGTTCAGTTCGAGCCGAGCATTGAAATGCAGATTGACGGTCAATCGTAGTAAGTAAACCAAAACTAGGAGAATAATATGCAACTTTCGTTACCCTTAACCGCTACGCCTTACCGTTCAATTGATTCGACGGTGCGTGACGCCAATGGTGAATTCCTTTTCATTGCGCCGCGCGAAGTAGCGGAGGCCATCGTCGCACAGTGCAACGCGGCGGTTGAGCAGAAATTCCAGATGGCCGCTTAGCTTAAATCTTCAGTTCACCAACAGCCCGCAGTTGCGGGCTTTTTCCGTTTTGGGGAAGCGCTTCAGTGATGGCGAGAGCATGAGCAAGTTGCGGCCCGATATTACGTTATCACTTGGTGATCGAATCGGAAAAAATTTCCCTCAAAATTATATTCGCCTCAGTAGTTACATCAAGCTTCCGTGCTTTGCAACCTATCAACGGCGCACTGCTATCTGACCTCATCTTACGCTTGGCCTGCAGGAGCAGGGCGCGCATCACTGTTTGAGCAAAGAGGCCAGCGCAGAACGGGGCTAAGTAGTTCGTCGCTGTACTCGAGTAGGTCGCGCTCTCGCCCCGTCGCGGACGATGCTCCTGTGCTCGAAGGGACGGGCTGGATGTAATGGTACAGATGTGTAATCCGTTCCGCTGCAGCGGAAGGCGGCCTTTTTTCACATCTTTCCGTCTTCGGTTCTTGCGCTTCGAGTTTGTCTGCCAAACGTCGCGACAGGGCGATCGGCAATCCAATTGCTCGGTATTCGATATCTGATCGATAGACAACCGGGCCGGTTTTGTCGGATCTGCGTTTCAGCGGATCGCAAAAGCATATGCGCTGGCTTTCAACGCGTGCTTATCACTCATGTGGGGCCTTTGGTAGCGGGTGACTTTAAACGAGAACAGAAACTTGTGCCATACCTAGGGCGATTACACCGTAGCCCCGAATTACGGTCTGCACAATACCGATCACACCACGTGGCAGTCAATCCAGCAGGCTACGCTGTAGACGGCGCCGAGGGGTCGGCGATGGGTGCTAGGCCACTGTGTGGCTGACGAAAGCTAATTTCCCGTGAGGATATTGTCAGCCGGTTTAGCTGCTAACTTCCAAGAGCTAAGGTATTTAGGACTATTGCAAACGTGCATCGCATTTCCGTAAGTGCGCATAATCTATATTATGTCAAATCCGCTTTCCGTAGACCGGCCTGGACAGCCGGAATAGTCCTACAAGATGCTCTTCCCGTTCGCCGAACGGATGATCTCGTCGTGGCGTTCGTTATCGGTCTTGTGCAGATAGGCCGCCGTGGTGGCGATGTTGGCGTGCCCCGCCGTGTCCTGCAGGGTCTTCAGCTGCACCCCGTTGTTCGCATGGTTGGTCAGCATGCTGTGGCGCAGCCAGTGCGCCGACGCCTGCCGCAGCGTCGCCGCCGTGTCCTGGTCGCCCCGCGCGTCGGCGGCGCGCGCGGCGTCGGCGAACACCGCCTTGATCGCTTCGGACGCCGCTTCGTCCGTGATGCGCGCCAGTTCGCGCGAACGGCTGGACAGGACCAGCGGCGTGCGGTCGGTGCGGCTCGATTGCGGCAGCAGTTCGAAGGCCTGGCGGTAGGCCTGGAAAGCGTCCAGCATCTCCGGCGGGACCGGCAGGCGGCGCGGCTTGTTGCCCTTGCCGAGGACGTCCAGCCACCAGCGGCCATTGCCTTCGGTGTAGATCGAGCCCATCGAGGCGCTGACGATCTCGTTCAGGCGGGCGCCCGTGTGCGCGAAGGCGATCAGCAGGAAGCGGTCGCGTGCGCGGCGCCTGAAAGCCGCCGGCGTGTCGGCCGGACGCGCGGAAACGGTTTCCAGCGCGAGCGCGATCGCGCCCTGGGTCAGGTAGCGCGTGATCCGGCTGCTCGAGGGCGCCCGGACGTTGCGTACCAGCGCGCCGGGATTGCGGCGCAGGTAGCCGGTCTGCTCGGCAAAGCCCATCAGTCCCTTCACCGCGATCATGGCCTGGCGCCGGCTCGCATCGGACAGCGGCCCGGTGAACGGCCGGTAGCGCGGGTCGTTGCGCGGCCACTTGGTCTTCGAGACCCATTCGGGTGGCGGATTCTTGAGGAATTCCTTGTAGGCGTTGAGGTCCGCGACGTTCAGCTGGGACAGCGTCTTGTTCGCTTCTTCGCGGCACCAGGTCAGGAAGCGGTAGAGCTCCTTCTGGGAATTCTGGATCGATTTCGCGCTCAGTTCGCCGTGGGCGATGAACTCACGGGCCAGTTCGATGTCGGTGGTGGCTTCCGTGATCGCATCGTCGGCGAGGCGGTACATCTTGACATGCATGCGGCCGCTCGGGCCGCTTGTGATCTCTTCCGGTGCTGACGGACCCAGGTCGATTGGCGTAAAGTTCGGCATTGCGCGAGCGGACTGCGGTTGAAAAGGGCTGTATCTATGTACAGTATAACATCTCGGGCGCTTTCGAACTAAACTCGACAATATATTTGGTAATGTCGAGTTAAGGTTTAGGCGGATTTCCACTTTTTATACCTGATCGACGTCCGGCATTTTTCGCTGCGCCGTCGATGCATCGGACTGCGCCGTGCGGAGGCTTGTTGGTTCCCGCGCAGCGATCGGCTACCCGGAAAGCTGCCGTTGGCGAGCGCAGCCCTCTCCCGGCATCAGGCCCCGGTCGGCTTCTGGCGATGGGACGCTTGCCCCGCCATGGGCCATGGGCCATGAGTCTGGTGCCAATCCCTGCTCCGATCGGCTCGTGGGATTCCAGCCAGCCGGCCTCGTTTTTTCGTGATGCATCACGCCAATCGCCTGGGTACGCCTCCCCTGTCCGCAAGCGCTAGACGAGCAGATGCCGGTACTGCGCCCGGTAATACCAATCGACCAGGTAATCGGGCCGGATCGGCTTGCTGATGAAGTAGCCCTGCCCGAAGTCGCACCCGATGTTCACCAGTGTATTGAGTGTCGCCTGCGATTCGATCCCCTCCGCTATCACGGTCATGCCCAGTTTCTTGCCGAGAGCGACCACGGTTTCCGCGATGGCCAGGGAACGCATATCGGTATCCATGTTGACGATGAAGGACTGGTCGATCTTCAGCTTATTGATCGGAAACTGCGCGAGATAACTCAGGCTGGAATACCCGGTGCCGAAATCGTCGAGCGCGATGCTGACCCCGTCCTCTTTCAGTTCGTCGAGCATTTTTGCAGCCGCTTCGACGTCGTTCATGACGGTGCTCTCCGTCACTTCGAATTCGATACAGTCCGGATTGACGCCGCTTGCCTTGATGATGTCCGCGGTCCGCCTGGCGAAGTCCTTGACGCGAAACTGGACCGGCGAGACATTCACGGCCATGCGCAAGGCAGGCAGGCCGAGATTGCGCCATTTCTTGTGCTGCCGGCACGCCTCTTCCAGCACCCAGTCGCTCAGGGGATTGATCATGCCGATGCGCTCGGTGGCCGCGATGAATTTGTCGGGCGTGATCGCGATGGGACCGGGCTGGCGCCAGCGGAGCAGCGTTTCCACGCCGATGACATCCCCGGTTTTCAGGTCGATGAAGGGCTGGTACAGCAATTCGAAGTCTTTTTCGATCAAGCTGTTCCGCAACCGCTGCTCCACTTCGTACGATTGCTTGGCGTGCAAATGGATTTCATGCGTGAAGAACTGGCAGGTATTGCGGCCCGCGTTCTTGGCGTGGTACATCGCCGCGTCTGCGTGCCGGATCAGGGTGTCGAGATCCTCGCCGTCGGTGGGATAGATGCTGATCCCGATGCTTGGCGACGTCCGGAGTTCGAGCCTGTCGATGCGATATGGCTCGCTCAGGGAATGCAGCAGGTGGGAGGCCGTGTGCAGCACCGCATCGTCGGCATGGATGTCGCACAGCACGGCCACGAATTCGTCGCCGCCGACCCGGCCGACGATATCATTGCTGCGCAGCCCTTGCTTGAGTCTCTGCGCCACCTGCTGCAGCATCTTGTCGCCGATCGTGTGCCCATACGTGTCATTGATGGGCTTGAAGCGGTCGAGGTCGAAAAACAGGATCGCGATCGTGACGTTGTGCCGTTTCGCCGACTGCAACAGGTGGGTGCCCAGCTCATAGATCAGCGCCCTGTTCGGCAAGCCCGTGAGTGGATCGTGGCGCGCGGCATGCAGGATTTTCCGCTCGGCGTCGACGCGCTCGGTGATGTCGGCGACATAGCTGACTGCCAGGCGGCCGGAAGGCACGTCGGCGATGAACAGGCTGGCCTCCGCCGGGAACAGGCTGCCATCCTTCCGCCTGCATTGCAATTCCTGGAGATGTCCCACCGGGCCGGATGCCGCCGCGTTGAACAGGTTGTCGCGCCCTTCCCCACGCAGCTGGCGCAAGCCGTTCAGGACCAGCACTTCGAAAGATTGACCAATCACCTCGCCGGGCCTGTAATCGAACAGCGCTACCACGGATTCGCTGGCAAAGCGGATTTTTCCGTCCTTGCCTATCCCCAGCACCGCATGGGTCGATGACTCCAGCAGCGCGCGCAAGGTCTGCTCGCTTTCCTTCAGTGAGACCAGGAAGGCCTGGGCGATTTTCTCCGACCGTTCCAGCACGGCGGAAAGAAGACAGGTAAAAATGCAGACCATGGCGAACACGGCGAGCGCACCCCTGTCCTGCGCGCTGCTGACTTCAATACTGAGCTCGGGCGCCAGTAAGAATGGCGCCGCGATCAGCGACAGACCCGACGCAAGGATCGTCGCCCGCCAGCCGCCGCGCACGGCGCTCAGCATGATCGGGAAATACAGCAGGCCAAGAGGCGCGCGCGGACCGACGAAGCGCTGTCCGATGTACTGCGCGATGGCGCACACGACGACCAGGAAGAAGGCCACGACGTAAGGACGTGCCGGACTGATTCCTGAGCCGCGGAATAACTTTTTCAGATACACGCTGCCGCCCCTTCACGGGTGAACACGAGCGCCACGCCGGGCCGAAATCCCTTAGACAGCGCAATGCCGACGGAGATCGATTTTTGTCGGCGGCGACCCCTCCCGCCGCAGCCGGGTTTGCTCGGCTGAACCGTGTTGGCGCTCTTCCCTGACGTACGGGACAATGATTCCGAGCGAACGGACAAGGAAGGACCGCCATGAACATCACGGTAAAGAACACGACCCCGGACAAGACCCGCATCACCCTGGTCGGCGAACTGCAGGACGGCAGCTTCCAGGCCAAGGTCATGCCCGAGACCGACGTCCCCTACACGCCTTACTGGGAAGGCCAGCTCGAGCAGCGCATGATCTACATCCAGCCGGACCCCGAGCAGCTGAAGGCGATCGTCACCGCCCTGAACGAGCGCCGGCTGACGCTCGATCAGCTGCAGAGCTTCGGCAGCGCCGGCGGCGGCGAGTCCGAGATTCCGGTCTAGCGGCCGCCAGGAAGCGGCGAGCGGCGCCGCGCCGTCCCGCTCGACGGGGCGCGCGGCCGGCCGCGCTTCATCATCGCGCCCGCTCGGTAGCCTCCTACAACACCGTGCTGCCTGCGCCGACAGCCTTGCCACGGGAATCGGGCGGATAATCTCATCCAGCGAACGGGAGGAACCATGAGCGCACAACAGAGCAAGGGCGGAGATTCCGCCACCCTGGGGATCGGCAACCTGACCAGCGGCGAAGCCGGCTCGACCCCGAGCCACGAGACCATGGCCGAAACGGGCGGCAGCGGCGGCGACGCGCTGACCAAGCCGCGCAAGGAAGAAACCATGGAGTCGATGCCGCCGCTGGGCCAGCCGGCCCCGCCGGACAGCAGCCAGCCCGGTACGGCTCCGGCGGAAGGCGCGGACACGGCGGCCACCGCGACGGCCCGCGGCGCGCAGGATACGCGCAGCCAGCAGGCCGGCATCAATCCGACCGGGCTGGGAACGCCCGAGACGGGCGGCAACCAGTCCGAGGGCGACCTGGCGCCGCCGTACCGGAAATAAAAACGTGGCCTAGTGGTCGGCGGCCATCGCCAGGCAGGCTTCCGCGCAGCGGCGGCAGGCCTCGGCGCATGCCTGGCAGTGATCCATCGGATGCTTGCCGCATTCGGCGCCGCAGGCCGTGCAGACTTCGGCGCACAGCCGGCACAGCTGCACGGCATAGTCGCTGCCGCGGGCCATGTAGGCGGCCGCCATCCGGCAGATCGCGGCGCAATCCATGTCGAGCGCGATGCAGCGCGCCATCATCTTGACGTCGTCTTCCTGCAGGCAGGCCGTGGAGCAGTTGTCGCAGGCCGCCGCGCAGGCATGGCAGGCATCGATACAGGCCTGGTATTGCGGATTCTGTAGAGTTGGCATCGCTTTCTCCATTGCTGTGTGTGAAAACCGAGGTTAGCACGCGCTGGAGAAAGGATTCGTACGAATGGCTCCGGCTCAGTGCGGTGCCGCCGTACCCTTGACCACCGCCCCGCCCTTCATCACGAAGGTCACGCGGGTCAGCTCGGCCGGGTCCTTCAGCGGGTCGCCGGCCACGGCGATCAGGTCCGCGTACTTGCCCGGCGCGACCGAGCCGATGCGGTCCTTCCAGCCCAGCAGGTCGGCAGCGTTGATGGTCGCGGCCTGGATCGCCTGCATCGGGCTCATGCCGTACTGGACCATGTAATGGAACTGGCGCGCGTTGTCGCCGTGCGGATAGACGCCGGCGTCGGTGCCGAAGGCCATCTTGACGCCGGCCTTGAAGGCCTTGCGGAAGTTGTCGCGCTGGAGCTGGCCGAGCGCGCGTTCCTTGTCCAGCGATTCCGGCAGCATGCCGGCCTTGGCGCCTTCCTGCAGGATGTAGTCGTCGTTGTAGATGTCCATCACGAAATACGTGCCCTTCTCGCGCGCCAGGCGGATGCCTTCGTCGTCGACCAGGCTGGCATGTTCGACCGAATCGACCCCGGCCAGGATCGCATCGCGGATGCTGCTGGCGCCATGCGCGTGCGCGGCCACGCGGCGGCCCAGCTTGTGCGCTTCCTCGACGATCGCCTTCATCTCTTCCAGCGTGAGTTGCTGGGCGCCCGGCTCGTCGCCCTTCGACAGCACCCCGCCCGAGGCGCAGATCTTGATGACGTCGGCGCCGTACTTGGCCATCTCGCGCACCTTGGCGCGCGCCGCCCACGGGCCGTCCGCCACGCCGTTCTCGACATAGTGGAAATCGTGCGGCAGCAGGTTGTTGTCGCAGTGGCCGCCCTGGATGCCGATGGCGTAGCCGGCGGTGCGCATGCGCGGCCCCTGCAGTTCACCGTCGTTGATGGCGTCGCGCAGGGCGACGTCGCCGAAACCGCTGGCGCCGACGTTGCGCACGGTCGTGAAGCCGGCATTCAGCGTCACCTGCGCGGAGTGGGCGCCATACATCGCGGCGCGGATGTCGGACACGCCCAGCGAGGCGTAGCCGTGCTGGTGCGGATCGCCGGTCAGGTGGGTATGCGCGTCGATCAGGCCCGGCAGCACGGTGGCGCCCGACAGGTCGACCAGCTCGGCGCCGGCCGGCACGGTCACGCTGGCGGTGGGACCGACCGCGGTGATGCGGTCGCCGCTGATCAGGATGGTCTGCCGGTCGAGCACCTTGCCAGCGACCACGTCGACCAGCTTGCCGGCGCGGATGGCGACGAGGTGCGGCGCCGCGCCCGGGGTGGATTCCGCGTGGACGGTGGCGGCGAGACCGAGGGCGGCCAGCGCGGCCGCGATTGTTTTCAGTGTCATGGACGGATGCTTTCGAGGGATGGCGGCGCGGCTAGCTTGTGCCAGTTGCGCCAGGAAACAAGGGCGTTGATCCAGAAGCCGGCATACAGCACGGCGGTCAGGTGCAGCCCGCGGCTGAAGTACAGGGGCGTGGCGATCGTATTGACGAGCAGCCAGAAGCTCCAGTTTTCGACGCGCCGCTGCATCATCAGGACCTGGCCGATGATGCTGAAGACCAGCACGGCGGAATCGGGGAAAGGCGCGTAGGCGTTCGTGAAATGGTGCAGCATGGCGCCATAGGCCGCGGTGGCGCCGACGCCGAGCGGCACGATCCACAGCATGCTGCCCATGCCGGCATGGGTGACGGGCAGCGCCTCGCCTTCGCGGCCGCGCAACCACTTCCACCAGCCGAGCAGGCTGGTGACGACGAAGAACGCCTGCAGGGCGACGTCGGCATACAGCCGGCTCTGCGCGAACAGCAGGCCGAACAGCGCGCAGCCGACCATGCCCGTCCACCAGGTGTGGACATTGTTGCGCCCGGCCAGGACGATGGCGACGGCGGTGAACAAGTTCGCGGCCAGTTCGAGCGGCGCCGTTGCCGCCAGCGCCGCATGGACCATGCCCGCCAATTCCAGCGGGCCGCTCATCGTACCCGGCCCTGCCCTGCCTGCTCCATGTCCTGCCGCTCCTTCGTCGAGAAGCGTGTACTGTACGTCAGCCGGCCGGATTATTGCAAGAGAGGAAGGTTCGATTGCCCGCCGGGCTCAGTCCAGGCGGATCGACTTGTGCTCGCTGTCCAGGTCCGGTTTGTCGCCGGTGATCGCGGCCTTGGCCATGGCGAAGATGCGGACCATCTTGCTGTCGTTCGAATCCCAGTACTCGGCCGAGTGCGGATCGACGCGGATCAGCACCACATGCTCGTCTTCCGGGCCGGCCGGGAACCAGGCCTGGACGCCGGTGTTCCACATCGCGCGGATGCGTTCGCGGTCGACCACGCGCTCGGCGGTGCCGCTGACGGACACGTACAGGCTGTGCTCCTGGTCGGCGAAGCCGAGGTTTACCTGCGGACGGTGGCCGATGCAATCCCACAGCGAGGTCAGGGTCGAGGTGTAGAACCAGATGCCGCCTTCGTCGTCGACCTGCTGGCGCGTCATCGGCTGGCTCAGCAGGTGGCCATGCTGGTCCTGCCAGGTGAACATCGGGAAGCGCACTTCCCTGATCTTGTCGGCCAGTTTGGCGACTTCGGCGGCGTGATGGGTGCTCATGGGTGATCCTCATGGTTGGCTTGATGTGCGGCCATCCTAGCCCGCGCCAGGCGGCGGGTCGGTGCGCCGCCGAACATCGGCATGGCGCTTTTTTGAGACGAGTCAACGCGGCCGGAAAGCGCGGAAAACCCGGGTTTGGCCGCCCTATAATCACGTTTCAGCGCCGGATTCCGCCGGTCGCTGCGCCGCCAACGAGGATGAGGCACGCCGCGAAATGAATCCAAGCCGCCGACATGTGCAGTCGTTTCCGGACGGTGCCGGCACGGGCGCGAAATATGCGGCCGCTGCCGTGCCGGAACCACTTTCCGGCGCGGCCGCCGGCGCCGCTGCCGGTGCGGCCGATGGCGCATTCGCCGGCCCGCTTTCGGTCATGGCGGCGGGCACCGCCGCGCGCCCGCGCCTGGTGGTCCACCTGGTCGACACGCTGGCCGGCGCCAACATCGAGAGCGACCTGCTGAACCTGATCCGCCACCTGCCCGGCGAACGCTACCGCCACGCCATCGTCTGCCTGCGCGACCGCGGCGATGACGTCGCCGGCCTGCGCGAACAGGGCATCGACCTCGTCCACCTGCGCCAGCGCGGCGATGGCGGCCTGGGCGGCATGGCGCATTGCCTGCACCTCTACCGCGTGCTGCGCAGCCTGCAGCCGGACCTGATCCATACGCGCAACCAGTCCGGCCTGCCGGCCCAGCTGGTGGCGGCGCTGGCGGGCGTGCGGCTGCGGGTGCATGCCGAGCATGGCCGGGACCTCGCGCGGCCGGGACGGACCGGCCTGCGCGCCAGGCTGTGGCGGCGCATGCTGCGCCCCCTGGTCGACCATTTCATCGCCGTCAGTAGCGACCTCGCACAGTGGCTGGTCGACACCGTCGGCGCCGAGCCGGCGCGCGTTTCGCGGATCGGCAACGGCGTCGACAGCGTCCAGTTCCACCCGCGCCTGGGTCCGGCGGCGGCGGTCGGGCCGCCCGGCTTCATGCGCGACGGCGTGTTCGTGATCGGCAGCATCGGCCGCATGGACGACAGCGCCAGCCATGTGACCCTGGTCGACGCCTTCCTGCGCCTGATCGCCTCGCCCCACCAGGCCCACCAGCGCCTGCGCCTGATGATCGTGGGCGACGGTCCGGCGCGCGCCGAGTGCCAGGCGATGCTCAAGCGCGCCGGGGCAGAGGCGCGGGCATGGCTGCCCGGCGCACGCACCGATACCGCCCAGCTGCTGCGTGCGATGGACCTGTTCGTGCTGCCCTCGCTCTTCGAAGACCGTGCGAACGCGATCCTGGAGGCGATGGCCAGCGGACTGCCGGTGGTGGCGACCGCGGTCGGCTGCAATGCCGAGCTGGTGCACGCGGGTTTCACCGGGATCCTGGTGCCGCCGAGGTCCGCCGAACTGCTCGCCGCGGCGGTCTCGGACTATTGCCGGATTCCGGAGATGGCGGCGCGCCATGGTGCGCGCGCGCGCAGCCGAGTGATGGCCCGCCACAGCATGCCGGCGATGGCGCGCGACTACCTGGCGGTCTACGATGCGCTGACGGGCTACGCCGGCCCCGATGCCTCATTGCGGGATGCCTGAGCGGCAGGCCGTATGCGTGTGCTGCACCTGCTCGACCACTCGGCGCCGCGCCGCAGCGACTACAGCCGGCGCGCCCAGGCCCTGCTGGAAGGCTTGCGCGCCCAGGGCGTGCAGACGGTCCACCTGACGGGGACCCGGCAGCCGGCCGGAGGTGCCAACAGCGAGGGCTGGCATTTCTACCGCACCGCGGCGCCGGTCCGTCGGATGCCATTCATTGGCGCGCCTGGACCGGATTCCCGCCTGGGTGCGGCCATGTCGACGGCGGCGCTCGCGCTGCGGCTGCGCCAGGTGACGCGGCTGACGCGGCCCGACCTGATCCACGTGCATCTGCCGAGTTCGAACGCGGTCGCCGCCTGGCCGGTGGCGCGGCTGGCGAAGCTGCCGCTGCTGGTCGAAGCCGAGCGGCGCGGACAGGCGCAGCCGGCGTTTCCGTTTCCGCGCGCCGAGCGCTGGGCCATGGGCGCCGCCCATGCGATCGCGGCCGGCACGGCCGAGGTGCGCGCCGCGCTGCGCGCCGAAGGCCTGGCCGGGCAGGCGATCGCCGTGATTCCGCCGGCGCCGGACCTGCTGCCGACCCGGCTCGCGAGCGCCAGGCTGCCGGACCTGGACGGCGCGCCGCTGCTGGCCTATGCGGGCGGGCTGGAACCGGACGACGGACTGCTGCTGTTGCTGGCGGCGCTGGCCCGGCTGCGCCGCCAGCATCCCACGCTGCGCCTGCTGATTGCCGGCGGCGGTGCGCAAGAGGCCCGTTTCGACCGGGAGCTTGCCGAGCCCGCGCTGCGCGGCCACGTCGTGTTCGCGGGTCCGCTATCGTACCGGCGCGCGGCCGACCTGCTTCCACGCGCCGATATCGTGGTGTTCCCCACGCTGCGACACCAGCCTTGCCTGCTGCCGTCCCGCCATCTCCTGAATGCGCTGGCGCAGGGATGCGCCATCGTCGCCTCGAACATTCCCTGCCACCGGGAGTTGCTGGTGCATGGACACAGCGGGCTTTTGTTCGAAGCCGGCAGCCGCGCGGCACTCGAAAAAGCGATCCTCGCGCTGCTGGCCGAGCCCCGGCGCATCGAGGCCCTGGGCGCGGCGGCCCGCGATTTCATGCGCACGCGGCGCAGCTGGGAAGCGACGGCGGCGCGCTACCGGAAAGTCTACGAGATGGTGTTGAGTAAACGTGATGCATCACGTTAAAGCAAGATCATGCCACTCCAACAAACCCGCCTGGAATGGTCTATAGTAATGCCTCCCTACAAAATCAAAAGGGGCATGAGGAGCCACGCAGGCCGATCAAGTCCCCAACCACCATGAAATACGATGTTGTTATCGTCGGCAGTGGCCTAGCCGGCCTCTCCGTCGCCCTCCACCTGGCGCAGACCCGCAAGGTGGCCATCATCTCCAAGCGTGAACTCCTCGACGGCGCCAGCAACTGGGCGCAGGGCGGCATCGCCGCCGTGCTCGATTCCGGAGACAGCCACGACCAGCACATCGCCGACACCCTGGTGGCCGGCGCCGGCCTGTGCGACGAGGCGGCGACCCGCTTCATCGTCGAGCACGGCCGCGAAGCCATCGAATGGCTGATCGAGCAAGGCGTGCCCTTCACCCGCGACGAGAGCGCGGAGCTCGGCTTCCACCTGACGCGCGAGGGCGGACACAGCCAGCGCCGCATCATCCACGCCGCCGACGCCACCGGCCACGCGGTCCAGGTCACGCTGGAACAGAAGGTGCGCGCGCATCCGAACATCTCGCTGTTCGAGCACCACTGCGCGATCGACGTCATCACCTCCGACAAGCTGACCCCGAACGGCGTGCACGGCGGCGCCCCGACCCTGGTCGGCCAGCCGCGCTGCTACGGCCTGTACGTGCAGGACGAACAGAGCGGCAAGGTGCTGACCTTCGAAGCGGAACACACCGTGCTGGCCACCGGCGGCGCCGGCAAGGTCTACCTGTACACGACGAATCCGGACACCGCCACCGGCGACGGCATCGCGATGGCCTGGCGCGCCGGCTGCCGGGTCTCGAACATGGAGTTCATCCAGTTCCACCCGACCTGCCTCTACCACCCCTACGCGAAGTCCTTCCTGATCAGCGAGGCGGTGCGCGGCGAAGGCGGCCTGCTCAAGCTGCCGCCGGAAGCCGGCGCCGCCGCCGGCACCCGCTTCATGCCGGCGCACGACGAGCGCGGCGAACTGGCCCCGCGCGACGTGGTGGCGCGCGCGATCGACTTCGAGATGAAGAAGCGCGGCCTGGATTACGTCCACCTGGATATCTCGCACCAGAGCCCGGAGTTCATCAAGGAACACTTCCCGACCATTTACGCGCGCTGCCTGGAGCTGGGCATCGACATCACCCGGCAGCCGATCCCGGTGGTGCCGGCGGTGCATTTCACCTGTGGTGGCGTGGTGACCGACCTGGCAGGCCGCACCGACATTCCGGGCCTGTATGCGGTCGGCGAGACTGCCTATACCGGCCTGCACGGCGCGAATCGCCTGGCGAGTAACTCGCTGCTGGAATGCCTGGTGGTCGGCCGCGCCTGCGCCCACCAGATCGCCGCCACGCCGTCGACCGAGCTGCCGGCGCTGCCGGCCTGGGACGAGAGCCGCGTCACGAATGCGGACGAGGAGGTCGTGATCGCCCACAACTGGGACGAACTGCGCCGCTTCATGTGGAATTACGTCGGCATCGTGCGCACCACCAAGCGCCTGGAGCGCGCCCATCACCGGATCCGCCTGCTGAAGGAAGAGATCGACGAGTACTACCGCAACTTCCGCGTCACCAACGACCTGCTGGAGCTGCGCAACCTGGTCGAGGTGGCGGACCTGATCGTGCGCAGCGCGCTGTCGCGGCGCGAGAGCCGCGGACTGCATTATTCGCGGGATTATCCGGATACCTTGCCGAAGGCCTTGCCCAGTGTGTTGACGCCGCGGAGGCGCTGACCCGTGCACCGTCGTTCCCGCGCAGGCGGGAACGACGGGCGAGCGCTGCGGGCCCACGTCATGCTCTCCATGAACCAGAAACTCTCCCCCTCCACCATCCTCCTGCTGACGATCCCGCCCCTGCTCTGGGCCGGCAACGCCATCGTCGGGCGCCTGGTGCGCGAAGCCGTGCCGCCGATGACGCTCAACCTGCTGCGCTGGGTCATCGCCTTGCTGATCCTGCTGCCGATGGCGCGCGCCGCGTTCAGGCCCGGCAGCGGGGTGCTCGCCAACTGGCGCCGCTATGCCTTGCTGGGGCTGGTCGGGGTCGGCCTGTACAATTCGCTGCAATACCTCGCCCTGCAGAGCTCGACGCCGATCAACGTGACCCTGGTCGCGTCCGGCATGCCGGTGTGGATGATGCTGGTCGGCCGCCTGTTTTTCGGGGTGGCGGTGCGGCCCTGGCAGGTGGCCGGCGCGGTCCTGTCCATCCTCGGCGTGCTGGTGGTGCTGTGCCGCGGCGATGCCGGTCAGTTGCTGGCGCTGCGCCTGGTGGCCGGCGACCTGTACATGATCCTGGCGACCATCGCCTGGTCGTTCTATAGCTGGATGCTGCTGCAGCCGAAGGATGCGCCGGGCCTGCGCGCCGGCTGGGCGGCTTTCCTCGCGACCCAGGTCGCCTATGGCCTGTTGTGGTCGGCGCTGTTCACGGGCGTCGAGTGGAGTATCGGCGCGCCGGCGATCGCCTGGAGCGGCACCCTGGCGGCGGCCCTGCTGTTCGTCGCCGCCGGGCCGGCGGTGCTGGCCTATGCGCTGTGGGGCGCCGGCATCCGCCGTGCCGGGCCCGGCATCGGCGCCTTCTTCGTCAACCTGACCCCGCTGTTCGCGGCGCTGCTGTCATCAAGCTTCCTCGGCGAGTTGCCACACGCCTATCATGCGCTCGCTTTCGCCCTGATCGTGGGCGGCATCGTCGTTTCGAGCCGTCGCTGAGGCATCCGGCGCCTCGCCGTTGCGACAATGCTGCGCCGCAGCGCACGGGCCGGTATCGTGTGTCCGTCCCGTCAGTAAGGGTGTTACGATCCCTGGGGAAGAAGCAGAACGAGGAACCACCACGATGGCTGAAGGTTTTACTGTCCACGACCACGCGGCGACGCTCGCGGAATTCCTGGACCGCCACCCGCGCGCCCTGGTACTGACCGGCGCCGGCCTGTCCACGGCGTCCGGCATCCCCGATTACCGGGACCGCGACGGCACCCGGCGCGGCCGTCCGCCCATCCACGGGCCGGATTTCCGCAAGTACGAGCATGTGCAGAAACGCTACTGGGCGCGTAGCATGATCGGCTGGCCGGTGCTGTCGCGCGCGCGCCCGAACGCCGGCCATGCCGCGATCGCAGCACTGGAAAAGATCGGCCACATCGGCTCGGTGCTGACCCAGAACGTCGATGGCTTGCACGGCCAGGCCGGCAGCCACAGCGTGCTCGAACTGCACGGCAATATCCATTCGGTGGTCTGCCTGGAGTGTTCGGCGCTATTTCCCCGCGCCTTTGTGCAGGGGCAATTGGCCGATGCGAATCCCCACATGCTGCACGCGGACGCGACGCCGCTGCCGGACGGCGACGCCGCAGTCGAGCCGGCCGAGCTGGCGGAGTTCCGCCTGCCGCAGTGCGTATGCTGCGCCGGCACCCTGATGCCGAACGTCGTCTTTTTCGGCGACAACGTCCCGCCGGCGCGCACCGCCATCGCACTCGACCAGATGGAGCGCGCCGACGCCCTGCTGGTGATCGGTTCCTCGCTGATGGTCTATTCGGGTTTCCGCTTTTGCCGCATGGCACTGGCCAGCGGCAAGCCGATCGCCGCCATCAACCTCGGCCGTACGCGGGCCGATGACATGCTCGACATAAAAATCGAAGAATCCAGCGAGCGCGTGCTGCCGCTCGTGGTCGAGCTGCTGGAAAATGCTCGGGCTGGAACTGAAAGAGTCACGCCATCCATTCAACTCGACGGGGGAACATTGTGACGAATAACATCAAAGGCTGGCAAATCGGCGCGGCCGCGGCCGGACTCGGCCTGGCGGCATCCTTCTTTTACGTACGGGCGAAAACCCGGCAGGCCGAGGCCGAGAATCCGCCGCAGGGCCGCTTCGTGGAGGTTGATGGAGTGCGCCTGCATTACATCGAGCGCGGCGAAGGGCCGGTCCTGGTGCTCTTGCACGGCAACGGCGTGCTGGCCGAGGATTTCGAGCACAGCGGTCTGCTCGACCTGGCGGCCCAGCATTATCGCGTGATCGCCTTCGACCGCCCCGGCTTCGGCTACAGCGAGCGTCCGCGCAAGACGGTCTGGACGCCCCAGGCCCAGGCGCGCCTGCTGCACCATGCGCTGCAGCAGCTGGAGGTCGATTCCGCCATCGTGCTCGGCCATTCCTGGGGCACCCTGGTCGCCCTGTCGATGGCGCTGGAGGCGCCCGATTTCGTGCGCGGACTGGTGCTGCTGTCAGGCTATTACTATCCGAGCCTGCGCGCCGACGTGCTGACGTCCGGACCGGCCATCCCGCTGATTGGCGACCTGATGCGCTATACGGTGTCGCCGCTGGTCGGGCGGATGTTGTGGCGCCCGATTGCGAAACGCGCTTTCGCGCCACAGGAGCTCGATATCCGCTTCCGCTCGCTGCCGGTCTGGATGATGCTGCGGCCAAGCCAGCTACGCGCCAGCGCCGCCGAAACCGCGATGATGATTCCGTCCGCGATGGCGCTGGCCAAGCGCTACCAGGAACTGAAGGTCCCGGCAGTCATCATGGCCGGCACCCGCGACCTGATAGCCGACTTCGGCCACAACTCCGAGCGCCTGAGCGAACGGATTCCGGACAGCGAGCTGCAACTGCAGCCGGGCGTCGGCCACATGACGCATTATGCGCATCCGGACCGGGTGCTGGCGGCGGTCGATTCGATCGCGGCGCGGGTGGGCGAGCATCTGCTGCCGCGCAGCCCGCAGGCGGAGGCGATGGCGCGGGCGAGCGAGAGTGGTGTATAGCCCCGTCGTTTCCGCCTTCGCGCACTGCTGTCCGGGATAATTAAGGAAGAGCAGCTACTGAAGAGAAGTAAGTAGCTGATGAGGTTGCGGGTAAT
>NZ_JBDGIN010000017.1:0-88536 GCF_057657395.1 Telluria sp. Soil_C_11 | reverse complement strand
CATTACCCGCAACCTCATCAGCTACTTACTTCTCTTCAGTAGCTGCTCTTCCTTAATTATCCCGGACAGCAGTGCGCGCAGGCGGGGACGACGGGTTTAGTCGACGGCAGCAGATTTGATCTCTGCTTCATGGTGCCGCTGCTGCTCCTCCATCACCAGCTGCCCCAGCTCGCGCTTGAGCGCATTGAACTCGGGATCCGACGGGTCGCGCATGCGCGGCAGCTCGACCATGATGTCGCGCTTGACCGTGCCCGGCCGGTAGGTCATGACGACGATGCGGTCGGCCAGGTAGATCGCTTCCTCGATGCTGTGGGTGACGAAGATCACGGTCTTCTTCAGCTCGGCCCAGATGCGCAGCAGCTCGTCCTGCAGGTTGCGGCGGGTCAGCGCATCCAGCGCGCCGAAGGGTTCGTCCATCAGAAGGATCGGCGAATCCAGCGCCAGCACGCGCGCGATCGCGACCCGCTGGCGCATCCCGCCCGACAGGTCCTTCGGGTAGCGCTTGCCGAAGTCTTCCAGCGACAGCAGTTTCAGGAGCTCGGCCACGCGCGCGGCGATCTGCGGGCGGGACTGTCCCTTGATCTCGAGCCCGAAGCCGACGTTCTGCTCGACCGTCATCCACGGGAACAGCGCGTATTCCTGGAACACCATGCCACGTTCCGGTCCCGGCCCGGTGACCAGCGCGCCGTCGGCCACCACCCGGCCCTGGGTCGGCGGGGCAAAGCCGGCGACGGCGTTGAGCAGCGTCGACTTGCCGCAGCCGGACGGGCCGAGCAGGCAGACGAACTGGCCGCGCGGGATCTCGAGGTCGATGTTCTCGAGCGCGACCATGCGGCGGCCGTCGGTCTCGAACACCTTGCTGACATTCTCAATGACGATGTGCGCGCTCATGCTCAATGCTCCAGGCCGCGGTGCCAGCGCAGCAGGTAGTTGTTCAACTTGTTCATGGCCGAGTCGATCGCCAGGCCGAGGAGGCCGATCGTGATCATGCCGGCAATGATCTTGTCGGACCAGAAGTACTCGCGCGCCTCGTTGATGCGGAAGCCGAGACCGTTGTTCACGGCGATCATCTCGGACACGATCACCACGATGAAGGCGGTGCCGACGCCGATCCGCATGCCGGTCAGGATGTAGGGCACGGCGGCCGGCAGGATCACGCGCAGGAACATGGTGCTGCCGCCGGCGCCCAGGTTGCGCGCCGCGCGCAGGTAGATGCCGTCGACCTGGCGCACCCCGGCGATGGTATTCATCAGCACCGGGAAGAAGGCGCCGATCGCGATCAGGAAGATCGCCGGCGGGTTGCCCAGCCCGAACCACAGCATGGACAGCGGGATGTAGGCGATCGGCGGGATCGGGCGCAGCAGCTGCGCCAGCGGGTTCATCCAGGCATACACGATGCGGCTCGCGCCCATCGCCAGGCCGAGCGGCAGGGCCAGCCCGGCGCCGACCGCGAAGCCGACCACCACCCGGTACAGGCTGCTGAGCGAGTCGACGATCAGCTCGCCCGAGAACGCCCAGGCCAGCCGGCTGCCCTGGGGGTTGTTCTCATGCCAGGTCGTGAAGTCCTGCAGCGGCAGCAGATAGGCCACCCACTTATTCCACACCGCCAGCGGCGACGGCAGGACGTTCGCGTTGACCCATCCCATGTTCGCCACCCACTGCCAGATCCCGATCGCGATCGCCGGCACCACCAGGCCGACCGCGATGTCCTGCCACTTTCGTTTCACCATCCCCATGCCACCTTATTTGATGTTGAGGCTCTTCTTGGCCTCTTCCAGCAGGTCGGTCTTGACCCATTCCTTCGCTGCGGGCGGTTTGGCCATGCGGCCGACGCCGGTCTTGTACATCACGTCCGTGGTGGTCTGGATGTGCTCCGGGGTGATGTCGTAGGTGTACTCGGCATTGCCCATCGCGTCGCGGAAGTCGTCGCTCGAGATCTGGCCCTTGAACACGACGTCGCGCACGTACTTCTCGGCCAGCGCCGGGTCCTTGATGAAGGTGTTGGTGGCCTGCACGAAGCAGCGCATGAACTTCTCGGCCAGCGGGCGCTTGGTGGTGTAGAACTTCTCGGTCATCACCATGGTCCGCACCGGCGAGCCGATCGGGGTATCGTAGGGCTTGAGGACTTCCACGCCGAAGCCCTTGTTGATCGCTTGCGAGGACTGCGGCTCGGACTGCATCATGGCGTCGATGTTCTTGCCCAGCAGCGCCTGGTTCAGGTCGGCGTAGGCCAGGAACACCAGCTGCACGTCCTTGCCGGGGGCGGCGTCGGCGCTCAGGCCGGCTTTCTGCAGCTCGGCCATCAGCAGCACTTCCTGGATGCCGCCGCGGGTCACGCCGACCTTCTTGCCCTTCAGGTCCTTGACGCTCTTGATGTTGCTGCCCTGCCCGGCCACCAGCCGCACCCCGCCCTTGGCGAAGCCGGCCACCACGTAGATCGGCGCATTGCCGGCGCGGCCCGAGATCGCCGCTTCCGACGCCGTGGTGCCGACGTCGATTTCACCGGCGATGATGGCCTGCATCACGTCCAGGCCCTTGGCGAAGACCCGCTCCTCGACCTTGATGCCGCACTTGGGCGCGATTTCCTTGATATACGATACCGCGCCGTAGTGCGCGAACTTGAGGTTGCCGAGACGGACGACGTCCTGGGCCTGGGCACTGCCTGCGGCCAGCAGGGCGGCGATGAGGAAGGTTTTGCCAAACGCTTTTACTGTCATTGCTGTCTCTCCGTTATGTTCTACTTCAATGAGCGGCGGTAATGCAAAGCTGGTACTCAATGAGGCTATAACGTTCAGTAACACATTGTCAAACAGTACAACTGATAATTTACTAAGTATCAGCCGGACCGTTTGACTTTTCTGCTTGCGGTCCGCCGGATGAGGGTCTTGTCCGGCGAAAACCCATCCCGACATGGGGTAAAATGGCGGTTTGCGCCCTCACTTAATTAGGTAGATAGGTAGAACACAACCATGCTGGATAACCTGACCCAACGCCTTGCCAAGGTCGTCAAGACGATGCGCGGCGAGGCACGTCTGACCGAATCGAACACCGCCGAGATGCTGCGCGAAGTGCGCCTGGCCCTGCTCGAGGCGGACGTGGCGCTGCCGGCAGTCCGCGAATTCATCGCCAAAGTGAAGGAAAAAGCGCTGGGCGAAGAAGTCATCGGCTCGCTCTCCCCCGGCCAGGCCCTGGTCGGCGTGGTGCAGAAGGAGCTGGCGGCCCTGATGGGCGCCGACCTCGGCCCCGAGGCGTCCCAGCTCTCGTTCGCGCAGCAGCCGCCGGCGATCATCCTGATGGCGGGCCTGCAGGGCGTGGGCAAGACCACCACCACCGGCAAGCTGGCCAAGTACCTCAAGGAACAGAAGAAGAAGGTCCTGACCGTCTCCGCCGACGTGTACCGCCCGGCCGCAATCGCGCAGCTGGAGTCCGTCACCAAGCAGGTCGGCGCCGACTTCTTCCCCTCCACCGCCAACGACAAGCCGGTCGACATCGCCCTCAATGCGCTGGACTGGGCCAGGAAGCACTACCACGACGTCCTGATCATCGACACCGCCGGCCGCCTGGCGATCGACGAGGCGATGATGCAGGAGATCGCCGCGGTGCACGCCGCCGTGAAGCCGATCGAGACCCTGTTCGTGGTCGACGCCATGGTCGGCCAGGACGCGATCAACACCGCCAAGGCCTTCAACGAAGCCCTGCCGCTGACCGGCGTGATCCTGACCAAGCTCGATGGCGACTCGCGCGGCGGCGCGGCGCTGTCGGTGCGCCACGTGACCGGCAAGCCGATCAAGTTCGCCGGCGTGTCCGAAAAGCTGGACGGCCTGGAAGCCTTCGACCCGGCGCGCATGGCCAACCGCGTGCTGGGCATGGGCGACATCCTGGCCCTGGTCGAAGAAGCGCGCAAGGGCGTGGACATGCAGGCCGCGGCCGACATGGCCAACAAGATCAAGTCCGGCGGCAAGTTCGACATGAACGACTTCAAGGCCCAGCTGACCCAGATGAAGAAGATGGGCGGCATGGCGGGACTGCTGGATAAACTGCCGGCCCAGTTCCAGCAGGCAGCAAGCGGCGCCAACATGGACCAGGCCGAGAAGCAGGTGCGCCGCATGTGCGGCATCATCGACTCGATGACCCCGCAGGAGCGCGCCAAGCCGGAACTGATCAAGGCCAACCGCAAGCGCCGCATCGCGGCCGGCGCCGGCGTGCAGGTGCAGGAAGTGAACCGCATGCTGACCCAGTACGATCAGATGAACACGATGATGAAGAAGCTCAAAGGCGGGGGCCTGATGAAGATGATGCGCGGGATGAAGGGCATGATGCCCGGCATGCGCTGATCGTCGGACGGTCCTGCGAAGCCGTGCGTGGCAGCCGCTGCGCACGGTTTTTTTACGTCCTTTTGACCCGTTTCTTCACCTTGGCCCGGCGGAGCTGGCACGATCTGCCATTTTGGTGCTTGTTAGAGTGAAAAAATTTCGAAAAAGACTTGCACGAACACTAAAACCCTACCAATATAAGCCGGTGCGAATCATTGCGCAATTTTCCATGTGTTCCGTTTAGGAGGCTCGAAGATGGCAACAGCCAAAAAAACCACCGCAGCGCCGGCAAAGAAGGCCGCTGCAAAACCGGCTGCAGCGGCGAAGCCTGCAGCAAAAAAGGCAGCTCCTGCCAAAGCAGCAGCACCGAAAGCAGCAGCAGCAAAGAAGCCGGCCGCAGCGCGCAAGCCCAACGCCGCCTTCATGAAAGAGATGACCCCGTCGGCGACCCTGGCCGCAGTGGTGGGCGCCAAGCCGCTGCCGCGTACCGAAGTCACCAAGAAGGTCTGGGACTACATCAAGGCCCAGAACCTGCAGGACGCTGCAAACCGCCGCATGATCAACGCCGACGACAAGCTGAAAGCCGTCTTCGGTGGCAAGGCCCAGGTATCGATGTTCGAGATGACCAAGCTGATCTCGGATCACCTCAAATAAAAACGACGACAGGCCGCCCCACAGGCCCGATACCAGTCCAAACGAAAAGCCCCGGGTTTCCGGGGCTTTTTGTTTATTAGCTAGCGCTAAAACGTCGTTCCCGCGCAGGCGGGAACCCAAGTTCTGTCAGCGCTGACGAAACGCACGCAAACTTGGGTCCCCGCCTTCGCGGGGACGACGGAAAAGGGCGCGGGAACGACGGTGCTGCTGCCATCATAGCCCCGCCGCCGCCTTCATCAGCTCGAACACCCGGGTATTCTCGATCGTCCCCTTGAACGGCGCCGACCCCGCTCCCACCGCGTACAGCTTGACGTCGCCGCCGCCGTGCCCCTCGCCGGACAGGCGCACGCCCGTCTCCTGGCGGTAGTCCAGGGCCTGCGCGCGGGCGTCGTCGACGTCGCTGCGGAGGTCCTGGCGGTTCGGGCCGCCGCCGTAGACCAGGGTCGTGTAGGTCTTGCCGTCCGCGTCGCGCGCCGGCTCGCCGGTCGCGTAGTCGCGCACGATGCCGAGGATCGGGTTGCCGCGCTTCGGATAGCCGTTCATCACCATCGTGTGGTCATGGTCGGCCGTTACCACGATCAGCGTGTGCTCCAGGCCCGGATCGAGCTGGCGCATGCGGTCCAGCGCGGCCTGGATCGCGTTGTCGAAGTCGACCACCTCTTCCAGCGCGTTCTTCGCGTTCGAGTCGTGCAGCGCGTGGTCGATCTTGCCGCCTTCGACCATCAGGAAGAAGCCGTTCGGGTTCTTCGACAGCAGCTCGATCGATTTATTCGTCATCTCCGCCAGCGTCGGCTGGGTCGGCTTGCGCACGCTGGCGTAGTCGAGGTGGCTGTCGGCATAGACGCCCACGAACTTCCGGTTCGGCAGGGCCGACATCATGTCGGCGCGGGTCGCGGCCACGAAATAACCGCGCGCCTTGAATTCGGCCAGCAGGTCGCGCCCGTCCGCGCGGCCCTTCGGGTTGGCCTTCGCATCGAAAGGCGTGAAGTGCGGGCGGCCGCCGCCCATCAGCACGTCGACGCCATCCTTCAGGCGCGCGTTGTAGCCGGCGCCGCCCGGCACGATCTGCTGCGCGATCGCGTACCCCGCATTGCGGTTGCAGACGTGGGCGAAGGTCGAGGCCGGGGTCGCGTGGGTCAGCTCGGTGGTGGTGATCGCGCCCACGGACTTGCCAGCAGCCTTGGCCAGTTCCAGCATGGTCATCGGCGCCGTGCCGTTATTCTCGCCGCAGCGGTCGACGGTCGGGTTGCCGTTCGCGTCCTTGCCCGGCGCAAGCGGGGTCGCGTCCTTCAGCGAGATCACGTCGTTGTTGATCTTCACGCCGGTCATGTAGGCGCCCATCGACGGCGCGCTGTCGGTGACCATCGCGTTCGCCGAATAGGTCTTGACGCGCGCCGTGCGGTCGAGGCGCTCGAAGTTCAGCAGCCCCTCTTCCTTGTATTGATAGATGCGCGCGGCGGTGATGGTGGTCGGGCCCATGCCGTCGCCGAGGAAGAAGATGACGTTCTTCGCCTGCGCCTGCGCGAAGGCCTGGGATTGGAATGCGGCCGCCAGCAGCAGCGCGCAGGTATGGATGGTTTTCATGGACATCTCCTTGCGCCTCACCAGCCGGCCGCGTTCTTGATCAGCGTGAACACGCGGGTATTGTCGATGGTCCCGCGGAAGACTTCCGCGCCCGCACCCAGCGCGCCCAGGTAGACGTCGGCGCCGCCATGGGTCTCGGACTTCATGCGCACCGCCGCTTCCTGGTGGTAGTCGTCGGCACTGACGATGGCATCTAGCAGGCCGGCCTGCCCCGCACGGCTGCCCTGCACCCGGTGTTCGCCGGTGCCGAAGCCCAGGATGGCATAGGGTGCGCCATCCTTGTCCAGTTTGACTTTACCGTCCGGGATGCCGCGCACCAGGCCCAGCACGCCGGGATTGTCGGGGGTGGTCTTGCCGCTGCGCGGCGAATAGCCGTTGATCAGCAGGGTGTGGTCATGGTCGGCGGTGGCGACGATCAGCGTATGCTTCAGGCCCGGATCGACCTTCTGTACCTCATCGATCGCGGCCTTCAGCGCGGCGTCGAAGGCCGCGGTTTCCTGCAGCGCGCGCTTGGCGCGGGTGTCGTGCAGGGCGTGGTCGATCAGGCCGCCCTCCACCATCAGGAAGAAGCCTTTATCGCTACTACGCTGGCCCAGCAGCGATACCGCCTTGCGCGTCATCTCGGCCAGGCTGGGCTGGCGCGCCGGATCGCGTTCGGCGTCGTAGGCCAGGTCGTCCTGCGCGAACAGGGCGATGGCCGGCTGGCTTGATGCCGCCAGCGCCGCGAAGCCGGCGGCGTCGAGCGCCACGCGGTAGCCGCGGCCCTGCAGCTCGGCCAGCAGGTCGCGGCCATCGAGGCGCTTGCCGCCGCTCGCCGCGGGCCGGAAGTATTGGGCGCCGCCGCCGAACACGAGGTCGATGCCGCTGCCCAGGGCTGGGTTGTAGCCGGCGCCGCCCGGCACCATCATCGCCGCGATCTGGTTCTGCAGCTTGCGGTGGCAGGCGTGGGCATAGGTGGCCGCCGGGGTGGCGTCGGTGACGCTGGTGGTGGTGACGATGCCGGTCGCCAGGCCGCGCGCCTTGGCCAGTTCCAGCAGGGTCGGCATCGGCTGACCACTCATTGGCCCGCTGAGACACCGGCTGCTGCCGTCCGCCGCCGGCGCGATCGCGCGGGTGTCGGACGACATCGAGATCACGCCGTTGTTCTGCTTCACCCCGGTCATGTAGGCCGACATCGAGGCCGCGCTGTCGGTCACCTGCGCGTCGTTCGAATACGTCTTCACGAAGGCCGATTCGGGCAGCGTGTCGATGGTCAGCTCGCCGGATTCGCCGACGGCGTAGATGCGCGCGGCGGTCAGGGTATTGATGCCCATGCCGTCGCCGAGGAAGAAGATCACGTTGCGGGGGCGGTCGATATCATGGGCCGGCACGGCGCCAGCGCCGGTGGGCGGCGCGCTGGCGCAGCCCGTGAGCGCGGCGGCCCCGCAGGCCATCAGCACCCCGGCGGCGAAGGTGGTCAAACGCATTCTGCTTGCTCCCTGATGAGGAAAGCAGGCAGTCTATCCGAGGAAGGGCCGCAGCATCAAATGGAATCCCAGCCCGAGCAGGCCGACGAAGAAGCAGCGCCGGAACACTTCGGGCCGGATGCGGCCGCGGATCCACTGGCCGATCGCCATGCCGGCCAGCGCCGGGACCAGCGCATAGATGGACAGGCCCGCGGCCTGCATCTCGAACTGCCCGGCCAGCAGCAGCGAGATGGCGAGGGCGATGGTCGAGGTGGTGAAGGCCAGGCCGAGCGCCTGCACCAGCATGTCGCGTTCCAGGCGCAGGCCCTGCAGATAAGGCACGGCCGGGATCACGAACACGCCGGTGGCGGCCGTGACCGCGCCCGTCACCAGTCCGACCACGGGAGACGCGGCGCGCTCGCCTTGCGGCGGCACCTGCAGCGTGAACGATGCCAGGCCGCCGGCCGCATACATGATCAGGGCGCCGCCCAGCGCCGCGACCGCATCCGCGGAGACGCTCGCCGGCAGCAGCAGTCCCCCGGCCACGGTCCCGACCGCGATCCCTGCCAGCATCGGCCACAGGCGGCGCGCCAGGCTGCCGGCCGCGGGACCGGCCGCGAGTTGCCAAACATTCGTCACCAGCGAAGGCACGACCAGCAAGGCGGCCGCTTCACGCGGCGCCATCATCATGCCCAGCAGCCCGACCGCGACCGTCGGCAATCCCAGCCCGACCACACCCTTGACCAGGCCGGCGAGCACGAATACGAGGGAGAGCAGGGCCAATTCGCCCGCTCCATGTGCGTGTAAGATAGAAAGAAAGGCGTCCATGGCGAGAATTCTGCCCGATCCCGGGCGCTTTCAACATGAGGGATTCCCGCAGCCAGCCTTCGGATGATCCGAAGGCTAAAGCGATACAAAGGCACCGATGAGATTCGACTTGGTCGACATGCAACTCTTCCTGCACGCGGTGGAAGCCGGCAGCATCACCGGCGGCGCCGCGCGCGCCCACCTGTCGCTGGCATCGTGCAGCGAACGCATCCACGGCATGGAGGACACGCTGGGCGTGCCGCTGCTGCTGCGCGGGCGGCGCGGCGTGACGCCGACCCCGGCCGGCGAGGCCCTGGTGCGGCACGCGCGCCTGGTGTTCCAGCAGCTGCAGCGCATGCGCGCGGAACTGGGCGACCACGCCCAGGGCTTGAAGGGCACGGTGCGGCTGCAGTGCAATACCGCGGCGCTGAGCGAATACCTGCCGGACGCGCTGGCCGGCTTCCTGGCGCGCCACCCGCATGTCGACGTCGCGCTGGAGGAGCGCGCCAGCCACGAGGTGGCGAAGGCGGTGCGCGAAGGCGCCGCCGACCTCGGCATCGTGTCGGACGCAGTCGACCTGTCGCAGCTGGAGAGCTTCCCGTTCCGCACCGACCGCCTGGTGGCGGTGGCCACGCCTGCGCTCGCGCAGCAGCTGGCGCCCGAAGGCCGGCCGCTGCCCTTCGTGCGCCTGGCCGACTTCGACCATGTCAGCCTGGCCGGCGACAGCGCCCTGTTCAACTACCTGGAGCTGCAGGCCCGGCGCCTCGGGCGCACGCTGCATGCGCGCGTGCGCCTGCGCGACTTCGGCGCGATCTGCCGGATGGTGGAAGCCGGCGTCGGGATCGGGATCGTGCCCGAGCCGGCGGCACGGCGCTGCGCGCAGACGATGGACATCGTGGTGATGGAACTGCTGGATGCGTGGGCGCTGCGGCAGCTGAGCATCTGCGTGAAGAGCTTCGATGCGCTGCCGCGGCATGCGCAGCAGCTGGTCGATGACTTGAGGGCGTGACGGTGGAAGGTCAGTTCAGGGCGATCGTGGTCGCCGCCGGCTTGAATTCCCAGTTCTTCCACGCCGCCAGCACCGCATTCGGATACTCCGGCCGCCCGCGGCTGCCGTTGTAGCGGCCCAGCGCCAGGTACAGGTTGCCGCCTTCCATGTCGATGTACATGCGCAGGATCGAGCAGCCGTAGCGCAGGTTGGTCTGCATGTCGAACAGCGCGCGGCGGTTCGAGTCGCCGATCACCTTGGCCCAGAACGGCATCACCTGCATGTAGCCGCGCGCGCCGACGATCGACACCGCGTACTTGCGGTAGGCCGATTCGACCTGGATCAGGCCCAGCACCAGCCCCGGATCGAGGCCGGCGCGGGTCGCTTCGTACCAGGCCGACTCGAGGAACTCGGTGCGCACCTGGTCGTCCGGCAGGCGGCGCTTCAGGCGCGCCGACATCGCGTCGAACCACTGCCGGTAACGCGCCTCGGAGGAAGCATCGCGGAATACCGGCTTGGGCGGGCGTCCGTCGCGGATCGCCCGTTCGAGCGCCAGCCGGACCGAATCGGCCAGCGCTTCTTCCTTCTGGTTGCCGGCGTTTGCAGCCGGGCTGGCGGCCATCAGGCCGGCAGCCAGGGCGGCACAAGCACACGCGGAACCGAGCCAGGCCGCAGCCCGGCTTGCAGAACGGGCCAGCATCACTGGGCCAGTTTGCCGAGTTTGCTCGTGATGAAGGCGCCCATGTCAGCGGCAGGGACAGAGGTCGCCTCGGCATCGCGGCGGCCCTGGTATTCCAGGTTGCCTTCCTTGAGGCCGCGCTCGCCGATCACCACGCGGTGCGGCACCCCGACCAGCTCCCAGTCGGCGAACATGGCGCCCGGACGCAGGCCGCGGTCGTCGACCACGACGTCGACGCCGGCGGCTTGCAGCTCGGCGTACAGGCGGTCGGTCTCCGCCTTCACCAGTTCGCTGCGGTCATACCCCATCGGGCACAGCACCAGTTCGAACGGCGCGATCGAATCCGGCCAGACGATGCCCTTGTCGTCGAAGTTCTGCTCGATCGCCGCGCCCAGGATGCGGGTCACGCCGATGCCGTAGCAGCCCATCTGCATCGGCGCCGGCTGGCCCTTCTCGTCCAGGTAGACGCAGTTCATCGCGGCGGAATAGGCCGTGCCGAGCTGGAACACGTGGCCCACCTCGATGCCGCGCTCGATCGCCAGCACGCCCTTGCCGTCCGGCGAAGCGTCGCCCTCGACCACGTTGCGCAGGTCGGCGACGAGCGGTTCCGGCAGGTCGCGGCCCCAGTTCGCGCCGGTGTAGTGGTACTCGGCTTCGTTGGCGCCGCAGACGAAATCGGCCATGTTGGCGACCGTGCGGTCGGCCACGACCTTGACCGGCTGCCTGGTACCGATCGGACCGAGGTAGCCCGGCACGCTGCCGTAGGCTTCGAGGATCTCGGCTTCGCTGGCGAAGCGGAAGTCCTTCAGGCCCGGGACCTTCGAGACCTTGACTTCGTTCAGCTCGTGGTCGCCGCGCAGCAGCAGCAGCCAGTTTTCCCTGGTGCCGTCGTCCTTTTCGACCGTCAGCGCGATCGACTTCACGGTCTGCGACAGTTCCAGGCCCAGCAGCCTGGCGACCTGCTCGCACTTGGTGGTGTTCGGGGTCGAAGTCTTGGTCAGCGCCTGGGTGGCCGCGCCGCGGGTGGCGATCAGCGCCGGCGCCTCGGCCGCTTCCATGTTGGCGGCGTAGTCGGAGGTCGGGCAGTAGACCAGCGCGTCTTCGCCGGTGCTGGCGATCACGTGGAATTCATGCGAGCCGGTGCCGCCGATCGCGCCGTTGTCGGCGGCGACCGCGCGGAACTTCAGGCCGAAGCGGGTGAAGATCTTCACGTAGGCGTCGAACATGGTCTGGTACGATGCCTGCATGCCCTCGACGTCGCGGTCGAAGGAATACGCATCCTTCATCGTGAACTCGCGGCCGCGCATCAGGCCGAAGCGCGGACGGCGCTCGTCGCGGAACTTGGTCTGGATGTGATAGAAGTTCACGGGCAGCTGGCGGTAGCTCTTGATCTCGCCGCGCACCACGTCGGTGACGACTTCTTCCGAGGTCGGCTGCAGCGCGAAGTCGCGGCCATGGCGGTCCTTCAGGCGCAGCAGTTCCGGGCCCATCTTGTCCCAGCGCCCCGTCTCTTGCCACAGTTCGGCCGGCTGCACCAGCGGCATCAGCAGTTCGATCGCGCCAGCCTTGTTCATTTCTTCACGAATGATGGCCTCCACCTTGCGGATCACCCGCAGGCCCAGCGGCATGTAGGTGTAGATGCCCGAGCCCAGACGCTTGATCATCCCGGCCCGCATCATCAGCTTGTGGCTGACGATCTCGGCGTCGGAAGGCGCTTCTTTGAGCGTTGAAATAAAAAATCGTGAGGCGCGCATATCGGTGAATTCTTTTTAAAAAGAGAGGGTTATAATCGACCTAATTTTAAAGGATTAGCTGGCCGATGCATCCAATCTTTATACAAATGGCTCTGAAAGAAGTGGTGCATGCCGTTGTTCCGACGCGAGTTAACGGTAGAGGCACCTGAGGTTCTTCGGATCTGTAAGTAAAAATATAAGAGAGAACAAAGGCCGGCAGAAAGTTTCGAGGTGAATTATGCTCGATCGTGAAGGGTTCCGCCCCAACGTCGGCATCATCCTGCTGAACGCCAACAACGAGGTGTGGTGGGGCAAGCGGGTGCGCGAGCACTCGTGGCAGTTTCCGCAAGGGGGTATCAAGTACGGCGAGACGCCGGAACAGGCAATGTACCGCGAGCTCGAGGAAGAGATCGGCCTGCGCCAGGAGCACGTCAAGATCGTGGGCCGCACCCGCGACTGGCTGCGCTACGAAGTGCCGGATCACTTCATCAAGCGTGAAGTGCGCGGCCACTATCGCGGCCAGAAGCAGATCTGGTTCCTGTTGCGCATGATCGCGCGCGACAACGACGTCAACCTGCGCCTGACCGACCATCCCGAGTTCGACGCCTGGCGCTGGCACGACTACTGGGTGCCGCTGGACGTGGTCATCGAGTTCAAGCGCGAGGTCTACCAGCGCGCGCTGCAGGAACTGTCGCGCTTCCTTACCTGGCCCGCCAACGGCCAGGGCGAGCGCCGCCACAGCTCGCGCTACCTGCGCCAGCCGCACGAGCGGCGCGGCCAGGAGCGCAGCGGCGGCGGCAGCGGCAATGCCCAGTCCGGCAACAAGCAGTCCGGCAACGCCAGCAGCAAGGCGGTGGTGGCGGCGAGCAAGGCGATCGCCGACGCGGCGGGAAGTTCCAAACTGGTGCTGGCGCGCGACAAAGAGTAATTAAGTAGCGTAAAAGCAACAGCAGGAAGGCTGACATGCCGGGCAACCGGCGTGCCGGCCTTTTTACATTTATTCATTGCCATATTCACAAGGTTGCACTGTAGAATCATCGGTATCGTTCTCGATAGAAAGCCGACAATGACGCCGCTGAAACGCACCCTGCTGTCGCTGGCCTGCGTGCTGCTGCCGGTGGCCCACGCCGCCGATGCGCCGGGGCCGAAGTGCAAGTATGTCCAGGTCGCCACCCTGCCGGTGCGCTATGTCGGAGAGAGCATGCAACCGGCGGTCGACGGCACGATCGACGGCACGCCCGCGACCCTGCTGATCGATACCGGCGCGTTCGACACCCAGCTGACCATGAACGGCGCGACCCGGCGCGACTTGCACTTGCGCATGACCGGGCGTTACGTCGAAGGCGTCGGCGGCAGCTCGCGCGTCTATTCGGCGCGGCTGAAGGAATTTTCGATCGGGCCGGCACGCAGCACCCGGCGGACCGAGCTGCTGGTGATCGACGAGGCCAACCTCACGCCGGCGTTCGACGGCATCGCCGGCTCCCCCTTCCTGCTGCAGACGGACCTCGAAGTCGACCTGCATGACAAACAGGTCAGCATGTTCAGGCCGCTCGACTGCAACGACGACTCCGAGCTCAACTACTGGAAGGAAGAAACGGTGGTGCTGCCGTTCGCGTACAGCCGGGACCGCAGCCCGAACCCGCACTTCAAGGTCGTCGTCAACGGCAAGCAGCTGGACGCCATGATCGACACGGGCGCCCACCATACCATCATGATGCTGGACGCGGCCGAGCGCCTGGGCATCGACATCAGGAACGCCGAGGTCAAACGCAGCGGCGACGTGGTCGGCGTCGGCTCGGCACGGGCCCCGCATTGGACCGCCACCTTCAAGACCGTGCAACTGGGCGGCGAGACCATCGAAAACGCCGAGATCGGCATCATCGATTCGCAGGGTACCGCCCCGGCCGACCTGCTGCTGGGCCAGGACTTCCTGCGTACCCACCGCGTCCTGTTCGCGATGAGCCAGAAGAAGATGTATTTCGCCTATCTCGGCGGCCAGCCCTTCTCGCGCAGCCAGGGGGTGCCGGACTGGGTGCGCGCCGAGGCCGACGCCGGCAATGCGGACGCGCAGTATGCGCTGGCCACGGCCTACCGCAATGGCCGCGGCGTACCGCGCGACCCGGCGCTGGCCAAGTCGTGGCTGGACAAGGCCGCGGCCGGCGGTGAGCCGCACGCCAAGCTGTTGCTGGGCCGCCAGCTGGTAGCGAGCGGCAAAGCCGCCGAGGCCATTCCGGCACTGCGCGCCGCCCTCGACCGGCTGCCGGCGGAGCGCTTCGGCCCGCTGTGGCTTTACCTGGCCCGCGTCCACAATGGCGAAGCCGAGCTCGCGAAAACCGAATTGCAGGCCATCCTGGAAAAACAGGACAACGACGACTGGCCCGAGCCGATCGCCCGCTTCTACCTCGGCAAGCTGGACGCCGCAGGCCTGCTCGAGCGCGCGGGCAAGGAGCAGAAGTTCGCCCGCGGACGCAGCTGCGACGCCAATGCCTACATGGCCCGCTGGCATGCAGCGCAGGGCGACAAGGAACGCGCGGCGTCGCTGATGGCGTCCGTGCGCGCGCATTGCGGCCCGGTGCAGCCGGCTGCTGCTCCCGCTGCCGGCGCCCCGGTGGCCGCGCCATGAAGCTGGTCGCCCGGCGGCAGGGCCGCACCGACAAGCTCGACCTGCTGCGCTGCATCCGCCGCGACGGCAGCGAGACCTCGACCGCCATGCCGCGCCAGGGCATCCATGCCGAGGCGGTGGTCGAAAGCCTGCAGGCGCAGCTGTGGAGCGGCGCCTTCGACGACGCCCTGTTCCTCGACGGCGTGCGCAGCGCCTGCGAAGCGCGCGGCCGCAGCGTGCCGGCGCTGCCGCCCGGCGCGGGCGCGGCGCTGTTCGAACAGGCGCTGGCCCTGGATGCGCGCTGGCAGCAGGTGCCCTTCCACGGCAGCCTGGAGCTGGAGATGCCGGGCCTGTAAACCCTTGACCACACCACCGACAACCATGAAAGAGACGATGCAGAAATTCAGCCATATTCTCGGAGCGCTCGCCCTGCTGCTCCCCGCCCTGTCGCACGCCGCCGGCGATGCCGGCAGCTGCCGCTACGTCCCGGTGGCCAAGCTGCCGGTCGAGTATTCCGACGCCACGCACCGGGCCATCGTGATGGGCACCGTCAACGGCAAGCCCACGCGCATGATCATCGATACCGGCGCCTACGAGACCTTCCTGTTCCGCGCCGGCGCCGAGCGCCTCGGCCTGCCGCTCGACACGACCGGCAAACACTCGAGCGGCGTCGGCGGCACTTCGGTGAACTACGTCACCCGCGTCGACGACTTCTCCGTCGGTATCGCGCACAGCGGCAAGGCGCCGATCCAGGTCATCGGCCACTCCAGCAGGATGGACGGCGACGCGCTGGTCGGCGCCGACTTCCTGCTGCAGACCGACATGGAACTGTCGCTGGCGGACAAGTACCTGCAATTCTTCCGCGCCACCGGCTGCAGCGACACCTACCTGGCCTACTGGGACAGCAACGCCATGGAAATCCCGTTCGCCGGCAAGGAGGAGCGCTCCAACAAGCCCTATGTGACGGTCGAGCTGAACGGCGTGAAGCTGAGGGCGATCCTCGACACCGGCGCGCCGCGCAGCAGCGTCAGCCGCCATGGCGCCGAACTGGCCGGCATCCAGGTCGACGGCCCGGGCGTATTCAAGGGCAGGAAGGTCGGCGGCATCGGAGACGAGCGCGTCGACAGCTGGATCGCCACCTTCGACAGCTTCAGCATCGGCCCGGAAAGCATGAAGCATGTGGAGCTGGCCATCCTGGATGAATCCTCGCGCGGGCGCGGGCCGGTCGACGTGGTGCTCGGCACCGACTTCCTGCGCGCCCACCGCATCCTGTTCGCGATGAGCCAGGACCGCCTGTACATGAGCTACCTGGGCGGCGATCCCTTCCCGCCGCGGATCGTGCGGACGGCGCCCAAAGCGCCGTAAGCGCCGCCGCGCTACAATGGTGCCTGTTTTGTTTGCAGGCACCCACCATGTTCACCCCCTCCTCCAACGACGTGCGCCGCTTCTTCTGCGAAGCCTGGCGCAAGCGCCGCGCCGGCGAAATCCTGACCCCGATGGACGCGATCGCGGCCGACTGGATCGACCAGCACCCCGAATACCACGACGCGCTGCTCGACGCCGACGAGGCGGTGGCGCGCGACTATTCGGTCGAAGGCGGCCAGCCGAACCCCTTCCTGCACCTGTCGATGCACCTGTCGATTGCCGAACAGGTCTCGGTCGACCAGCCGCGCGGCATCAAGGCCGCGCACGACGCCCTGGCAGCCCGCATCGGCGAGCACGACGCCCACCACGAAATCATGGAGTGCCTCGGCGAGATGATCTGGACCTCGCAGCGCAGCGGCCTGCCGCCGGATGCGGAGGCCTATATCGACTGCGTGCGCAAGCGGGTCCGCTGAAGCCGCATGCCGAAAAAAATCCCTCGCGCGGTGCATACCGGCGAGGGATTTTTCATGTCCGTCGATACCGGGCCGAACGCCCGGCGTCTCACTTGCGCGGGTTACTTCCGAATTACCAGCGGTCCGGGCAGGCTTTGCAAATAGGCGCCGATGTCGGCCATGTCGCGGTCCGACAGCGGCTGGGCCATGCCGGCCATGATCGCGTTGTTACGGCCGTTCATGACCTTGTCGCCGCGCTTGTAGGCGGTGAGCGCGTGCACCAGGTAGTCGGCGTGCTGGCCGGCCAGCTTCGGATAGCTCGGGTCGATCGGGGTCTTGTAGTCGGCGCCGTGGCAGGAGGCGCAGTTGTATTTCTTGGTCAGCTCGGCGCCGCGCGCGGTGTCGCCGCCGGCGAATGCGGAGCCCGATGCCGCCAGGGCGGCGGCGCAGGTCAGGGCAAGGATCAGTTTATTCATGGCGTCCCCGGCTCATTTGTTGGGCGTGGCGGCCGACTGCTGCGCGTAATAGGCGGCGATGTCGGCGATGTCCTGGTCGGACAGGCTGGCGGCGATGCCGCGCATGGACGGGTGCTTGCGGTCGCCCTTCTTGTAGGCCTGCAGGGCCGCTTCGATGTACTTGGCCGATTGGCCGCCGATCATCGGCACCTGGTAGACCTCGGGGAAGGTGGTTTTGTAGCCGGGGATCCCATGGCAGCCGATACATTGTTCGATCTTGTTCGGGGCCGCCTTCGGATTGGCGACGATGTCGGCAGCGCCGGCGGCGCCAACCGCGCCGGCAGTGGCGGCAAACATCAGTACTGCTAACGGTTTTTTCATGATTGGGAATCGTAAGGTTGAATCGAATACCGCAACTGCACAAAAACTTAGCATTTGTACTACGAAGAGCCGATTCTATATGAAGAACATGCGTCAGTCTACAAAGCAACAATTCCGCGCTTGCGATCCGTCTGGCATATACTCGATGTCGTTTCCCTATCGATCGCGCAAATACCCATGCACGCCTCCCAACGCTTCGAAGGCAGCGACAACTACGTCGCCACCGATGACCTGAAACTGGCCGTGAACGCCGCCCTCACCCTGGCCCGCCCGCTGCTGATCAAGGGCGAGCCCGGCACTGGCAAGACCATGCTGGCCGAGGAAGTGGCCGCCGCGCTCGACATGCCGCTGCTGCAGTGGCATATCAAGTCGACCACCAAGGCGCAGCAGGGCCTGTACGAATACGACGCCGTCTCGCGCCTGCGCGATTCGCAGCTGGGCGACGAGCGCGTGCGCGACATCCACAACTACATCGTCAAGGGCGTGCTGTGGCAGGCCTTCACGGCGCCGGAGCCGGTCGTATTGCTGATCGACGAGATCGACAAGGCCGACATCGAGTTCCCGAACGACCTGCTGCGCGAACTGGACCGCATGGAGTTCTACGTCTACGAGACGCGCGAAATGGTGGTGGCGAAGCACCGCCCGCTGGTCATCATCACCTCGAACAACGAGAAGGAACTGCCGGACGCCTTCCTGCGCCGCTGCTTCTTCCACTACATCAAATTCCCGGACCGCGAGACGATGGCCGAGATCGTGCAGGTCCACTACCCGCACCTGAAGCAGGAACTGCTGGCGGCGGCCCTGGAAAACTTCTACCAGTTGCGCGACGTGCCGGGCCTGAAGAAGAAACCGTCGACCTCGGAATTCCTCGACTGGCTGAAGCTCCTGCTGGCCGAAGACATCCCGGTCGAGGCCCTGCGCAGCGGAGACGCCCGGACCATCGTGCCGCCGCTGCATGGGGCCCTGCTGAAGAACGAGCAGGACGTGCACCTGTTCGAGCGCCTGGTGGCGATGGCGAGGCACAACCGATGATCCGCGTCGATCCCGTCACCCTGGAGTTCAACGGCGTGCGCCTGGAGCCGCTCGCCCTGCACCACGCGGATGGGCTGCGCGCGGCGGCCGCGGACGGCGAACTGTGGAACCTGCGCATCACCTCGGTGCCCGCGCCGCACGAGACGGAGCAGTACATCCGCACCGCGCTCGAGATGGACAACCGGCTTGCCTTCGCGGTGGTCGACGTTGCCAGCGGCGCGGTCATCGGCTCGACCAGCTACCACGACATCATGCCCGCCATCGACCGCGTCGAGATCGGCTACACCTGGTATGCCAAAAGCCGCCAGCGCAGCCACGCCAATACCAGCTGCAAGCTGCTGCTGCTCTCGCACGCCTTCGACACCCTGGGCTGCGCCGTGGTCGGCCTGCGCACCGATAACTTCAATTACGCCTCGCAGGCCGCGATCGAGCGCCTCGGCGCGAAGAAGGACGGCGTGATCCGCCACCACGCGCCGCGCCGCGACGGGACCGTGCGCGACACCGTCATGTACAGCATCCTGCGCGGCGAGTGGCCCGAGATCAAATCGCAGCTGCACTACCGCCTGAGCCGCCATGCCGGAAGCTGAGGGCTGACATGCTGATCGGCTTCTTCTTCGCCCTGCGTGACGCCAAGGTCCCGGTCACGATCAAGGAATTCCTGACGCTGCTCGAGGCGCTGCAGAAGAACGTGATCGCGCCCTCGCTCGACGCGTTCTACTACCTGTCGCGCCTGACGCTGGTGAAGGACGAAGCCCACTTCGACAAGTTCGACAAGGCCTTCGGGCTCTACTTCAAGGGCATCGAAGCCGTGTTCGACGCGAAGACCGAGATCCCTCTCGACTGGCTGGTCAAGCGCCTCGAACGCGAACTGACGCCCGAGCAGAAGGCGCAGTTGCAGAAACTCGGCTACGACAAGCTGATGTCGCGCCTGGAAGAGCTGCTGAAGGAGCAGAAGGAACGCCACGAAGGCGGCAGCAAATGGATCGGCACCGGCGGCACCTCGCCGTTTGGGCATGGCGGCACGAACCCGGAAGGTATCCGCATCGGCGGCAAGGGCAGGAACCGGACCGCCGTGAAGGTCTGGGAACAGCGCGAGTACAAGGACTACGACAGCGAGCGCGAACTGGGCGTCCGCAACATCAAGGTGGCGCTGCGCCGCCTGCGCCGCTTCGCCCGCACCGGCGCGGCGGAAGAGCTGGCGCTGGACGACACGATCCGCTCGACCGCCAACAACGCCGGCTGGCTGGACATCAAGATGCAGCCCGAGCGCAGGAACCGCATCAAGGTGCTGATGCTGCTGGACGTCGGCGGCACCATGGACGACCACATCGAGCGCACCGAGGAACTGTTCTCGGCGGCGAAGACCGAATTCAAGAACATGGAGTTCTTCTACTTCCACAACTGCGTCTACGATTACCTGTGGAAGAACAACCGGCGCCGTTCGTCGGAGCGTTTCCCGACCTGGGACGTGCTGCGCAAGTACCCGCCCGACACCCGCCTGATCTTCGTCGGCGACGCCACCATGAGCCCCTACGAGGTGCTGGCGCCGGGCGGTTCGGTCGAATACAACAACGAGGAAGCGGGCGCTGAATGGCTGGCGCGCTTCTGCAACGCCTTCCCCAGGTTCGCCTGGCTGAATCCGGAGCCGGAAAACCTGTGGCAGTACCGGCAATCGATTTCGATCATCCGGCAGATCGTGAATAACCGGATGTTCCCGGTGACGATCGATGGGCTGGAGCGCGCGATGCGCTTATTGAGCAAGTAAGGCCCGCGCCTGCAGTGCCTGCCGCACGAGCAGCAGCCCCACGATATCGATCCACATATGCACCAGCATGGCCGCCAGCAGGCCGACATGGTCGAACACGAAGCCCAGCACCACGCTGCCGCCGAACACGGCAGCCGCCTGCGCCATCGTCGCGCCATCCAGCCTGCGGAAGCGGTACACGGGCACGTGCGTGAGCAGGAAGAGCAGCGACACGATCCACACGCCCAGCAGCGGCTGCAGGGCTGCGCGGAACAGCATTTCTTCCCCAATCGCGGCGGCGATGCTGATCCACAGCGGATTCAGGCCGCCCAGGTCCAGCCGCGCATAGCTCTCGATGGTCCTGGCGCTCGACGCCGAGCTGGCCGTGAGGCGGAACAGTAGCCAGGAGACGCCGGCGGCAATCAGCGCCAGCACCTGGCCGACCAGCAGCTGGGTCAGCGGTCCGGCCGGACGGCTGAACAGCGCCTGCGGTTCGGGCCGGCTGAAGTAAATGATGGGGGCGGCGACCAGGCAGAAGGCCAGGCAGGTCAGCACCTGGGCGCCAAGCCGGATCGGGGCGCGGGGCGCGGCCTGCGGCGGCGCCTGGGTGGGTTGCGATTCAGTCATCCGGGCATTCTATCGCAGACGCATCATCGCCTCCCGGCGCTTGTCAAGGCAGAGGATTTTTATCAATCTCAATTTAATGTCGGAAATCTTTACAACAGGAATGCAAAAATTTGTTTAATCAACAATTTCCCCTATGAACGGCTGAACTGCACAAGAGTTGCTCATACCAACATGCAACCATCCGCAACCAACGACTAGGGGCAATCCATGAAACAGTTCATCAAATTTGCTGCTGCAGCTGCTGTCTTCGCAAGCTCGACCCTGGCAAGCGCCGCCGTGATCACGCTCCCGCTGTCCCAGACCACCCAGCCGGCAACGCCGTTCCTGGTGACGACGACGGCCAGCTTCAATTACACCTTCGATTTCACCGGCGCTTCGTATGGCTACGTCGCCGGCAGCGATACCATCGGGCAGGCATGGCTGAGCGTCCTGTTGAACGACGATGGCGGCTCCGAGACCTAAAAGTTCCTGCTGAATTCGACGAGCTTCGTGGACGATAAGAATACGCCGAACAGCCAGCTGTACGACAAGCTGAGCATCACCGGCTCGCCACTGGCCAGCCTGAGCAGCGATGGCAAGATCAACCTGACCATTTCGGCATCGGCAGGCAGCTTCAAGGTGGTCTCGGCGAAACTGGATGCCGAAGTCAGCCGTACTGTCGACGATCCCGTCGGCGTGCCGGAACCGCTGAGCGTCGCCCTGCTCGGCCTGGGCCTGGCCGGCATGGCTGCCGCCCGCCGCAACGCCGTACGCTGAACACCCCGTACTTTCTCAAGGCCTGGCGGGTGATGTGCCGGCCAGGCTCGCGAGGACGGCCCGCGCCTCGTCCGCACCGTCGGATTCGGGAGCGGCCGCCAGCAGTGCCTGCAGCTTGCCGCGCGCCTGCGCCACGCGGTTCAGCGTCAGCAGCAAGCGTGCTTCAGCGAGGTAGGGCTGTCCGCATTTCCTGATGGCCGCGATGCCCTTTTCAAATTCCGTGATCGCCTCGTCGACGCGCTTCTCCGCGGCCAGCAACTGCCCGGCCTGGCGATACGTGTCGCAATCCGATGGGAACATCTTTTCGCCGGCGCGCAGGATGTCCAGCGCCTCGCCGGTCCGGCCCGTCTTCACGAGCGACGAAGCCAGGATGCGGTAGGCGTCCGCCCTGCGCCCTTCCTCGGTGGCGATCAGCGAACGCATGATGCGCTCGGCCGTGGCGTAATCGCCGGCGTAGTAGCGGATCTCCGCCAGCGTATTCCGCAGGTCCGGCCTGTCCGTTTTGACGATCTCCCTGGCCCTGGCATGCATGGCCATGGCGCCCTCGATATCGCCGAGGCGCGCCAGGTAGGATGCCAGGTTGATGTGCGCGAAATACACCAGGAGTCCGTGCGGGTCGGTCGCCGTATCGATCGCGCGCCGCGCGCCGTCGGCGGCTTCGCGGAGGTAGCGTTCGCCGCGCTCGCCGGCGATCAGGCTGAAATAGACCCAGGCATTGGACGAATCCGGATGCAGGGTCGCGATATTGCGCACGATCTCGAAGGCTTTCGCCTGCTTGTACTCGCAATCCAGCAGCAGGCGTGCCTCCATCCAGCGCTCCCATTGCTCGTCGTACCGCGACAAGGCATGCGCCGCGCGGAATGCCGCTTCGCTGGCGCTGCAATCGCCGCTGTTCATCGCGCCGGAAAAACGCCGCCTGAGCGCCTCGCGCTTGGCTTCCTCGCCGATCGCCATGTGGCCGGCCTGGGCATACTGCCGCGACGCGTCGTGCACGTTCCCGAGCCGGAAATTCACCTCGGCCGCGTTCATGACCGCCAGGCCGGATTCCGGGTCGTAATGGATGGCCTGGTTGAAGGCGGCCAGCGCCGCCGGCAACTGGTCCTGCCGCATCAACGCGCCGCCATAGGCGTTGTAGGCGATCGACATGACGGTGCGCGGCAGGCGCGGGTTGGCATTCGCCATCTTGACCACGTAGCGCGACAGCGCCGCCACCTCGTCCGGGGTCCTGGCCGTCACGCCCAGGTAGCTGGCCAGCACCGCCGGCTGGGTCGTGTCGTACACGTAGTTGGCCAGCTCGCCCAGCAATGTGTCCCACTCTGCAAGCTTGCCGTGCACCTCGCGCGGCGGGTTGCCCGCGACACGCGCGCGGATGACGACATCGTCCCCATCGACCAGCATCTCGCCGTCCACGTTGAGTTCATTCCCCGTCAGTTCGCGCAGGTAACGGAATACTGCCTGCAGCGTGAAATGGGTTTCCGGGATGGCGACTTCGCTGGCGTGCTCCGTCCACCCTTCCTTCACGTCGCCCGCGTCCAGCGTCGCGACCGTCCTGCGGCGCCTGATCAATTCATCGAACAGGGTACGCGCGACGACCTTGCCGGTGATGCCGCGCTCGGCCAGTTTTTCCGGCACGTCGAACTCGGCGATATTCAGGGTTTGCCGGTAGGTCTCGTGGTAGCACAGGGCCAGCAGGATGAAGATGGCAGCCAGCACGCCGCAGGCGATGACGGCGTTGCGCAGCACGATCAGGCGCTTGTTGATCCAGTCGTATTTGCTGGCATGGCTGATCAGGTCGAGCTCATGCTGCAGCCCGTGCAGCGCCTCACCCAGTCCCTCGACCCGGATCGTGCGGGGAACCGGTCGGTGATTCCTGTGCATGTCTTCGGTCATGGCTGGCCTCGGCGTTCTCCAAGAGCGGACCAGCTTAGCACGGCGTATGTACATCGGCCACTATCAAGGTGCAGCTTGCCGGCGTGGCGGTTTCATGATGCCGGATCGCCGGATGGCGGCAGCCGTGCATACCACTCGGCATACGGCGTATTCGCCACCATGCGCCGGTTCAGGTCCGGCGCCCCATCCGTCCACCACACGGGACCACGCTCGCCCAGCGCATGCTTGGCCTGGTCCACCTCCGCGCGGGCGTCGCGCTCGGCGTCGCGGTCGCCGGCCTTCCTGGCGATGCCGACCTGCCGCCGCGCCTTCATCAGCCTGTCGACCCATGCCTGCCGCTCTTCCGGCGCCAGGTTGGGGTTGCTCGTGCGCCAGAGACGGCCCTTGACGACGAAATAGCGGCCGTCCGGCGTGACCGGATATTGTCGGGGAATTGGCATGGGCTTACTCTAGCATGTCGAATTTCCGACAGTCCGTTCGTCGTAGCACCAGAGGGTCGTCCTCGGCCTCCCACGATAAGGAAGAGATCATGTCCACGAATACCGTTGAACTGCACCGTGTCCTGAAATCCAGCGCCGACCGCGTGTACCGCGCCTTCACCACGCCGGCCGCCTTCGCCAAGTGGCTCCCGCCGCATGGCTTCATCGGCACCGTGCATGAGATGGACAGCCGGGTCGGCGGCCGCTACCGGATGTCGTTCACGAATTTCACGACCGGCCACAGCCATGCCTTCGGCGGCGAATACCTGGAGCTGGAGCCGGGCCAGCGCCTGCGCTACACGGCCGAATTCGACGATCCGAACCTGCCCGGCCGGATGCAGACCACGGTGCTGCTGCGCGAGGTGTTCTGCGGCGTCGAAGTGAAGATCCGGCAGGAAGGCATTCCGGCCGCGATCCCGGCCGAGGCCTGTTACCTGGGCTGGCAGGAATCGCTGGAGCTGCTGGCGAAGCTGGTGGAGCCGGAGATCAGGGACTGATCTGTTGCCCCGCCGTCGTCCCCGCGGAGGCGGGGCCCCAGGTTTGCGGGCGCTGACGAGACATCAACAGAATTGGATCCCCGCCTGCGCGGGGACGACGGAGGTCTTTTAAAGCCGCGTCTCGCGCGCCGCCCGCAGGAACTCATCCAGCACCGGCGTACAATCGAGCAGCTCCGTCCCCTTGGCGCGGTGGAATTCCGGATGCCACTGCAGCCCCATCACGAAAGGGGCGCGCTGGTAGCGGATCGCTTCGACGATGCCGTCCGGGTCCGACATCGCCTCGACGTGGATGTCGCGCCCGAGGTCCTTCACGGCCTGGTGGTGGATCGAATTGACGATCGGGCGCTTCTGGTCGGCGAACATCTTGCCCAGCGAAGAGCCGTGCGGGAACACGATCGCATGGCGGTGCGCGTCATAGTCTTCGTGGACGTGCGGCTGGGAGCCTGGCACGTTGGTGGCGACATCCTGGTACAGGGTTCCGCCGAAGGCAACGTTGATCAGCTGGCAACCGCGGCAGATGCCCAGTACCGGCTTGCCGGCGTCGACGAATTCGTGCAGCAGCTCGAGTTCGTAGACGTCGCGCGCGCGGTCGCCGTTCCACTCGGGCCGGGTCGGCGCTTCCGAATACGTCATCGGCGAGACATCCGCCCCGCCCTGCAGCACCAGCCCGTCGAGGTGGCGCGCGTAATGGCGCATGGTGATGTTGCTGGGATGCAGCAGACCATTCGTGTTCACGGTCGGCACCATGAACACCAGCACGTCGCGCGACATGACCCATTGCGCGATCGACTCCTCGAGGTATTGCAGGTTCTTGCTGCGCAGGCCGACGGCCCCCGGTTCCGGATGGAAGATGCGGGCCGAGACGCCGATCCGCAGCGTGCGCCGCATGAAGTCGCGCCCCAGGCGGTCGCTGATGGCCCGCCAGCGCGAGCGCAGTACGCGCCCGGCCAGTGCCAGCGGGGTATCGCCATGCCGCAGGTAGCGCGACGACGATCCTCCGGTGGCGCGCCGGTCGGGCACGCGCGGCGGGCTGGCAGGATCGTCTTGCGCCGGGCCGCCGGTTTCGCGCTTTTCATTGTCCTCTACCATGAAGTCAAATATAGCCCTGCCATAGGGCGCGCACGATTGCATTTGCAGAATCCTTGCAGCAGTACTTGCAAACTTCCGCTCAACAGGCAAGAATACTGTATTTCCATACAGTGTTTGATTGTTAGCTCTTCCCAAAACGGGCGTAACCACGGACACTGGCGCCTTTTGCCAAGTCGTTTGGCGTCCTTATTGCCGCGCGACAAGATAGAATGCGCAGGCATCGAATTACAGAATATTCAGCATGGCCACCAAGAAAACCGCAACCGACTACAGCGAATCATCCATCCGGGTCCTGAAGGGACTGGAACCCGTCAAGCAGCGTCCGGGCATGTACACGCGCACGGAAAACCCGCTGCACATCATCCAGGAAGTGATCGACAACGCCTCGGACGAGGCGCTGGGTGGGCACTGCAAGAACATCGCCGTGACGATGAACGGGGATGGCTCGATCACGGTCGAGGACGACGGCCGCGGCATCCCGGTCGGCATCCACCCCGAGGAAGGCGTCTCGACCGTCGAGATCGTGTTCACGCGCCTGCACGCGGGCGGCAAGTTCGACAAGGGCTCGGGCGGCGCCTACGCGTTCTCGGGCGGCCTGCACGGCGTCGGCGTGTCGGTCACGAACGCGCTGTCGAAGCGCCTCGAGATCACCGTCTGGCGCAAGGACGACCAGGGCAACGGCGTGCACAACCTGGCCTTCGAAGCCGGCGACGTGGTCGAGCCGCTGAGCTCCAGCCCTGCCGAGCGCGGCGGCAAGAAGAACGGCACCCGCGTCACCGCCTGGCCGGACGGCAAGTACTTCGATTCGCCGAACATCCCGATGGCAGAGCTGCAGCGCCTGCTGCGCTCGAAGGCCGTGCTGCTGCCGGGCGTGACCGTCACCCTCACCAACGCCAAGACCGGCGACGTGCAAACCTGGCGCTACGACGAAGGCCTGCGCGGCTACCTGACCGAGGCGCTGTCCCAGACCGTCGGCCAGGGCCAGACCGTGATCCCGCTGTTCGAGGGCGCGCAGTATGCGGCCTCCGGCGATGAAGGCTTTGCCGAAGGCGAAGGCGCGGCCTGGGTCGTGGCCTGGACCGAGGAAGGCGCCGTGGTGCGCGAATCCTACGTCAACCTGATCCCGACCGTCAGCGGCGGCACCCACGAATCCGGCCTGCGCGACGGCCTGTTCGGCGCCGTGAAGAGCTTCGTCGAGATGCACTCGCTGCTGCCCAAGGGCGTCAAGCTGCTGCCGGAAGACGTGTTCGCGCGCGTCTCGTTCGTGCTGTCGGCCAAGGTGCTGGACCCGCAGTTCCAGGGCCAGACCAAGGAGCGCCTGAATTCGCGCGACGCCGTGAAACTGGTCTCGACCTTCACCCGTCCGCCGCTCGAATTGTGGCTGAACCAGCACGTCGACTACGGCAAGAAGCTGGCCGAACTGGTCATCAAGCAGGCGCAATCCCGCCTGCGCTCGCTGCAGAAAGTCGAGAAGAAGAAGTCCTCGGGCGTGGCCGTGTTGCCGGGCAAGCTCACCGATTGCGAATCGACCGACATCACCCGCAACGAACTGTTCCTGGTCGAGGGCGACTCGGCGGGCGGTTCCGCGAAGATGGGCCGCGACAAGGAATTCCAGGCCATCCTGCCGCTGCGCGGCAAGGTGCTGAACACCTGGGAGACCGACCGCGACCGCCTGTTCGCCAACAACGAGATCCACGACATCGCGGTGGCGATCGGCGTCGACCCGCACGGCCCGGACGACAATCCGGACCTGGGCAGCCTGCGCTACGGGAAGATCTGCATCCTGTCGGACGCGGACGTCGACGGCTCGCACATCCAGGTCCTGCTGCTGACCCTGTTCTTCAAGCACTTCCCCGCCCTGTTCAGGAACGGCCACGTGTGCGTCGCGCGTCCGCCGCTGTACCGCGTCGACGTGCCGGCGCGCGGCAAGAAGCCGATCCAGAAGCTGTACGCGCTGGACGACGGCGAATTGCTGGCGATCGAGGACAAGCTGAAGAAGGAAGGCCTGAAGGAAGGCAGCTGGAGCATCTCCCGCTTCAAGGGCCTGGGCGAGATGAACGCCGAACAGCTGTGGGAAACCACGATGAACCCGGACACCCGTCGCCTGCTGCCGGTGGCCTTCGGCGACTACGGCCTGGCCGAATCCTCCGCGCGCTTCAACATGCTGATGGGGAAAGGCGAAGCCGCCGCCCGCCGTGCGTGGCTGGAAGAGCACGGTAACGAAACCGAGGCGGATATCTGATCAAGGACATAGCGCGACGACTCGCCGAACTTGGGTTCCCGCCTGCGCGGGAACGACGGTCTTAAAGCTAACGACGTTTGATACGTCGTCCCCGCGCAGGCGGGGACCCAAGTTTGCGTGAGCAGCTAAAAGCGCCACCAGGAACGAACGACAAAATGACCCAAGCAAGCCTCTTCGAACAACAACACGAGCCGTCCGACGCCGAGACGCTCACCCTCTCCACCTTCGCCGAACGCGCCTACCTCGACTACGCGGTCTCGGTCGTGAAAGGCCGCGCGCTGCCGGACGTGTCCGACGGCCAGAAGCCGGTCCAGCGCCGCATCCTGTACGCGATGCACGAGCTGGGCCTGGGCCCGACCGCCAAGCCGCGCAAATCCGCCGCCGTGGTCGGCGACGTGCTGGGTAAACTCCACCCGCACGGCGACCAGTCCGTGTACGACGCCTTGGTGCGCATGGCCCAGGACTTCTCGCTGCGCTATCCGCTGATCGACGGCCAGGGCAACTTCGGCTCGCGCGACGGCGACGGCGCCGCGGCGATGCGTTACACCGAAGCCCGCCTGACCCCGATGGCGCGCCTGCTGCTCGACGAGATCGACATGGGCACGGTCGACTTCCAGCCGAACTACGACGGCTCGACCGAGGAACCGCGCACGCTGCCGGCGCGCCTGCCGGTGCTGCTGCTGAACGGCGCCTCCGGCATCGCGGTCGGCATGGCCACCGAGATCCCCTCGCACAACCTGCGCGAAGTGGCGCAGTCGGCGGTGGCGATGATCCGCAACCCGAAGATCACCCACGCCGAGCTGATGACCCTGATGCCGGGTCCGGACTACCCGGGCGGCGGCCAGATCATCACCCCTGCCTCGCAGATCGCCGACATGTACGCCTCCGGCCGCGGCTCGCTGAAGGTGCGTGCGCGCTGGAAGATCGAAGAACTGGCGCGCGGCCAGTGGCAGGCGGTCGTGACCGAACTGCCGCCGGGCTGCTCGGCCCAGCGCGTACTGGAAGAGATCGAAGAACTGACCAACCCGAAGATCAAGGTCGGCAAGAAGACCCTGCTGCCCGAGCAGCTGGCGCTGAAGCAGACCATCCTCGGCGCGCTGGATACGGTGCGCGACGAGTCCGGCCGCGAAGCCCCGGTGCGCCTGGTGTTCGAGCCGAAGTCGAAGAACCAGGACCAGACCGAGTTCATGCTGATGCTGCTGGCGCATACCTCGCTGGAGACCTCGGCCCCGCTGAACCTGGTGATGATCGGCGGCGACGGCCGCCCGCGCCAGAAGGGCCTGTCCGAGATCCTGCAGGAGTGGATCGACTACCGCTTCGTGACGGTGCGCCGCCGTACCGAGTTCAGGCTGGGCAAGGTCAACGACCGCATCCACATCCTGGAAGGCCGCGAGACCGTCCTGCTGAACATCGACGAGGTCATCGCCATCATCCGCAATGCGGACGAGCCGAAGGCCGCGCTGATCGAGCGCTTCCGCCTGTCCGAGCGCCAGGCCGAGGACATCCTCGAGATCCGCCTGCGCCAGCTGGCGCGCCTGGAAGCGATCAAGATCCAGCAGGAGCTGGCCGAGCTGCGCGGCGAAAAGGAAAAGCTGGAAGACATCCTGAACAACCCGTCTTCGATGAAGCGCCTGATCATCCGCGAGATCGAAGCCGACGCGAAACAGTTCGGCGACGAGCGCCGGACCCTGATCGAAGAGGCGCAGAAGGCCGTGGCCGAGCAGAAGATCGTCGACGAGCCGGTTACCGTGATCGTGTCCGAGAAGGGCTGGGTGCGCGCGCGCACCGGCATCGGCCACGACCCGGCGCAGTTCACCTTCAAGGCCGGCGACTCGCTCGGCTATACCTTCGAATGCCGCACCGTCGACAACCTGTTGTGCATCGGCGACAACGGCAAGGCCTATTCGGTGCCGGTGGCCGCCCTGCCGGGCGCGCGCGGCGACGGCGTGCCCATCACGACCCTGGTCGACCTGTCGGGCGGCGGCCGGATCCTGTATTACTTCGCCGGCCACGCCGACACCCGCCTGCTGCTGTCGACCTCCGCGGGCTTCGGCTTCATCGCCAAGGCCGGCGACATGGCGACCCGGCTGAAGGGCGGCAAGTCCTTCATCACGCTGGACGACGGCGCCGTGCCGCTGGCGCCGCGCGTGGTGCAGGATAACGCCGGCGCGGTGGCCTGCCTGTCCGAGAAGGGCCGCGTGCTGGTGTTCGGCATCGACGAAATGAAGGTGCTGACCAACGGCGGCCGCGGCGTGACCCTGATGGAACTGGAACCGAAGGAAACCCTGCTGGCGGCCCAGCCGATCAGCCCGAAAGGGGTGAACGTGAGCGGCACCTGGGCCGGCGACAAGCCGCGCACCGTGGAGCTGTTCGGCGTCGGCCTCGAGCCGCATTTCGGCAAACGGGCACGCAAGGGCAAGCCGCTGTCGGCGAAGCTGAAGGCAAAGGACCTGGCGATGCGCACGACCGGCGACGGCACCGCCTGACGCCCGGGCGGTAAAAAGGTGGCGCCCGACGGTACCCCGGCGGGCGCCACTTGAACAGAATGACGCAAGACTGCGGCCCGACGCCTTCTGCTTACGGATCGTGATGAATGCAGCGTTGGGTGCTGGCGACAAGCAGTGCTGCCGGATCAGGCAGGACTGTTGAAAACCAGTCTACGAGACAAGCGCTGCGCTCGCAATAAATGCACCATTACGGTTTAGTAAGATACGGCCCCGCCTTGCGCAAGCGCGCTTCCAGCGTCGCCGCATCGAAGCCGCTGCCGCTGCGCGACCCATCGGCAAAATAGATCGTGGGCGTGCCCTGCACGTGCAGCTTGCGGCCCAGCGCCAGCACCTGCTCGCCGGGCGCGATGCAGCCGGCCGGCGCAGCCGGCGGCGCCTTCGTGTCCAGCATCCACTGCTGCCACGCTTGCGTGCGGTCGGCCGCGCACCAGATGTTCTTCGACTTGGCCGCCGAATCCTCCGACAGGATATTCAACAGGAAGGTGTAGACGGTCACGTTGTCGACGCCGCGCAGGGTCTCGTGCAGCTTGCGGCAGTAAGGGCAGTTCGGATCCTCGAACACCGCCATCACCCGCTCGCCCTTGCCCTTCACGGTCTTGATCGCCATCTCCAGCGGCAGGTCGGCAAAGCGGATCGCCGCCAGCTCGTCGGTGCGCGCGCGCGTGAGATCCTGCAGCGTCCCCAGGTCGACCACCTTGCCGACGAACATGTAACGCGCGCCTGCGTCGGTATAAAAGATATCCCCGCCGGACCGGACCTCGTACAGGCCGCCGTACGGCGTCTTCTCGACCGCATCCACCTTCACGTTGTTGCCCATGCGCGGCTCCACCAGCTTGTGGACCCGCGCCTCGTCCGGCGTTTCGGCATGCGGCTGGGCCGCCGCCGCTGCGGCAATCGTCATCGCCGCCGCCATCGCCGTAATCGTCACTCTCGTTTTCATCGTCTTCATTCCATCCGTCCCTCATGTTCCGGCGCCGGCGGCCAGCCCGTCGATGAGCTGCGCGGCACAGGACCGTGCGTTGTCTTCGCGCCGCTGCGCCAGCATGTCGCCATGCCGGCGCCGCGCCTGCAGTTCGTTCGAATCGACTTCCTCCGAGCCGGCGGGTGCGCGCATCGTGCGCCAGTCCGCCAGCGCGCTGCCGCACGCGGCATCCTCGGCTTCGAACCAGGCATGCGCCACCGCCGTGCCCAGCACCTTTTCGCGCAGCTGCGCGCGCTGCCGCTGCCAGTCTTCCAGCCGGCCGACCTGGGCGGCGTCCAGCGCGCCCTCGCCGAGCGGCGCCAACCGCATTTGCACGCGCAGCGCCCGTTCGGCGTCCAGGTAGCGCAGGTAGTCGCCGACCAGCCCCTCCGCCTGCGCCAGCGCCGGCTGCGCAAGGCGCCGGCGCAGGACGGCGCGCAGCTCGGCGGCGCGGGCATCGCGCCCGCTGCCGCCGGCCTTCAGGAGGTAGGAATCGAACAGCTGGCGCAGCGGCTGGCCGATGGCGAGGCGTCCGCCGGCATCCGTCAGCGACGGCTCGCCCGGCGCCATGCCGAAGGCGCCGTCGCTGGCGCCGGATGCCGGTCCGGCAAGGCGTCCCGGACCGATCGCGCCATCCCAGGCGGACGTGGCGGCCGCCGCCGGCGCCGGCGCAGGCGCAGGCACGGCGGCGCCGTGCAGCCACAGCGCCGCCGTCACCCCGATCGCGACGGCGCCCGCGCAGACCATGCCGAATCCGAGCTTGCTTTCCAGTACGAAGGCCATGGCCTCAGATCTTCTTGCGCAGCGACTGGGCGCTGGGCGCCACCGCGCCCGGCACCATCGGCGCGCCCTCGCCGACCGGCGCGGCGTAACGCACCGCGGCCTTCCACTCGTCGCCGGAGCGCTTCCAGGTATCGACCACGAAGAAGGAATGCGGCGCCGCCCCGTCCGTGAGCGTCCACAGGAAGCTGACCACCATCAGGTCGCCGTACTCGTGCACGGCCATCTGGTCGATCGACGACCTCGACACGGGCACGCGCAGCGATTCGCGGATCGCTTCGGCGCGCGCGGTCGGCACGCCCGGGGCGGCCGCGCTGCGGATCTCGAAGTCGTCCGCCAGCAGGCGGCCGAGCGCTTCGGCGTCGCGCCGCTGCACCGCTTCGAGCCAGGCGTTTTCGAGCTTGCTGAAGGTGAGGACATTGCGTGTCGGCGTCACCGCGCCGCCGCGCCCGTTCGGCGCGACCTGGCCGGCCGCGCAGGCGCCGCCGATCGTGGCCAGCAGGCCGAGGAGAATCAGGAATCGTTTCATAGGTCTCGACAGGAATTGGAAAAGGTGGCGCCCGCCAATGCCGCGGCGGGCGCCACATGGTCAGGATACCGCCGGACTAGCGTCCGACCGTCCCGTTCACGGATAGTGCTGGACGCACTTCTGGGTGCTGGCGATCAGCCAGTTCTGCTGGATCAGGTACTTCATGGTGCCGAAGGTCTGGTTGTACTTGGCGCCGTTCGAAGCCGTCGAGGTGGTGCCGAAGTTCCATGCGCACTTGTCGGCGTTTTCCTTGCCGTCATAGTTCGAGTACCAGGCGTTCAGGTTCGGATCGGTGACGGCTTCCTCCAGCTCGTGGGCCAGCACGCTGGCGGCGCCGTCCGCGCCCGGCGTGTTGTTCGGGCTCGGGCTGGTCGCGCCGCAGGCCGAGGCGCACTGGGTTTCGGCATTGCCGACGAAGGCGTACTTGATGTCCGTGCCGCCCACCGAGGTGTGGTCATGCCAGCCGCAGTACTGGGTGCAGAAGCCCGAGGTCGCGGTGGTCGAGTGGTCGGTCAGCACGACGTAGACGCCGTTCGGGTCGGACGGCAGCTTGCCCGAGGTGATCGCATCCGACACGATCGAAGCGATGTTCGCATCGCTCAGCTGGGTGCCGTAGGTGCCGCTGTTGGTGGTGGTGCCGGCCAGCGTCACGCTGTTCTGCACGTGCACGTTCGAACCGTTGTAGTAGGTCGTGTTGATGTTGAAGTAGGGCGAACCGCCGATATGCTGGCCCAGGTTGGTCAGCACGTTCTGCGATGCGGCATCCCACTGCGAGCCGTACCAGATGTAGTACATATTGGTCGGCGCCACCATCACCGGGCCGCCGTGATAGCTCAGGTTGGTAATGCCGGCGCTGCGCTGCGCGCCGCCCGCCTGGCCACCCGAGGCTTTGGTGGCGACGTTGTCCAGTTCGCCCCAGCCCTTGCCGGTCGGCTTGAACTGGGAATTCGGCGTTTCCTTGACGGTCTGGGCATGGGCAGCGAAAGCACATGCCAGGCCTGCTGCGAGCAGGCTGAGTTTGCGGCTGAATTGCATTTTTTCTCCGTTTCTTTCTTATTGAAATAATGGCGCCCCTGTTGGGACGGTCTCCGACCTTCCGGCCAGGGCTGTTGGCCCGGCCATCACGGTCTATCCAAGCACCAGGCGGAAGTACAGGCGTGCGTCAGCCTGGCGCTCGAATGCCTTGCAAATCCGCCTGCATGAACCAAGGCGGATGCGAATCGGTAAATGACGAGGAACTAGCGCGGCGGCAGCGGAACGTGCGCGCGCGAACGGGACAGAAGAAGGGACCTGCGGTAATGCCAAGCTGGGGAACGCAACACCATACGACTCCTCCTGTTGGACCGGCGACTGAAATGTTAAAAATCCAGTCTACGAGACAACTGATGAGCTCGCAATATGTACAACATTACGGTTTTGTAATGTTATAAAAAACAACGACATCAACCTGATTTGATAAATATCAATGTCATATATCAATAAAACGCCGTAATTTCGCCCATGAGCGAGCAAAAGTCAGTTCGCCTGACATACAGACAATTGTGAAATGGCGGTAAACGGAAAAGCGCCGCCGCGGGTGCGACGGCGCTGAAGTCACGCCGTCTGGACTTGCGTCCAGGCAGGGATTGGGAGGGAATTACTTCGCAGCGTCCTTGTGCGCTTCAGCCATCGCTTCGGCCTTCTTCTCGGCGGCCTTGGCATGTGCCTTGGCCTTGTCGGCGTTGGCGTCCACGATCTTCTTCTGGGCCTTCTCGTCGGCCTTGATCATGGTCTTGTTGGCGTCGTACTGGGCGTCGGCGATCTTCTTCTCGGCCTTGGCGGATGCCTTGGCCTTGTCTTCCGGATCGGCCTTCGTCACTTTTTCGTTGGCGTCAGCGATTTTCTTGTCGGCTTTTGCCTGGGCCTTGGACTTCTTCTCGCTGGCCTTGTTGCTGGCCTTCGAGATCTTCTCGTCCTGCTTCGCGACTTCCTTGGCTTCCTTCTCGTTGGCCTTGGCGATGTCCTTGTCGGCATCGGCGTTGCCGGTCGAGGCGGCGGTGGCGCCGGTCATGCCCGAGGTGCCGCTGGACTGGGTGGTGCCGACGACGGTGGTGCCGGGAGCCTGGGTCATGCCGCGGCTGGCGGCCGGGGTCTGGCTGGTGGCGGTGGTGGCCGGGGCACCGGTCGAGCTGGTGCTCTGGGCCTGGGTCTGGGCATACACCGAGGTGGCGAACAGGCCGGCGATCAGGGTAGCGAGCAGTTTATTCATGGTAAATCTCCTATTCCATATATGGTGAGGCGCTGCGGGCAGCGCCGATAGCTTTTTATTAATTCGAGCTACCAGAATAGGCCTCAGGCTGTATTGACTCTGTTCGCCAGCGCACCTAGCCCGAGGATGGCTTGTGAAAGTTGTGACAGAATTTTTCAGCGGTTCTCGGTATCGCCGCCGGCTGCGCGGTTCGCTGCCTTGCGGTCCGACTTTTCCTTCGCCCTGGCGTATTTCTCGCGGCCTTCCTCGGCCGAATGCTCGGTCTTCATTCGCGCACCGGGCGGCGTCTTCACCCTGGTCCGGTTGGCTTCACGGATCTTGCGCTCGGCCTTGGTGCCGGCCTTGCCACGGCCGCCGGTAGCCTTCGCATCCGCCGCCGTGCTGTTCGGCGCCGTGGTGTTGGTGGCCTGGGCATTCACGCTGTCGGCCTTCTCCGGCGCAACGCCGACCACGGCCGTGCTCTTGCCGGTGACCTGGCCCGCGCTGTTGACGCCGGCAGCCTGCTCGCCGGTGGCGCCATGCGCGCTGCCGGTTGTCGCGCTGCCGTCGGTGTGCAGGCCGGTGCCCGACACGCCGGCGGCGGTCGAGTTATGGCCCGACACCGCCTGCCCGATCGGGGCCGTGCCGGCGCTGCTGCCGGCCTGTTCGCGCGGCTGGGGTTTGGCCTGGGCTTGCGTCGGGGTTTGCGTCTGGGCCTGGGCGGAGACTGCCAGCAGGCCGGCAATGAGGGGGGCGAGGAGTTTGTTCATGATGATTCCCGTTGCTATAGGTATGCAGCGAGAATAGGAGGAGGCGTCCCCGCCATCTGTTCGGCACCGCACCCTATGGCACGATGCCGCCTGAACACTTATTTCGCCGGGCGCGCGTACAGGTCGATGATCTCGCTGATACCGTCCTGGCACACGGGGCAGAACTGCCCGCTGCGGTCGAACATGATGCACTGCATCGCCGGCCGGTAGTAGCCGCTGGCCTCGTAATTGGCGCCCTCGAAGGCGCCGATCGCGTTGCGGTACTGCGCCTTCGAAAACAGCGCATTCGAATGCGCCAGGTCTTCCCTGAACAGCGCGCTCATCTCCGACTCCGGACGGTTCGCCGCCCGCAGCGCCGCGCGCCGCTTCTGGTAGGCGCGCGAGTATTCCTCGTATTCCGCCTTCGGCCACGGGGTCGGCAGCGGCGTGCCCGCATGCACATGCTGCTTCCATTTCAGCCTGGCGGGATCGCGCAGCGCGGTCACGTTCGGCTCCCACGGCTCCATGCGCGCGCCGCTCGACTGGTAAGCGACCGGCGAGGTGTAGTACTCGTCGGCGAGGCCGGCGAAATGGTGGCCGAACTCGTGCACGAACAGGTAATTGGCCCAATCGTTGCTGGCCGCCGCCGTACTGAACTGCCCGAAGATCCCGCCGCCGCCATAGGTGTCGTTGTTGACCAGGATCTCGATGAACTCGTAGGGCGCGTACTGGGCGATGTCGCGCAGCGCACGGTTGTCGAGGGTCAGCACGTAACGCTCGCTGCCGAAAATATCGTAGCGCGTCCCCAGCGTTGATGCGTGGTACACGCCGGTCGAGGGCCGGCTGATGCCCGACTCCTGGGTCGGCACCGCCATCGCCCAGACATTGAAATCATCGGCCCGCTCCTTGAACGGCGACACTTCGAACAGGTGGGCCGACAAACGGCGCGCATCCTGTTCGAATTTCTTCATGTCCTGCTGGGTGTAGCCGTCGCCCAGGATCAGCAGGTCGACCTTGCGCGGCGACGGCCCGCTGACCTTGATCGGGATCGGCCTGGCCGGCGCCGGCGGCTGGCTGCGGACGACGTCCTGGGCGTTGGTGTCGACCTCGACGCTCCACGCCACCGAGAACGCGTTGCGCTCGTCGCGCTTCAGGATGCGCACGGCTACCTTCCGGTCCGGCTTCGGAAAACGCACCGACTCGTGGAACCCGCGGCTGAGCCTGTTCGCCTCTTCGGTGCTCTTCCACTCGCCGAACACGGTCGAAAAATCGCGCGAGTACAGCAGGTCGCCGGTCTTCGCATCCGCCACTTCCAGGCGATTGTTGCCGCGGTTCGTGTTGTCGAAAGGCTGCGACATATCGCCCGGCCAGGGCAGCGGCTCGATCAGCACGCGCTCGATGGCGTATTGCTCGGCGAGGGCGTTGCCGGAGTGGATGTAGTCGAGGCGGACCGTGGCGGGTTGCTGGGCCTGGGCGGCGCCGGCGGCGAGCGAGAGCCCAACAGCCAGCAGACGAATCGGGATCGAGAACATGGACGTCCTTGAAAATGGATTGCCGGGATTGTAATACTTTTGTGGTCTTGATTTGCGGCTTTGCATCGTTTGACGCTAGATAAAAGCATTCGGGAAAAGTGGCAGGACGATGGCTCCTTCACTCGTCACCCGGAGACGCCATGCAGCAGCGATCGCAGCTTCAGCCAAAAGATTCTCGAAACTTCTTCATGCTTCCCCAAGCTCCTGAAGAGTCAGGTTATTACGTCTACGGAACGCCCGGCAAAGGCGCATTTCAATACGCCCATCCTTCAATGATGACGGTGCTCCTCTGGGTCGAGCGGGAATGGGCAGCGATCGATACCCGCAAATTCGGCATCGGAAATATCAGCAAGGCCGGAGGTATCGAAAACGAACACGCATCCCATATGGACGGTCGCCAGGTAGACATCCGTGCGATTCGCAAGGACGGCCTCCAGGTTCCGGTTACGTGGCATGACTCCGACTACGAATCACTTTCACGTGGAGCTTTGATGAAGAAACTGCTATCCATGGCCGGCATCTGTATCCTGACCGTCGCCTATGCGGGCAACGAGAGGGCCGATTGGTCGGAAAACTATCGACCTCTCGACGCCGACTATCTGATTTATTCGGGTGAACCGGGTGAACGCGCTGCCCCGACGAAGAGGGATCGCAAGATTGCTATTGTCGTCAAGGGCGATCCCGCAAAGGCGATTTTTGATTCTCTTTACCCCGATGCCAAGGGTGTGAGCTGCACGACCGAAAAAGGCGAGCGCTTGAGAAGGAAGGGCGATGTGTGGTGTTCGTTTCGGCCCAGTAACGGCTACAGGTGTTTCATGGGCTTCGATCTCCGGACAGGCCAGCCCCACTCCGGCGCGAGTTGCTGACGGATCGCCCGGCCCATCCTTTGCATGCCGCTGAAGCGCCTCAAGGCTGCTTGTACTGGTAAATCGGCCGCCGGATCAGGATCGGCCGGATATCGAGGCGCACGTTGTAGATCGAGTAGGAGTCGAGCGAGGCCGATTCGTAGCCGACGCTGTCGGAGGTGCGGGTAAAGCGGAATTCGAAGCCGAGGTCGGGCTGCACGCCGTTCGGGCTGCCGAGCGTGATGCCGATGGCTTCCGGCTGGTCGCTGTCGATCAGCTTGCTCATCAGGTCGACCACCGTGGTATTGCCGAGGATGTCTGCCGTGAACAGGGGTTCGCGGTAATACGGGCGCGAGGGATCGAGCTTGCCGTCGGCTTTTTGCTCCGACGGCGTGAATTCACGGGTGGCGATGTTGAAGCGGTCGCCGTTGTCGAGGTAGCTGACCCGCACATTGCTGACGTTGAAGGCGCCCTCGCGCGCACTGGCGTCGGCCAGGTCGAGCACCAGCGCGCCCTTGTAGCCGATTACCTCGACGTCGCGGTTGGGCAGGACCACCATGGCGGTGTCCTCGTCGACGCCCAGGCCCAGCTTGTAGCCCTTGGCCAGCATCGCCGGCAGCATGCGCGCGAAGCGGCCGCGCACCAGCAGGTGCTGGTCGACGAAGACGTCGTCGCCGATGAAACCCAGGCCGTCGGTGATTTCCTTGCCGTCCTCGACGCCCAGCTTGAGCGTGGCCAGCACCGTGCGCGGGCGGCCGAACATGGTGCTGCTCATGATGGCGGCGCCGGCGCTGGTGCCGGCGATCACGCCGCCGCGCCGGTACATGTCCCACAAGGCATCGAGCACGCGGGTGTTGCTGCCGTCCTCGTGGCGCAGCGCGCTCGTGATGCGGCTCTGGTCGCCGCCGGCGAAGAAGGCGCCGCCGGCGGAGCGCACCAGCTCGGCCAGCTTGGGGTCGTCGGCGGCGGCATGGTAATCGCTGCCGACCAGCTTCACGGCCACCGGCACGAAGAAGGCCTTCGCGCCATAGCTGTTGAGGCGGTCGACCAGGCTCTTGCCGGATTTTTCGGGATAGCCCGATGCGGAGGCGAAGACGGCGATGCGCGCATCCTTGCCGCCGGCCAGTTGCAACACGCGTTCCCAGACCGGCGCGTTACCGGGGCGCAGGTTGCCGCCGATGATGACCAGCGATCCCTTGGGCGGGGCATTGGGAGCAGTGGTGTTCGCCTCCTCAGCCGAGGCGAACTGGGCGCTGGCGAGCGCCAGCAAGACAAGGACGACTCGCAGTGCAATCCGCAACATGGGCTCCTCTTACAATCTTGACCGATGGAACAATCGTAAGCCTGATTGCAGAGGACCGGCGCCGTGTTGAGCCGAGTCAGGTCAGATAAATGTTCGGGGAGTAACGCTCCATGATGGTCTCGGGACGCTGCGGCGCCGTGAATCCGAACTTGGCGTACAGGCTGTGCGAGTCGGTGGTATTCAGCGTGAAACGGCGCAATCCCTGCAGGCTCGGATGGCCCATGACGATGCGGAGCAGCTGCTTGGCATAGCCGCGCCCGCGGTATTCGGGAATCACGAAGACGTCGCACAGATGGGCGAACGTGGCGTAGTCGGTGACCACGCGCGCGAAGGCGACCTGGCGGCCATCGAGGTAGCCGCCGAAGCACAGCGAGTTTTCGATCGCGCTCTCGACCACGGGGCGCGAGATGCCGACGGCCCAGGTAGAGTTTTCGCTGAGGTAGCGATAAATCATCGGGACGTCCAGGCGCGTGCGATCGGTGCTGACCTGGAAACTGGAGTCGTTGGTGGTCGGAATCATGGGCGGCGCAGCTCGTCAGATCTGGTAAAAAAACCAATTCTAGCGCCGTTCGCGGCGCCAGGGCCGATTGCGCCAATCGTGCGCCGCCCGCTCCCTCAGTGACTGCCCAGGTAGCGTTCCGGCAGAGGCAGGCGCTCATCCTCGGCACGCCACAGCACGTTCACGATCCACCAGCGCTTGCCGTCGTTGTAGAGCTGGATGCTGTTGATGCCGCGCTGGAAAGGCTTGGCATCGCCGGCCGCATGGCGCGATTCGTAGGTGCTGAACACGTGCACGATCTGCCCGAAGGCCTCGGTCGTGCGCGCCGCTTCGCGCTCGAAAAAGCCCATCGTGGCGAACGCCTTGGTATTGCGGCCGATGTAGTCCTCGACGCCCATGCCGCGCAGGACGAAGCTGCCGTCGGGACGCGCGCCGACCGCCATCAGGCGCCCTTCCGGCGCGAACAGCGAACGCATGCGGTCCCAGTCGCGCGGCTTGCCGGCCGGGCCGGAAATCACGTCGTACAGCGCGGCGACGATGCCGTCGACACTCTGGACGTCGGCGGGGCGGGCCTGGTAGCTGGATGCCGGTGCGGCGGCGGCGGGTGCGGCAGGTGCGGCGGGTACGGCAGGAGCTGCCGGTGCCGCCACCGCTGCCGGCGCCGCAGGGGCTGCCGGGCTGGGCGTCGTCTGCGCCCTGGCGCTGTAAATGCCGCCGATGGCCACCGCTATCGCCACCAGCACCAATGTCGAACGCTTCATGCCTGTCTCCTTATCAAATTAACAGGCACATCATCCCGCATTTCTTTCCTAAAGTCATCTTTGGAGAAGGCTTGCGGTGCACAGTTTATAATCAGGGATCCAAGGAACTCCCACACCCCTCCTCCATCATGACCGCACAACTGTCCAAAAAAGCGGAAGCCTGGTCGGCCCGCTTCTCCGAACCCGTCTCCGACCTCGTCAAGCGCTATACCGCCTCGGTATTCTTCGACAAGCGCCTGGCCCTGTTCGACATCCAGGGCTCGCTGGCCCACGCCGAGATGCTGGCCGCCCAAGGCATCATCAGCGCCCAGGACCGCGCCGACATCGAGCGCGGCATGGCCCAGATCCGCAGCGAGATCGAAGCCGGCCAGTTCGAGTGGCTGCTCGACCTGGAGGACGTGCACCTGAACATCGAAAAGCGCCTGACCGAACTGGTCGGCGACGCCGGCAAACGCCTGCATACCGGACGCTCGCGCAACGACCAGGTAGCCACCGACATCCGCCTGTACATGCGCGCCGCCATCGACGACATCCTCGCCCTGCTGAAGGGCCTGCGCGGCGCCCTGACCGACCTGGCCGAACGTCACGCCGACACCATCATGCCAGGCTTTACCCACCTGCAGGTGGCGCAGCCGGTGACCTTCGGCCACCACCTGCTGGCCTATGTCGAGATGTTCGGCCGCGATGCCGAGCGCATGCAGGACACGCGCCGCCGCGTGAACCGCCTGCCGCTGGGTGCCGCCGCCCTGGCGGGCACCACCTTCCCGATCGACCGCCTACGCGTGGCGCAAACCCTGGGCTTCGAGGACGTGTGCCACAACTCGCTCGATGCTGTGTCTGATCGCGATTTCGCGATCGAGTTCACGGCAGCCGCATCGGTATTGATGATGCACATCTCGCGCATGTCGGAAGAGCTGGTGACCTGGATGAGCCCGCGCGTCGGCTTCATCGACATCGCCGACCGCTTCTGCACCGGCTCGTCGATCATGCCGCAGAAGAAGAACCCGGACGTGCCGGAACTGGCGCGCGGCAAGACCGGCCGCGTCTACGGCCACCTGATGGGCCTGCTGACCCTGATGAAGGGCCAGCCGCTGGCCTACAACAAGGACAACCAGGAAGACAAGGAACCGCTGTTCGACACCGTCGATACGGTGCTCGATACCCTGCGCATCTTCACCGACATGGCCTCGGGCATCACCGTGAAGGCCGAGAACATGCGCGCCGCCGCCCTGCAGGGCTATGCCACCGCGACCGACCTGGCCGACTACCTGGTCAAGAAGGGCCTGCCCTTCCGCGACGCCCACGAAGCCGTCGCGCATGCCGTGCGCGCCTGCGACGACGCCGGCTGCGACCTGTCCGAGATGGCGCTGGATCGCCTGAAAGAGTTTTCGCCGCTGATCGAGCAGGACGTGTTTGCCGTACTGACGCTGGAAGGGTCGGTGGCCGCGCGCGACCACGTCGGCGGCACCGCGCCGGACCAGGTGCGCAAGGCCATCGCGCGCGTGCGCGGGCAATTGGCTGACTAAGCGTAACGCGTGGGCACGGTGTGCCCACGCTACGTAAAATTCTCCGTGAGTAGTCGTCACGGAGAATGACATGCATCGCTATGAAAACCTGGGCGGCGAATCGGGCGTGGTCGCCTACGACATCGACGCCGGCCAGATCATCGTCCAGCTCAGGAACGGCGAGCGCTACCTCTACACCGAGGACAGCGCCGGCGCCGCCAACATCGCCAAAATGCAGGCGCTGGCGAAGGCCGGACGCGGCCTGTCCACCTTCATCAGCCAGCACGTGCACGACCGCTACGAGCGCAAAGTGAACTCCGGCCGGCTCTACTAGCCGCGCCATCCACAGGAACACCACCAGTGACCCAGACTCCCCGAACCGATCTGCCCCAGCGCGCCTTCGCCGCCTTCCTGTTCGACATGGACGGCACCATCCTCACCTCGATCAAGGCCGCCGAGCGGGTCTGGGGCCGGTGGGCCAAGGGCCACGGGCTCGACGTCGAAGCCTTCCTGCCGACCATCCATGGCAAGCGCACCGAGGAAACCATCCGCGCGCTCGAGCTGCCGGGCGTCGATCCGGTGCGCGAAGCCGCCTTCATCACGCGCGCCGAGATCGAGGACGTGGCCGGCATCGAAGCCATCAAGGGCTGCGCCGGTTTCCTGGCCGGCCTGCCGCGCGGGCGCTGGGCCATCGTCACCTCGGCGCCGCGCCTGCTGGCCGAAGCGCGCATCGCCGCCGCCGGCCTGCCGATCCCGGAGGTGCTGGTGGCCGCCGAAGACGTCGAACGCGGCAAGCCGGCCCCCGATCCCTTCCTGCTGGGCGCGCGCAGGCTGGGCGTGGCGCCCGCCGACTGCCTGGTGTTCGAGGATACGCTGGCCGGGCTGGCGTCCGCCGCGGCGGCCGGCATGGCCAGCATCGTCGTGACCACGACCCACGCCCATCCGCTGGAGACCGATGTCACCGCCGTGCTCGACTACGAAGACTTGCTCGCCGTACCGTCGCAGGATGGGCTGCGTGTAACTTATCGGTGACTTTTTGAGAATTCAAGGTTACACTGCCATTTCCATAACTCATCAGGAGCAGGAAATGGCCGAGCAAGCGAATTCGATCGACACCGCCGCACGCGCTGCGCACCGTCAGTTGCTGGCGGTGCTGGGGCTGCTGCTCCTGTTGGGCATGGCGGCCCTGCTGAGCCTTGGCCAGGGCGCCGCGGCGCAGGCCGGCGGCGCCTTGTGGAAAGCGCTGCCGCCGATCCTCGTCATCGCGGTGGCGGCCCTGCACCGCATGCAGCGGCGGATGGACGCCCGCGCGCTGGAGGCCGTGCGCAGGGACGAACTGCGCCAGGCCAGCCTGTCGCGCGCCTGGCGCAACGGGTTCTTTGCGGTGCTGGTACTGCAGCCGGCGCTGGCCCTGGGCCTGGGCTGGAGCGGCGCCGGACAAGGCGTCGCGCTGATGGCGGCGGGTACCGTCACCCTTGGCGCGGCGACCGTGCTGGCCAGCCTGCTCTGGTACGACCGCTGAAGGAAGCGATGAGCGAGCACCTGAGCACCACGATGAAGATCCAGCGCGCCCGCCTCGACCTCACGCAGGCCGAGCTGGCCGAGCGCGCCGGCGTCACCCGCAAGTCCGTGAACGCGATCGAGGCCGGGCACATGGTGCCCTCCACCATCCTCGCGCTCAAGCTGGCGAAGGTACTGGGAGTGACGGTGGAGGAGCTGTTCGCTATCGAGGTTCGTCCGGACTGACGACGCCATCCTGCTCGCCGTGGTCGGCGCGGTAGACGCGCGGCTCCAGCGTCTCGGTCTCGACCGGCACCGGCGGCACCGGTTCGGCGCCGTCGCCATGCGCGCCCGCATGGGCCTGCGCCGCCCGTTTCGGATACGGCGTGCCGTCGCGGTGGGTATAGCTGTCGGTGCTGCCGTCGTACAGCAGGTCGATGTCGGGGTAGCTCGCCTTGTCTTCCTCGAAGCGCGAACCGACCGCCAGGAACAGCGCCGTGCCCCAGCCGCGGTTCACCAGGTGATGGCCGTTCGGCCGCCCGGCCGGGAAGGCGGCGCAGTCGCCGGCGCGCATCAGGGTCTCGCCTTCGTCGGTGATGAGCGTCACTTCGCCGGACACGACCATCACGAACTCGTCCTCGTGCGAATGCCAGTGGCGCTGCGACGAGGCGGCGCCAGGCTGGAGTTCCACCAGGTTGACGCCGAACTGGGTGATGCCGCCGGCGTCCCCCAGCGCCTGCCGGCTGCGCCCGTTGACGGCTTCGGCGAAGGGTTCGGGATAACCGGTGCCGGTCAGTACGGGGATACTGCTCAGGTCTAGCCTCATGGGCGCTCCTTGTTGAAGGTTTTGGACAAACGACAGTGTATAGTAGCCAAAAAGCCGAAAGCACCACGCATGTCCACGCAACCGAACAGCCAGCAAGCCGCCATCCTGCAGTCTCCCAACAAGGTCAAGCTGATCGATGCCGTGGCCGGCGCCGGCAAGACCACCACGCTGGCGATGGAAGCGCGCCAGGCCTGCGCCGACGGGCTGTCCGGACGCGCCATCCTGGCCCTGTGCTTCTCGCGCGGCGCGCGCCTGCGCTTCCATGAAAAGCTGAACGAAGAAGCGGGGGACGACAGCGGCGTCTTCGTGATGACGGTGGAAGACTTCGCGCGCCAGCTGATCGAGGACCTGGCGGAACGGGGCCGCATCAGCCGGCCGGTCGTCCACCAGGACGTGGAAGGCATCCGCGGCGAACTGGTCGCCGCCGCCGACCGCGTCTGGCAACGCTACCAGGAACAGGGCATCCGCAGCGACTTCAATTTCGGCCTCGACGAAAACAACCAGCACCTGGACGACATCGCGCGCCGCCTGGCCCAGTTGAAGGCCGCGCTCGAGACCGGCGAGTTCGCGCCGAAGGATAGCGAGTCGCACGACGACGACGCGAACGACGATGACGATGCCGACTACGACGAAAGCTTTGATGCCGACCTGGCCGGCCAGCCCGATCCGGTGGCCGACATCATCCGCGAGTACGAAGCGCAGCGCCATCCCTATCCGGAAGAATTCCGCTGGCAGGGCCCGAACGACGCGGTCGCCGACCTGGTCTACCTGCTGCAGCGCCAGCCGACCCTGGCCCAGGAACTGCGCCGCTGGTCGCTGTACCTGGTCGACGAATGGCATGACGTGAACGCCGCCGAATTCGAACTGCTGGCGCGGCTGCGGCGCGGCGCGCGCCTGGTGGTGGCCGGCGACAAGGACCAGACCATCAACCGCGACCGCGGCGCCGACCCGGTCTTCTCCGGCCAGCGCTTCGCGGACGCCTACCGCGCGGACGGCAAGCGCTTCCCGCTGGGGATGTCCTACCGCTTCGGCCAGGCCCCCGCGCAGCTTGCCGACGGCCTGACCCACAACGGCTGCGAAGGCCGCCCGGACCGCGACACCATCGTGCGCCGCGTGGCCTACGACCCGTCGCAGCCGGGCGCCTGCGCGCAGCTGGTGGCCGACACCATCCGCACCGCCCTGCAGAAGGGCCGGCCCAAGCCGACCAACCGCGATTTCGCCGTCGTGCTGCGCGACGTCGACCAGAGCATCGAGATCGAGACCGCGCTGATGGAAGCGAAGATCCCGTACAAGTGCGACGGCTTCGAGACCTTCCTGCTGCTGCCGGAGATCCTGCTGCTGCGCGGGATCCTGCACTACGTCAGCAACGATTACTCCTCCCTGCGCGGCCATGCCGACACCTGCGTGCAGATGGTGCTGGCGCTGTCGCGCTACTTCTACCTGACGCGCGATCCGAAGCACTGGAAGCTGGAGTGGGCCGAACGCAGGTCGGTGCTGGGCTATGCGCAGGACGAGGTGAAGCGCACGCCGGAAGTGCTGAAGAGCTTCTTCGACGGCGCCCTGCTGCGCGAGACGGAGTTCGACAGCCCGCAGGCGCGCCAGTCGAAGAACCTGGTCCGGCCCGTGATCGCCCGCATGGCCTCTCTGGCCGGCTCCGCGACTGCCTTCGAACTGCTGGCCATGTTGCGCGACGAAGTCGACCTGCACGACGCCACCAGCCGCGCCTTCGTCAGCCGCGACCGGGTCGCCTCGGCGCGCCGCTCGATCGACGCCTTCCTGCGCTTTGCCGCAAGCCACGGCCAGGTGCCGGCCGCGGAATTCCTGGCCACGCTGGTCCGGATGGAGAACGATGTCGCGCTGGTGCGCAGGTCGAAGAATGCCAACAGCATCGGCACCCGGCGCAGCCTGGTGCGGGTCACGACCATCCAGGCCGCCAAGGGGCGCGAATGGCCATATGTGCTGATGCCCTTCCTGGCGCAGGACGAATTCATGCGCAGCCGGGATGCGACCAACGAGGTGCGGCACCTGTATGTGGGGCTGACGCGGGTGATGAAGGAGCTGGTGCTGTTCGAGCCGGATGAGGGGTCGGCGGGAAAACGGTTGGCGTACTTGCAGCGTTAGCAGATGCACGTCGTCCCCGCGCAGGCGGGGATCCAAGTTCTACTGGCGCAACTGGAACGCGTGCAACTTGGGTCCCCGCCTGCGCGGGGACGACAGGGGTCAGCCGCGCTTCTGCACCAGCGTCAAAATGTCATAGCTGGCCACCAGCTCGTCATGCTGGTTGGTGACCTGCACGTCCCACGCCACCACGCCCTGGCCGCGTCCCTGTTCGTCGGTACGGTTGCGGTCGACCTTGCGCTTGCAGGTGAGGCGCGCGCGGATCGTGTCGCCGATCGCCACCGGCGCCACGAAGCGCAGGTTGTCCAGGCCGTAGTTGGCCAGCACCGGACCCGGCGCCGGCGACACGAACAGGCCGGCCGCCGCCGACAGCACGAAGTAGCCGTGGGCGATGCGCTTGCCGAACTGGGTGTCCTTCGCCGCGATCTCGTCGAAGTGCATGTAGAAGTAGTCGCCGGACACGCCGCCGAAGTTGACGATGTCCGCCTCGCTCACGGTGCGGCGGTGGGTCAGCAGCGAGTGGCCGATCTCCAGGTCTTCGAACCAGCGGCGGAACGGGTGGACCTCGCTTTCCTTCACTTCGGCGCCGCGCACGTACTCGCCGGTCACCGCCGTCAGCATGGTCGGCGAGCCCTGCACCGCGGCGCGCTGCAGGAAGTGCTTCACCGCGCGGATGCCGCCCAGCTCTTCGCCGCCGCCGGCGCGGCCCGGGCCGCCGTGCTTCAGCTGCGGCAGCGGCGAGCCATGGCCGGTCGAGTCCACGCTGGCGACGCGGTCGAGGATGTGGACACGGCCGTGCGAAGCCGCCGCCACCGGCACCGCGTGCGCGGCGATGGCCGGGTCCTTCGTCACCAGGGTCGTCACCAGGCTGCCCTTGCCGCGCGCGGCAAGGTGCAGGGCTTCGTCGATGTCGCGGTAGGTCATCATGGTGCTGACCGGGCCGAAGGCCTCGACGTCGTGGACGGCGTCGTTGCTCATGCCGTTGCGGCACAGGATCAGGGTCGGCGAGAAGAAGGCGCCATTGCCGCAGCCTTCACCCACCGGCTTGAAGCCGTCGCGGGCGCTGAACAGGACTTCGTTGCCGCGCGCGAGCATCTCGACTCTTTCCGAGACGTCGCGGTGCTGGTCCATCGAGGCCAGCGCGCCCATGCGCACGCCCTCGACCTTCGGGTTGCCGACCACGATCTTCGCCAGGCGCGCGCGCAGGCGCTCGCCGACCGCGTCGACATGCTGCTCGGGCACGATAATGCGGCGGATCGCCGTGCACTTCTGGCCGGCCTTGCCGGTCATCTCGCGTGCGACTTCCTTCACGAACAGGTCGAACTCTTCGTCATCGGGCGTGACGTCCGGCGCCAGGATCGCGCAGTTGAGCGAGTCGGCTTCCGCCGTGAAGGGCACGGCTTCGCGGATCAGGTTGGCGTTGGCGCGCAGCCTGGCGGCCGTATCCGCCGAACCGGTGAAGGTGACGGCGTCGAAGCCGCCCAGGCGGTCCAGCAGGTCACCGGTGCTGCCGATGACGAGCTGCAGGCTGCCCTCCGGCACCAGGCCGGATTCCATCATCATCTTCACAGTCGCATGCGTGAGATAGCTGGTGGCGGTGGCCGGCTTGACGATGCAGGGCATGGCGGCAAGGAAGCTGGGCGCGAATTTTTCCAGCATGCCCCAGATCGGGAAGTTGAAGGCGTTGATGTGCACCGCCACGCCACCGCGCGGCACCAGGATGTGGGTGCCGGCAAAGCCGCCGCGCTTGCCCAGCGCCATGGCCGGGCCTTCATGCAGTACGTTCGAGGACGGCAGCTCGCGCGAGCCCATGCTGGCATAGGCGAACAGGGTGCCGATGCCGCCTTCCACGTCGACCCAGCTGTCCGGCCGGGTGGCGCCGGTCAGGTGCGAGATCTCGTACAGCTCTTCCTTGCGCTCCATGAGGTACAGCGCCAGGGCCTTCAGGCGCTGGGCGCGCTTCTGGAAATCCAGCGCCATCAGCTCGCGCACGCCTTGCTTGCGGGCGTAGGTGAGCGCTTCGTCGAAGTCGATTTTTTCAGCGTGGGTGTGGTAGATCAGCTGGTTGTCCAGGGCGCTGTGCAGGGCCTGGTGGGCCTGCTGGCCTTGCCAGCGGCCGGCGATGTAGCTTTGCAGGGTTGATGGGGTCATTTGTTCTGTCTCCTTCGGTCAGTTTTGTCTAACGTCGGTGTTTTCGAATTCTGATGCTTTCCTTGGGTCCCCGCCTGCGCGGGGACGACGCTAACTCGTCGTTCCCGCGAAGGCGGGAATCCAAGTTCTTATGCATTCAAGCGGCTATTTTTTCGGCCTGTGCGGCTCATCGAACACCATCCGCCCCCGCCCCGGCTCGACCTCCGTAAAGGCCTCCACCTCACGCAGGGACTTCATCGACCGCAGCGCCAGGTCGTGGTACTGCCGCGTCCCATAACTCTTCCACGCGAGCTCCTCGTCCGTGACCTCGCGCATCACGCGCGCGGGCGCGCCCAGCACCAGGCTGCGCGGCGGGATCGCCATGCCGGCCTTCACGAAAGCCGCAGCGCCGACGATCGATTCCGCGCCCACCACGGCCTTGTCCATCACCACCGCATTCATGCCGACCATGGCATTGCGCCCGACCCGGCAGCCGTGCAGCACGGCGCCGTGGCCGATGTGGCCGTCCACCTCGACCACCGTGTCGTCTTCCGGGAAGCCGTGCATCACGCAAGTGTCCTGCACGTTCGCGCCCTCTTCCAGGATCAGGCGGCCGAAGTCGCCGCGCAGCGAGGCCAGCGGGCCGACGTAACAGCGCGGGCCGACGATCACGTCGCCGATCAGCACCGCGGTCGGGTGCACGTAGGCGGTCGGATGCACCACCGGGCGGATGCCGTCGATTTCGTAGACTGGCATCTCAGACCCGCTCGACGATCAGGGCGATGCCCTGGCCCACGCCGATGCACATCGTGCACAGCGCATAGCGGCCGCCCGTGCGGTGCAGCTGGTTCACGGCCGCCGTGACCAGGCGCGCGCCGGACGCGCCGAGCGGATGGCCGAGGGCGATCGCGCCGCCGTTCGGATTCACGCGCGGGTCGTCGTCACGCAGGCCGAGGTCGCGCAGCACCGCCAGGCCCTGTGCGGCGAAGGCTTCGTTCAGTTCGATCACGTCCATCTGCTCGATCGTCAAACCGGTCATCTGCAGCAGCTTCCTGGTGGCCGGCGCCGGGCCGAAGCCCATGATGCGCGGTTCCAGGCCGACGGTCGTCATGCCCACCACGCGCGCGCGCGGAGTCAGCTGGTACTGGTCGAGCGCGGCGCTCGAGGCCAGCAGCAGCGCGCAGGCGCCGTCGTTCACGCCGGAGGCGTTACCCGCGGTGACCGAGCCGTCCGGCGTCACCACGCCCTTCAGTCTGGCCAGCGCTTCCAGGCTGACGTCCGGGCGCGGATGCTCGTCGGTGTCGAACACGCGCGACTCCCCTTTCTTCCCATGCAGCGTGACCGGCACGATCTCTTCCTTGAACACCCCGGCCGCGTTGGCGGCGGCCCAGCGCTGCTGGCTGCGCAGCGCGAAGGCATCCTGGTCGGCGCGGCTGATGCCGAATTCGCGCGCCACGTTCTCGGCCGTCTCCGGCATCGAGTCGATGCCATATTCCGCCTTCATCTTCGGGTTCACGAAGCGCCAGCCGATGGTGGTGTCTTCGATCTTCGCCGTGCGCGAGAAGGCACTGTCGGCCTTGCCCATCACGAAGGGCGCGCGGGTCATGCTCTCGACGCCGCCGGCGATGACGAGCTGCGCTTCGCCGGTGCGGATCGCGCGCGCGGCCAGGCCGACCGCGTCCAGGCTGGAGCCGCACAGGCGGTTGATGGTGCTGCCCGGGACGCTCGGCGGCAGGCCCGCCAGCAGGGCCGCCATGCGCGCCACGTTGCGGTTGTCCTCGCCGGCCTGGTTGGCGCAGCCGTAATAGACGTCGTCGACCCGGGCCCAGTCCACGCCCGGGTTGCGCTCGATCAGCGCCGCGATCGGCAGCGCGGCCAGGTCGTCGGCGCGCACGTTCGCCAATGCGCCGCCGAAGCGGCCGAAGGGGGTGCGGATGGCGTCGACGATGAATGCGTCAGTCATTGAAATATCTCCTGGGTTTATTTGTTACGCTGGTCGACCACGCGCCGGGCCTTGCCCGTCAGCGAACGCTCGATGCCTTGCGCAGGCAGCAGGTTCACGCTGGTGGTCACGCCGATATGGGTCTTGATGCGGTGCTTCAGTTCCTGGGCCAGGGCCTGCACGCGCTCGGGCGGGCAATCCCCTTCCCGCAGCTCGCAGCGCACTTCCAGCTTGTCGAGGTGGCCGTCCTTCGTCACCACCAGCTGGTAGTGCGGCGCCAGCGCCGGCATCTGCAGCACCTGTTCCTCGACCTGGCTGGGGAAGACGTTCACGCCGCGGATGATCAGCATGTCGTCCGAGCGGCCCGTGATGCGGCCCATGCGGCGCATCGAACGCGAGGTCGGCGGCAGCAAACGGGTCAGGTCGCGCGTGCGGTAGCGGACGATCGGCAGGGCTTCCTTGCTGAGCGACGTGAACACCAGCTCGCCCTCGGCGCCGTCCGGCAGCACCTCGCCGGTGTCCGGGTCGATGATCTCGGGGTAGAAGTGGTCTTCCCAGATCACCGGGCCGTCCTTGCTCTCGATGCATTCGCTGGCCACGCCCGGCCCCATCACTTCGGACAGGCCGTAGATGTCGACCGCGTCGATGCCGGCGCTCTCTTCGATCTCGCGGCGCATCGCGTCGGTCCAGGGCTCGGCGCCGAAGATGCCGACCTTCAGCGAGGAGGTGGCCGGATCGATCCCCTGGCGCTTGAATTCCTCGACGATGTTCAGCATGTACGACGGCGTGACCATGATGATCGAGGGCTGGAAGTCCTGGATCAGCTGGACCTGCTTTTCGGTCTGCCCGCCCGACATCGGCACCACGGTGCAGCCCAGGCGCTCGGCGCCGTAGTGGGCGCCCAGGCCGCCGGTGAACAGGCCGTAGCCGTAGGCGACATGGACCATGTCGCCGGCGCGTCCGCCGGCCGCGCGGATCGAGCGCGCCACCAGGTCGGCCCAGGTGTCGATGTCGCGCCTGGTGTAGCCGACCACGGTCGGCTTGCCGGTGGTGCCGGAGGAGGCGTGCACGCGCACCACCTGCTCGCGCGGCACCGCGAACAGGCCGAACGGATAGTTGTCGCGCAGGGTCTTCTTGTCGGTGAAGGGGAATTTCGCCAGGTCGGCCAAGGTCTCCAGGTCGTCCGGGTGCACGCCTTTCTCGTCGAAGGCACGGCGGTAGTGCGCCACGTTCTCGTAGGCGTGCCTGAGCGTCCGCTTCAGGCGCTCGAGCTGCACGGCCTGCAGCTCGTCGCGGCTGGCGCGCTCGATCGGTTCGAGGTCGCCCGGTTGAGGAATGCGTTGCACCATCACCTTCTCCTTTACTGGGTGTTGCCCACTTCCGCCACCATGCCGTTCACACGGTGGGATTTGCCGCGGAACAGCGCCACCTTGCGCCCTTCCTCGTTCGTGACCACGATGTCGTAGACGCCGGTCTTGCCGGACAGCGCCTGCTCCTGCGCTTCGGCCGTCAGCAGCTCGCCTTCGCGCCCCGGCGACAGGTAATCGATGCTGCAGCCGGCGCCGACCGTGTTGAAGTTGTGCGAGTTGCAGGCGAAGGCGAAGGCGCTGTCGGCCAGCATGAAGATGTAGCCGCCGTGGCAGGTGCCGTGGCCGTTCAGCATGTCGTCGCGCACGCGCATGCTCATGCGCGCGTAGCCGGGGCGGATCTCGTCCAGGGTCATGCCCAGCTGCTGGCTGGCCGGATCGCGTTCGTACATGGTCCTGCCGGCCAGCTCGGCCAGCTGCTGCGCATCAAACTGCATGGAATCGTGCTCCTTCCGGGTTGGCCGCCAGCTTGCGCCGCAGCAGCGGCGAGACGCGGTAGCGGTCTTCGCCATAGGTCTGGGCCAGGTGATGCAGCACGGCGACGATGTGGCGCAGGCCGACCGCGTCGGCCCAGGCCAGCGGCCCGCGCGGGTAGTTCACGCCCTTCTGCATCGCGATGTCAACGGCGCGCGCGCTGCACACGCCCTGGTTGACGGCGTCGGCCGCCTCGTTGGCCAGCATGGCGACGGTGCGCATCACGGCCATGCCGGGCACGTCGTCCAGGCGCGTGACCGTGAAGCCGGCGGCCTGGAACATGCCGACCGCGCCGCGCCAGGCTTCGTCGCTGCACTGGTCGGCCCTGGCCAGCGCGATGCGGGTGGCTTTCGCCGGGTCGAGCACCAGGTCGAACAGGACCGTGTTCGCATGGCCGTCGTCGGCCGCGCGCTGGGTCGCGCTGCGGCCGTCGCTCAGGTAGATGGCGGCGCCATGCACGTGGAAAGCCGGCTCTTCGCTGGTATCGGTGCCGTCGAACAGCGCCGGATGGCTGAGCGCGACGCCGGCCGCCCCCAGGCGTTCGGTGACGATGGACTTCAGTGGATCGAATACCGGGTCGACGACGTCGCGCTTGTGGGTGATGCGCACGGTGGTCGGACGCTCCACCGCGGGCTCGGCCTGCGCCGTCGGCATGGCGACACCCTCGCCGTAGCGGTAGAAGCCGCGCCCGGATTTACGGCCGAGGAAGCCGGCGTTCACCAGCTCCTGCTGCAGCACCGAAGGCGTGAAGCGCGGATCGTTGAAATAGGCCTTGAACACCGATTGCGTGACCGAGAAGTTGACGTCGTGGCCGATCAGGTCCATCAGCTCGAAGGGACCCATGCGGAAACCGCCCGCTTCGCGCATCACGGCGTCCAGCGTGGCCGCATCGGCCGCCTGTTCCTGCAGCAGGCGCAGCGCCTCGGCATAGTAGGGACGCGCCACGCGGTTGACGATGAAGCCCGGCGTGGACTTCGCGTGCACCGGGTTCTTGCCCCAGGCTTCGGCGGTGGCGTGGACGGTGTCGGCCACCGCCTTGTCGGTGGCGACGCCGCTGACCACTTCGACCAGCGCCATCAGCGGCACCGGGTTAAAGAAGTGCATGCCGGCCAGGCGCTCCGGGCGCTCCAGCTGGGCGGCGATGGCCGTCACCGAGATCGACGAGGTGTTGGTGGCGAGGATGCAGTCCGGGCCGACGATGGCTTCCAGTTCGGCGAACAGGGCGCGCTTGACGTCCAGGTCTTCGACGATGGCTTCGACGACCAGCGCCGCGTCCTTCAGCTCCGCCATCGATGCGGCCGGCTGCAGGCGTTCGCGCGCGAGGTCGGCTTCGGCGCCGCCCATCCGCCCTTTCTCGACCAGTTTTTCCCAGGCCTTGCCGATGCCGGCGATCGCCTTTGCCACTGCTTCCGGCCGCGTGTCGTACACCAGCACCCGGTGCCCCGCGGCGGCCGCCACCTGGGCAATCCCGGAACCCATGGCGCCGCTGCCGACCACGGCGACGACGCTGCCCTTTTCCAATGCCTGTGCCATTCCTTACTCTCCGTTGAAGTGCGGCTGGCGCTTTTCGATGAAGGCGGCCACGCCCTCGCGGTAGTCGTGGCTGTAGCCCAGTTCGCGCATCATGCCGGCTTCCAGCTGCAGTTGTTCCTGCAAGGTGTTGGTCCAGCTGGCCAGCATGGCTTTTTTCGTGAACGCCAGGCCCTTGGTCGGCGCGGCCGCGAAATGCTCGGCCATCGCCATCGCTTCCATCATCAGGGCTTCGTCCGGCACGCAGCGCCAGATCAGGCCCCATTGCTCGGCCTTCTCGGCCGGCAGCTTGTCGCCCAGCAGGGCCAGGCCCATGGCGCGCGCCGGGCCGACCAGGCGCGGCAGCACCCAGGTGCCGCCGGTGTCCGGAATCAGGCCCAGCTTGCAGAAGGCTTCGATGAAACTGGCGGACTTCGCGGCCAGCACGATGTCGCAGGCCAGCGCCAGGTTGGCGCCGGCGCCGGCCGCCACGCCATTCACCGCGCAGATCACGGGCATCGGCAGGGTGCGCAGGGTCGTGACCAGCGGGGCATAGTATTTTTCGACCGATTCGCCCAGATCGACGCCCGGCCGGTCCGCCGCAGCGGCGCCCGGCGCGACCGCGCGGTCGTTCAGGTCCTGGCCGGCGCAGAAACCGCGCCCGGCGCCGGTCAGCACCAGCACGCGCACCGACTTGTCGGCCTGCAGCGCGTCCAGGGCGTGGCGCACTTCGCCGTGCATGGCCTGGGTGAAGCTGTTCAGGCGGTCCGGGCGGTTGAGGGTGAGGACGGCGATGCCGTTCTGGATGGTGAATTGGATGGATTCGTAGGTCATGGGTGTCTCCTCCTTATTGTTATCCCGTCGTTCCCGCGAAGGCGGGAACGACGTGCTAGCGTTAGTGGCGCTTACTCATGCACGTCAAAATCAACGACAACCCGGTCCGTCACCGGAAAACTCTGGCAGCTCAACACGAACCCGCGCGCCACTTCGTAGTCTTCGAGCGCGTAGTTGACGTCCATCTCGACCTGCCCTTCCAGCACCTTGCAGCGGCAGGTCGAGCACACCCCGCCCTTGCAGGAGTAGCGCATGTCCAGCCCAGCGCGCAGGCCGGCGTCGAGCAGCGATTCCTTGTCCTTGTCCATCGTGAAGCTGGCGTGGACGCCGTCCATGATCACGGTGACGCCGGTCTGGTGGCGCGGTTCCGCCGATACCGGGCGCGGCTTGCGATCAGGCTTCGTCGCGCCGGCCGCGAACAGTTCGATGCGGATGCGCTCCTTCGGCATCCCTGCTTCCTGCAGGGCGTTCGAGACGCCGTGCATCATGTCTTCGGGGCCGCAGATGAAGGCGTAGTCGATGTTCTCGACGCGCAGCCAGTGCTGGAACAGCTGGCGGCACTTGTCCTCGGTGATGCGGCCGTGGAACAGCTCGATGTCCTGCGGTTCCCGGCTCATGATGTAGACCAGGTTCAGGCGCTCCAGGTACTGGTCCTTCAGGTCGGTCAGCTCGTCGCGGAAGATCACCGACGAGGACGCGCGGTTCCCGTACAGCAGGGTGAAGCGGCTGTTCGGCTCGGCCATCAGGGTGGTCTTGACGATCGACAGGATCGGCGTGATGCCGCTGCCGGCCGCGAACGCCAGGTAGTGGCGGCTGCTTTCCGGCTCGAGCGGCAGGTTGAAGCGGCCCTCCGGCGGCATCACGTCGATGGTGACGCCGGGACGGATGCATTCGTTGGCCCAGGTCGAGAACAGGCCGCCGTTCACACGCTTGATGGCGACGCGCAGGCAATCGTCCTGCACGGCGGAGCAGATCGAATAGGAACGGCGCACGTCCTCGCCGTCGATCATGGCGCGCAGGGTCAGGTGCTGTCCCTGCTGGTATGTGAAGGCATCGCGCAGGTTCGGCGGCACGTCGAAGGTGACGGCGATCGCGTCGCGCGTTTCATGCTTCACCTTGGCGACAGTCAGTGGATGGAATTTGCTCATCGTCTTAATGACACTTGAAGTAGTCGAAAGGCTCGCGGCAGTCGAGGCACTGGTACAGCGCCTTGCATGGCGTCGAGCCGAACTGGCTGGTGAGGCGGGTGTGCATGGAGCCGCAGTGCGGGCAGGCGACTTCCGGCTCCTGGATCGCATGGCGTTTCACACCGTGCTTCAGGGCGCTGATGTCGATCACCTGCTGCACCGGAGGCGCGATGCCGTAGCCCTTGAGGGCGGCCTTGCCGGCCTCGCTCATCCAGTCGGTGGTCCAGGCCGGCGACAGGCGGGTGGCGATGCGCACGCGCTGGAGCCCGCGCGCGCGCAAGGCGTTCTCCACGTCTTCGGCGATCACCTGCATCGCCGGGCAGCCGGAATAGGTCGGGGTGATGGTGACGACGCACTCGTCGCCGTCGAAGGCGACGTCGCGCACGATGCCGAGGTCGACCACCGAGATCACCGGGATCTCGGGGTCGGGCACCTCGCCGAGCCAGGCCCAGACCTGCGCGCTGTCGTTCACCCTTGCCTCCGTCATGGCTTTACCACTCGACGCCCGGATAGGCGCGCTGCAGGAACTGCATCTCGGCCAGGATGTAGCCGAGGCGCTCCGTGTGCCGGCCCTGCTTGCCGCCGCGCTGCATGTAGGCGTCGGGCGAGGGCATGGCCAGCGTGGCCTCGTCGAACACTTCGGCCACGTGCTGCAGGAAGGCCGCACGCAGGGTCTCCGCACTTGGTGCGACGCCCTGCTCCACCATCGCCTGGTCGGCTTCGTCGTAGAGGAAGACTTCGCCGGCATAGGTCCACAGCTCGTCGACGGCGGCCTGCATCCTGGCGTGGCTGGTGTCGGTGCCGTCGCCCAGGCGCACCACCAGGTCGCCGCTGCGGCGCAGGTGGTAGGTGACTTCCTTGAGCGATTTTTCCGCGATCTCGGCGATGCGCCGGTCGGTCGAATTCAGCAGTTCGCGCATCAGGAAGTAGTGCCAGGTGTCGAAGAAGAACTGGCGCACCATGGTCTGGGCGTAGTCGCCGTTCGGCTGCTCGACCAGCAGGACGTTGCGGAACTCGCGGCTGTCGCGCAGGTAGGCGAGGCGGTCTTCGTCGCGGCCATGGCCTTCGAGCTCGCCGGCATAGGTCAGCCACATGCGCGTTTGCCCAAGAAGGTCGAGCGCGACGTTGGTGAGCGCCATGTCCTCTTCCAGCGCCGGGCCCTTGCCGCACAACTGGGACAGCTGCTGGGACAGGATCAGGGCGTTGTCGCCCTGGCGCAGCAGGTATTCAAACTTCGCCTTGTCCACGCCGGGCCTCACAGGTTCTTGACTTCTTCCGGCATCGGGAAGAAGGTCGGGTGGCGATAGACCTTGCTGTTGGACGGCTCGAACAGCGCGTCCTTGTCGCTCGGGCTGGAGGCGACGATGTCGGCCGCCTTCACGACCCAGATCGAGACGCCTTCGTTACGCCGCGTGTAGACGTCGCGCGCATTGTTGATCGCCATCTCGGCATCCGGCGCGTGCAGGCTGCCGACGTGCTTGTGGGCGAGGCCGTGCTGGCTGCGGATGAAGACTTCCCAGAGGGGCCATTCTTTGCTCATTTTGTGTCTCCTTCAAATCCCGTCGTTCCCGCGTAGGCGGGAACCCAAGTTGCGTGCGTAGCCTGCGAACAAACTTGGGTCCCCGCCTGCGCGGGGAGTCGTTTCCGGCAGTGCCGGAAACGACGGTGTTTTTACGCGGCGGCCTTCTTCGCCGCCTGCTTGTCCGCATACGCCACCAGCGCATCGCGGAACCACTCGCCCTCTTCCCAGGCCTTCACGCGGGTGCGCAGGCGCTCCTTGTTGCAGGGGCCGTTGCCCTTCAGGACGTTGTGGAATTCGCTCCAGTCGATCTCGCCGAAATCGTAGTGGCCGCGTTCCTCGTTCCATTTCAGGTCGGGGTCGGGGATGGTGAGGCCGAGGAATTCGGCCTGCGGCACGGTCTGGTCGACCATGCGCTGGCGCAGTTCGTCGTTCGAGAACAGCTTGATCCGCCACTGGCTCGACTGGGCGCTGTTGACCGACTCGGCATCCGAGGGGCCGAACATCATCAGCGAGGGCCACCACCAGCGGTTCAGGGCGTCCTGCGCCATCGCCTTCTGTTCGGGCGAGCCCTGGGCCAGCTTCATCATGATGTCGTAGCCCTGGCGCGCGTGGAAGGACTCTTCCTTGCACACGCGGATCATGGCGCGCGCATACGGACCGTAGGAGCAGCGGCAGAGCGGGATCTGGTTGATGATGGCCGAGCCGTCGACCAGCCAGCCGATCGCGCCGATGTCGGCCCAGGTCAGGGTCGGGTAATTGAAGATGCTCGAGTACTTGGCCTTGCCGGCGTGGAGGGCGTCCAGCAACTCGTCGCGCGACACGCCCAGGGTCTCGGCGGCGCTGTACAGATACAGGCCATGGCCGGCCTCGTCCTGGATTTTCGCCAGCAGGATAGCCTTGCGCTTGAGCGTGGGCGCGCGCGTGACCCAGTTGCCTTCCGGGAGCTGGCCGACGATCTCGGAATGGGCGTGCTGGGAAATCTGGCGCACCAGGGTCTTGCGGTAAGCCTCGGGCATCCAGTCCTTCGGCTCGATCTTGACGCCGGCGTCGATGCGGGCCTGGAAAGCCTGTTCTTCGGCGCTCATGTCGTCGCGCGTCTGCACCTTCTTGAGGCCGGTTTCTACCATTTGGGCGTACATGGTTGTCTCCGTTTGTGTTCTGTCTGAATCCATAATACGATACAAAAAACGCGATGTACACAAGATTTTTGAATCATATCGAGACGCAACAATCTGCTGGAAATCTCGTGATTGCGGTAAAGTAACTATATGAACATCCTTACCAGCACGGAGTGGATAGCCCGCTTCCTGACTACCGATCCGCCGCGCTCCAAGTCGCTGGTGATGACGATCTTCGGCGACGCCATCGCCCCGCACGGCGCCCGCCTGTGGCTGGGCAGCCTGATCGAACTGGTGGCGCCGATGGGCGTCACCGACCGCCTGGTGCGCACCAGCGTGTTCCGCCTGGCGCAGGAGGGCTGGCTGGTCGCCAGCCGCGAGGGACGGCGCAGCAGCTATGCCCTGCTGCCCGAGGCCCGTCCGCGCTTCGAACGCGCGAACCGCCGCATCTACGCGCCGCCCGGGCTGAACTGGGACGGCCGCTGGACCATCGTCATGGCGCCCAACGGCAGCATCGACGCGGGCCTGCGCACGGCCGTGCGCAAGGAGCTCGAGTGGGAAGGCTACGCGATGCTGGCGCCCGGCCTGCTGGCGCATCCGGCGGCCGACCCGCCGCCGCTGGCCGAGATCCTCGAACGCGTGAAAGGCACCGGCAAGGTCTTCGTCTGCAGCGCCGCCGAGCTGCCGGATGCCGGCTCGCGCCCGCTCGGCGAACTGGTGCGCGAAGGATGGGACCTGTCCGGCGTGGTGACCGACTACCGCCGCTTCATCGACGAGTTCACGCCGCTGCTGACCGTATTGCGCGAGGAGCCGGAGCTGGCGCCGCAGGCCGCGTTCGTCGTGCGCAGCCTGCTGATCCACGCTTACCGACGGGTCCAGCTGCACGATCCGATGCTGCCGCTCGCGCTGCTGCCCCAGCCCTGGCCGGGATCGGAAGCCTACGCCCTGGCGCAGGCGATCTACCGGCTGACCTGGCAGCGGGCCGAGGCGCACCTGATGGACGTGCTGCGCAGGGAAGACGCGGACGCGCCGGAAGCCGACGCCGGGTTTTACGACAGGTTCGGCGGATTGCGCTGAGGCGCGCTCATCGACAAGCGGATCGTGTCGACGCTCAGCTCGAGGTCCAGGCGCGGCCAGTACAGGCAGGTATCGCCGATGCACTCGACCCGGCACAGCTGCGCCACCGTGGCATGCTCGAACCAGGGATACATGGCGAACGGCAAATAAAGCTCTTCCCGATTGCAGTGCAGCCAGAAGCCCTGGCTGTCGATGCTGGTGATGTCGGCGCGTGACACGCGGATTTCATTCTTCATTGTTTTCCTCACAAACGAGAACGTTAACAAAAGCCAGAGACCCGGCATTTGAGCGGCAGCAGATGAGCCGATTTGCGTGCCGAAACCAGGAGTGGTTATCATGCATGCCTTACCACTCAATTACAGGGCCTTGTAAAACCGTAGCGAGCGGCGGCAATGTTGGTCGAGAAGCGCAGCTGTACGAGTAGTACAGCGAGCATCGCAGACCGGCAGTGCAACGCGCAGTAGGTTTTGCGAGGCCCCTACTACAAGGCATACCATGTCTATTAAGATCAGCAGCCAGTTCGACGCTGGCGCCATCGATATCGTGAACGCCACGAGCGCGAACGCCATCGACCTGAACATCCGCAAGGATTCGCACGCCGACATCGTCCAGTGGTTCTACTTCCGCCTCCAGGGCGCGCAGGCGCAGCCCTGCACGATCCGCCTGCTGAACGCCGGCCAGTCGGCCTATCCGAAGGGCTGGGAAGACTACAACGCGATGGCGAGCTATGACCGCATCAACTGGTTCCGCGTGCCGACCAGCTTCGACGGCCAGGTACTCACCATCGAGCACACCCCGGCCATGGACAGCGTGTATTACGCCTACTTCGAGCCGTATTCCTGGGAGCGCCACCTGGAGCTGCTCGACCGCGCCCAGCTGTCCGAGCACGTGCGCATGGTCGACCTCGGCTCGACCGTCGACGGCCGCGACCTGAACATGCTGATCATCGGCGAACCCGCCGAAGGCAAGAAGAAGGTCTGGGTGATCGCCCGCCAGCACCCGGGCGAGACGATGGCCGAATGGTTCGTCGAAGGCATGCTCGACGCCCTGCTCGATCCGGCCCATCCGTTCGGACGCCAGCTGCTGAAGGAAACCGTGTTCTACGTGGTGCCGAACATGAACCCGGACGGCTCGGTGCGCGGCAACCTGCGCACCAATGCCGCCGGCGCCAACCTGAACCGCGAGTGGATGAACCCGACCATGGAACGCAGCCCGGAAGTCTTCCTGGTGCGCCAGAAGATGCACGAGGTCGGGGTCGACATGTGCCTGGACGTGCACGGCGACGAAGGCCTGCCCTACGTGTTCATCGCCGGCAGCGAATCGCTGCCGAACTTCACCGCCGAGCAGGCCGCCGCGCAGAAAGCCTTCTCGGATGCCTTCATGGTCGCCAGCCCGGACTTCCAGGACGTGCATGGCTACGGCGAAACCCCGTACAGCGAAGAGACCCTGACCATGGGCTCGCCGCACATCACCCATGCCTTCGGCTGCCTGTCGCTGACCCTGGAACTGCCGTTCAAGGACAACGCCAACGACCCCGACCCGCAGGTCGGCTGGGACGGCGCGCGCAGCGCCCGCCTCGGCGCCGCCGTGCTGCAGCCGGTGCTGCAGGCGGTCCGCGCCATCAAGTAAGACTGGACGAGCCCCCCTGCCCATCCGGGAACCGGCCTGCGCCGCCCGTGTCAAAAGCATGAGCGACGGTCAGGAGCAGGGACGGGAATGGGAAGTGTGTATCGGCCAGGTGAAAGTCCGGAACCGGGGGCGCCGCCTCCGGCCGGACTGGCGCTGGGCGACGCGTGGTTCTGGCATGCCGAACAGACGCTCTTGCAGGCGCTGGTCGAGCATCCGCAGGTCGCGCCCGAGCATGCGGCCATCCGCCTGCTCGGCTTCAACGGCGCGCGGCTCAACGAATACATCGGCGATGGCGCGTATGCCAGCGTGATCCGCACGCACCTGTCGCCGGAATTCCACTTCAGCGAGTGCTATCTCGGCGGCTTCGCCAACGACGCCCTCGAGCACCGGCTGGCGCTGCGCGACGACTGCTCCGCCGCATCCGACCCGGCCGCCTGCTTCTCGGCGGCGCGCCTCGACCTGCTGCTGTACCACATCAGCGAAGGCCTGAACGGCATCATCCGCGCCATCCGCTGGGCCTACCGCAAGACGCCCTGGCAGCAGCCGATCTTCCTGAACGGCTATGACTATCCGGTGCCCGACGGCCGCGGCTTCGTCGACAGCCATGGCGGCTGGATCACGACCATCATGGACGACGCCAACGTCGATCCCGACCTGGCCTTCCGTACCGAAGTGATGCGATTGATGATCGACCTTGTGAACGACGAGGTCTTGAAGGAATTCCACTCGCCCCTGGAGCGCGTGTTCCACGTCGACAGCCGCGGCATCCTGGCTTCCGACCCCGGGCACTACGCCCGGGACTGGGAAAACGAGGGTTACCCGACCCGCGAGGGCTTCATGAAGATCCTGGAGCAGGCATGGATGCCCATGCTCCGCCCCTTCCGGATCGTCCAGTAGGAGGTTCCCTTTAGAGGAAAGTAAACACCTGCTCTTCGGCCAGGCGCGATTTCGGCAGGCCGGCGTTGAAGTCGGTCTCGGCGTGGTAGCCGAAGCTCAGCATCACCAGGCTCGTCAGGCCGCGCTCGTGCAGGCCGAATTCCGCGTCCAGCGCGGCGACGTCGATGCCTTCCATCGGCGTGGTGTCGATGCCGAGGTTGGCCGCGCCCAGCATGGCGCTCCCGAGGGCGATGTAGACCTGCTTTTCCAGCCACTGCGGCAGGTCTTTCTGGCCGTAGCGGTGCAGGTTCACATAGCCCTGGCGGCCCTTGGCCTGGCCGGCTTTCGCGGCGTCGTCGCGGAAGCGGCCGTCGCGCTGTTCCTGCTCGAGGATGTTGTCGAGGTGCTGCTGGTCGGCGTCGGCGCGCACGCAGAACAGGATCACGTGCGAGGCTTGCGTGATCTTCGGTTCGTTGTACGAGAAACCGCCCTGGGCGCCCTTGGCCATGCGCGCCTTGGCTTCCGGCGTGCTGGCGACGATGAAGTGCCAGGGCTGCGAGTTCACCGACGATGGGCTGTGGCGCAGCAGGCCGTAGATCTGCTGCATCAGCTCGTCGGGGACGCGGCGGGTCGGGTCGTAGGCCTTGGCGGTGTGGCGCTTGGTGGCTGCTGAGAGAATGTTCATGCGGTTCCTAAATGTGGGATGCAATGCGGTGCGATGCATATCCACACATTATTGCAGGAACCGAATTTAGCTGCCGGCAACCACCATTTTCTCGATCAGGATCGACCCGGTCGACTTGTTGCCGCGCGTCAGCACATCATTGCCGATGCCGACGATGGACTGGAACATGTCCTTCATGTTGCCCGCGATCGTGATTTCCTCGACCGGGTACTGGATGACGCCGTTCTCGACCCAGTAGCCGGACGCGCCGCGCGAATAGTCGCCGGTGACATAGTTGGTGCCCTGCCCCATCAGCTCGGTGACCAGGAGGCCGGTGCCCATCTTGCGCAGCATGCCTTCGAAGTCGTCGGCGATTTTCGTTTCCTTCGACACCATTTCGAGGTTGTGCGAGCCGCCGGCATTGCCGGTGGTCTGCATGCCCAGCTTGCGTGCCGAGTAAGAGGACAGGAAATAGCCCTGCAGCACGCCGTCGCTGACGACCTTGCGGGTCTGGGTGCGCACGCCTTCTTCGTCGAAGGGCGAGGAACCGACGGCGCCGACGATATGCGGGTCTTCGACGATCTGGATGTGCGACGGGAAGATTTGCTGGCCCAGCGTATCGAGCAGGAAGCTCGACTTGCGGTACAGGGCGCCGCCCGACGTTGCCTGGACGAAAGCGCCGAGCAGGCCGGCGGCCAGCGGAGCTTCGAACAGCACCGGGCAGGTGCGGGTATCGAGCTTGCGCGCGTTCAGGCGGGCCAGCGCGCGCTCGGCGGCGTAGCGGCCGACCTTTTCGGCGTCGGCCAGTTTTTTCGGGTCGCGCGCCGAGGTGTACCAGTCGTCGCGCTGCATCTTGTTGCCCTTGCCGGCGATCGGCGCGACCGACAGGGTGTGGCGCGAGAACGGGTAGCCGGCGCAGAAGCCGAGGCTGTTGGCGGCCACGAAGTGCGACTGCTGGACGTAGACGCTGGCGCCTTCGCTGTTGGTGATGCGCTTGTCGACGCCGAAGGCGGCCGCCTCGCAGCGCTGGGCGATGCACACGGCTTCCTCGGCGTCGATGTCCCAGGGGTAGCACAGGCGCAGGTCGCGCGGGTTCGTTTCCAGCAGATCGGCGTCCGGCAGGCCGGCGGCCGGGTCTTCGGCGGTGAAGCGGGCGATGTTGTAGGCCGCCTCCACCGTGGCGCGCAGCGAGGCGCTGGAGAAATCGGAGGTATTGGCGTGGCCGCGGCGCTGGCCGCAGTAGATGGTCACGCCGATGCCTTTGTCCTTGTTCTGCTCGATGGTCTCGACCTGGCCCTTGCGCACCGTCACCGCCAGCCCGCTACCCTCGCTGATCTCGACCGATGCGTCGCTGGCGCCGGTTTCCTTGGCAATTGCCAGCACGTCCTGTGCGAGCTGCTTGAGCTGATCCTGGGTATGGGTGAAGACGGAGTCGTTCATGTGCGTTTTTCGTAGCGAGCCCTAAAACAGTTATCATAGCAGCCGTTTACCGTTTTTACCGTCAAGCCGTGCGCTTGGCGAATCCAGATCATCATGCCAAATGCAAACCGCGGCGCTGTCGGCTTCCGCTCCGACGAGTTCGAACCGGAATACGACCGCCCTTCCAAGTCCGAACTCAAGCGCCAGAGCAACGAATTACAGAAGCTCGGCGAACAGCTGATCGAGGCGCCGCGCGACCGCGTCAAGCGCGTGCCGATGCCGGACGAAGTCAAGGATGCCATCCTGATGGCCCAGACCATCACCAACCACGAAGGCCGCCGCCGCCAGCTGCAGTACGTGGGCAAGATGATGCGCAGCCTCGACGAAGAGGAAGTCGCCGTCATCCAGCGCACCATCGAGAGCTGGAAAGGCACGTCGAAGGCCGAAGCCGCCGCCCTGCACGCGCTGGAACGCCGCCGCGAGAAGCTGCTGGCCGACGACAAGGCCCTCACCCAGCTGCTGGAAGAGCATCCGCAACTGGACGTGCAGCACCTGCGCACCCTGATCCGCAACGCCCGCAAGGAGCAGGCCGAGAACAAGCCGCCCAAGGCCTACCGCGAGATCTTCCAGATCCTGAAGGACCTGGCCAAGCCGGCCAAGACCGCCGCTCCGAGCGACGAGGACGAAGGCGAAGAAGACGATGAGTCTGGAGAATAAGGTGCAGGAACTGGTCGTCGGCCTGGTCTCGGTCTCGGACCGCGCCAGCGGCGGCGTCTACGAGGACAAGGGCATCCCGGCCCTGCAGGAGTGGCTGGCCAGGGCGCTGACCACCCCGTTCCGCGTCGAGACCCGCCTGATCCCGGACAACCGCGACGATATCGAGCGCACCCTCGTCGAACTCGTGGATGAAGTCCGCTGCCACCTGGTGCTGACCACCGGCGGCACCGGCCCGGCGCGGCGCGACGTCACGCCCGAGGCGACGCTCGCCATCGGCACCAAGGAGATGCCGGGCTTCGGCGAGCAGATGCGCCAGGTCAGCCTGCACTTCGTGCCGACCGCGATCCTGTCGCGCCAGGTGGCGGTGATCCGCGAGACGCCGGACCACGCTGCCCTGGTCATGAACCTGCCGGGCCAGCCGAAGTCGATCAAGGAAACCCTCGAGGGCCTGAAGGACGCCAACGGCGAGACCGTCGTCAACGGCATCTTCGCCGCGGTCCCCTACTGCATCGACCTGATCGGCGGCCCTTACAGCGATACCAATCCGGACGTCTGCACCGCCTGGCGCCCGAAGAAAAAACAAGGATGAGCGCATGAGCGAGCTGCTCGAACACGTCACCGTCGACACCAGCGACAACCCCGAAGTCTCCGTCATCTGGCTGCACGGCCTGGGCGCGGACGGCAACGACTTCGTACCCATCGTGCGCGAACTGGACCTGGCGGGCCTGCCGGGCATCCGCTTCATCTTCCCGCATGCGCGCACGATGCCGGTCACCATCAACGGCGGCTACGTGATGCGCGCCTGGTACGACATCACCGGCGCCGAACTGACGCGGCGCGAGGACGAGGCCGGCCTGCGCGCCTCGCAGAAGGAAGTCGAAGCCTTCATCGCGCGCGAAAAGGCGCGCGGCATCCCGGCCTCGCGCATCGTCCTGGCCGGCTTTTCGCAGGGCTGCGCGATGACGATCCAGGCCGGCCTGCGGCATCCGGAAACGCTGGCCGGCATGCTCTGCCTGTCCGGCTACGTGCCCCTGTCGGCGACGCTGGCTACCGAGCGCACCCAGGAAAGCCTGGCCACGCCGATCTTCATGGCCCACGGCCGCCACGACAACGTGGTGCCCATCAACCGCGCCGAGATGTCGCGCGACCTGCTGGTCTCGCTGGGCTACCAGGTCGAGTGGCACGAGTACGCCATGCAGCACTCGGTGTGCCTCGAGGAAGTCCAGGCCATGTCGGCCTTCTTCAAAAAAGTATTGGGGTAAGCGATGGCAAAGAAGGAAGAACTCGACGAAGAGACGATGGCACTGATTAACTGGTGCATCGAAGTCGAAAAACACCTGGTGGCCGGCGGCGCCACCCAGAAGCAGGCGCAGGAACACATCGAAGAGAACGTCGAGTGGTTCACCGATATGTTCTACGATGAGTTGACGCCGGAGCAGGCGGCCAAGGAAGCGCTGGCCTGAGGGCAGCGGCCCCCGCTCACTCGGGCAGGGGGCTCGCGCTGGACGGCGGCGCCTCGGTCTGCGCCGCGTTCATCAGCATCGCCAGGAAGGTGTAGTAGCCGTTCACGCCCATCAGGTCGACCACGCCCTGCTCTCCGAACAGCGCCAGTGCGCCGTCATAGACGCGGTCCGACACCCGCTTGTCGCGCTGCAGCTCGACGCAGAAATCGTAGACCGCTTCCTCCTCGGCCGACATGGCTTGCGGGCGCTCACGCCGCGCGATGGCATCGATCACGTCGATCGCGATGCCGGCCTGCTGCGCGATCGGGGCGTGGATCGCCCATTCCACCTGCTGGTTCCATGCGCGCGCGGTGACCAGGATCGCCAGCTCGGACAGGCGCGTCCCGATGGCGCTGCGATAGCGCAGGTATTCGCCGAGACGCTGCGCATGGCCCATCAGCTCGGGGCTGCGCAGCAGCGGCACGAAAGGCCCGTAGAGGGCGCCGCGCGGGCCGTTGACGATCTCCGAGGCCGCTTCGCGCTGGGCATCGGTCCATTGGTCGGGAGGGAGGGGGCGGAGGCGGTCTGTCATGCAGGAAATATTCGCACGGCTGCCGGCAAAAATCAAAAGAATCCCGGCGGAAGGCGGAGATTTTCAAGCGTCAAATTTTCGACGGCGATCAAGGAGCAGGCGATGCAGCGCGGACTGATGGTCTATCCGATGGGCGGCACCATCGATGGCCGCACGGGCGACCATGTGCTGCTGGCGCCGCCTTGAAGGCGCTCGGGTAGGACGCCTTATTTCGGGAACGCGAGCACTTCCTGCTGCTGCTCGCCCAAACCGGCGATGCCCAGACGAAGCTTGTCGCCCTTTTTGAGGAACCGCTGCGGCGTGCGCCCCAGGCCCACGCCCGGCGGGGTGCCGGTGCAGATGATGTCGCCCGGCTCCAGGGTCATGAAGCGCGACAGGTAGCTGACGATTCTAGCAACCGTGAAGATCATGTTCGAGGTATTCCCGGTCTGCATGCGCTTGCCGTTCAGCTCCAGGTAGAGGTCGAGGTCCTGGACGTCGAAGATCTCGTCTTTCGTGACCAGGAAGGGGCCGACCGGGCCGAAGGTGTCGCAGCCCTTGCCCTTGTCCCACTGCGAGCCCATCTCGAACTGGAAGGCGCGCTCGGAGACGTCGTTGACCACGCAGTAGCCGGCCACGTATTTCAGGGCGTCTTCTTCGCTGACGTATTGCGCGCGGGTGCCGATCACCACGCCCAGCTCGACTTCCCAGTCGGTCTTCTTCGAGCCTTTCGGCAGCTGGATCGGGTCGTCCGGGCCGGACAGGCAGCTGGTCGCCTTCATGAACATGGCCGGCTCCTTCGGGACCGGCGCGCCCACTTCGGCAGCGTGGTCCGAGTAGTTCATGCCGATGCCGATGAATTTGCCGACGCCCTTGACCGGGACGCCGAAGCGTGGATTGCCGCGTACCAGCGGCAGGGTCTTGTGGTCGATTTTCGCAAGCTTGCGCAGCGTGCGCTCGGACAGCATCGAGGCGTCGATGTCGTCGATCACGCCGGACAGGTCGCGCAGGCGGCCCTCTTCGTCGAACAGGCCTGGCTTTTCCTTACCGGGACGACCGTAACGAACTAACCTCATATTCTTCTTCCTTCGGGATGAACTCGGGGATTGCGCATTTTACCGGACGCCGCCGAAGGAGGTACACCGCCACGCCTGGCAGTTGCAGGAGGATCAGCACGGCAAAGCCGACCTGGTAAGCCACGGCCGGGTATTGGCCGCCCGGGCCGGGATGCCAAAGCCCGATGACCTGGCCGAACCCGGCCTGCACGATGAAGGCGCCGACGAAGATCAGCAGGTTCAGGCAGGTGGAAGCGCGCCCGGTCAGTTCGCGCGGCACGCTTTGCGCCACGATCGTGTATTCGATGCCGGTGATCGATCCCACCAGCGTAAACAGCACCGCCATCAGTTGCATGCTGGGCTTATGGTTGAGCATGATGGTGACCTGGACCAGCAGGAACAGGCCGATCCCGACCGCGGCCACATCCTGGGACTTGATGCCGCGGCGGCCGGCCCGCTCGGTGATCAGCCCGACCGCGATCGCGCCGAAGATCACCGCGGCCATGCTCAGGTAGAGCAGATAGGCCACGGCGGCATCCGAGAAGTGCGCCACGTCCGACAGCCAGCGCCCAAGCCACAGTCCCTGGATGCCGAAGAATACGGTGTGCGGGACCAGGATGAGCGTGACGGTCTTGCGGAACTCGGGATTGCGGTAGACATCGCCCAGCGAAGCCAGCGTTGCCGGTTTGGTGTTGGGTACGGCGGGCGCCTGCGGCACCAGCAGCCAGATCACCAGCGCAGTCAGCGCAGTCAGGATGGCCAGCAGGACGAACAGGCCGCGCCAGTCGGTGTGCTGGAGCGCCATGCGTACCGGCAGCGTGGCCGATGCGGAACCGAGGCCGCCCACCGCCAGCAGGTAACCATTGATCGACGGCAGCCGGCTCGGTGCGACGCAGGATGACAGCGCCTTGACGGCCGACATGAAGCAGCCTGCCAGGCCCAGGCCGATCAGGGCGCGCGCAACCAGCAGTTCGCCATAGGTATGACCGGATGCGAACAGCAGTGCGCCCATGGTAGCCAGCAGCAGGAGCAGCAACTGCACCTTGCGTGGCCCATACCGGTCCAGCGCCAGGCCGACCGGCAGTTGCACGAGTGCGTAGGTAAAGAAGAACGCGCTGGTAAGCAGTCCGAGCTGCCCCGGGTCCAGGGACAGGGAATTGACCAGGCTGGGTGCGAGCAATGCGTTGATATTGCGTAGCAGCAGAGACAGGTAGTGTCCGAAAGCGAAAGGCAGGAATACACACAGGAAGACCCGCCTGGGTGTGAGGCCTGGCGCCGCGGCGTGCTGCGGCAGCGGTAGCACATACGGTGCGGGCGAGCTCTCATGGGTACGCATGGTGGACCTCCAAAGCCGGAGTCGGGAGAAATGCCGAAACCACTTTATAAGTCCGACGAGAAATACGAATTGCCGACTATCAATTAATGACGGAATGAAAGTAAATCCTCGCTGTATATCAAGGATGCATGAAGACGCGTTGTTCTAAATAAAGTTTCTCTTTGGAATTCTTGCGCCGACGCAATCTTCTCGGGGCCACTCCGGCGTACATTTCCCGATGCGCAGCGGCACTCCGGCGCTGCTTCATTTACCTGACAGGAGGCGATATGAAACACCTTGTCACCGGCGCATTGCTATGCCTGGGCCTGGCAACTGCCGCGATCGCAGCCGAGCCGACCGAAAAAGACGCGATCGCCATGAGCGAACGCGGAGCGGCCTTTTACAAAGCACACGGTAAGGACGAGTTGATCAAGCGCATTACCGCCAAGGACCCGGACTTCGTCCAGGGCTCGATGTACATCTACATGCGCGACCTGGGCAGCGGCGCGAATATCGCGCACCCGTTCAACCAGTCGATCGTCGGCAAGGACCTCAACGACGTACCCGACACCAATGGCAAGTTCTACCGGCGCGACATCTACGAACTGGCGAAGAAAGAAGGCAAGGGCTGGGTCGACTACATGTACAAGAACCCGGCCAATAACAAGATCGAGGCAAAAACCAGCTATGTGCAGCGGGTCGGCGACGTCATCCTGGTCACCGGCATTTACAAGAAATAAGCGGAACAAGCCTCTCCAGCGCCAGCCGGAGCCGCCCATCGGCGGCGAGCCTCCCTGGCGCATCTTCCCGTCGAGCGGCCACTTGCGTTAGCACAAAGCGCGGGCAAGACCGCGGCGTAAAGTACGCAATGCCAATGGGAAACATCAGCGCATGCATCTCGAGAAGGGGCATCTCATGAAGCTGCTCGCAGCGGCCACGGCCCTGTGCCTGCTCCATGGGCCTGCGCTGGCCGGCGAGCCCACCAGGCAGGACGCGATCGCCATGGCCGAGCGCGGCGCCGCCCTGATCAAGACCAGAGGCAAGGGCGAAATGATCCGGCGGATCAATGCCAGGGATCCAGCCTTTGTCCAGGGCCCGCTGCATGTCGGCCTGCGCGACCTCGGGACCGGCATCGTGCTGGCCGATCCCTGCCACCCCTCGGTGGTCGGCATCGACCTGCTGGACGTCCCGGATTCGAACGGCAAGAAGTACCGCCGCGAGATCGTCGGGCTCGCCGCTGCCCGCGGCAAGGGCTGGGTCGATTACCAGTACAAGGATCCGGCCACCGGCAGGATCGAGCCGGAGACGACTTACATCCTGCGCGTCGGCGACGTCGTGCTCGAGGCCCGCCTGCACAGGCCATTCTAGTGGGGAGCGTAGCATGCTGAAGAAATTGCGGATTGGTCCAAAGCTGCTGCTGGCGCCAGGACTGGTGCTGGTATTGCTGGTGTTGCTGTCGGGAGTCGCCTATTACGGCATGGTGCGCCAGAACGCATCGCTGGAAAACATGGTGCAGGTACGCGCGGCGCGCCTGAAGAGCGTGGCCGACACGGCGGGCGATACCAAATATGCGCACGCCAACGCATACCAGCTGCTGGCCGGGATCAACGGCAGCTTCGCCAAGAGCCGGCTCGACGCCCTGATCGCCGATATCGGCGCCAGGCATGCCGCGATCCAGGCCCAGCTGCGCGACCTGGCGCGCGTGGCCAACGATGCCGAGCGCAAACCGATCGATGCCTCGCTGACGGCACTGGCGGCTTACCGCAAGGCCGTGCAGGACACCATCGAGATGGCCCAGGCCGACCAGTCGCTCGCCACCAACTCGATGCAGAAGGCGGAAAAGGACTTCGTCGTCCTGAACCAGCAACTGGCCCGGCTGGCCTCGCTGGAAAAGACCCTGAGCGAACAGGCCTATGCCGCCGCCAGGGAAGAATTCCATCGGCTGGGACGTACCATGGCTTTCCTGGTCCTGCTGTCGATCGGACTGTCGCTGGCGGTCACGATGCGAGTGCGCCGCGCGATGCTGTCCGATATCGACGCGATCTCGGTGGTCGTGCGCGACCTGGCCGAGGGACGCCTGACCAGCGTCGCAGCCAGCGACGGGCGCGACGAAATCGCCACGACCTCGCGTGCGCTGGACCACACGATCGGCACCCTGAACACGACGCTGCGCAGCATCATGGATTCGGTACGCTCGATCGATACCGCATCCAAGGAAATCGCCAGCGGCAACCTGGACCTGTCCACCCGCACCGAGCTGCAGGCCGGTTCGCTGCAGCAGACCGCCAGCGCGATGGAAACGCTGACCAAGGCAGTCAGGGACAACGCCAGCAACGCCCACCTGGCGACCGAACTGGCGGCCGAGGCGAGCCGGCTGGCGTCGAGCGGCGGCCAGTCCGTCGACCGGGCGGTGGCGACGATGGAGTCGATCCGCGCCAGCTCGCGCAAGATCGTCGACATCATCGGCGTCATCGATGGCATCTCGTTCCAGACCAACCTGCTCGCGCTGAACGCGGCGGTCGAGGCGGCGCGCGCCGGCGAACAGGGACGCGGCTTCGCGGTCGTGGCCAGCGAGGTGCGCACGCTGGCCCAGCGCTCCGCCTCGGCAGCCAAGGAAATCAAGGCCCTGATCGCCGACTCGGTGGCGATCATCGACGGCGGCAGCGCCTCGGTCAATGAAGCCGGCGCCAGCATGGGCAGCGTGGTCGCCTCGGTGCAGCAGGTGAACGACATCATCAACCGCATCAGCGCCGCCAGCACCGAACAGGCCGAGGGCATCGCCGAAGTCAACCGCGCGGTCGGACAGATGGACGACATGACCCAGCAGAATGCGGCCCTGGTCGAACAGGCCGCGGCGGCGGCGGCCAGCCTGCACGAGCAGACCGTCAACCTGACGCGTGCGGTCGCGGTCTTCCAGATCGAAGGCGCCGAACCGGCTGCCGAGGCCAGCGACGCGCATGGGGAAAGGTTTGCGCAAGTGGACCGGCGGGCCGCGGACAGCCCCATGCGCGGCGCGCATCCGGCGCTGGAAAACCGGCCGGCCGGGCGCCGCCGCGCCAATGGCTGACGGCTAGCGGAACGGTTTGCTCACGTAGCGCGAATGCGCCAGCCCGAAACGCCACGGCACGTCGACGGCCTTCGAGATGCCGATGCGCGGCCCGGTCACCACCTCGATGCCTTTCGGCGCCGCCTCCAGTTCGAACGGCGGCTGCGCCAGCGGGCTGCCGTTCAGCGCCCTTGTCACGCCCAGCGCCTGGCACAGCTTGCCCGGGCCGGAGCACAGCAGCCACCTGTCGGTCGTGCCGCGCCGCGCCTGCATCCGTTCCAGCCCGGCGACCGGTTCCAGCGCGCGGATCAGCACCCCTGCCCCATGCCCTTCTTCGCGGCAGACAAAGTTCAGGCACCAGTGGATGCCGTAGGAGCGGTAGACGTAGGCGTGGGCGGGCGGCCCGAACATGGCGAAGTTGCGCTCGGTCGGGCCGGAATAGCTGTGCGAGGCCGGGTCCTCGCCGTCGTAGGCCTCGGTCTCGACGATGCGGCCGCCGACGCCGTCGACCAGCACCGTCACGCCGATCAGCTGGCGCGCCACCAGGTGGGAAGGAGCGGAAAAATCGATACCGGCAAGAATGGTAGAAGACATGTAACAATCTTATAACGGCTGCGCCCGCCGAGTCGCACGGACAGCGCCAGAATTGTAAATAATATAACTGTCGGATTTGCTACACACCTTGGAGTCTTTGATGTGCAAACGCGGCGCGCTGGTTTATAGTGACGAGCTTTGCACATATTTCCGTGCAGCATCGTTTCCCCTCCCTGCCATGAGTACTGCATCCGTCCTGGCGCGTCCGAGCGCCGCCGAGGATCCCGTCGACACCCTGATCAAGTCGATCCGCATCCCGCCGCGTCCCAGCCTGCTGGCGGACCTGCAGCGCGAACTCGCCTCGCCGGACCCGAGTCCGGAGACGATCGGCCGCATCGTCGCCAGCGACGTCGGCATGTCGGGGGCCCTGCTGAAGCTGGCCAACTCGTCCATCTACGGCGGCCGGCGCAAGGCCAAGTCGATCGAACAGGCGATCCTCTTCCTCGGCATTAACCAGGTCGCCGCGCTGATGACCGGCCTCCTGGCGCGCCAGGCGATCCCCGCCAACAGCGCGGCCCTGGCCAGCTTCTGGGACGTCTCGACCCGCCGTGCGCAGGCGATGGTATTCCTGTCGCGCCGCATGCGCATCGGCGAACCGGACATCGCGCATACCTTCGGCCTGTTCTGCGATACCGGCGTGCCGCTGCTGATGGACCGCTTCGCGGACTACGCCGCCACCTACGCCGCCGCCTCGCTGGAGGACCAGCGCCCGTTCACCGCGCTGGAAGACGAACGCCACTCTACCTCGCACGCCGCGATCGGCTGCCTGCTGGCGCGCAACTGGGGCCTGTCCGGCGACGTCGCCTGGGCCATCCTGCACCACCACGACCATGCCGTGCTGGAAGACGCGAACACGGCGGGCCCCGTGCGCTCGCTGGTGGCGCTGTCGCTGCTGGCCGAAAATGCGATCTGCAAGTACCAGGGCCATGCCGAATCGCTCGAGTGGAACAAGGGCGGCGCGCGGGCCTGCGCCTATCTCGGCCTGTCGCAGGAAGAAACCGCCGAGCTGCTCGACGAATTGCACGAAGCTTTCCACGACGACCAGTAATTCTCTCCTCGAGAGCGTCTTTACTTCCCCTCCGGACCGGCAGATACTTGAAGCAAAAGTTTACCGGTAACGGAGGAAATGATGAGACACCTCGTTGCGATCCTGCTGGTGCTGCTGAGCGGCTGCGCCAGCGCCCCGCCGTCGACCCTCGCGCCACCGGCGGAGCTGTTCGCCGACGCTTCCTTCGCCCCGCCATCCCGGCCGGTGGACGCATCCGACCTGTTCACCCTCAGCCCGGAGATGCGCACCTACCTGCACAGCGCCAGGTTCGGCAGCCTGACGCGCTCGCTGGGCAAGGAAAAGGGCCTGCTCGAGGCCCTCTACACCAAAACCGATCTCAAGCTCGAGTACGAATCCAGCTATACCCGCAATGCGGCCGAAACCTTCCGCGACCGTGCCGGCAACTGCATGTCGCTGGTGATCATGACGGCGGCGTTCGCCAAGGAGCTCGGCATGACGGTGCGCTACCAGAGCGTCGACATGGAGAGCTGGAGCCGCAGCGGCGACCTGTACCTGCTGAGCGGCCACGTCAACATCATGCTGGGGTCGCGCACGAACATGAGCGACGTCCTGCCAGAGCAGGTGCTGGTGGTCGACTTCCTTCCCGCTCCGGCGGCCGACACCCTGGGCAAGCGCCTGCTCAGCGAAGACCAGATCGTTTCCATGTTCCAGAACAACCGCGCCGCCGAAGCCCTGGTGGACGGCCGGTTCGACGATGCCTACTGGTGGGCGCGCGCGGCGGTGGCGCGCAATCCGGCATCGGCCATGCCCCTGAACACCCTCGCCGTGGTCTACGACCGCCATGGCGACAAGCGCATGGCGGAACGGGTCTACCGCGCGGCCCTGCAGCGCGAGCCGGAAAACCTGATCACGCTGCGCAATCTCGAACCGGTGCTGGCGGCACTCGGCAAGACCGACGAGGCGCAAGCCATCGCCAGGCGCGTGGCCAGCCTGGAGCCGGTACCGCCGTTCCAGTATTTCCACCAGGGCGTGGCCGCCTACCAGGAGCGCCAATACGACAAGGCGCGCGATCTATTCCGTCGGGAAATCAAACGCGCGCCCTACAACGATGAATTCCATTTCTGGCTGGCCGCCACCTACCTGCAGTTGAACCGGCTCGGCGACGCGCGCAACGAACTGGCGCTGGCGGTGGAGAACAGCACGCAGAGCGACATCCGCAAGCGTTATTCGGCCAAGCTGGCCCACCTGCGCCAGCTCGGCATGCAGTGAAGGACGGCCCGGAGATCAGTGCCGGCGCGCACGCGGCGCCTGCTTCGGCATGCCGCTCCTGTCGAGGTGGCGGAAGGTGATCCGCCCCTTGTTCAGGTCGTAGGGCGACATCTCCAGCGTGACGCGGTCGCCGGCGATGATACGGATATGGTTGCGCTTCATCCTGCCGGAAGTGTAAGCGACCAGTTGGTGACCATTCTCGAGGTCCACGCGAAAGCGCATTTCAGGCAGCACTTCGGTGACCTTGCCATGCATTTCGATCAGCTCTTCTTTCATCTCGTGTCCTTTATGTAGTGAATACCAATGCCCAGTCCCAGGCAATGCTTGCGCAACGCCTGGGGCGGTTGACAGGGTCGAAGTCGGGAAAAGACGGCTCCGGCTGCAGTGTCGAGCCGTGTGGAAACTGGGGGATGGAACCGAAATGGGGACGTTATGCCGAAAAAAAAGGGCTGGCGCCCTTTTTCCCTGCCGGCCGTGCTATCAGCGGCGGCCGCGGAAGCTCGAGCGGGCCGCCGGGGCGCCACGCTTCTCGATATGGCGGAAGGTGATGCGGCCCTTGCTGAGGTCGTATGGCGACAGCTCCAGGCTGACCTGGTCGCCGGCCAGGATGCGGATGTGGTTCTTCTTCATCTTGCCGGACGTGTAGGCGATCAGCTTGTGGCCGTTCTCGCAATCGATGCGGAAGCGCGAATCCGGCAGGACTTCGGCGACGACGCCGTTCATTTCGATGAGTTCTTCTTTTGCCATGATGTTCTCCGGTAGGGCTGAAACGAGTGGGATGGAGAAAAAAAAGCCCGCTGCTGCGGGCTTCGTTTCAATGTGACGCCAATGCGTTAATCGCCGCTCCAGCCCCTGCTATCTGCGGGGTGCGGAGCCCGGAGGCCCAGGCTATCTGCCAGGTGCATCCATCGTGTAGACCGACCAATGTATGTGGAATGACATCCCCTGTCGGCGTACTCGCGCGCGCCATTACACATGGTGCGCCGCGTGCCTTTCGCGGGGAACGGCAGGACCATCGAGACCTGACCGCGAACGCAGTGTAGCACGCTTCCTTGTGCAGCGCGCAAATAGATCAGAACAGCTGCCGCGTCGCGCCGGTGTCCAGGCTGTCGTCGACCAGCCGGCGCCACACGACGAGCTTCTGCTCGAACGTCATCGCCATGTGCGCCGGCGAGGACGAGGGCAGCACCACGGCGCGGTAGCCGGCCTGTTCGAACTGCGGCGCGAACTTGCCGGAGGCCTGGCCGTTGAAGCCGACCGTCTCCAGTTCCGGACACAGGTGGCGCAGGCGGTCGAAATCGTTGGCGGCCGGCTTGCGGATCGCGGAATCGAGGCTGCCTTCGCGCTCGCAGGCGGCCAGCACGTCCCACAGGCCGAAGCGGTGCGCCAGCAGGCGCGGCAGGCGCTCGCCGTAGGGCAGGTTGTAGAGGTCTTCGCCGACCAGGGCGCCGACCAGCTTCCAGAACTGGTTGCGCGGATGGGCGTAATACTGCTGGGCGGCCAGCGAGCGCGCGCCGGGGAAGCTGCCGAGGATCAGGATGCGCGTGTCGGGGGCGATGACCGGGGCCAGGCCGGTGAGGAGGGAGGTGGATTCAAGAGATGTAGTCGGCATGCGTGGATTGTAGCGGCTGGATCAAAGACGCAGCGCGGGGACGACGGCGATAAAAAAGCGGCGGCACGCTCGCACGCACCGCCGCAAAGGGCTACATCGACACTACCCACTCACCTCATCTCATCTCAGCGCGACCTTGTCCGCAGCCGAAGCCGCAGCCGAAGCGGGCGCCGCATCCCAGCCGCCGCCCAGGGCGCGGATCAGCGCCACCGTGGTGACCGCGCGGTCGCCGCGCAGCTGGACCGCGTTGCGTTCCACCGCGGCCAGGTTGCGCTGGGCGTCCAGCAGCTCAAGGTAGCTCGAGCGGCCGGCGTCGTACAGCTTCTGCGCCAGGTCGGCCGAGCGCCGCGCCGACACCAGCGCCGCCTCGACTTCGGCGCCCTGCCCTGCCAGCACGCGCAGGCCGGCCAGGTTGTCCTCGACTTCGGCGAAGGCCACCAGCACGCTCTGGCGGTAGGCGCCGACCGCTTCTTCCAGCGCGGCCTCGCTGCGCACCACGTTGCTGCGGTTGCGGCCGCCGTCGATCAGCGGCATCGACAGCGCCGCGCCCAGCAGCCAGGAGCGGCTGCTCCACTTGAACACGTCGCCGAAGGCGCCGGCCACGCCGCCGCCGTTCGCGCCGATGCTCAGCGCCGGGAACATCGCCGAGCGCGCCACGCCGATGCGGGCGTTGGCCGCTTCCATCGTGCGCTGGGCGCCGGCGATGTCGGGCCGGCGTTCCAGCAGGCTCGAAGGCAGGCCGGCCGGGATCAGCGGCAGGCTGGCGCTGGCGTCGAGCGGATCGCTGGCCGCGCCGAAGTTCGAGGCCGGCTGGCCCAGCAGCACCGCCAGCGCATGCTCGGCGGTGGCGCGCTGGCGCTGCAGGCCGATCGCCTCGGCGCGCGCGGTGGACAGCTCCGTCCTGGCCCGCGACAGGTCGAATTCGCCGATATCGCCCAGCTCGAAGCGGCGGCCGGTCACGCGCACGCTCTCTTCGCGCAGGCGCACGGTCTGGTTCACGGTCGCCAGCTCGGCGTCCAGCGCGCGCAGCCGGAAATAGGTCTGCGCGACGTCGGCCTGCAGCGACAGCAGCACCGAGCGGTAGGTCGCCTCGCTCGCCGCGGCATCGCCGCGCGCCGCGGCCACGTTGCTGGACACGCGGCCGAACAGGTCGACCTCGTAGCTGGCGCTCAGGCTGGCGCGGTAGCTGGTGGCGGGCGCGATCGGCGTGCCCGGCGCCACGTTCGCTTCCAGCGGCGACAGGCGTGCACGCTGGGCGCCGACGCCGGCACCGATCTGCGGAATCCGGTCCGCTTCCGCGATGCCGGCGATCGCCCTCGCCTGCTTCACGCGCGCGGCGGCCACCGACAGGTTCTGGTTGCTGGCCGTGGCCTGCGCGACCAGGCTGTCGAGGCGGGCGTCATGGAAGGCCTTCCACCATTCGCCGCGCGGCTGGCTCTCGGCCGGCTGCGCGGTCTTCCAGGTGGTGCCGTCGGAGGCGCTGCGCACCACCTCGGGCGATGCGGCCGGCGCAGCCACCTGCGCTTCCTTGAATGCGGCCGGGGTCGACACGGCCGGCTGGTGGAAGGCCGGCGCCGCGCAGGCACTCAGCAGCAGGGCCGCCAGCACGGTGGCGAAGCGCGGCGCGAATTTCGCGACGGCCTTCACTACCGGCTGCGCCAGCGGGCGGCGTGGGGTCCGGGCGAGGGCCTCGTCGAGGGCCTGGTCCCGGTTTTGATTCATCGTTGTCATTTCATTGCTCCTTCGAGTTCGGGGGCGTGCGGCTCGACATGCGCAAGGCGATGCGAAGGCTTGCCGAAGCGCGCCGCCAGGGTGCGCAGCAGGACGTAGAACACCGGCGTCAGGAACAGGCCGAAGAAGGTCACGCCCAGCATGCCGGCGAACACCGCCACGCCCATCGCATGGCGCATCTCGGCGCCGGCGCCGTGCGAGAACACCAGCGGCACCACACCCATGATGAACGCGATCGAGGTCATCAGGATCGGACGCAGGCGCAGGCGGCAGGCTTCCAGCGCGGCGGCGACGATACTGCGGCCGTGGTGTTCCAGCTCGACCGCGAACTCCACGATCAGGATCGCGTTCTTCGACGCCAGGCCGACCAGCACGAACAGGGCGATCTGCGTGAACACATTGTTGTCGCCGCCGGTCAGCTTCACGCCGATCAGCGCGCACAGGATCGACATCGGCACGATCAGGATGACCGCCAGCGGCAGGGTCCAGCTTTCGTACTGCGCGGCCAGCACCAGGAACACCAGCAGCACGCACAGCGGGAACACGTAGACCATGGTGTTACCGGCCAGGATGTCCTGGTAGGTGAGATCCGTCCATTCGTAGGCGATCCCCTTCGGCAGCACTTCGCGGGCGATCTCTTCCATCGCAGCCTGGGCCTGGCCCGAGGACACGCCCGGGGCCGGGCCGCCATTCATTTCGGCGGCGACGTAGCTGTTGTAGCGCTGGACGCGGTCCGGGCCATAGGTATCCTTGATCTTCATGATCGACGACAGCGGGATCATCTCGCCGGTACCGGAGCGCACCTTCAGCTGGGCGATCTGCTCGCGCTGCGAACGGAACGGCGCATCGGCCTGCACGCGCACCTGGTAGGTACGGCCGAACTGGTTGAAGTCGTTCACGTACAGCGAACCGAGGTTGATCTGCAAGGTCTGGTTGATCTCGGCCAGCGACACGCCCAGCTGCTTGGCTTTCACGCGGTCGACGTCGGCGAACAGCTGCGGCACGTTGATCTGGTAGCCCGAGAACACGCCGGCCAGGCGCTTGTCGGTGGCGGCTTTCGCCATGAAGGCCTGCACCGCCTTGTTCAGTTCATCGTAGCCGAGGTTGCCGCGGTCTTCGATCATCATCTTGAAGCCGCCCGTGGTGCCCAGGCCGTTCACCGGCGGCGGTGGCAGCACCATCACGAAAGCATCTTCGATCACGCCCATGCGCTTGTTGATTTCAAGAGCGATGGCTTCGGCGCTCTGGGTCTTGCCCTTGCGCTCATCGAAGGGTTTCAGGGTGGTGAACACGATGCCGGCGTTCGGCGCGTTGGTGAAGCCGTTGATCGACAGGCCCGGGAAGGCGACCGACGATTCCACGCCCGGGATCTGTTTCGCCACGTCGGACATCTTGCGGATCACGGCGTCGGTGCGGTCCAGCGAAGCGGCGTCCGGCAGCTGCGCGAAGCCGATCAGGTAAGCCTTGTCCTGCGCCGGCACGAAGCCCGGCGGCACGGCCTTGAACATGAAGATGCCGGCAATCGCGAGCAGCACGTACACGCCCAGCGATGCGCTCTTGCGCTTCAGGACGCCCTTCACGCCGCCTTCATAGGCGTGCGAGGAGCGGTGGAAGAAGCGGTTGAAGCCCGCGAAGAAGCGGCCGAACACGAAGTCCATGGCGCGGGTCAGCTTGTCCTTCTTGGCGCCGTGCGGCTGCAGCAGCACCGCCGACAGGGCCGGGGCCAGGGTCAGCGAGCTGAATGCCGAGATCACGGTCGAGATGGCGATGGTCAGGGCGAACTGGCGGTAGAACTGGCCGGTCAGGCCCGACACGAAGGCGATCGGCACGAACACGGCGCACAGCACCAGCGCGATCGCGATGATCGGACCGGACACCTCCTTCATCGCCTGCACCGTGGCGTCGTGCGGATTCAGGCCGTTCTCGATATTCCGCTCGACGTTCTCCACCACCACGATGGCGTCGTCGACCACGATACCGATCGCCAGCACGAGGCCGAACAGCGACAGCGTATTGATCGAGAAGCCGAAGGCCAGCATCACGGCGAAGGTGCCGACCACCGACACCGGCACCGCCAGCAGCGGGATGACGGAAGCGCGCCAGGTCTGCAGGAACACGATCACGACCAGCGCCACCAGCACCACCGCTTCGATCAGGGTGTGCACGACGGAGTCGATCGACTCGCGCACGAACTGGGTCGGGTCGTACACGATGCTGTAGGTCATACCCTGCGGGAAGTCCTTCGACAGTTCTTCCATCTTGGCGCGCACGTCGGTCGACAGCTGCAGCGCGTTGGCGGTCGGGGACTGGAAGATCGGGATCGCCACCGCGGATTTGTTGTCGAGCAGCGAGCGCAGGGCGTAGGAGTTCGAGCCCATTTCCAGGCGCGCCACGTCCTTCAGCAGCGTGGTGGCGCCGTCCTGGCTGGTCTTGACGACGATGTTGCCGAATTCTTCTTCCGACTGCAGGCGGCCCTGGGTGTTCACGGTGAGCTGGAAGTCCGCGCCTTTCGACGGGCCCTGGCCGACCACGCCAGCCGCGACCTGCACGTTCTGCTCGCGGATCGCATTCACGACGTCGCTGGCGGTCAGGTTGCGCGCGGCGACCTTCTGCGGATCGAGCCAGACGCGCATCGCGTAGTCGCCCGAACCGAACAGCTGGACGTCGCCCATGCCGGTGATGCGCGCCAGCTGGTCCTTGACGTTCAGGGTCGCGTAGTTACGCAGGTAGAGGTCGTCGTAGCGGCCGTCCGGCGAATTCAGGTGGACCACCATCGTGATGTTGGGCGAGCTCTTGACCGTGGTGACGCCGATCTGGCGCACCTCTTCCGGCAGGCGCGGCAGCGCGCGCTGGACGCGGTTCTGCACGGCCGTTTCAGCCTGCTCGACGTTGGTGCCGATCTTGAAGGTCACGGTCAGCTGCAGCGCGCCGTCCGACGTGTTCTGCGAGGTCATGTAGAGCATGTCCTCGACGCCGTTGATCTCCTGTTCGATCGGGGTGGCGACGGTTTCCGCGATCACCTTCGGATTGGCGCCCGGGTACTGCGCGCGCACCACCACGGACGGCGGCACCACTTCCGGATATTCGGAGATCGGCAGCTGGAAGATCGAGATGAGGCCGGCCACGAAGACGATGACCGACAACACCGCCGCGAAGATCGGCTTGTCGACGAAAAAGCGTGAGATGTTCATTGTGTTGATTCCTTATTTTGCATCTGCCATGGCCAGCTGCGCGGACTTGTCCTTATCCACGTTGGTGCTGGCCACCATCGGCACGGTCTGCGCCGTGATCGGCGAACCCGGACGCACGCGCTGCAGGCCGTTGACGACGATCTTCTCGCCCGGATGCAGGCCGGCCTTCACCACGCGCAGGCCCTCGACCACCGGTCCCAGCTTGACTTCGCGGTACTCGGCCTTGCCGTCCTTGCCGACCACGAACACGAACTTGTGGCTCTGGTCGGTGCCGACCGCGCGGTCGCTGATCAGGAGCGCCGGCTTCTCGCTGCCGCCGCCGATCTGCACGCGGGCGAACAGGCCGGGCGCCATCACGTCGTCCTTGTTGGCGAAGGTGGCGCGCATGCGCACGCTGCCGGCGCGGGTGTCGAGCTGGTTGTCGACGAATTCGAGCTTGCCCTCGTGCGGGAAGCCCTCTTCGTTGGCCAGGCCGACCCGCACCGTCACCGGCTGGCCGCTGTGGGCCTGCGAGCGCACGCGCAGGTAGGTGTCTTCGTCGCCGTCGAAGCTGGCGTAGATGCGGTCCACCGAAACCACCGAGGTCAGCAGGCTGGAAGCGTCGACCAGGTTACCCAGGGTGATCTCGGCCTTGGAGACGCGGCCGTCGATCGGCGAGACGACGCGGGTGTAGGCCACGTTCAGCTTCGCCGCTTCGGACTGGGCCTGGGCGGCGCGCGCATCCGCTTCGAGCTGCTTCTGCGCGGAAGCGCTGGCGTCGTATTCGCGCTGGGCGATCGCCTTGTCGGCCAGCAGGCGCTCGGCGCGGGCCAGCTCGACGCGCGCCAGTTCGGCTTTCGCACGGGCCGACCTGGCGGCGGCGTCGGCGCGCTCCGCTTCGGCCTGGAAAGGACGGGAGTCGATCACGAACAGCACCTCACCCTTCTTCACCATCGCGCCGGGCTTGAAGTTGACGGCGGTGATGAAGCCCGACACGCGCGGATGGATATCGACGTGTTCGACGGCTTCCAGGCGGCCCGAGAACTCCTGGGTTTCCGCGACCGGCTTCTCGACCACGACGGCGGCCGACACCGGCGGACCGGCTTGCGCCTGGGTCTGGGCTTCGGCCGCCTTGCCGGTGGCGTCCGAGCAGCCGGCGATCAGGGCCGCGATGCCGGCGGCGCCCAGCGCCAGCACGACAGGCTTGGCGACGGTGCGTAATTGATGAATTGCTTTCATGAGTGAGCCCTCCGATATTGATGACTTATTAATAATTAGGCGAAAGCAGTCCCTTCCGGTCTTGCATGCGGGATGCAGACAGAAACGCAGGAAAAGACAGGTCTCCCGTGCCCGAAAACGGGTACGTTGTTCTAGGTTTGGATGCTGCTAAGCGTTACCGGCAAGACGTTCCAGCCGGACGATCCGTGACGGATCAGCTGCCGGGCGGGGCGTTGTCGGATTCGAGCCCGGCGATGAAATTGGCGATCTCGTGCAGGACATGGCCCGTACACGCACATTCATTACGGGCGTTCGGCTCCTCGATGCGGGCCGGCGCCATGCGTCGCACCGTGGTCCGCACGCCCGCGTTGATCAGCTTGGCGCCATAGGCTTCGGCCTCGTCGCGCAGCGGGTCGTCGTCGGCCGACAAGATCAACGCCGGCGCCAGGTTCTTCAGGCGGCTCGACTGCAGCGGCGACGCATACGGGTGGCTGCGGTCGGCGGCGTGCGGCAGGTAGCCGCGGTAGGCCGCCGCGCACTCGTCGAACACCCTTGCCTTGTCGGGGCAGGTCGGCATCTCGCGCATCGAGCAGCTCGACAGGCCCGGATCGAGCATCGGCATGATCAGGATCTGGCCGGCCAGCGCCGGGCCGCCGCGGTCGCGCGACATCATCGCCGCCACCGCCGCCAGGTTGCCGCCGGCCTCGATGCCGGCCACCAGCAGGCGCTTGCCGGTCCAGCCCAGTTTCGTCTTGTTCTTCCTGGCCCAGTTCACCACCGCATGGGCATCCTCGGCCGCGGCCGGGAAGGGTTTCACGGGCGCCAGGGTATAGGTCGACGACAGCACCACCGGGTAGCCGCTCGCGTCTGCGAGACGGCGCAGGAAGCCGTCGGACTCGTCGAGGTCGCCGTCGTCGAAACCGCCGCCATGGAAGAACACGATCAGGATGTCGCGCTTGCCGTCCACCGCCGCACGGTACAGGCGAGCCGCCAGCGGGCCTTCGAAACCGGCGACCTCCAGCTCCTTCACCACCAGCTCGTGCTGGTCCTCGGCCTGCTCATTGTTCAGAACGGCAGCATTCATGCTTGCACTCCCTTGGTGGCGACCACGTGGAACAGGGCCTGGTAACCGGCCGCCTCGGCGCCGGCCGCATGGGCGTACAGGCCCGTGCCGACCAGGCCCGCCATGAGCATCACGCTCAGCGCGAACGCCAGGCTTGCAACAATTCCATCGCGATGTTTCATGACTTGCTCCCGTTTCTTCAATGGCACTTTTATCAGTGCCCGTGCCGATACTATAGACATGAACTAGAATCTGATAAATACCGCAATCGCGAATCCATTATTCAGATCCCTGAACAATCCAATGAACAACAAGCTGCAAGCGATGGAAGTCTTTGTGCAGGTGGTCGATGCCGGCAGCTTTACGCGCGCGGCCGACGCCCTGCAGATGCCGAAGGCCACGGTGTCGACCCTGGTGCAGTCGCTGGAAACCTCGCTGTCGGCCAAGCTGCTGCACCGGACCACGCGCCAGGTGACGGTGACCACCGACGGCGCCGCGTATTACGAACGCTGCGTGCGCATCCTGTCCGACGTGCGCGATGCCGAGGAATCGCTGTCGCGCACCCGGCTGTCGCCGAGCGGCCGCCTGCGCGTGGACATGCCGACCGGCCTGGCCAGCGAAGTGGTGATCCCGGCCCTGCCCGATTTCTTCGAGCGCTATCCGGACATCATGATGGAACTGGGCAGCACCGACCGCCCGGTCGACCTGGTCGAGGAAGGCGTCGATTGCGCGATCCGCGGCGGCGAGCTGGTGGACAGCAACCTGATCGCGCGCCGGGTCGGCGTGGTCAACTTCGTGACCGCCGCTTCGCCGGCCTACCTCGAACGCTACGGCACGCCCCGGCATCCGCGCGACCTCGAACGCCACCGCTGCGTGAACTATTTTTCGGCCAAGACGGGCAAGGTCTACGACTGGGATTTCCGGCGCGGCGACGAGCGCATCGATATCGCGATGCGCGGCGTGATTGCGCTGAACGATTCGAACGCCTATGTGCACGCGGGCCTGGCCGGCCTCGGCGTGATCCAGATGACCGATTACCTGCTGCAGGAGCACGTGGCGGCCGGCCGCATGGTGCAGCTGCTGCCCGACTGGATCAGCGATCCGCTGCCGGTGCACGTGGTGTATCCGCAGAACCGCCACCTGTCGGCCAAGGTGCGGGTGTTCGTCGAGTGGGTATCGGACCTGTTCGCCAACCATCCCTACATGCACCTGCGCGCGCTGCCGCGTCCCTTGCCGCTGGCGGCAATGGAAACCGTGACCGCGGCGGCGGCTGCTGCTACCATGTCTTCATAGGACAAGACCAAGGAGACCGCGATGCAGCCGCGCCCCATCGACACCCTGCTGGAGCAGTACGGCGAAAGCCACCGCAACCCGACCAATGAGCTGATCCATGTCGTGTGCGTGCCGGTGATCGTGTTCACCCTGCTGGGCATCCTGTGGAGCATCCATCCGGCGGTCGCCGTGGCGGCCAGCCTGGCGGCGCTGGTGTATTACGTCAAACTGTCGCGCCCCTTCGCCTTCGGCATGCTCCTGATGAGCGCCCTGATGCTGGCCGTGCTGGCATTGATGCCGCCGATGACCGTGCTGCCGCTGTCGATCGCGGTCTTCGTGGTCGCCTGGATCGGCCAGTTCATCGGCCACAAGATCGAAGGCAAGAAGCCCTCCTTCCTCGATGACCTGCGGTTCCTGTTGATTGGACCGCTGTTCGTGCTGGGCTTCCTGTACCGCCGCTTCCATCTTGCCTATTGAATTTGCGCTTATCGAGTTGCCTGAGGAGGTCATCATGAAGACCGTCGTCGCTCTCGCCGCAGTCGCCATCCTGGCCGGCTGCGCCACCCCGCCCGAATCGGGCAGCGTGTACAACAGCTACCAGACCATGAACGAACAAGTGGTGCGCATGGGGACCGTGGAGTCCGTGCGCAACGTCGTCATCGCCAGTCCCGAATCCGGGGTCGGCACCATGACCGGCGCCGCGCTGGGCGGCCTGGGCGGGTCCGAGATCGGCGGCGGCAAGGGCTCGATCGCGACCGGCATCATCGGCGCCGTGGCCGGCGGCCTGGTCGGCCAGCAGGTCGAACGCGGCGCCGGCCGGCGCGCCGGCTTCGAAATCACGGTCAAGCTCGACAGCGGCGAACTGCGCGCCATCACCCAGCCCGCCGACGAGATGTTCCGTCCCGGCGAACGGGTGCGCCTGCTGAGCAACGGCTACAACACGCGCGTCACCCACTGACCACAGATTTCGGGCGGACGCCACAATGAACTCCGGAAAGCACGTATACTTTCCGGATGCCTTCCTACGTCCTCTTCACCATTGCATCCCTGATCTGGGGTTCCACGTTCTGGGCCATCACCCTGCAACTGGGCGACATTCCGCCCGCCGTCTCGGTCGTCTATCGCTTCGCGCTGGCGTCCGGCGCGCTGTTCGCCTGGTGCCTGGCGCGCGGCGACAAGTTGCGGCTGCCCTGGCGCACGCACAAGTGGACTTTGCTGCAAGGCTTCTTCACCTTCGGCCTGTCCTACGTCTGCACCTATAACTCGGAGCAGTACGTGGTGTCGGCGCTGGTGGCCGTGCTGTTCGCGCTGATGGTGTTCTGGACCCCGATCTGCTCGCGCATCGCCTTCGGCACGCCGATCCCGCGCAAGACCTGGACCGCCGGCGCCGCCGCGATCGGCGGCGTCACCCTGCTGTTCTGGCATTCGATCCAGGGCGCGCTGCACGACCTGAACCAGGGCGGCCAGGGCCACTTCCTGCTCGGCCTGCTGCTCGGCATCGGCGCTTCGCTGGCCAGCGCGGCCGGCACCATCGTCGTCTCGAAGGTGCGCGAACAGTCGAGCAACCTGATCCTGACCACCGGCTGGTCGATGTTCTGGGGCACCTGCATGGTCGCGCTGTGGTGCCTGGCGAGCGGCCAGCAATTCGTCCTGCCGCACACGACCAGCTACGTGCTCGGCCTGCTGCACCTGGCCATCTTCGGCTCGGTGGTGGCCTTCATCTGCTACTTCACGCTGATCAACCGCATCGGCTCGGCCAAGACCGTCTACATCGGCGTGATCACGCCGGTGCTGTCGGTGCTCATGTCGATCAAGCTCGAACACTACCGTCCCGGCCCCATCGAGTGGCTGGGCATGGCGGTCTGCCTGGGCAGCGTCGCCTGGGCGATGTACACGCCAAAACGCAAGACCCCTTCCGTCAACCTGAAAGATGCGCTCGACGCACCGCTTGAAACACCATGACCGCTGAACAAAACGTAAGTACCTTCGCTATCCGTCCCGCCACCCCGGCCGACGTCGCCCACATCATGTCGATGATCCGCGAACTCGCCGTGTTCGAAAAGCTCGAGGACATGGTGGTGGCGACCGACGCCCTGCTGCACGAGGGCCTGTTCGGCGCGCATCCGTCCTGCGAAGCCATCATCGGCGAAGCCGACGGCGAAGTAGTGACCTACGCCCTGTTCTTCCACAACTTCTCGACCTTCCTGACCAAGAAGGGCCTGTACCTGGAAGACCTGTACGTGCGCCAGGCCCACCGCGGCAAGGGCTTCGGCAACCGCATGCTCAAGCACCTGGCGCGCATCGCCGTCGAGCGCGAGTGCGGCCGCTTCGAGTGGTCGGTGCTGGACTGGAATATGCCGGCAATTAACTTCTACAAGTCGATGGGCGCCGAGATCCTGCCGGACTGGCGCGTCTGCCGCGTGACCGGCGAAGCGCTGACGTCGCTGGCCCGGGCCTGATTCAGGCTCCGGAAAGAAAAAACCCACGGGGCCTGCGCGGCGCCGTGGGTGAACCCAATAGATGGGAGGGGAGACTTGAATCCAGTGGTTTCAATATAGTCTCCCTTTTTCGTTGTCGGGATGTACTTTACAAATGCTTACGCACGTAACAGGAAGGGCATCTTCATTCTTTGATGTCCGATCTCTTCGGCGCTTTGAAGTCGATGCCCATGAAGTACGCTTGGCCTCCACAGTCTGGACATTTGTAGTGATGAGAGTTTGCGAAGTGTTCAGATTCTCTCTGCTGTCCTGCAACCTGTTCGCTCGTCATGAAACGGCTACGCGCTCCCGAGAACTGTGGACGTTTGAAGCACTTCCTGCAAATGAAACAGGCATATTGCAGCGGTATTCCAAGCGATTTCACTTCAACACCTTCGGAGTATAGTCGAGCATTTTGTTCGCACTAACGCAATGTCTGCTTTGCCGATTGCAGACCTGCCTTGGGCCGTCCGCTATCGACCCATTGCAGACTGTCGAAGCGCCGTTTAGCTCTTGAACACGGCGCTCTCAATCCAAACCCGTTCTCCTGGGTGATGCTCTTCGATAGTCGCAAGTGCATCCTGAATTGTCGCTGTGTCGGCATCCGCAAAGGAATAGGTGAAACGAGTGATATTGCCACGCTCCAGCTTCTCAAAATCTGCTTCCGACAACGCATCAGCGCTGCACCATATCGGGTAATCCCCCCATTTTTAGAGCGCGCTAAAAGTAGAGGTTAAGCGGCAAGGGCAAGTTTCTGTTTTGGTGTGATGC
>NZ_JBDGIN010000016.1:26458-89438 GCF_057657395.1 Telluria sp. Soil_C_11 | reverse complement strand
CACTACAGGGTGGAGCAAGCTTGGCAGGTTCGGCTATGCCTTAGCGTGCTTTATTTTCCGTTTTCTGAGACGACCCCTAGTTCGTCGTTGACAGCTTCCACGACGCAAGCAAGCCAATGAGCCATGAGACACCATGATTTAGTATAAGTACGGGTACTGATACTAACGCTGTGCCTAATCGAAAGCAACCGCTCCTACGCGAATCGCAAGAAATCCCAACTTGTAGTATTGGTTCGGAATGTCACGCCAGGCGCGTATTCCGGTTTCGATGGATCATCAGTGCTGTGCGGATCTGCTATGCCTGAACGTCCATGGCGGCGTCGGCGCTGCATCGCTCCACAGCCCAAGGCGGGCGCCCCGCGCATGCCCCTCGAGAACGGGAAGGGAGGGATCTTTGTTATAGCGAACATAGACCCAGGCCAACCCGCGTGCAACCTGCTCCCGGTTAACATTCACGCCTTCGCAAATCACGAGCGCTACCGTGCGGCCGTAGCGGTCGACGTCGACGGCCTGGTAAGACGCATCTTTCCCATAGCAGAGGTCGGACAAGGACTGTTTGGCACGTTGGCCATAGGCTTGGGCTTTCTCGGGAGCGTCGATATTAGCCAGGCGAATCTTCACCGGCCGGCCGTTATCGAGCATTGTCAAGGTATCCCCGTCCGCGACCCCGACCACCGTATGCGCGAGTGTTGGGACACATACGCACGCAAGGACTGCAACGAGCTTTTTCAAGGTTCCCCCATAGAGGTCGGCAATAACCGTTGGCGACTGGCGATAGAGAGCCAGAACAGCGCTGTATTCAAGCATCCCCGGTATCGCCGCTTCCGCCGAGCGCCTTCCGATCGACCAACGCGCGCACCGCTTCCAAGAACTCGTCGGTAGACCCGCCGCGCTCTTGGAAGTCGCTCAGGTAGTCCAGCAGCTCGACGGCAGCCGCGTCCGTTTCCTCTCGCTCCTGATCTTCGATGGCGAGATTTTCCAATGGCACCCGTTCCATACCGTAGGCTCGATCGAGCCACGATTCAGCATAGGTGCGCTCGTCGCTGCCAATGCTGCAGTAGCCATCCGCTCGCGGATTGGCAAAATAGTTCATGAGGCCTGCGGCGTCACCAATGAATCCGCGCAGTACCTCTTCCGGAGTTTTCAGAACTTGCCGACATTCCATGATGAATTCCGGAGGAATGCGTAATGTAAGCGCGACGGTCTCGTCGGCCACGAAGCTTCCGTTTTCCCCCGGAATGACGGTGGACGGTGCGCGAAAGCCTTCCGGCCGCGCGTCGCAACGCCAGCCGACAGTTTCCATGACGCGACCATCGGCGCTGTGCGAAGGAAGGTCCAGCTCTGGGACGCGGCGAAGACTCTGGTCGAGGTAAGGGAAAAACGTAAAACGATCGTACAGGTCCCGCTTGTCAAGCGACCGCTGCAGGTAGCCGACCTTGCAGATATCGTTGCGATACCAGTCGGCGAACACGGCGCCACCAAGAAGGCGGGCTTCCTGGCCGCCCAGCTCGACGCTAAGCGCTACCTGATTGTCGTCACCAGGTCCCACATCGACCAGACGCACATTGTGCAGACAAGCTCTTTTCCAATTCAACAAGACATCGAATTTGTTCATGTCACCTTCGTCGACGGCGCTATCGCCGTTCTATGCACCCGGTTATCGATGACGGCGCGCCAAGAAAAGGGCGCCGCGTGGTTCCCGTGACGCGTCACGTCTTCTTGACGAGCCCGGAAATCTACCTTGATCAGCTACTCATGGGCGGGGACGGTTGAATTCCGGCACCAGCCGAGATCCGGCGCATCAATTCCTTGTTCGCTGCGATCCACGCTCGGAACTCTTCGAAATCGGCCATCCGCGGGTCGTAACGCGAGCAGTAAGCACCGCCAATACCCATCGCTTCGAAGCAGGCGGCACATTCCCTGCGGAGCTCGGCCAGGGACTGCGCGTTCGGCGTTGCGCGATATCGTTTGGCCTTCTCGCCCGGCGCCTGCCGCGCATGAAAATACGCCTTCGGATCCTTGGTCCGGTTTCGGTACCATTCCAGTCCTTCGCTCGACTGAAAACTCGCCAGGTCATCCGCAACCGAGAGAATGTGGCTGACGTCGGCAGTACCGAAGTACTCGGCGGCGATCTTGTCGAGCTGCTCTTCACGCTGCCGCTGGAACCCGGCCTCCTTCTCTTCTTTATGTCGCTTCAACAGCTTGCCGGCCAGTTCGATATCTTGGCTCAACTGGTCCAAAGCAAGCGCGGCATTACGAAAGGCGGTTAATTGATCTGACGTCAAAACCTTTTCAAAGTCCGTCAGCGCCTTTCGCAAACTGGTCGCGGTGCGAAGCACGGTTGTCTTCCGGTTTTTTAATTCCGTCTCGCCGCTCCAGGGTGCGTGTTCGAATCGCTTGAAGATAATTTCCTGCCGAGAGAATAGCGCGCGATCGTCGCACTTTTCCCGATTCATCGAAAACTGATAATCCGGAGCGTGGCCCTTCGTACAACCGAAGCTGAGCGAAAATGCACTGCCTGAAAAATTCCTGCAATCTTCGCACTTCGGTGTATTCGACTGCGGCGCAGGACTGGGCGAGCGTTTGTTAGGCATTTGTCGTTTCCTTGTGCAGCTTCCTGCGCTTATGTTTGGCTTCCTGAGCGGTACGACTGAGCAGCCCGGGCACGACTGCTCTGCTTCCCCCACATCGCGGCCGTTACGGCCCATTGTCCCAGCTGCCGAATTCTGGCCAGCTTTGAGGGCGCCAGATCCAGGCTCGCCAGCCCCCAGTACAACCGATGGCTAAGATACTGGAAGAGCGCGACACCCAACACCACCATGACGATGAGCGCTCCATAAATGTACGGCATTATCAGGTCGATGGCTCAGGAGTGTCTACTAAAGTCGTGGCGATTCACGACCGCGTCCGAGCCTTACCCGAACATGCCGTGAAGGAACCACCGGGGCTCGACGGCACCGTCTTCCGTTACGACCCGTTCCCTGTATATCCAATAGAAAACTTTATCGTCCGCTTCCACGATGAAGTAATCGCGAGACTGCGCCGTCGACCACCATCCCGCTTCAATGCGCTCGGGCTTCGATACGATCTTCAACGGCGAACTGTAGTAGGGCCGGTCATCGCGCATCAACAATGGGATCGGCTTAGCGAGAATCCACGTAGGGCGGATAAATTGATCCACACTTGGCGGCAGGGCCGCCTCTAGCTGCCCAGGCCGTACCGGCGTCGAAATGGACGCCCAGGTATTCGCGATTTCCGGCCGGTAGTCGGCCTTTGGGTCAGGCCTTAAGACATTCTCGGCACCGAGACGCGCCATCAGTACCTCGAGCAGTTGCTGCTGGTCTTCCTCACTGCCCCCGGGATCAGGGAACAGTGACTCGCTCGGCGGCGCCATGGGGACGACATCGGTGGCCTCGAGCACCAGGCCAATGACCGGTGCCTCGAGTACCTGTCGGCCGAGCCGCTCTTTCAGCAGTCTCACCAGGTGATCGTCGCGCCATACAGGATCGGCAAGCGTGATCTCGAGCGTTGACGGCGGCCGCGCAACCCGTCCACGCTCATGAATCATTTCGAGCACTATCCTTCGAACGGCAAGCTGCCGCGCGGTCAGCCAGCCGAGCATTTGCAATATCAACCGGTGGCCACCGGCCAACAATTCGTCGGCCTTTTCGACGCGATCGAAAATCTCGATCCGAGCACGAAACACTTCGGGTGGCTCGATCCAGTTATGGAGTTCCGTCGACAGGCCATACGCCGCGTCCAGAACCTCGAGCAGCTCGCGGCCGCAACGACGCTGCAGGCCAGGACGCGGCAACCGACGTAGCTCGCCGACCGTGGTGCAGCCGATCCCGTCAAACCAGACGGAGAAACGGCGCGCCGGCGGCAAGACCGAAACCGGAACAGGCTCAAGACGTCGCTGCAGCGTGGGCATTTTCAACGTGCGGAGCCTGCCTGCGCCTCTGGCCAGCACCCATGCGCCACGGGCCGTCGGGGCGCAACTGATCCGACCCGTGAAGCCCAGGGCTCGCATGTCGGCGCTGATACGGCTGCACAGCCGGCGCACACCGCCGAACAAGGTCAGGGATGCACCGACGTTCATCAACAGCACCGACTCTTCGAAATGTGTAACCTCTGGCGTGTACTGCAGCAAGGCCATTGCGATCGCGTCTAGGCAATCCTCTTCACGTACCATATCGCGCTCTAGGATGACGGTGTGAGGCGCGAGCATAAGAACCCCACCGCGTCCCATGCCATGCCGGACACCTTCACGGCGCGCCGAGTCGGACATCGCCATGACGTGCTGGCCTTCCAGAATCGCACAACAGGGGTCGGGCAGGTGGCGGGGGAAGTACGCCTCCAAAGCCAGGTGGGGGAGGTAGACTGCAACCCAAAGACGCATGACTCGCTAGTCCACGCCGCTGGAGATGAGCTGCACGTACCAGGACTGGACGCTGCATTGCCGGTTCGCTTCGTTGAACTCGAAGCCGCTGATGGTCATGCTGCCGTCGCCGATCCACCGTACCACCGCATCTCGCAGGCGCGGCAGGACGTCGCCCCCTACGCCTTCGTTTCGCAGGATGGCCAGGTACATGCTGCGTCGAAACTCATGATCATGCTGTTCCGTCAACGTGAGTCTGCCGATATGCACGGGTTGTGCCGTGATTGCCCGGTGCCGAGGCAGTGGCCGGCCGTCTTCGAATAGCTGCGCGACGCGAACAAACATGACGGTTGGAAATACTGTATAAAACCACAGTATAACAGACGTCCATGTTGTCGAAATCGCTGTAGGCACAGAGATAACTCATATGCAAGGGTGAAAATTCACACTTGTGTGAGGATTCTCCCGATTTTCTTGTTACTCTACCAATGCACCGAGCAGTTAACGTACGGCTAATCTGATAAAGTTGACTATATTGCTGCACTAAGCAGTGTTAGATTTTCACGCCTGATTTATAATTACTGTTTCGCAACTTTTTGTGGCATCCATTCCGACAAGCTTTAACAAATCATGCTAAGAAACGATCAGAGGGCAGCGATTCGTCAGGGCTTCGAAATGGGCTTTTCCGACACTCGTATCGCTCGCGGTGTACCGGACATTAACCACATGCAGGTCTATAATTACCGTCACAAGCTGAAGATACCCACCAAGGATATCGTCAACCGGCGCTACGACATTTGGACCGAACTCATCTACAAAGGCGTCAGCATCAGCCAGATTGCTAAGATGTACGACGTCACCGAAAACAGCATCAAGGTGCTACTCTGGAAGAACCGCAATATCTCCTTAGTCGAAGCGAAGGCCCGAGTGTTGAAGCTGCGTGAGGAAAACCAGCAACTTGAGCTTGGCGACGGGATACCGAGTCTTGGTCAGCTCGGCCTGCAGTTCAAGCCGATCACGCCCGAGGACAACACAGAGTAGGGCGCCCTCTCTACATACCGCACTTTCGCGCGCGAAAGTGAACCGTCGGGCTAATTTCTGGAAGTGACATTTGCTATTGCCGCCTGACGGCCGTAGCCGGCGCATCCTTGGTGCGCTTGGATCCCTCGAACTGGTACACGGCAGCGAATTTGCCATCGGCAGATACGAAGTTCACGGATATGTCCAAGGTTCCGGCCGGCAGGGCGTCCATCAACTGCTGCAGCTTCCCGTCGCTGATCGTGAAGCTGTTGTCTGCCGGATGGAACACCCAGTAGGCCTTCAGTGCCAGGCGCTCCCTTTTCGGCCCGAGAATCAGGCCGTCACTGTCTTTCGCCAGGTCCAACGGTCCCACGCCCTCTAACTTGAAGGTCAGCGACTCGCCCGTGAAAACGTTGTCCGGGCCTAGCCCAGCGATTGTCAGCGCCGGCAAAGAGGGCGCGTCGTCGGTTTCCTTTATTGCCGTAACGTGCACCGTCCGAACGGTGCCATGCGCCGTCGGCGCCGGCGCAGATGGATTCAGCCCGGTGACAGCCCGAAAACCGGACGACGGCACTTGCCGCTGGCCCAAGGCATTTGGAAGACGCGCCGAAAATGCTTGCGCCGCCAAACCGTGCCCCGGGCAGGCATGCTGCAGGCGCTGGCTCGGGTGGGGGTGGTGGTCGCCTTTCTCCTGATAGCCTTTCATGAACTCGCCCCAATACCTGGCGACGGTTTCCTCCATTGCCCTGCATCCAACCAGGCCAACCGCGATGTGGTCGGCATCGCTTTCGCGGCCTTCCGCCCCACGCTCGGTCCAGCGGGTCCAGAAGCGGTATGCGTCCAGGCGCGCGATATGGCCAACTTCGTGCGCGAGGATGAAACGCACTTCGTTGTCGCTCCACTTTGACGCGTCCAGCATTTCGGGGGGAATGACGATCACGGCGTTGCCGGAAAAGGCGCCCGCCGAGGCCGGAACATTGCCGACGACGAACGTCGGCTTCAGCCGCAGCTGAAGGCGACCGGCGTAGGCGCCGACCTCTTGGACAATGAAGCGTTCCCGCGCCGTCGTTTCCGACATGCGCGGGCCCAGCCTCTGGTAGATCTGATACGGCCAGTCGTACAACATGGCCAGCAGCACCGCCGAGTAGATCGTGTTCGCGATCCTGCTCGTGTAACGAGGACGTCGAGGACGAGGAGCAGCCGGCGCTATTGAACTCATGCGATACCAAGGTCAGTATTTGGAGGATCCGTACCCGCCACCTGAGCCATAGCCCCTGCCGCTGATGTCATGCCGGCCAGCCATCGGCGTACCGTCCACGTTGACGCTCGGTGAACGGAAGCGCTCCCGCATTTCTTTGCTCATGGTGTGACCTTCACCCTTTTTCGACAGGGCTTCCAGGTTGCGAAGGATGTTTCGGAAAAGCTGCAACATGATTCCTCCATTATTGATTGCTGCGAGCCCACCAGCACAACAAGAGAACGACGATCGCAGCCCCCACCAGAAGCCAGGAGCGTTTCTCCTTCTTCGAAATCTTGTGTGCCGCAAAGGCCGCAAAGGCGTTATTGCCACGATTTGCCGGTTTGTTGTCGTTCCTGTTGTTCATGACGAGCTCCTATGCTAAACGATGGGGGGAAAAGCGTCTCACTTCTTGTCAGGTATGTCGAAACGGCTGGGTTTTTTCTCGCCTTGCATAAACTCGGGCAAGGTTTCCTTCAAATTGGCACCAATGTTGGTTCGCGCGCGGTCTCGCGTACCTTCCGCTCCGGCACCCGCCAGACCTGCGCGGTGCGCCGCCGCGGTCGCATTCAAGCGGCCCTCGTGCACTGAATCGGCGACGCCTTCCACGCCGTGGGCGACCTCGAGCGCCAATCCGTATCCGTCGCGATCCAGCACCTCTGTCGTGCTCGGGGCTCCGCGGCCACGGCCGCCGCCTTTGGCCGCAGCGTCGACCTTGCGAACCAGAGCGCTTTCGTTGACACCACTGTGGTTACCGGGGGTTCCGATGTCGTAGTGTTCCCGCGGCTTCATATCCAGCGTCGAGAACCGCGCAGCCAGCATCGCATTGGTCGACCCCAACAAGTATTCGTCCGCCATCAAGCGGTCTTCCGGACGGGCCTGTTCGTCGGTTGCCATCAGGAACGCCGCGCGGTGGCGCGCCATGGCTTCATTGGCCTGGGGATCGCCGACAATGCGGTCGGTCACTCCAGCCTCCATGTCCTGCCGTGCGCGCTCCAGGTAGGGCTGGGCGACATCCGAGTTGCCGAAGCTGCGGCCGGCGCTCAGCTGGAACCGGCGGTAATCGGCGTTGGTCTTCATCTGGTTGGCGACCTCCGCGCCGCCGATTTTCGCGCTCAGGGACACGAAACCGGAGGAGCGCTTGACGGCATCGCTCGCTACGTCGGAGACAGACTTCGATTCCGACAAGGTATCGGCGTACTGCTTCTGCACGCCTAGCGAACGCTGGAGTGATCGGGCCTCGTCTGTACCAATGTTCTTGTACTTGTCGCTTTGCATGAAACTGTTGAAAGACTTGGCCAGCGCCTGCGACTTCGAAACCGATTCGTCCTGTTCCGCCGTTTTCCCGGTCCGGAGATTGTCGTTCGCGCCGGTCGTCGTACGATATTCGCCGGATCCACTGACGCCGCCGCCGACGCCTTTGGTGCCGACTCCGACCTCCGCGCCGACACCGATGCCCGCTTGGGTAACGTTGAAGTTGTCTTTCGCCGAATTAATCCCTGCGCCGACCTTCCCTGACTGCGACGCGTTATAGTTTCGGCTGAACTCATCGCGCAACGCCCGGCCGGTAGAGTCCGAAACCCCAACCTTGGAAAAATTCCCCGTATTGAAAGCATCGGTCCAGGACTGCAGGTCCGTTTTCCCTTCCGAAATCGAATGCATCTTCTGGTGCGCCGACGTGATGCTGTTCGATGCCTCGCGCTGCATACTGCCGAACTGGGCGCTGGTGGCGATTGCCGGGATTGCGCCCGTAAGGCTGAGGTTCGTTCCGCCGACACCTTGCTCGGCCTTCGCCACGCTGCTGTTCGTGACCAGGGGCGCGCTGTCGACCGGGGGCGGGTTGACTGCCTTGCTCTCGTCCTTCGAGCCCGAGGTCATCGATTCCGAGATCTTCACCAGCGCCGCCGATTGGCCCAATGCGAAGATGGTCGACATCAGGATCGGCAGGGTAGCCATCAGGTGGCTCGCGGTGCCGATCTCGAGCGAAAAGTTTTTGTAGACCTCGACCGCGGTCGATTGGTTGATGAAGCCATTTTGCGCGATCGCGCGCAGGAAGTTCGCCACCTGGATATAAATCATCCCGTTGATGAGCTCAGCGCCGACATTCATGATCAAGAGCGGCCAGACGATCATGTGCGCCGCCACTTTCATGTTGCGGGCAGCGCCGACCCCCGACCACATCATGAACAGAACAATGATCGGGCCAAGCCCGATGATCACGGCGGTGATCTGGTTCGCGAAGGCGCCCGCGTACATCAGCGACTCGAAGCCATTGGCTGCGGCCTGGATATTGTTCCGTTCGATCTCGTTGGCCTGGACAGCCATAGCGAGACAGGTGCTCTTGTTGGTACCGTCCGCCCGCAGGCAGTCCAGGTCGTTTTTCACCAGTTCCGCGAACAACAGGTTGATCACTTCGGCGTTTGACTGGGCAACGCCGCCCGCCAGGCCGCCCGATGTCAGGTTTGCCGTCCGCACGGCCGCGTACTGGCTGGCGATGCCGTTGATGGTGAAATCGCCGGCAGCATTCGGCTGGTCGGCGGCGTTCACGGCGCCCTGGACGACCCGGCGGAATTCGTCGGAGTTGAGCGCGGCGTCGATATCGGCGCCGACCTGGGCGGCTGCATCCGCGCAAGTGGCGATGTGATTGGTGCCGACCTGGACATCCGTCACGATGGCGGTCGTGTTTTGCGCCGCTTCCGCCAGCAGCATGCCAATGGAGGTGCGCTCCGAACCTGTTCCCGACCATACCGAGATCGGCGCCGGACCAGCCGCCGCGCCCGTCAGATTGCCGGCGAAGAGCACCCGATTGGCGACCTGGGCGTAGTCCGTACCCGAATCGGAATTCAGGCACGCGCTCAACACCGCATTAACCTTCGACGGGATGCCGCCGAGGCGCAAGACCGCAGTGCGCGACGTCAGCAGCGTCTTGAGCGGATTGATGAAGCCGCGGCCGGTTGCGGAGATCGACGCATAGTCGGTACCCGTCGCCTGCATCGCGGTCTCGAGCTTCTGGCCAACGCTCTTGGAGACGAGGCTCGCCGTCGCCGGCGCAGCCGAGATGATGACCGGCACGTTGTCGACGGTCGTCGTCGCCCCGGTCAGCCCGCTCTCGATCGTCACCGTCGACTTCAAGGTCGGCGCAGTGAGGAGCAGTGCCAGGCAGAACGGGATGAGCAGGCCCACCGCGCGCTTGCCCAGCTCGCCGCCGGCACCGCCCGCCGGCGCATTGACGGCTGCCGCGGTCGTCATCGACAGGAGAGACCAGGTCGCCGCGAGCAGGGCAAACCCCCAGATGGTGAGGGTCTCGTTGCACACCATCGCCACGGCATTGAGGATGGCGTTCAGCGTGGTGAGATCGCCGTTCGACGTGTAGATGACTTGATTGGGGATCATGGCATTTACCGGTTCGTGACGCTGTTCAGGATTGCTGCCTGGTTCAGCAGCTGCGCGATCTCCAGCACGGACCGGTCATGGTCGCAGCTCTGCTGCCGTTCCATGAAATCGCTACGCAGGCGTTCGATGTTCTGCTTCGCTTCGTCGGTCAGGACGTAGGAATTGTTGTTGCCGATCGACGAGGCGGCGCGGTAAAGAGCACCGCCCAGCTGCGCAGCGACGCAGTTCCGGATTCCGACACGCATGCGGCGTGCCATACTCTTGCGTGCTTCCGGGTTGCTGGTCTTCTGCAGCAGCGCGATGATCGGATAGTTCGCCTGGTGCAGGAACTGCAGCTGCGCGGTCGAGAACTGTCCGCTCGTGCCGCTATTGATGATGCCGACGATGGAAGCCGGGTCGACGCTGGTGTCGTCCGGAGAGCCAAACAGCATGCCATTGATCCACCCCTCGATGCCCTGGTAGTTGAAGTCTTCCACCTTGATCTGGGTGCAGATCTGCGGATCGAAGCCGCCGCTGGACGGCGTGGTGCCGCTCGGGTCAAGACAGGTGTACAGGTGCAGTGGGTAGTCGGGCCGGCTGGACCCAGTCCCGCCACCGGTCACGAAGTCCTCTAGCGTGATGGTGGCGCCGCTCTTGCAGCTGACGCGCGGAATATTGTTGGTCGATTGATTGCTCGTGGTGTCCTCGACGCCGTCAGGGTTGAACGAACGGCATGGAATACCGGAGATCTCGTAGCCCAGCATGGACATCAATACCCGGTTATTGAGCGAGTTCGGATTACTCGAGTCGTCGGCGCTGCCGTCGATATTCGCCAGCCCGATCACGCCGAGCACCGAACTGGTTCCCGAAGAGACAATCGCCTTCGCGACCTGGTTGCCCACGCGTGGGTTCACCTCGCCCGCCTTCTTCAGGTACTGCGAGGCATTCGTATTGAAGTCCTTGAGGCCGGCGGTCAGGTCCGAGAAGATGCCCTTCATCGACGCACCGACCGCGCCGTCGCCATCGGTCGCGTCGGCCAATGCTCGGTCGGCCTTTTCGACCAGCAGATGGGCAAGGCTGCAGGAATTCTTCGCCAGGTTGTTCATGTTCTGGAGCATGGTCTGGAACTCGGTCATGAGGGAATCCAGCGAGGGGGAAATGACCTTGATCGCCGCCTTGAACGCCAGTCCCGCCGCGTTCGATGCGACGCTTCGGAAGATGGCGATCAACTCCTGACCATTGATGAAGCTGAAGCTGCCGCCGTACAAGTCAACGCCACCGCAGCCGGCGTTCAGGCGCGGCGGATCGAACGCCACGACGTTGATGTTGTGGATCGGGGTCCTCATCGAATAGCCACCGGCATAGATGCCGACGCGGTCACGCGTGGTGAACGTGCCGGGATCCGTCGAGTTGGACATGAACATAGAATTCAGATCGGCCATGATCCCGGCCCGGGCAGAGGTCGAGAGCAGGCAGAACAAGAATACGGCCAGAATCGTGCGCTTTTTCATGGTCACCTCATTGGTATTGCTTTTGCAGAAGCGGCTGCAGCTTCCGCTTGATGGCCGCCGGGTCGTTCGCATTGAGCTGCAGGGCGCCCAGGTCTTCGGTAGCGGCCACGCCGCGGTCCCATACGGCCAGATCACGCATCGTTTCCGGGGACAGCAACCTGGTCGTGTGGCCAACGAACGCGATCTGCTTGACCAATTCGTCCTGGGCATAGAACCCTTGCGCGATCACGCGGTACTGGTTCTCGTCCTTCCCGTTCTTGTATGCATGCGGCCGGTGCACATAGACGACGCTCGGCGTCAGCTTCAGATCGAGCTTGCGATACAACCCGTTGTCCTTGACTAGCGGCCCCTCGTAGCCGCGCGGGCGTTTGCCGTCCAGCGACACGACAAGTGCTTCCATGCCGTACTGCGCGCGCAACGCGTTCACGATCGGCATCTGCATCGCGCAGAACCTGCAGCTGCCATCGACGAACACCACCAGACCGCCGGTCGCGGCGAGCTCGCGGGTCGCCTGCTCCTGCGCGCTCCGGCTGGCCGAGCGGATTGCCTGTGCACCCGCGCTAGCGTAGGGAATACGGTTGTTTTCGTTGAGCAGCGGGTCGGTGTTCGTCACCTCGCTCACCTTCTCGGAAAAGCGCTGCGACTTGTCCATCGCGATGCGCCGGACGTACAAGTACGCGGCCACATTCTCGTCAGTCGGATTGTCGATCGCGCGCTCCTCGAGCAGCTTGTAATTCTCCTGCAGCCACTTCACGTTCACCTTCTGGTCCTCCCGTTTGGCGGGGGCAGGCGGCGCCGGACGGGTTTCCGGCCGTTTCGCCTCCTTGCCCTTCACGACATATGGCTGGTAATGAAGGAAGGCGTCGCCGTAGGAGTCGTCGGTGCGAACCTCCTGAGCGGCGACGGTGCCGGCAAGGCCGAGAAAGACAGCGAGGGTCAAGTAACGCATGAGCTTCACTTTCGCGCGCGAAAGTTAATAAATCCGGTAGCCCTTGCCGACGATCGCGTCGTGCGGCAGGTACCCCCAGTAGCGCGAATCGTTCGACATACGGGCCGTGCCGACCATGAAGTAGCGACCGGGAGGAATGACCTCGGTCCGCTCGAAGTCGGCGGCACGGTGCTTGTAAAGCACCGCGTCCTCAAGCCCTTCCGCCACCAGCACTCCGTTGACGAAGACCTTGCTGTCGCGGATATCGAGCTTGTCGCCAGGGACGCCCGCCACGCGCTTGAGCACATAGTCGTCTGTGACGTAGGAGAGCGCGCTGATCGAAGACGCCCGCCAGAAGAGATAGTCGCCACGCGCGACTGTCGACGGCTGGTTGTGCACCAGGAGCGCCAAGTGTAGCTCCGGCAGACAATGGACCGCGTGAGGATCCCATGACAGGCTGACGAAGGAGCGGCCGTGGCCGAAATACAGCGCGGCCGCACAAGCCGCGCCGACCACCAGCGACAGCCGAAGGCGTGCGGGCGACACAGGACGAGATGCCGTCAGCCTCATAGCAGGTTCCTCCAGCACGTCGTACGGGTCTCGGGCTTGAAGCCGCCGCAGGACTTGCCGAAGCTGCCGGCGCCGGCGAGCGCGGTTTCCAAGGACAGGCCGACAGAAGCGACGGCGACCAGGATGATCGCCGCGGTTTTCAGCATCTTCATTTCGCAGTCTCCTTTTTGGTAATGGCGGCCGTCAGCTCCTGCGTGATGTCGCGCGTGTCGGCCGGCAGCGCGGCGATGGTGAGGTTCCCGTGTTCGTCCTTGGCGCCGTCGATGATCACGTACCCCTCGTCGGTATAACGCTTCATGACCCGCAGGACCGGCTGCGCGATCTCGGCCTGGAGCGCCTTTGCATCGGTACTGTTGCGCTCGAGGACCGCCGCCAGGATCACGGCGTTCTTGTCTGCCACCAGGTACTTACCGTTGGGGACGACGCTGTTGAACTTGCCGCCGGCGTAGAAACAGGCGCCGCACAGGAACGCGATCGCCGCCGCCGGCGCGACGAACGACGCGGCCTTTTTGATGGAATCAGCCATTCAATATCTCCTCGAGCTCGCGGCGGATCTCGACGTCGCTCAACTTCTCGGCCCGCAGCTGTTCCACGATGTCGGCAAGCCACTTGTTGCGCTTGCCGCGTTCGTCGTTGATCACCATGTTGACGGCGTCGACGGCCGAAACGCCACTGCGCATGAGCTGGAAGACCGCGTTGCGCTCGTCGCCCTCGGTCGAGAAGAGCGCCGCCGTGAAGCGGTCGACGTAGAGCCGAACGACCTCGTAGGTACTGCCGCCGCAGATGAGGATTTCCGAAAAGACGCCTTTCTCGCTTTTCACGTCCTTGATCAGCTTGTTGAAGAAAGGGTCGCCGGCGAATTTGGTCATCACGCCCTCGGCCACGATCTTGTCGATTTCCTCGGGCTCCTGCTGCATGACCAGCTTCCAGGCGGACTGGCTGAGAATGACCTGGCCGGTTGCGTTGTTGGCGAGGTCCCGCGGGCTCTGCGTGATCACCCAGATCGACGCTTCGTCCTTGCGTCCTTTCCGGTACATCGCCTCCATGACAGCGGCGGCGCCGTCGTCTTCCAGCAGATCCTTGACCTCGTCCATCAGCTTCAACTTGCGCCCTGGGTATTTCTTCATCTGCCGCAGCAGGGTATTCATCACGAAGAACAGGACACACTGCTTGAGATGCTGGTCACCATCCAGGCCCGACATTTCAAACACCGTGAACGGGTTTTTCGCCGCAAGGTTCGATTCACCCAGGAAGTAGCCTCCGCGCGTCGACGAGTCGACGAAATTACGAAGGCGCGGGATCAGATTGCACGCCGCCAGCTGGACCTCGCTCTTGAACGTGTTCGCGTCGGTGTTTTCCTGAATCACCGTCAGGGCGTCGATCACAGTATTGATATCGGCTTTGCCTCGCGCCCGGCCGTAAGCCGCCTTGGTCGCCTCGCTCACCGCGATCCGCGCGCCCTTGTCCTCGGGTTCCTTGAAATAGGCCATCTTGAGGATCAGCGCCGTGATGTCCGGCTGCTGTTCCATGAAGTCGTCTTCGCTGAGACCGGTGAACGGATTCAGGGACGGGATGCGCGCCGCGTCCAGCGAGAATTCGATGAAATCCCCGCCGGCGGCTTCAGTAAATTTCTTGAGTGACCTGCCGTTGTCGAACACCGTCACCCGGGTACCGGCCGCAAGCTCGTTCTCGACCATATGCTGGAGGGCGAAGGACTTGCCGGCGCCGCTCGCCGCAGCGAGGACGCCGTTCTTGTTCGTGTTGGTCAGGAACGGATCGAAATAATGCGCCGAGCCGCGCCGGGTCAGGTAGACCGTTCCCATGCGCTCGGCCGAGCCGCTTGCATTGCCGCGGTAGTCGCCGAAGATCGGCATGAGTTTCGCCGCCACGCTCGCCGGTACCAGCGCCTCGGATTCGACGCGCTCGGCAATTTTCACGGAGTAGTTCAGTGGCAGAACCTGGACGAAGCGCACACCGATGGTGTCGGTGACGTCGCGCGCGTCGAAGTCCAGGTTGTTCATCGTCGTCTTGAAGTCGGAACTGGCCTGCTTGAGTTCGGCCTTGTCCTCCGCGAACACGAAGGCGGTCAAGCTGGCATATGTCAGCTTGTTGGAACCATCCTTGCAGACGTCCTGCAGGTACTGCAGGTCTTTCAAGATCTCGGCGCTGTTCTCGGCGCCCAGCGAGAACGGCAGCTTGTTGTCGGCTCTGCTGCGCGACTTGATGGCGCGATCGATCCGATCGAGCTCTTTGCGTTGGTTCGCGACGCGCACGGTCGCGTTCAGGATGAACGGCGTTTTCACGCGCACGCCGCCGCCGTCCTTTGTCCGGCCGCCGTTCAGGGGCGCTCCGATCAACAGGTTCGTCAAGCCATGCGAGATCCGCTCCGGCAGGGACTTGGGCACCACCGCGGCGCAGTAGAGCCGCTTGTTGAACACGGCGTAATCGTCCGGCGTGAAGTCGAACACTTCGTCCGCGCCGAAGGCCTGGTGCCGCAGTTCCATCAGTTCGTCGAGCGGAAGTTCCTTGCGCCTGTCGTACATATTCGCGAACTGGCGGTAGATCGCCAGCACTTCGGACGGCGAACGCGTTTCGGCGTCGACGAAGCCGCATGCCCGCAGTCCGCTCAAGAATTCGTTTTGCGCCGCCAGAGCCAGCTCCAGCGTCGCATCGTTCACCAGATTCGCCGGCGTCATGAGCGACATGATGACCGTCTTGCGATTTATCGCCGGCATGTTGGGCAGGACGCCGATTTTCTGGGCACGGTGGTAAAGCTGGGCCTGCCGGTGCACTAGCTCCTGCAGCAGCCTGTTGCCATGGGTCTTGCCGCGCACCAGGTTGTATGGCACGTCGTGATCCGGGACGCTCAGCAGCGTGATCTGCAGGACGGACTCATCCGGCGCGCTTTTGTAGATATTCTGAATCAACCCCGCAAACTCGGTGCCGCCGCCTGCTAGCGGACTCATCTCGTAGCACCGACCAATGTAGATGCTGTTGCCCTCGGGCTTCGAGACGATCAGATTGCTGCCGCGTGCATAGGACTCGACGTGCAGGAAGCTGCTGCTGACCTGGGTTGGTATGTCGGGACGGTTTTGGACGAGCATGATGGGATTCCAAAAAAAGGGACATGACGGGCGGTTGCCCGCCATGTCCAGCTGCGGACGACCTTAGCGGGCCACGAGGACCTTCACCGGTGCAGCTGCCGGAGCCTGGTCGACGTGCGCGATCAACTGCATCTGTGCTGCGGTCGGCATGCTGGTCGACATCGTGGTCAGCACGCCCGGCCCGACCAGCGCGATCGCCAGAACGCCCAGGATGACGCCGACGGTTTTGTAGCCACCACCGTGAGCCAGCTGCCAGATACCGGCCAGCAGGACCACCAGGGCCAGGACCATCGTCAGGTCGCTCGCCAGCATGTCGCGCAGCCAGGTCACGACAGGAGCGAACTCGTTGGCCGCCAGCGACGTGCCGTTGTTCATCGCGGCCATGGAGCCGAGGACCGCGACGGGAGCGGCGACGGCCACCAGGACTCGAGCAGCGCCTTGCATCAGATTGCCTTTCAGGAGTTTCATAGCCAATTACCTTTCTGCTTTTGGAGCGTTGAGGCCACCACTTCCAGCGGGTGGCATTGCTGACCCGGCCGCGCCAGCGATACCGCTGTCTGGCTGAGCAAGATTCGTTTGCTGCGGGGAGGGCTCATCCACTTCGGCCGTCACCGCGGTGCTGTTCTTTGCCCGATGCGGATACGCACCGGGTACTTGGTTGTCCTGGCCTGCACCGTCGAAGCCTGCCCAGCGCGCGCCCTTGACCTCGCGGTAGACAATGGCCTCTTCCTGCAGGCTGTCGTTCTCGTCGACGAAGCGCTTGATGTAGACGCGTTGTACGACGGGCGCCTTACGCACCGGCATTCCGGCCACCAGCTCGCTGCTGGCGTTCAGCCGCTGGTGCGGCAAAAGTCCGGCGGAGACTCCCGCGCCGGAGCTGGACGCCGGCGCCTTGGTGTCGGGAGCGATGCCGGTGGCGCGGTCGTAATCGCTCATCTTGAATTCCTTGTCGAAGCGGCTTTCCGGAAGCGGACCGTTCGTGCTCCTCTCGAGCGCCTTGAAGGAGCGGCAGTACTCGGACGGGTTTTCCTTGCGGTTGCAGTCGAACTTGCTTTCGCCTATCGGGTTGAAGCTGCAGCCGGCGAGCATCGCGATCGTGGCAGCCAGCGTCAGGGCATGAATGGATTTCATCAGTCGGCCTTTTTCATCTGGTTGAGTTCGACGGACTCCTGCAGGATCCAGGTGATCCGCGTGCCGGCATTCACTTCGATGACCGGGAACATTTCCTTCGCGTAGTCGAGGTAGAACTTGCTCAGTGCCCGTCCGGCTTCCGACACGCCACCACCCAGTGCGCTACCGGCGATCAGGTTCGGATTCGGATATTGGATGCCCTGGCGGTCACCGCTTTGCGCGTTCTGGTTGTAGCTCGGCAGGGCGGTCGGGGTGAATGCGTTGCCCAGGCCGCTGGCGATGCCCGCCAGCGCCGTCTTCGCCAGCAGCGAACCTTGCTTGGTCACGACCCGGCCGGAAATACCCTGGATTCCGTCGAGGTCGACGCCGTAGGCTTTGATCGGCGCCTCGTAAACATTGCCGCGCTTGTCGATGCAGGACATTACGTTGGCGATCACGTTGGCGCGTTCGCTCGACAGAATGGCGATCCCGGTACCGCTGATGAAGCAGTCGTTGAAGTCGGAGATCTTCCAGCCGTTTGGCAGAATCGCATTTCCCTTCAGCCGGCTGACGAACGGGGCGCCGACGTTGTTTGCGGAGAGGATCGTTCCGCTCGCGCCGCCACCCGCCGAGTTCGAACGCGCATTGATACCGGTGAGCATCACGCTTTCGAGCGCCGAGTTGATTGGAACGGTCAGCATCGGCGCCGCGCTCTCCTTCCGCTTGGACGAGACCGGGACAGCTTCGGCCGCCCAGACACGCATCGCCGTTGGTTTCGCCTGGACGGCCTGCGCGTCGGGGGAGAACCCCGCATCGCTGAACGGGCTCTTGTCACCCGTCTTGCTGCCGGCATTCGCGCCGGCATTGGCGCCGGGCTGGCCGAAGTCCACCGGTGGCGGCAGGTTTTCGTACGCCGCACCGGAGCCGCCGGCATTGCTACCCGCACCGCCGCTCGCCGCGGCGGCACCATAGGCGGGCGCTGGCCCCGGCGCGGATGCGGAGCCGCGCGTCTCCATCTGGGACAGGCGCTCGTTCACGCGGCGCAGCTGCTCATCGAGATTCTTGGAACGCTCCTGCGCATCCTTCGCGTCACTGCGTGCCTTGTCGAGCGAGGCCAGCAAGTCCTCCAGACCCTGGTTGCGGTTGGTTGTCGGCAAGGCGCTGAAATTATTCGCGCTGTTCGGCAGCGATTGTCCGTTGCGGGCGCCGACCTGCTGCGCGACCGCCGTCTTGCGCGCCTGGTCCTCCAGGCGGTATTGCTCGCGCTCCTTGGACTTGACCATCATGATGACTACGCAGCCGACAACGGCGGCACCCATGGCCCACTTGAACTTCGGGTCCATATCCTGCCATTGCTGCTTGAATTTCGCGATTTGACCGGTCTCAGACATGTCAGCCTCCCGATGCCTTGCGGGTCAACACGATGACCTTGGTCCGCTCGTTCGCGGCGAGGATCGGCTTGGGAAAGATCGAAATGGCCAGGACATTCTCGCCGTCGAATTCCTTTTCCTGCAGCGTCACCTTCTGTGGCCCGGGGTTCGCCACGTCGTACACGTAGATGTCCCGGTCGGCCGAGGAGAACACCTTTTGCGGCGTGACCACCAGGCCATTCATCGCAATCGGACCGACGGCGAGGTCGGCCTGGGAGTAACCCTGCGGCGCCGCGCCGAGCGCGACCTGCTCCATGACGGACTGGGTGGCGGCCACGTAATCGCCGCCCTTGAGCGGCTTCTGCTCGCCGGCGCGCGCCATCGAATCGCGAACGATGATCACCTGTCCGGTGATGTCCTTCGGTTCCAGCTTCAGGTCGACGACCGAGGAGCCGTCGGGCTGTTCGAAGGACACCGTGACGCCTCGCTTCACGCCGGGTTTGAACTGCATGTAGACGTTATTGCTGGTCGGGCTCTTGTCGATGGTGATCTCGTCCGTACCCACGACCTTCGGATTCGGCCACGGCAGCTGGATCCGGTTCCGGTCGACAGCGCTGACATAGACGACCTGCGACCCCGCGTTGGTGACGTCGATGACGCGCGCACGGCTGAAATCCAGTGCATGCGCATCTGCGCCCGCGATCTTCATGACGCCTGGCAGCTCGATTGCGGGCGCCTTGGTATCCTTCACCGCGGCCTCGGGATGCACGGCGAGCGGGTCGAACTTCGGAGCAGCCGGCTTCTTGAGCACGGCGGTCCTGGTTTTTACCCGGGGCTGCGGCCGCTTCGGTTCGCACGGTACCGACACCGTGCGTTCGCACTGGTCGCTCGTCGCCTTGGCCGGCGGCAGGTCGGCGGTGGCGCCGAACGTGCCGGACGCGCTGGCATGCGAAGGGACGGCGGCGAAGGTAGCGCTGGCACTCTGCTGCGCATGGGCGGTTCCGGCTGCCAGTCCGACCAACAGCATCAGGGAAATGGGCGTGACGTGTTTCATTGCTTCTGTCCCTCCATCCAGCTTGAGTTGTGGGCCTTGTCGCCCTTATAGGACGCGATGTCGTCGACGACGAGGCGATAGTTGTCCACGTGGACCGGATATTCGAACACCCACGGTTCGGCCGAATCCTTGGCGGCGTTGACGGTATGGACCTCGCCGAGCACGAAGTGCTTGTTGAGCTTCGGGTCGTACTGGTGCGAACGGAAGACGAAGTAATAGGAACCGAGCTCACGCTGGTCGGCCAGAAGCTTGGCCTTGGCGTCGATCTCGGCGCTCACCTTCGTGTACACCGCCGGTGCGAGGAAGGCCTGCAGGAACAACTTCTGGTACGACGCGTTCGACGGATTGACCTGGACAAGGTTGTTCGTCACAGCCAGCACGATCGCCCGCTGCGCGCCGACGTCCATCGCGTTTTTGCTGTATTCCGCATTCGTCGACATGCCAGGTATCTGCTGCAGGACGATCTTGTCCTGGGTGAAGATGTAGATGACGGCGACCAGCAGGGCGCCCACCAGGCCGAGGTTGGAGTAACGGTAGAATTTGTTCGCGGCCTGCAGATCCGCGATGGTTCCGGTTCGAGTCGAGATATCCATGCTGTCTTGTCCTGTTAGCTCACCAGTTCGCTGGCGTCGTCATTGACGGGCGCTTTGGAGAAGTCGATCGCGGCATCCGCCGCCTCAAGCGCATCTGCCTGATAGGCGGCTTCCGCGCGCATGATCGCGCCGATCTGCAGCGCGCTCGGATTGACGACCTTGCTGTCGCCGATGAACCGCTTCTTCTTCCTGTTGAACGCCGGGGAGTAACCCGAGATGCCCAGGCGATACAGGATCACGCGGAGGTATCCCGGCAGGTTGTTGCTCTTCCACTGGATGTAGAACTTGGTAAGACCGAAACCGAGTACCGGGATGCCGATGTAGGCCAGCCACCCGACCGTGCTGCCGACGAACAGGGCCAGGAAGACCGATCCGATCAGGATCCAGGCATCCGACAGTTGTGCGCCGGCGAACGCGACATCCTTCTTGCCGTGCTTCGGAACGAGTTCGTCGCTCATTTCACGCCTCCTTCTCGATGGCAGACCAGATGGTCACGCCAGTCGACGGCATCGCTGCTGGCCAGCTCCGGCACGCAGATTTCGTCCGTGCGGACCACGACCTTCGGCCAGTCGAAGCTGGCCGTGGCCCGCACATGCCGCTTGCGCGACGCGACGACGTGCGTCTTCAAACGCGCCGCCAGCTGCTGGTCGCGGTAGTTCAGCAGGGCCTGCTCCTCCTCCACCGAAAAAAACACGTAGGCCTGCCGTTGCGGCGCCTGCACAAGCATCGGCATTGCCCGCACCCGTCGATCGGCTTGCGGCGAGCCCACGACGTATTCGCCGCCGTAGGCCGGCTCGATGATGGCAGCGCCGCTGCCGTACCTGCCGCGCTCTGCAAAACTGGTCGGCGCGGCAAGGGCCGGCATGCATACCATCGAGAGAAAAAAAGCGGAAAGTCTCATCATCATTCCCTTGCAGAATTTACAAGAACTTTAATTTAAGTTGGCTCAATAGTCAATCAAAATTAAACTTTTTAGCTATTGTGTCGCAAAGGCTCGCGTGTACGCGGCCTGCGCCGCCTTGCGAACTGCCGGCACGCGCGATTGCTGCGTGAAGAACTTGAGCGCATTCGCAACGCTCATCTCTCCGGCGACCTTGCTGAAGTCGGCCGGCGCGTCACCGGGACCGACCGAGATCACGAAGCTCGGAACCGCGGTGACCTGGTAGCGCTGGAACAGCACCGGGTTGATCTGCCAGCGCGCGCCATTCTTGCCGCAGCACGCCTCATTGATCCGCGCCACGCGCTGCCGCGTGGCGTTGAGATCGCCCCAGAAACCGTTGATCACGATCGTGAACCCCGCCGCCCTGGCGTCCCGCGCAAGGGGGATCAACGCGGTATCGGTCACGCGTTCGGAAACGAAGACGTAGCCGCCTGGTTGTTCGGCGGCGCCGGCTCGCATGCTCTCGAACAGGCTCTGGGCGTGCAGCGGCGCTGCCACACCGAGCAGGGCACCAATCATGGCGTTACAGAGGTGAGTAGACGGGCGCACAGCAGTCCTTCTTGCGGAAAATGAAGTAGCCATAGTCTTTGTCCTGCGGCCTTGCTGCGCCCTTCTCTTGAAGGAGGAGCGGGCGCCCGAACGGCGTGCAGGTGTTGTCGGAGAAGGGGAATACGCGGTTGGTCTTGTACTGCCGCTTATCCATCAGGAATTCGGGCAGGCCCATCGCCCCGCACGAACGCAGCGCGTCCAAGCCGGCTGTCGACTGTTGGACGCCCGCGGCGTGTAGTTTTGCGAACAGGCGAGCGGTCAGCAGATGCGCGGTCTGCTCCGGCGAATTGGTGGTGGCCACGTTGCCGGTTACCGGATACATGGGTCCCCATGCCCCGGCGACCCAGAACAGCGACGCCGTCGGGAAGCCGATGGTCGCCGCAATCGCGTCCGGCGCCTCGGCCGCGATCGAAGGAATCCCCGCGAATGCATAGCCGTAGGGCGTCAAAATCATGGCCAGCGCATCGTCGTTCCAGGTCGGGTCCGCCCAGCTGATGAAGGGGACATCGAAACCGCGCTGGTCTAGGCAGGGCGAATCCGAGATCACGCCCAACGCTGTCATCACCGGATTGATATATTCGTTCACGTGCATGAAGGCGCTCTTTCTGAGCGAGCCGGACGGTGCTGCGCTGCGCTGCTCGGCGCCGTACTCGAGCGAATTGAACGGCGTGGAGATGTCGATTCCGCCGAGCAGTGGCATGCATCCCGGCTTGTTGGTCACGTCGACCATGAACGTCGGCTCCCAGAAGCTCATCGGCGTCCCTACCGACAGATTCGAGACGCATGCACAGACCGGCGAGGCGCCGGCGCCGCTGTCGTAATCGTCTCCAGAAACGCCGATGCTGATCAGATTGCCGGCCAGGCTGATCGGGAACATGCAGTCGTAGCAAACGTCCGTGATCAGGTTCGGGAATTTTCCCGTGCATACTGCCCCGATGCCCGGTTCGGCTTGCGAGTAGCCCGCTAAGACGCCCGCAGCGACCAGCGCTGCAGCGAAAATCTTCTTCATTTGCGCATCCCGAACTCGATCTGCAGTTGCGATCCCTGCTGGGTCAGCTTCGCAGGCACGCTGCGAAGCTGGATTCCATACAGGCGCTGCAGTTGGTTGATGATCAGCTTTCGCTGGTCGAAGTAGAACGGGACCGTTGGCGTCCCGTTCCAAGCCACGTTCCGGAACCTGACCCGCAGGTCATACGGCGAACCGGCCGTCAGGACGATCTTGAGCCGCTCGCGCCTGCCGGCGGCAAGCGCATACTGGATTTGCGCTTCGTCGCGGCCGTCGATGAAAATGAGGCCGGTCGTCATGGGCTGAATCTTCAGCGGTTCGATCACGGTCCCGCGGCGAACCACCACGCGACCCGTCTCGTCCCTGTAGTCCTGCGGCATGACGAAGCGAAGCTGATGCAACTCCGTGCGCGCGCGCGCGTCCGTTGGCACGCCCAGAGGGGCAGGGTGCTTCACCGCATCGATCACCTTGGCGCGGTAGTCGTCCCAGAAGCGCGCCAGCTCGCCGCTCGCTTCCTTCTGCCGGATCTTGTCCTTCATCTGTTCGCGGGCGTCGCGGTCGACCGGCACGGTCCGTCCGCGTGCGCCAAGGTTTTCCGCTCCCGCCAGCAAAGGCACGGCCAGCAGCATGCAGACGACCAGCCCGCGCATCATTCGCTCCTCCACACGGCCATGTTGCTCGCCAGCTGGACCGGCTGCTGGACCTGCTGCTGCACTGGTTGCTGCACCAGCTGCTGCGCCGCGACTGCGCGCTTGCGCTGGAGGCGTTCGAACCGGCGTCGCACGCCCGCGATATAGCGCGCCTGTGCCGCATAATTCTTCGACGCCGGCCCCGTGTTATAGATGCCGACCGCCTGCCAGGTGTAACCGACCCGGCGCACGTATCCAGCGAAGATCCAGGCGCCGGTGAAGACGCTACCGCATTCGGTCATCAGGTCCTCGCGGGTGACTCCATACTTGGCCAGCTCGGGAAGATGGATCGTGTTGACCTGCAGTTTTCCGAGGGCGCGGTTGCCGTCGGCCAGCAGCGGCCCAACAGCATCCTCTCGGTTGCCAGATTCCTGCTCGGCCATCGCGCGCAGCAGATCGGCGTTCAGCTTGAAGCGCGCGGCGGCGCGATCGAAGCAATCCGCCTGCGCTGCAGAGCAGGCGACTATGCACAGCACTGCGATCAGGTAGCGAGCCATGGCGATAACACCTTACGCAGCGCGACCTTCAGCCAGAACAGCAGCTGCAGCGTGATCGAGAACGCCACCAGATAGATCCCGCCCGACACCAATAGCGGAGCGAACGGACCGAGATCGGTCGCCGTCAGCGCCACGAAGAAGCCGAGCAGGAAAAAGGCGATCGACGTCAGGTGATAAGCGCTGTGCCGCGACTCGTTGAGGAGAAGACCGACGACATTCTTCATGAACACCTCCCTATGCTTGTTGACACGCGAGCGCAGTGCGGGCACCGCGCATGAGTTGTTCCTGGCGGGCCAGCGCCGACTCGATGTTCGCCAGGTTGTTCTTCTTCGCGGCGGCCATCAGCATCTCAGCGCGAAGCATCAGCGTCATCGCACGGGCGACCAGGTCGGCGCGCTGCTGCGGTCCCAGGTCGTGGGGCTGCGCTTGCAGGTTCATCCCGCGCCCTGCATTCGCCAGCTCGAGCGCCATCTGGGCATACGAGCCTGCTTTTCCGGCGAACGGATCCGAGATTCCGAGCGACAGCAACAGGTCGGTCTCGCGCCGCAGGCTGATCGCCGCACGGTTGACGCCGTCGGCGTTGCGGTTGATCACCTCGTGCATCTGGTCGTTGAGCGAGCCCAGCGCAGTGGCCAGCAACGCGTGGTCGCGCGGTTCCGCGACGTCGTCGAAGCTCGACGCCACAAGCGCCAGGTTGACCGGCTGCGGCGGCGGCACCGGATCGGCGCGCTTCAGGAAGGGGAGCCAGGACAGGAGCTTCATTTCTTCGCCAGCGCCGCGAGACGCGCTTCGATAGCCGATGCCGGCACTGCGCCCGGGACGACCGAGCCATCCTCGAAGACAATGGCCGGGGTACCAAGGACGCGATATTTCGCCGCGAGTGCGGCGTTGCGTACGAGCGGATTGCTGCATGCCTTCTCGGCGGGCTTCACCCCGCGCAGCAGGTAGCCGTTCCACGCGGCCGACCGGTCGGCCGCGCACCAGATGTTCTCGGCGATCGTTGCCGCGTTTGGATGCAGGCCGGTCAGCGGCAAAGGCAGGACGAAGACCGCCACGTTCTCGAGCTTGCCCAGTTCGCCCTGCAGTTGCCGGCAGTACGGGCAATCCGGGTCAGAGAAAACGAAGATCCTGCGCGTGCCGTTGCCCATCTTGATGGCGTCAGACTCGCGCAGGTCCGACAGGTCGAACTTCGGTCGATTGGCCTCGCGCAGGGTGTTCGTCAGCGAGCGGTTCGCCTTCAGGTCGACCACGTCGCCGTTAATCAGGATCGACAAGTCATCGTTGATGTAGATGATTTCGTTGCCGCGCACGATCGAATAGAAATTCCCGAACGCCTTCTTGACCACGGCATCCTTGGTCTGGGGATATTTCGTGTGCAGGTCCTGCAGGAAGTCCGCGTGCGCTTGTGCGCAGCAGGCCAGGGAAAGAGCGAGTATCAATTTGCGCATGGGATTCCTCAGTAGGCGACCTTGACGTCGATGCCTGTCGCGCCTTGCGGCCGGGCCAGTTCGAGCGTTACGTCGGCAGTGGTAAAGGGAAGGGAAGGGTGGGCATACGCGTCGCGGCGGATCAGCTGATCAGCGCCGCCTACCCCGTGCCAGTGGATGGCAAGCCCGGGATAGTCGTTGTCATTTCCAGGACGGTTATTCAAGCGGAAGCTGACTTTCACGACCCCGCCATCGTTCGCCGTCGCGCTGAAGTCGGAGATCGAAACATCCTCGGGCTTTGGCGCCTTGCGGACCGCGACCGCGGGCAGAACCGGCGTACTCGAAGCCGCCACAGGCGCCTGCGCCGGCCGTTTCACGAAAAACGCGGCAGCAACTAGCAGGAGCACGCCGCCACCCAACGCGACGCGCATTTCACGGCGGATTTCGAGCGACCACCGCTTCTTGCCTGTGGCAGGCGTACCTGTGGCGTCAGCCACAGGCGGCAGGCCTTCGTCATGCAACACCGCGTCACGGAACTTGTAGACGTCGGTGCCGCATGTCGGGCATGGCAGACTGACCTGCTCCCCCGAGAAGGTCAGTGCGGATTGGTGCCCGGCCGAGCAGCGAAAAGTCGACATACACATCCTCTACGAATAATTGTTCAGCACGACCGCGATGTACGCGGCGCAGACAGGAATAAGCGATATGGACGGCCATAGCATCCGGTCGAAGCCACTGACGACGCGGTAGTACAGCGCGAGGATCAGGAGCGCCGAGGCCTTGAACACGAATACGCCAGGGCCGAAGCCGATATGCGCAATCGCCCAGAGAATCATCGGATTGGTTTCAGACCGGCCGGTGTCGGCCGCTCGGAGACTACTGTGCAGGTCAAGTACCTGGAGGAATGCCAACGCAACGCAAAGGAATGCCAGCAGTCGGCGTTCAGAACGTTGAAGGGTAGGACCGGGCGTTTTCAAGGTTTCCTCGCAAGACCAACGGGTTAGCGGTCCGACGAAGAAAAGTTTAATTTTAATTGGTGAAAAAATCAATCAAAATTAAAGAAATGAGCATTTTTTTATCAAACGAAGCGTAGCCAGGAAGGGAAGTCGTGCGCCCTGGAGGGAAACACGATTGCAAACTGTGGGAAATGCGTTAGCAACCATGTTGCAATTCTATAGTAGCAACCAAGGCAATTTCAATCAGGATATTAGAATAAAATACACATTTTTTTCGCATATTGTTATTCATCATTTAACATGTTGTTCCTCCAAACAATTTCCTAATCCTTTGTTGAAGTGTCGGTGTTCAACGGCAACTCGATTTCGATATGGGTGCCGGCGCCCTGCCCGGTTTTGATCCGCAGCGTGCCGCCAAACGCGTAGACCCGCTCCTTCATGCCAATCAGCCCAATGCCTTCCTGCACGCCATCGGGTTCGAACCCAATGCCGTCGTCGATCACGCCCAGTCGCAGCACCCGCGCATCCTGGCTGATCCGCACTTTCGCCATGACGACGACGTCCTTGGCCTGAGCATGCTTGACCACGTTGGACACGCATTCCTGAATCAGGCGATAAGCGGCGATCGCGAGTGCACCTTCCACCTGGCTGAAGTCGCCAGCGTGATTGAAGGTGAAGGACGGCGCCCCCGGAGCCGATTCATAGGTTTGCAACATCTCTTCCACTGCCCCCTCGAGCCCGAGCATATCCAGCACTTCCGGCCGGAGGCGACGGACGATCTTGCGCGCGCTCGTGTAGAGCTGCGCCGAGATGCGGTCGATCGTTTCCGCACTTTCCTTGATGACGGCAGTTTCATGGCTCGCGGGAAGCGCGCTCGCCATGTCCAGGATCCGTCTGGAGCTATAGCGAGCACCCAGCAAGGTCGCATTCAGTTCATCATGGATTTCGACCGCGATACTCTTGCGCTCGTCCTCGACGGCGGAGTCCACCTTCTGAATCAGCCTGCGCTTCTCGGCGTCAGCCTTGAGCGCCTCATTCCGAGACGCCTCCAGATCCCGCGTGCGTGCCAGCACCTTGCCTTCGAGGTTGCGCTTCGCTTCGTCGAGACTTCGGGACATGTCGTTGATGGCGTCCAGCAGTTCGCCCATCTCGCCGCCGTCGTCGACGTCGAGCTGTACGGAGTAGTCGCCGCCGCGGACATCCCGCAACGCCCGGATCGCCGTGTTCATCGGCCTGTGAAGCGCTTTGCCGAGCAGGGTGGCCACCCAGACGCTCAGAGGCACCGCGAAGACCAGGAGAAGCATCTGCAACAGCAGACGCCGCTTTTGCTTGGCGATGGCCGGCTCTTCGGAGAGCAGCACATGCACCTCGCCGATCACCTCGGTGGTCTCGACCCGCTCGTGGGCCTCGCCCGAGAAATGAGGTAGCTCGTCGCTACCGAAGTCGTCGACTGGCAGCGTACGACGAAACACCCGGGCGTCGAAGCGGCCGCCACCAGCCTGTCGGCCATCCTTCGCCTGTATCGACAGGCGTGGTTTGCGCGCGCTGTCGACCACATCGATCCGGTAGATCCATTTGTCGGCCGCGACAAGGCTGCGCACGGTACGCTCCAGGTCCTTCAGATTGCCTGACGTAAGGCCGTACTCGCTGTTTTCGGCAATCGCCGCCGCGAGGATCTCGCCATGTTCCCGCAGATCGCTGCGCACCTCGTAGGGACCGTTGTACCAAAGGTAGACCAGCTCGAAGATCGCCATCACCATCAGCGGAATGGTGGCCATAAGGCTGAGCCGCCAGCTGATCGTCCGGTTCTTCCAGGCCGATGTCCACACGCGTCGTCGAATCGATGAAATCATGGCGTCACCGCTTGTCGGGGCTGTTTGCGAAGTGGCGCGCGGTCTCGTCGACCACCAGGTTCAGCGAGCGCGCAACGTCTTCATTGATCAGGGTTCGGAAATACTTCGGGAATTGCGGCTCGGGCAAGCGGCCGGTGCTTTCGTAGTCGCTCACCAGTTCCTCCAGCTGGGCGTTGATCTCCTCGACCTCGGAATACGTCGTCGCAAGCGCGCCCGCGCGCACCAGCGCTGCCGAGAAGCCGATGACCGCCTGGCCGTTGCGGTAGGTTGTGAGCAGGACCGTGCGGAGGTTGTCGCTGTTGTAGACCAGGCTGTCCGGGATGGCCAGAATCGCCGGCGACTCGACGGAGCGGCTCAGGATCCGGCTGACGGAGTCGTCGAGTTCGTACTTTTCGACTGTAAGGGGAATCTTCGTCGCGGCCGCCGCGCGCTGTAGGGACGGCTCCAGAAAGGCGGTGCGCCCGCCGAGGACGACGGTGGTGCGTACCGGCCGCTTGAACAGCAGGTTCACGAGCCGCAGCTGCGCGGCGGGTGCCGGTTCTGCATAGACCGCCGTCGATGGCGGCCGACGCGCACCGGCCGCCTCAAGGATCGAGTGATAAACCTGGCTCGAGGTGAAGACCGATATGACCGGTCCCTCGATATTCTCGGCCATCACAGCGCGCAGGGCGGCTGGACCGACAGCAATGACCAGGGCTTTGCGCGTGGCCGGACTCATGGCGTCGCCGACCTGCGCACGGGGGAGGCGCCGGCGCAGGTCGGCGACGACCTTTCGGGTCGATTCGCCGTCGTCGGACACGGCGATCACCAGCTCGCGGCGGTCTCGCGGCGCCGCCTGTACGACACGAGATTGCGCGACCATCCACAGCGCGGCACCTGCAGCGCGTGTCAGCCACCAGCGGCGGGACCGACTGGGATCTTTGGTGGAAGAACTCATGCGTGTAGCGCTCGGCGGAAAACACTACACCGCATGGTCAGTGCCGGCCGACCAGCCGGATCAGTAGCTTACGCGAATCGACGCCGCGTAACGGGTGGCATCGGAATAACCGTTCACGACGGTGCGATCGATGTCGTACACCGACGTCGTCAGTCGGTCACTCAAGTGGCTCACCGTGAGCACCGGCGTCAGCGTCGCCCGCGCGATCCTGAAAGTCTTCGACACGGTAAGGTCCTGGCGACCGTAACGGCTTTGACCGCTCGGCGCCGCACCGGACCAGTACAGCGACAGGCCTGCGCGCCATCCGCTGTCGAAAGAACGGGCCACGCCGAGAAGCGCACTGTTCTTCGAGTACTGCGTCTGCTCCATCGGATCGTTGCTGCGATTGTTCAAGCGCGTATAGCCGGCGTGCACGCTCCACCCGGTTGTCAAGTCGAGGTCTGCCTGGATCTCGGCACCGCGCAGGCGTGCTTCACCGTGATTGGTCGGGGAGAATGAATCGAGGGTCAGCCGTTCCGAGATCAGGTTCGTCAGGTTGTCGTCAAAGAGCTTCGCGTCCACCATCAGGCCGTATTGCGGGAAGTTGCCGCTGTAGCCGATCTCGCGAGACAACATCTTCTCGGCGTCCAGGTTCCCTCGTGCCAGAGCGCTTTGCGCGAAGTAGGCCGATCCGGACGACGTCACGGGCGGCGTCATGTTCGTCGTGAGGTAGGACCAGTTTGCGCGCTGCTCGATAATGTCCGGCATGCGGTCGGCGCGCGATACCACGAAGCGCACCGTATTGTTGGCGTCCAGGTGCTTGTTGAGCGCGACCCGTGGGGAGAAAGAGGATCCGGTCAGATCGTCCTTCTGGTAGAACCCGCCAGCGTTGACGCTCATGGTCTCGAATGGGCGGTATTCGACGTTCGCGAATGCGCGCCAGGTCGTGTTGCCGACGGTTCCCCCAAGGTAGGTCGCGCTAGCGGCTTGGTCGCGGCGCAGGCCGAGGCCGCTGACGACGCGCAGCGCATTCGAGAAGACGTAGGTGTGCTGCAGCTCGATGTCACGCCGACGCTCGCTGTAGTCGTTGTTCGTGTTGCCGCACGTAGTCTGCAGGGCCGCGGCGCCGCGCAAACGGATCGCGATGAGCGCCTGCAGCAAAAGGGCATTGTCCTGCGCAGAGCCGCCGCTGGGCTGGCCGCCCGCGATGATGGTGCGCACGTAATCCGGATTGGCGCGCCACAGCGCCCCGAGTTCGGGGAGGAACGCGAACGCCGGAATGCATTCGGTCCAGCCTTCGCGGTTCTTGTGCTCGGACTGGTACGCCTGCACCCTGAACTCCTGGTTCGCGGATACGGTATGGCGCCAGGTCAGGCTAAGGTCGCGCTCCCTGAGACCGACGTCGGGATACGTTACCTGGTACTGGTCGGCGACGACTTGTTGCTGCTTGCTGTTCACCAGCGAGAACTGCAGGTCGACCTGATCCTGCGCCGTCAACTCGGTGGTCGATCGCCAGTTAAAGCGGTCGGTCCTGATCCCGTCGTGGTCCGGGAACGCTCCGGAGTTGCCAAAACTGGTGACGCGATCGAATCCCTTGTTTTCCGTATGCTCGGCCGAGAGCCGCAGACGCGTAGCGCCGATCGAGCCGGCATAGCGCGCATAGCCCTCGCCAAGATCGCGCGACCCGGCGGTCGCCCGCACCGCGGCGCCGTCCACCGCCTGAGGGTCCTTGGTGATGATGTTCACGACGGCTTCCATCGAGTTCGGACCATAGGACGCACTGTTCGGCCCACGCGTCACCTCGATCCGCTGGATGTCGTCGATCGAAACCGGCAGCGCGGCCCAGTCGACGCGAGCGAACGCCGAGCGGTAGGCGGACACCCCGTCGATCAAGACGTTCAGGCGCCGCGGCGAGTAGATGTTGGTTCCGTGATAGTTGATGCGGTAGTCGCTGTTCGTCAGCTGCGTGACCTCCATGCCCGGAACCAGGCGCAGCGCTTCAGGAACCGAGCGGATTCCGTACTTATCGAGCATATCGGCCGAGATGACGGTGACGCTGCCGGGTACGTCCGCTAACGACTGCTTCAGGCGTGTCGGCGTCAACACGACCGACACGTCGTCGGAAAGTGGATCGTCATTGGTTCTTGCAAGAGAAGGGCTGTTGGCGAGCAACGCGAGCGCACCAACGGCGAGGAGGCGAGGGGTTCCGTTCATGAGGTTAGCTTGACAAGTTGGGATAGGTGAAAGCGACGAAGTGGACCGCATTGAGCGCGAAGTGCGTGAGGATTGCGCCTTCGAGGCGCCTCGAGACAAGGTAAGCCGCCCCGTAGTGCAGGCCCGCGACCGTCGCCAGAACGATCAGCAGCGGGCCGCCCTTGACATGTGCTATCCCGAACAGGACCGCCGAGACGACTGCCGAGAACACCGTGCCGAAACGCCAGCTCGACGTCAGCCGCGCAAGGCCGGCGAGCGTGAAGCCGCGGAAGAACGCCTCTTCCGTCACGCAGGTGAACAGCAGGTTCGAGGCCAGGAAAAAAACCGAATAAGGGGTCCATTTCAAGTCCGGGCGTACGTAGCCGAGGAGCATGCCAATCCCGAGCACGACGACAACCGTCAGCGCCGTTACCGGCCATACCCGTCGGAGCATCTGGGCCCACTCGCCCGGTTCGCGTAGCCGCTGGCAAAATACGCCAGCGAGGATCACGCCGACCGCTGCCATGTCGAAGTTGGCACGTATGCTGTAGGCGGCCGCGTCTGCGGAAAAATGGACCTGGTCGACCAGCGTAGGGTTGGCGAACCCGGGAAAACGGTGCGCGGCGAACATGAAGGGTGCGACCCAGGTCGCCAGCAGCAACGGCACACGCAGCCAGGGTAAAGAGGCCTCACGGCCCGCGATCGCGAGCGTCGCATAGAGTGCAAGCCAGCACGGCGCCTGCCAGGTCAGGAAGCCCGTCGCCATGCCAGCCAGGCACGCCAGGGCCAGGATGGGCGCCCAGAGCCAGGTTCGGGAGCCGCGGATCTCCGGTGCTGGCAACCAGAGCGCCAGGACTGCCGCGGCCAGAGTCCCGAATGTCAGTATGAAGTCCCAGCTGAGCGACATCGAGGCTTCACAAATCGATGAGATGGTGTTTCGCCGCCAGCATGGTCAGTTCGGCAGGGCGGGAAATGCCGAGCTTCTCCTTGATGGTCATGCTGGCGTTCGAAACGGTCTTCGGCGAGAGCTTCTGGTCCTCGGCGATTTCCGCGATGGTCATTCCCTTGGCCATCAGCTTAGCGATTTCAAGCTCCCGCTCGGTCAACGACGAAAACGGCGTACGCTCCCCGCGCACCTGGAGCTTCGCCATGCGATCAGCGATACGCGGCTGGAAATACAGCTTCCCGTCCCGGGCATGTTGCACGGCGTCGGCAAGCTCGGTCTCTTCGCAATCCTTGTTCACGAACGCCAGGGCGCCGACGTCATAGGTCCGCTTGATGAGCGTGTTTTGGTCAAACTGGCTGCAGAACACGATGCGTGCATTCGGATCCGCCCTCAGCAGGTCGGCCGCGACGTCAAAACCGGTCATTTTTTCGCCGAAGCGCATGTCAAGCAAAACGACGTCAGGCTTCGTCTGCTGGTACAGCGGCAAGACCTCCTCAGCACTCTTCGCCTGCCCGATCACCGTAATACCGCGCTTTTCCAGGGCAGTGGCAATGCCGGTCCGAACAATCTGGTGATCGTCTGCGAGTAATACCGTCGTCCGCGTGGGCTCGTTCTTCAAGTGCATCCCCGAAATGGCGTGGCGTCTGGTTTGCCGACCGATAGCAATTTCATTGCCACTGTTCTGTTACACGAATTCTAACACTCGGCACTATTGGCTCAAAGCTAATAATGAGCCTTGTTGCTTTCGCCTAAACGTCGGCACCTCAAATCTATTGACGTTAAATAGATTTAGACGTAACATAGCGTCAGCTCGTCGGGTCATGCGTGAGCAGACGCACCCCACTTTCGCGCGCGAAAGTACGGCCGAGCTCTAACCATCATCCAGGAGATTCTCATGAAAACCGATCTGTATTCGCGCATGTTTTCCCGCTTCGAAGACCTGATTCCAGATCTTCCGAACATCTCGGCTTTCGGCGCCGCCTTCTACGCCCCGCCCAAAACGCCGGCAGACCTGGCCTTGTTCTGCAGCGTCTCGTCCTGCGAGGGAGACATGCTCGAGCTCGAGCTGATGAAGGACGAAGTCGCGCACGGCATCGAACAGCGGACCCAATGGATGAAGTTCAAGCTGGATCGCAAAGCGCGCACTGCATGCCTGATCGCATGCCAGACCGAGTCCGGACAAGAATCTATCCAATATGAAACTATTTACCCACAATCCCGACGCCTTCCGTTAAACTCGTTCGCTGTCAATTGGCTAGGGATCCTGGTGAACCTGCAGTTCGCCTTCCGGAGCGTCGTTCCTGCCGCGTCGTTTAACTGAAGAGAGCGTCTCATGATGATGAAAAGCGTAACTTTTGCCAATCAAAAAGGCGGTATCGGTAAAACGACCACGTCCAGGCACCAGTTTTGGCACTTTGTCGAGAAGGGCAAGCGAACCCTCGGGATCGACCTGGACATCCAGGGCAACTTCACGCGAACGATGCTGAACATGGCGGCAGCGAACGGGATCAAATTGCCCGAGGATGACTTTGGACGGCCGGCGCTGCCTAAAGACGCGTTGGTGGCTTCTGGCCTGTTCACGCCCGACAACGTGGCACAACCGCTGCAGGTGGGAGAAAACGCGTTCCTCATCGGCGCCGACGCCGGTATGTTGGACGTCGAGCGCGCGGATCTGGACGCGGTAGTCGCGACAGGCCAGGAGCGTTTTGCCGCGCTCGCCAACGACTACGATGTCGCGATCATCGACACGGGACCTTCGGTATCCGGCCTGCTGGTCGTTGCGTTGTCCGTGTCGGATTTCGCGGTTTCGCCTTGTAAGCCTGATCGCGACGCCGTCGAGGGACTGATGGGCTTCTTCACCAATGTACGCCGCGTCGCCGAGCGCGGGACCAACCCGCGCCTGGCTTCGCTCGGCGTGCTTCCTAACCAAATCGACAAAAAACGGGCATTCCACCGCACTACGCTGCAGGAAATGCGCGAAACCTGGGGCGATGGCGTCTTGCCGGTAGAACTTTACGAACGCGCGGCCATCGATGTCGCGAAAGACCGCCCGGTGTGGCGCACCGAAGCCGGTACTATGAGCCGCAGTGTCGCGGCCAAGGAAATGATGGCAGTTTGTGCCTGCATCGCAAATCGCATGGGCTTGTAAGAGGTAACCAATGGCCAAATCGAATATGAATCTGAAGGCTTTTGCCGGTGTCGTGCAAAGTGCCACGCAAAGGGGTGATCAGGAAATCCCTGTCGACTTGATCGACATAAATCCGCAGGTGCGTACCCAGTTCAACCCGGTGAAGCAAGCGTCGATCAACGCGTCCATCGCGGCTCAGGGCATCAATCAGTCACTTGTCCTGCACGCGAAACCGGACGGCCGGTACGACCTCATTGCCGGCGAATACCGCATCCGCGGCGCCTTCGCGAACGAACTGAAAACAGTGCCGGCCCGGGTCAAGCACAATTTGTCAGCGTGGGAAATCCGCCGCATCCAGGTTTCGGAAAACATGGAACGCGAGGACATCACTGCGTTCGACGAAGCGATGGGTGTTGCCGAAGACGTCGAAAAGTATGGCTTCGAAGTCGCCCAGCAGATCTGGAATCGCTCGGAGGGCTGGATCAGCAAACGCACCGCTGTGCTGAAGTACGCGGAGCCGGTCCGGAAGCTGCTGCAGGACGGCGTCTCGAACGACCTCGAGGTGGCGCACAGCCTCAACCAGCTCCACCAGCTGGACGAACAGGAATATGCCCGGCTCGAGAAGAGCCTCCGCGACGGCGTTCCCCTGTCCCGCGACGAAGTGCGGGGGAAGGTCAAACTGGTGAAGGAATGGAAGGACGAAGAGAAGCAACGCAACGACCGCAGGAAGGCGCTCAGCAACACGTCGGCGAAGGAGAAGGCGGGTCCGCGCCAGGCCCAGGCCACCAAGGCCGGGCCCGTGCCCGCCGCGCCGGCCCGGGAGACTGGAGGCACGGCGCATGCCGGAAGTGGTCGCGCTACGTTGACTACCACCTCGGCTACTGCTGGCGATGCGGCCGCCCCCAAAACCGGCGAGGCGCACGACCACCAGGTCGCGCAACGGACACAGTCGGATGAAGGGCCTCGCATCACCAATGAACAGGCGCTGGTCCTCGACCAAATGGTCACCCTGTTCCAAAACAGCGTCGCCAACCACGGTCTGCTGAAGGACGTGCAGACCGAGCTCAGCGAGCTTGGCGCCGACATGAACCAGACCGAATGGGCGATGTGGAGCCTGTTTCAAACGATCGCCCTGCCGGTTCTCGCTGCCCTGGGAGAAACCCGAGCCCAGCGCTACCTGCAGCGGACGATCACCGAGCTGCGGACCGCGAAACCGCAAGAACTTTGGGACAAGCTGCATCCTGCAGCCGATTCAAAGGGATCCGACGATTGGACAGCGACGCGCACGCCGGTGGCGCCAATGCCGAAGGACTGGCGTTTCTGACTTACACGCCGCTTCGGCGGCGCTTTTTCCCTCGACTAGGGTTAGAACATGAGATTGAAGCGATTGACTCTCCAAGACTTCGACCGCCTGGCTGACGGCACGCGCCTGAAGGAACGCGCCAAGCAACTTGCGCGCGAAGTGCTCGTTGACGGCGGCACGCCAACAGGGGTGGCCGCCCGCCACGGCATGACGCCTCAACGAGTCAGTCTGGCCGTGGGCGTCATCGAAAAGGCGTACTTCGAGGATCGTGAGGGAGGTTTCGGATGGGTGTCGCTCGACATGGATCTACCTGAAAAACTCGCGCTGCAGCTTGACGAGCTGGTCAAGGCGCTCAAGGAGTCGAAGAACGAATCGCAGGTGGAACAGGTCACCGAGCTCCTCGTGAGCGCGGTCGCCAAGGCAAAGACTCAGCTGGGCTAACCCACAAAGTGAAACGCCCAGCGAGCAGGCCGGGCGTTTCGGTACCATCATCACCAAGAAGCCGAAGCCCCCGGAGATGGGGCGATCATAGCAGATCTCCCTCAGGCGCGTAAGCCTCCAGTGACTTGCCAGCCTCGATCCACCGCACTGCGCACTTCGGCTTTCGTCCGAATCCATTCGATTCTGCCGGCGGATATGCCGGGTTGGCGTAGCGGTAGCGCCCTACCCTGCCCTTGCGTTCCGCGCGGCCGAGCAGATCCGCCAGCGGCACGCGCACCGAGTGTGCAATGGTTTCGAGTTGTCGCCGAGCGTCGCCCATCACGGCCAGCTCAAGCCGCGCGATCCTCCGATCGACCTGGTCGACGTACGCACCCAGCCCGGACAACGGGTGATCATCGAAATTTGCTTCGCTGGCTCCGTTCACTTTCTTTTCTAGAACGGTACATTCGGGCAGCGGGCCACTCCCGCGTTCGCCCGTGGATAAATCGGTTGTCCACTGGACTGCCAGTGGACAATCGGCATGCCGATCCCCGATTTACCCACCGCCTCATCGCGACGTTCGGCTCCGCCCTGACGCGCTTCGCTTGCCTTGATTGTAATAATTTCCTTTCTGAAAACCAAGAGCGACATTTCGCTTCATTGTTGACTTTATCACTCCATTAGATAGAATGAGCCAAGATATCAATAGGGGTGATCCGATGACAGAACTCATCATGTCCAAGACGTTTCGCGAAGCAGCCGAAGCAGGCGCGTTATCAGCACCGGTGGTACTAGGCGTAGAAGGCGGCTACGTGATCGAGGCGACGTTCGGGCAGGTCCGGATGCAGCTCGCGGCGCGCAACGCGGCCGGCGAGCAGAAGCGACGCGTGTTCCCGTCGATCGGCGCGGCCGACAGCTTCCTGCAAACAAAAGCCCGCATCCGGTCTTATGGCGTCGATGCCACGCAATACCGGCCGGCCGCGGCGCCGCCTCGATATGCAAGGGTGGCGGAAAGACTTCGCCAGGCGCACGCAGCGCTCCGTCCAGCCCCGCAACCAAACTAAGCAGAGGTTTCGATGTCCGAACAAGAAGCTCCCCGCCCGGCGCCGCGCAACCGCGGCCAAGTCGTCGTACGCAAGTCCCCGACCCGACTCGTCGGAGACGACGCGTTCCAGAGCCCGCAGCTTAGTCTGTTCCAGAACTTCCTGGTGAACACCGAAGAGGAACGAGACAAGCTTTCGAACACGATTGCCCTGTGGGACAGCATTCCACGCTACAGCATCTCGCGCAACCTGCAAAACCGCATGCGCAGCGCGCATGGGACGCTCGAGATCCTGAAGCTGGGCTTCCGTCACCACCAGGTGGATTACCTGGCCACGATCACGCCGGCGCGCATCGAAATCAAGGAAGGTCCGGACAAGGGGAAGACCATGGATTTCTATCCCAGCGCCTCCGAGGAACTGGTCGAGGACGCATTGCGCAAGATGGCGGCCGACCAGCAGCAGGGCTTCTTCGACAAGAAGGGATACGTCAGCGGTGTCGCCTTCTCGCTCTATCAGCTGCGAGAGGAATTGGCCCGGCGAGGACACGCGCGGTCGTATCGCGAAATCCAGCTGAGCCTGGAAATCCTGCACAAGACGAACATCGAAATCACGACTTCCAACGGACGCGACGAGCACCTGCGCAGCAGCACGTATTTTCCTTCCATGGCGACGGCTCGCCGCAAGGATATCGAAGCGGACCCTTCTGCCCGTTGCGTGGTCCAGTTCCATCCCCTGGTCACCCGCGCCATCGACGCGCTCACTTACCGCCAGTTCAACTACCACCAGCTGATGAGCCATCGCAACCAGCTATCCAGGTGGATCCATAAGCAGCTGGTAATGAAGTTCACGTTCGCCGCCCTTGGCACCGAATTCAAGATGATGTTCTCGACGATCAAACGCGATAGCGCCCTCCTGACCGGCTACAAGGAAACCCGCCAGGCCGTGGTCGCCGTGGTCGAGGCCTTCGAGGAACTTACTAAAGCCGGTCTTCTCATGAAGGTCGAAAAAGGCCACGAGGTACGCGGCGCGCGGAACAAGCTCGAGGACGTCGAGTTCGTTCTGACCCCGTCGCACACGTTCGTACGTGAAGTGAAGGCTGCAAATAAACGCCACAAGGACGCAAACGAAGAAGCTGGATCCCCGGCCTGACCCGACCCGAAAACAGCACCGAACGTTCGCGCCGACAACCGCGTCGGGCGGGAGGTTTAACTGACAGGTCAGCGAAGCGCCGGGAGGTTTGGGTGACGGGATGGCCGCTGCCGGTAGGTTTGGCTGACGGTTCGCGGTAGGCCTGACTGACGGATTCTCGATCAAGGCGCCCTGCCGGGAGGTATGACTGACGGATCGAGTTTACTTGCTCTGAATCAACGCATGTAAAAATCAATCCATATTTAGAAAATAGATCCAGCAGAAACTTTTATTGACCGTACAGAGTTTTCTAGAAGAAACTGGAAGTGAAAATGGCGAACTAGCCGGGCCATTTTCGATAGGAAGGTATGGCTGACGGGTCGTAAACGTGCGGTAGGTATGACTGACAGGTGGGGCCGATCTGCGGGAGGTCTGGGTGACAGGTGTAGGAAGGTTTGGCTGACAGCAGCTTAATTCATGAGCAAACCAGCATCCGTCCACTAGTGTCCCCATGGAGGTCTAGCTGACAGGATCGAAAAATGACGGGAGGTTTGGATGACGGGACGCGAAAAATGCAGGAGGAATGGCTGACGGGAAGGGGAATCCGCTTCAAAAGTCGGATTTTGACGCCCTCAAAACACACAAAAAAGCCGTCATCAGGGAGGTTTGGCTGACGGACAAGTCCACCTAAGTATTTGATTCCTCTGCATTATTTTCCTGTTATCCACATGGTTAACCTTTTAGTCTTTGATTTACTCTTCTACTAACCGTCATTGCTTCCGACTTCGAGACCGTTATCCACCATGCACCGTTCCACCGCGCCCCTATCGCCCATCTCTCCGGCAGGATCGCACAACCCAGGGCTATGCCATCAAGGCACTCCTCGCCCGTTCGGTGCTCGCCTGCGGCTGCGCTCCGCATGCGGCCTCCGGGGTGTCCTAGACGCCGCCCAGGGCCGTGCGACCGTGCCTACGAGGCGATAGGTACACGGTGTCACTACAGCGCCGCTCCGTGCACCACTGTTTCCCTGGCTGCTCACACGCGCAGACAACACCGTCAGGGCCTGTTCCGGCCCCGACACCCGGCCCGAGGCTTCCAGGTGCCGGTATCAACTGAATCACGACGTCAGACATACCTCCCTATGGTTCCTCGCACCGTACTCCGGCGACCCGCACCCACAAACCGTTCGGTATGCCAGCGAGCTCTCCGACGGTTTCAACTTTCGCGCGCGAAAGTAACCGGCAGCTGCTTCAGGTACGGACAACATTGCTGACGATTTCTCCTGCACTCGCAGAGTGGCAAAACTTTTAAGAAAACGAGCCAGCACGCGTTGCCAGACAAGACGTAGATATGCGATTCTTTTAACTATTGCGCCTCAATAGTTTAGTGTATAATGGTACTTATCGGCGGAACTTCTTTTTCGCCGATCGGCCCGCCAGTGTGAGCAGACGCTGGCGACGCTTGACAACCCACCATCATCACGGAGAAACGCATATGAACGGAACGACGATTCATGCACCACGCTTGCTGTCCCCATCACGCGGCGCCCTGGTCAAGGACATCACCCACTTCCATTTTTGCTGCGGTATCGGCGGGGCAGCGAAGGGGTTCAACAAGGCCAGCCCGCGTGTCGGAGCATTCTCGGCGCGCTTTCGTTGCCTTGGCGGCGTCGATGTTTCGCCGTCCGCAATCCGGGACTTCGATCGCCAGGCGGGCGTCCGCGGCACCGTCATGGACTTGTTCACCCGCGAACAGTACACCGCCTTCCACGGCAAGGAACCGGCGGCCGCATGGCGTGAAGCAGGGCCGGCGGACATCCGGCGCGCCGCCGGCAACGAGCGCCCGAATATCGTCTTCATCAGCAGCCCCTGCAAGGGCGCTTCCGGCTTGCTGTCCGAGAAAATGAGCCAGACCGCCAAGTACCAGGCGCTGAACTCGCTCACGCTGCGTTGCGTATGGCTCATGTGCGAAGCCTGGGCCGACGACCCGGTCGACCTCATCGTGTTCGAGAACGTCCCACGCCTGGCGACGCGCGGCCGCCACCTGCTCGACCAGATCAACCAGCTGCTGCAGCGCTACGGCTACGCGGTCGCGGAAACCACACATGATTGCGGCGAGCTGGGCGGATTGGCACAAAGCCGCAAGCGTTTCCTGCTCGTGGCCCGCCACACGGAAAAGGTGCCGGCGTTCCTCTACGAGCCAGAGAAAAAGCGCTTGCGCGGCGTCGGGGAAATCCTCGGCCGCATGCCATTCCCGGGCGATGCCGCCGGCGGCCCGATGCATCGCATCCCGCGATTGCAGTTCAAGACTTGGGTTCGCCTGGCCTTCGTCGAGGCGGGCAGCGACTGGCGCAGCCTGAACCGTCTGGCGGTGGAAAATGGACATCTACGCGATTACCTGCTGGTTCCAGAAATGCACCGCGGCGTCCTCGGCGTGAATGAGTGGTCCAAGCCGATTGGCACCGTGACCAGCCGCGGCATGCCGATGAACGGAAACTTCGCGGTTGCCGATCCACGCCATATCGGGCCCGACAAGCACAGCAACGAGTTGCGCGTCGGTGACTGGACCGACCCATCCCGCGTCGTGTCGAGCGCGCACGGTACCGGGCAATGCGTCGCCGATCCGCGGTATCACAATGATGGCGACTATGGCCAGCTGGGCGTGCGCGCCTGGGACCAGGCGACCGGAGCCATCACGACCCAGCGGTCCCCGATCCAGGGAGGCTTTTCGGTCGCCGACCCGCGCACCGCCGGCACCGAGACGCACAAGAACGTGTTCCGTATCGTTCCCTGGGGCGGCGCCGCCGGCACGATAACCAGCGGCCATGGCCCGAGCAGCGGCGGCGGGTGCGTGGCCGATCCACGACCGCCGCAGCGTGACCTGTTCGGGAAATACGCCGTCACCCCCTGGACGGGCGCCGCCGGCACAGTCATCGGAGGCGACGATTCCGGCGCTTACGCGGTGGCGGATCCAAGGTCGACCAGTAGTTTCGACGGCGCTGGGAAGTACGCGGTGACCGCGTTCGAGGAGTCGACGGGGACGGTGATCGGCGCCAGTACAACCGGTCAGGGCGCGTTCGCCGTAGCCGATCCGCGCACGTCGCTGAACCGCCAGCCCGGCGACGCCTACCTAACGGGCGGCCACTACGGCGTGGTGCCCTGGAATGCTCCCAGCGGCGCCGTCAGCGCCGCGGCCGGACACGACAACGGACGCTGGAGCGTGGCGGATCCCCGCCTGAACCTGCTGCCTGCGCTGGACGAGAAAACGGTCGCCATCATTCGCTCGCTCGACGGCACCTGGCACCGGCCGTTCACGACACTCGAGCTGGCAGCTCTGCAAAGCCTGATCGAGCCGGAGGAGTACCTGCTCCTCGACGGGATGAGCGACAGCGTATGGCGCGAGCACATCGGCAACCTGGTGCCGCCCGACGCTGCCGAGGCGATCGCCGACGTGTGCGGCACCACCTTGCTCCTGGCCTGGTCGGGCGAGACCTTCGTTCTGAGTGCTACGCCCATCTGGGTGCGCAACGTCGCTCTGGGCCTGGCGATGGCTTCCTGAAGACCGCCAGCACCGGCCCTCGCGGCCGCGGGAGGTGCGGTGCCGGAACAGCGCCTCCAGCACTGCGTGTTAGAACGCTCGTTGGAGACATCATGAAGAAGAGCAATTGGAAGCTGGTCCTGTTGATGACCCTCGTGGTCGTCCTGGCGTTGATGATCGACTACCAGATATGGGGCGTCGACTCGCCTGTTGCTTACGTCGTGTTCTACGTGATCGGTGTGCTGCGGCCTGGTCCTCTGCCGCTGTTTTGAGCCCCGGGCGCCGGCTCGGCCGGCGGCGCAAACCCGCCGCGTCTTCGGTACGGCCTCGTCTCAGAATGGTTGCGCCGCGGTCGAATCGGCTGGCCCCTCGAACTGCGTCGCCGAGGCGGCCTCGAGCTTTGAACCTGTCAACCCGTCTACTTTCGCGCGCGAAAATCGCGGTGCTGGACAGGCAATGATGTCCTTGCTATTCTGCACGCAGCGTCAAAGACGGAGCCAGCGTGGCTGCCGACGGGCTGTCGGTTAAAACGTGGAATTTTGAAGTAACTCGAATACCCGCATTGAGCTTCATTGCAGATATTCAGCCCTTATTAATCTCAAGTCCACGAGGCCCACTATGCAAGTGCTGCAAAAGTATTGGCGCGACCGCGCCTTCGACATCCATCGCATCATCAAAGCGAAAGACATTCCGATTTCGCGCGGCTGGCCGGCAGAGATGTTCGGCGCCTTCCTGACCTACTTCACTCGCCAAGAACTCTTGGATTCCCATCACGGCGAAGCCCTGATGGATCTGCTGCAGGATGACTACAATCCCAAGCCTTACGTGATCCTCGACGACGACCTGGGCGTCAAGCGCATCGCCAACATGCTGCGCATGCCGACCAGCGAGGCGGCGAAACTGGCGCCGCTGTTCCTGGAGGCGTTCGAGAAGCTCGCGCCCGGCCAAGTCTTCCGCGACGAAAACGCGTTCGTCGACCATATCGTGGAGCCCCGAATCCTGGCGGCGCTGCGCGGGTCGACCGAGGTCCTCAGCGCGTTCTCGGCGATGGAAGCCGACCATATCCGCTTCGACCCCGACACCTGGGAGGATACCGACGAGCTGTACCAAGGCCTCCCCCGCGGCGTGCCGATGGACCGCGAAGATCTCGTTGAACTGCGCAAACTGCGCGACGACAAGAACGACACCTGGACCTACCGCCAGATGTTCCAGATGCATCCCGCCGACGCAGCTGGCAACGTCCTGAATCACAAGTTCGCGACCTGGTGCACGGTCCAGGTCGAATTCGCAAAGCTCGATCGCGCCATCCTCGCGGCCGGCGAGTACAACGTCAACGTCTACGGCGGTGTTGCGCGCGCCTGGTCCGGTGGCGGCCCGTTTGAGAATATCGCGAAGCCCAACACGTATATCTCGATCGTGTTCTGATCGGGCGATGCGAAACCCTGCCGATGCTGGCAGGGTTTTTTTTCGTGTGCGCCCAGCATGGGCGCACTCCTGTGGGTGCAAGTCCCGCCGCAAGCTGACCACAGCGAGCGAAGTGAAGCGCAACTGCACGAGGGTGACCTAGTGTGGGGAGGAAGCGTGGATCGTAAATCATGAGCCGATGGACAAGAACTGCATAAGAGGCGCTGCTGATCAGGGTGAGCGGGCACGAAACCGCGAAGCTCTTGTGGTCAAGGAGAGGCGGCGTAGATGCGGCGGTTGTGTGATGAAGGAGTGCGGCCCTTACCTGGGGACGCCCCGCCTTGTGCCTGAAAGGGCGACGAAAAAAAATCGGAGCGGGGTCTCAGCAGAGGTCGTAGTAGGTGCTGGTATGGCCGGGGAGGCTAAAGACTGGTGCTGAAGGACCGAAGGAATGGGAGCTGGAATCTGCTCGACCATTCGAGAGGGAATGCTTCAGATGCCTGGAAACGGGGCTCGTCAATTGGAGGCCAAGGTGAAGCCGACGCTTTCTCCGACAGTGAAGAACTCGATCGACCGGGTTGGACACAGATGAAAGTAGGCGCGGTGCGCGGGTTGGCATCGTCGCCTCAACCGTTCCAACCGCCCGGTGCGGACCCGCATGCCGGGTGGTGTGGGAGGGGCCGGCCACTAGTGGCCGCCCCTATCCCGATTCGTACGGGGCAAACATTCCTTGGCGTGATCCGTCAGTCATACCTCCCGGTCTTGTTGCTGCTGAGCGGCGCCGTGCAGGTCGGACGTCTCCCTGCGGGACCGGGCTGTCGTGCTGCGCATCGAGCCCGCCGCGCGGTCTCGCCCCTCCGGGCTTCCATCCCTGACGCCTCCGCGCCTGGCGGCGCTGCGCGCTGCGCTTGCCGTCATGATCAATCCGGCGACCATGTGCTGCGCGCGGCCGCGCGAGTTGCTGGGCTGGCTGGCTTGGCCAGAGGCTCCCGCCTGGGTGAAGTCAGCACTTTCGCGCGCGAAAGTGAAGGGGAGGGCACGCAACTTCCGGCTTCGATGCCGCTGCGGACCGGCGCCGTGACGCCGCGCCCCTATCGCCCATCTCTCCGGCAGGATCGCACGCCGGCGGGCTATGCCGTCAAGGCACTCCTCGCCCGTTCGGTGCTCGCCTTCGGCTGCGCTCCGCATGCGGCCTGCGGGGTGTCCATGACGGCGCCCGCCGGCGAGCGACCGTGCCTCCGAGGCGATAGGTACACGGTGTCACTCTGGGGTGGGCCTGTCCTGCGCTGGGTTCTTGGCTGATCGAGCGAGCAGGCAACACCGTCAGGGCCTGTTCCGGCCCCGACACCCGGCCCGAGGTCTCCAGGTTCCGGTATCGCAGCGCTTCGCGCAAGACCACGCGCGCGACAACAAACTATTGTGAGCCAATAGTTTGTGAGTTATAATAATCTTATTCGAAAAGAGCTCACCACATGGAGGATGCCCGTATGGCAACGACGCCTGAACTGACCGCCGGATGCGGCGGATAAAACTTTCCCTGGCGAGCTGCGCCGCTCGCCTTTTTCGCCCGCTGGCGTGAGCAGACGCCGGCGACCAGCACACCTGTAAAACCACCATCATCACCAGGAGCCGATATCATGCATGATCTCACCGCCACCTATTCACCCGAGGACAACAAACTGCGCCTGTACGCCAGTGCCAAGCTGGACGACGACACCTATGCGCGTGTGAAAGCCGCAGGCTTCAAGTGGGCGCCGCAACAGAAACTGTTCGTCGCACCGATGTGGACGCCCGCCCGCCATGATCTGTTGGTCGAGTTATGCGGCGAGGTCGGCGACGAGGACACGAGCCTGGTCGATCGTGCCGAGCAGCGCGCGGAGCGGTTCGAAGACCGCAGCGAAAATCACGCGGCCGGAGCTCAGCGCGCACACGATGCAGCCAAGGCTATCGCCGACAATATCCCGTTCGGTCAACCCATCCTCGTCGGCCACCACAGCGAACGTCGTGCGCGCAAGGATGTCGAGCGCATCCAGAACGGTTTCCGCAAATGGGTGAATATGTGGGAGAGCTCGCAGTATTGGCGCGAACGTGCCGCCGGCGCGCTCGCAAACGCCAAGTACAAGGAGCGCCCGGATGTACGCGCGCGTCGCATCAAGACGATCGAAGCGGACCGGCGCAAGCAGCAGCGTACGCTGGACGAGGCGATCCAGTGGCTCGGCTACTGGTGCAAGGAAGGGCTCACCGAGACGGAGGCGATCGCGATAGCAAGCCACTGCCAGCTGTACCTGCCGCGCAAAAATGGCGATCGTGAAGACGTGACCACCGGACCAAGTGCCTATACCGCCCTCACGAAGGCATCCCCAACGCTGTACGCCGAACGCACCCTGGCCGAGGTGATCGAGGCCGCCCAGAAGCATTATCCCCGGGTGGTCGCGTGGGCGACGCGCTGGATCGACCATTACGAAAACCGCCTCGCGTACGAGCGCGCCATGCTGGATGCTCAGGGCGGCCTGGTGGCCGAGCAGGTGGACTTGCAGCCGGGCGGGCGCGTCCTGGTGCGCGGCGAGTGGCTGACGATCATGCGCGTCAACAAGCGCGACGGCAAGACCACCAGCGTGACCACGAATTGCCGTTATGTCCCCGTGCGCACGCTCGACGAAATCAAGGAATACCAGGCGCCCACTGCCGAGGCCGCAGCTGCAGCTGCAGCGGCGACGGCCATCCCTCCGGCCGCAAACTACCCGCGGGAGGACTTCGTGCAGCTCACCAAGGCCGAATACGCGGATATGCCGAGCGACTACAGGGGCTTCAAGGCCGTTCCCGCCAACGACATCCACGGGGCGCACCGCGTGAAGTACGTCTTCGGTTCTTTCCTGACGGCGGCTCAGCGCCGTAACGGGCCGGCCCACCAGAGCTACCTCGTATTCATCACGGACGACAAGCGCAAGGATCCGCCGCCGGCGACGATCGCGCAGCCAGCCCTGCAGCAGTAACCGGAGCGGCGCGGTCATGAGTGCGATTTTGCCAGCGCGAGGTCGCGCCGAACTATGCGCGCCGCATCTCCCGGCGCCGCCGCTGGAACACCCAGCGCGGCCGCCCCTCGTGGTCTCGTATGGCGCCGGCGTGGACAGCACGGCCATGCTGGTCGCCATGTGGCGGCGCGAGATCCGGCCCGACCTCATCCTGTTCGCCGACACCGGCGCCGAGAAGCCCGAAACCTATGCCTATCTGCCCATCATCAACGCTTGGCTGGCCGCGGTTGGCTTCCCGCCCGTCACCGTCGTGCGTTACCGCCCGAAACGCGCCCCATACCGGAACCTGGAAGGGAAGTGCTTGGCGAACGAGACCCTGCCGTCGCTGGCCTTCGGCAAGCACTCGTGCAGTCTCGTTTTCAAGGTCGAACCGCAAAACCGTTTCGTGCAAGCCTGGGAGCCGGCGCGCCTGGCATGGGACGCCGGGCTGCGCGTCGTCAAGGCCATCGGCTATGACAGCGGGGAGCAGGACTGCCGCCGGCGGCGGAAGGCCGACACCGCCAGCGCGAAGAAGCTGCGGGAGGGGCACGTCGAGGCGACACGCTACGCCTACTGGTACCCGCTCCAGGAATGGGGCATCGACCGCGTCGAATGTCTGCGCTTGATAGCCCTGGCCGGGCTGCCCGTCCCCGTCAAGAGTGCCTGCTTCTTTTGTCCGGCGTCTCGTAAGTCCGAGGTGGTATGGCTGCGCGATACCCATCCCATTCTGTTTCGACGTGCGCTGCGCATCGAGAGGAACGCCCGTGACGGGAAGCACGGACTAAGCAGCGTCGCGGGCTTGGGCCGCTCGTTCGCGTGGGAGTCGTTGCAACATGTGCCGGCCGGCGCCGTGGTCGACCAGGTCGAGTGTCTGCGCCCGTGACGCGTTCCCGGATATCGACGTGCCCGGGGCGCCTCGCGAATACGCCTTCACAAGTCCGCAAGAAAAGCCGTTTAACTATTGAGTCGCAATAGATTATATGTTAAGCTATCTCTGTACCGTGACCAGTTCGGAGTCGAAATGAACGTGCTTACTTACCCCGAAGGCGCCATACCGGATGATCTGCTGGTGGATTTTTACGACCTCTTGTCTGGTCGCGGCGACGCACCATTGTTGCTGAAAAGCTGGAAGACGCCGAGTGACGTTTACGCCTGGATGGAGACGCTGTACCTGAAGAAGGGAGGAACCGATAGCGTATTCAACGCATGGAGCGTTCGCCTCACGGCCGAGGATCTGGACGCCCTGGAAGAGGCCGTGCGGACCGACAATCTGACCGGGCTCCCGGGCGTGACCTTTTGCGAACCCCATGACGCCGTGCAGCAGGACGCGGAAGCCATCGCCTTTGTCGCGGTGGCCCGCCAGGCGCTGGCCGATCGCCTGATCGTATTTTTCTACGCGTTTTGAACAGAGGAGAACATCATGCTCGTTACCGACGTACGCCCCGGGGAAGCCGATCTTCTGCTGGGACACGATACCAAACCCCTCGAAGTGTGCAGTCTCGACGGACGGGTCTTGGACACCGTTCCCGCTGCGGCGCGCTGGACCCATTCCACCCTGCTCGCCGCGGTAGGCGCGAGGCGGCGCCTGATCGAGGACGCCGGCGGCGCGGACTTCTACCTGGGCGAACAATTCATCGGCAGCACCGAGGTTTGAATTACGTGACACCTGACCTGGCCGCACCTGGGCAGGTCACATTGCCCGGGTGTGCTGATCGCCGTGATCTCCGCCGGAGGGGCGGAGCGCCGGCACCCGCTCTTGGGCTTTGCCCGCCGCGGAGGCATCCCGAGAAAGCGGCGGCTGCGCCGCCCGCTCTCCGAGCCGACCGACCCGCCACAAGCCGCACGGCCCCCTCTGCCGCGAGCGGCAGCACGAGGTTTCGCGTGGCGACGTCCTGCAGCAGCTGCACGCGGGTTGTCGGCGCTGCGCGGCGATCGCCAGCGTCACCTCGACGTTTCTCCCGGGCGTCTCCCTGCGGGACCGGGCTCTCGTGCTGCGCATCGAGCCCGCTGCGCGGTCTCGCCCCTTCGGGCTTCCATCCCTGACGCCTCCGCGCCTGGCGGCGCTGCGCGCTGCGCTTGCCCTCCCGGCCGACCAGGTCGACCAGGTCGACCGTCCGCACGGCTTGGCCGCTTGGCTGTCGCTACCAGTTTCGTCGCCACAAATGAAAAACCCCCGGTCTCGCGACCAGGGGTTTGGAATAGGGGTGGAGGATCGCTCCTCCGGTGAAACATCAACAATCCGAGGATTGAGGGATTAGCCGCTGCCTAATCTGCCACTACCTGCCCTTTACGAGCCGACCATGACGGGTGCGTACGCGGGTCTCATCTGGATTTAAAGAGCGGGGAGACTCACTCACACTCTGTACTGAAAATGGTACACGAAGTCGTGACAACAGTCAAACCCGAGAAAACAAGCAGGCGGCGTCGACCTGGGCGCCCGGCACTGCGGCCTGAATCTGCCGCTGCGCCGCGAGCAGCGTGGTTCCGGTCGACAGCAGATCATCGGCGAGCAGGAAGCGGGTGCAGCCGGCAGGCAGCAACTCCGCCCGTATCGTGATCGGCGGAAAGTGCTCGCGATAGCCGGTCGGGATGTCTTTCAACGAGAAGTCCCCGTCTTCCTTTCCCAGCCGTTTTGCGACGCTGCGCTTATCAGGCGATGGCAAATCGCTCTGCTCGAGCAGCTCCCTCGCGCGTGTTTTCGAGATCTTGCTGAACAACCCTCCCTGCACCGGACACCTGTACCGGTCTGCCAAGCGCTGGCCGAATTGCCGACTGATCGCGTGTCCGGAAGGCATGGGCACGACCAGATCATATTCGCCCGACTGGTCGACCATGTCCTCGAGAATGGCGTCGAAATGCAGCATCAGCCGCCGGATCGCACCAAACGAGGTCCGCAAACCATCCTTGCCCTTCAAGGCGTACAGCAGGTGGCAGTTGTCGCCTTTGCGGTCACGACCCATGCTCCGCGGGGCCTTGTGTCTCTGAAAGGTCGAATACACGGTGAGCTCTTGTTGGCCCAGCGCTACCTGCTGGACTACCGGGTTGCCGTGACGACCAGTGTTGAGCAGCTGGTTATGGCTGTGGTCGACGTCGACCAGGTCGCCAATGATGTTAAGCCCCATCGGAATATGTTCTGGGTGAAAGGGAAGGATTCTACCGGGCTGGACAAGAAAAACAAGGAAAGGCAAGGGTTGGGCTTCCCGCTGCGCGGGACCCGGGATGCCCATTCCGAGCGCGCGCTCCCGCGCTTGGTCCCTGCGGGACTGCCGGCCTGCGGCCGTCACTCTCCAGGCCACCCGGGACGCGGCCGCGCGGCAAAGCCGCACGGCTAGATGGAGGCTGCGCCTGTGGCTACTTTCGCGCGCGAAAGTGAAGGGGAAGGGCACGCAATCTCCGGCTTCGATGCCGCTGCGGACCGGCGCCGTGACACCGCGCCCCTATCGCCCATCTCTCCGGCAGGATCGCACGCCGGCGGGCTATGCCGTCAAGGCACTCCTCGCCCGTTCGGTGCTCGCCTTCGGCTGCGCTCCGCATGCGGCCTGCGGGGTGTCCATGACGGCGCCCGCCGGCGAGCGACCGTGCCTCCGAGGCGATAGGTACACGGTGTCACTCTGGGGTGGGCCTGTCCTGCGCTGGGTTCTTGGCTGATCGAGCGAGCAGGCAACACCGTCAGGGCCTGTTCCGGCCCCGACACCCGGCCCGAGGTCTCCAGGTTCCGGTATCTCAGGGAAATGCGCAACATCAAACACGCAACACAAACTATTGACGCACAATAGTTTATGGCGTTATAATTGATACATGAACTGAACTGATGGAGGGGCAAATGAGTTTCGCTAACGAATTTCGCATCCATGGCAATCTGGTCAACGATGTCCGTCGCGGACGCACTGGCGGCGGCGTGACCACGGCCTTCTATGTCGTCGCGGTCGACCACCAGTTCCGCAACGGCGACAACATCCAGACGACGACCGATTTCATCCCTATCACGACTTACGGCAAACAGGCCGAGAGCGACCTCAAGTATCTCGCCAAGGGGAAAGAGGTGGCGATCCGTGGCCGCATCCGCAGCTGGTACGACAGCGTAAAGCAGCGCGGCGGCTTTTGCTTTGAGCCGGACCCCGGTTGCGTGCGCTACATCGGCGCGCCCATCACCCGCGCTCCGGAGGCAGTACTGGACGGAGAACATGATTCGTGGCTGCAGGACTATGACGCAGCCCTACAGCAATACGACGCCGTGCCGCAAACCACGCGGCCCGCTCGTATCGCCGCGCACGCGTGAGCAGACGCGTCAGCGGTTTTTTCGTAGTACCAACCATCTCACCAAGGAGCCAAACCATGAATCTCGCAGACCAGCCAACCGTCCCGCAATCCGTCATCGGCACGGCCAGCACCGAGGTCGATATCCCGTTCAACAAGCTGCACATCAGCCGCAAGAACACCCGGATCAAACCGCACAGCATGGCCGATATCGAGTGCCGCGCAGCCTCGATCATGGCCTATGGCCTGCTCAACCGCCTGCAGGTGATCCCTGAGCAGGGCAGCGGCACGGAATTCGGTGTCATCGCCGGTGCCGGACGCTACCTCTCCATCGAGTTGCTGGTCCAGCGCGGCCTCGTTCCCGAAGATTTTCCGGTCAAGTGCGACCTGCGTTCGACGGACGACGCGATTGCCATCAGTTTGGTCGAAAACGCCAACCGCACCGCGCCGCACGAAGCGGACGAGTTCGTGGCGTTCAAGGCAATGGCCGACGAGGGCAAAGCCCCTGAAACCATCGCCGCGCACTTCGGCGTGAACGTTCGTACCGTCAAGCAGCGCATGCGCCTCGGCGGTCTGCATCCCGAACTGCTCGACCTGTACCGCAACGGTCAGATGGGCGTCGAGGAAGTCCGCGCATTCTGCAGGACGACCGATCAGGAGCGTCAGCTTCAGGTGTGGAATGCGCTGCCGTCCTACTACAGGACCGCCATGTATATCCGCAACAAGCTCGCCCAGGAATCGCTCGGTAGCAAGGACCCGCTGGTCATGTTCGTCGGCCTCGACCAGTACAGGCAAGCCGGTGGTGTCGTGACCGAAGACCTGTTCTCGGCAGACACCGGCGACGGCTTCGTGGAAGACCTCGCCTTGCTCCACCAGCTGGCCTTCGACAAGCTGCGCGCCATTGCCGACCAGACCGCTGCCGCTGAAGGCTGGTCGTGGTCCGATGTCGCGGAATCCTACGACCGCCGCCTGCATCCCGAGTTCGAACTGGCAACGCCGCAACGCCGGGAGCCTTCCGAGGCCGAACAGGCGCAGCTATCCGAAATGGAAGCGCAACTGGAGCACTTCAGCGAAAAGCGCGACAGCCTGTATGACACGCTCGACCAGCTGGCCGTCGACGAGGACCCGGACGCCGACGAGCAAGAGGCAGAAGGTGCGGAAGTGGCCGAGTCGCGCGCCGAAGCACTGCAGCGCGAGGCCGACGACGCAGAGGAGCAAATCGAGCGCCTCAGTGCCAGCATTCAGGCCCTGAAAGCGTCGTTCGTCACCTATGCCGACGAGGTGCGCGCCGCAGGCGGGATCATCGTCGCGCTCGACGGGCGCGGCGGCGTCGAAATCGTGCGCGGCCTGATGCGCCGCGCCGAGCCCGAGGAAGGCGCGTCCGACCAACAAGTGACCGGCTCGGCATCGATGGCATCGGGCATCCCGGTCACGACCGTCTCCGGTACCGCGATCGCGTCGGGCAGCGTGACCGGTATGGGATTCCAGCCTGCCAAGAAAGAGCGCTCGGAAATCTCGGAACGGCTGGCCCTGCAACTGTCGGCCCAACGGACTGCGGTCATGCAGGCTGTGATGATGAACCGTCCCGAGGTCGCCATGGCGGCGACCGTGCACCGTCTCCTGGAAGCGGTAACACGCCGCCATCGTTACATCGACCGCGATGCGCTGAAGATCAGCGGCCACTCGTCGCTGGACAGCCTCCACGACAAGGCTCCTGACCTGAAAGGCATGCGGGCCAGTGACGAGATCAAGGCACGGATCGACGCGTGGCGGGCACGGGTACCGGCCAAAGCATCGGAGGAATTCAGCTGGCTGCTTTCGCTCGATGCTGCCGACCTTCACGAACTGTTCGCCCTGTGCGTGGCCCTCTCGCTCGACGCCACTACCGGCAACGCTGCGACCCAGTACGGCGTCGACATCGCAAGCGCCCTGCAGATTGACGTCGCCGACTACTGGACCGCGACCGAGGCGTCGTACTTCAGCGCCGTCTCCAAGGACTCCATCATCGCCGCTGTCGAAGAAGCCTGCGGTCCGGGCTCCGGCATGCCGATTGTCAAGATGAAGAAGGGCGAAGCTGCTAAATATGCTGAGCAGAAACTTGTCGGAACGCGCTGGCTCCCGGCGATGCTGCGTGCCCCGGTTGAGGAAGTCCCGGCGACCCCGGCACCAGCCGAGGTGCAGCAAGACGGTGGGGAAGGGGCAGCGGAACAGGCCGCCGAATCGGCGGCACCGGTAGACGGCGGAGTCACCGAAGCCACGGTGCATAGCGCCGAACAGTCCGACCCGGCAGTGGCAGTGGATGAGGAAGTGACCGCGTAACTTGACACAAGGCGGGCCGGGATACCGGTCCGCCTCTATAGGACAACCGAATATGAACGCCATCGAACAACGAGCCAGTGCCTGGATGCGTCTCCCTTCGGGGCAGCGCATCGACCTGGCCAACCCCGATCCGCATGCATGGACCGACTATGACCTGTCGCTACGACTCGCACGTGTCTACCGCTGGGGCGGCGAGTCGATGCATCCGGTACCGCTCTCCGTCGCCCAGCATTCGCTGGCCGTGCTCGAGCTGCGCCGCCAATGGTCGCCAACACCGCTGACGGTCGACCAGCAGCTGCGCGAACTGCTGCACGACGCCGAGGAAGGCTTGCTCGGATTCGACCCCATCAGCAAGCTCAAGCCGCTCCTGGGCGACGCCCTGCGGGAGGTAACAGAGCGCCTGAGCGACGCGGTTGCAGACCGGTACCGGCTCCCTGCCTGGACCGACGAGGATTACGCCGAGCACAAACGTGCGGACGTAACGTGCGCCGCGTCCGAGGCGCTGTACTGTGCAGGATGGTCCCAGTACGAGATCGTCAACGTCCTCGGTATACACGAACCGGTGCTGAAGCACGATCCCCTGGTTGAGATATATCGGTGCGCGCCGTGGCAACCCTGGCCGAGCGCGGTCGCCGTCGAGCGCTTCCACCTTGAACTACTACGGTTGCTGGCTGCGCGGGAGCCTCAACGCGCAGCGAAATTGGCGTAGAATCTGTTGACGGAACAAACTTTGGAGGTTGCTGATGGAAAATCCGGTGAGCATGATACTGGACCTGTCGCCCGGGCTGAACGAGAAGCTCGGCCATCTTGCCAAGGCCAACGGGGCGACTCCAGAAGAAGTCCTGCTGAAGGGGCTTGCATTGTATGGCGTTGCTTCGGAAGCGAAGCGAAACAATCAGCATCTCGGCATCGTGGATGCCGAACGACGCGTGGTGGCCGAGGTCACCGGCGTGTGAGGATGGCCGCCCATCCGTGCGAGAGCCGCCTCCGGGCGGTTTTTTTTCGTCCTCGTTGGACGCACCAGGGATGCGCGCGCCGGATTCTTGAGGCTTCGCCTTGGCGGTTCCAGCGTTTCCGCCCGATGGCGGAAACGAAGGGATGGAACGCAACAGCCCTCTCCGGCCACTTCGACCTGGTCGGCGCCGACCCGGACGTGGCAGCACCCTGACCATTCGGACCAGAGGCTGCGCCTTGGGGAAGTCGGCGTTCCCGCCCGACGGCGGGAACGAAACGGATGAACGCAACAGCCAGGCTCCGGCCGCGTCCACCAGGTCGGCGCCGGACAGGGCGTTGCGGCTTCCTGGCCATCCATGCTAGAGGCTGCGCCTTGGGGAAGTCAGCGTTCCCGCCAACAGGCGGGGACGAAGGGGAGGGACGCAACAGCCCGCTCCGATCGCGTCGACCAGGTCGTCGCCGGACCGGGCGTCGTCGCTCCGTGGCCGTCCATACCAGAGGCTGCGCCTTGGGGAAGTCGGCGTTCCCGCACGGCGGCGGGAACGAGGCAAAGGAACGAAACAGCCCACTTCGATCACGCTCTGCGCCAGGTCACGCCACCTTTCGTACCCTCGCCATCCTCAGCCAGAATGGCTGCGCCGCGGGCTATGCGGTCAAGGCACTCCTCGCCCGTTCGGTGCTCGCCTACGGCTGCGCTCCGCTGCGGCCTGCGGGGTGTCCATGACCGCGCCCGCGTCTTCGCCACCCCGGCCTCGAGGCTACGGGTACACGGTGACGTTCCGGCCTTGGCCTGCGCGCCGCTCCTGTCTGTCTGCTCGACCAAACGGCAACCCCAACGTCGTGGGGCCCGTTCCGGCCCCACACCCGACCCGAGGCCCCAAGTTCCGGTAACTCGGGTCCGTCGTCAAATTGAAATATACTATTTCACGACAATAGTTTGCTTTGGTAGAATGTACTTGTGCGGTAATCCTGCACTGGCTTTTGTGGCGTGAGCAGACGCCGCGAGAGCGACGCAACCCTTCTACCATCATTCCAAGGAGCCAATCATGAACTTGTTCGGTCATCACCTTATCGCCACCCCTACCTTTCTCCAGCCGTCGAGCGCGCCGGTGCGCCCGCATGCCGGCACGGCAAAGCCCAGCAAACCAGCGGCGGACACTAACGCGCCCGCCGCCAACGACAGCAGCGAGACGGCTTCCGAGTTCGCGGTTCACCAGGGCGACTGCACGCTGTTGCTGCCCCAGTATGCCGACCGGTCGTTCGATCTGGTGGTGACCGATCCGCCTTACATCGTCGGATACCGGGATCGCTCAGGGCGCTCCGTCGCGAATGATGACAACGACAAGTGGCTTGAACCGGCTTTCCGCGAGATTTACCGGGTGCTCGCCCAGGACGCTTTTTGCCTGAGCTTCTACGGCTGGAACCAGACCGACCGCTTTTTCGCCGCATGGAAAGCCGCCGGCTTCAGGATCGGCGGCCATATCACGTTCCCGAAACGCTATAGCTCCTCGGTCCGGCTCGTCCGCTACCAGCACGAATCGGCTTACCTGCTCGTCAAGGGGCAGCCCGAGCCAGCCAATGTCATCGGCGACGTGATCGACTGGGGCGCCTACACCGGCAACAAGCTGCATCCCACGCAAAAGCCACTGTCCATTCTCGTGCCGCTGATCCAGGCATTTTCCAAGCCTGGCGCGCATGTACTCGATCCCTTCATGGGTTCCGGTTCGACGTTGGCGGCGGGGATGATGTGCGGCCGCCATTGCACGGGCATTGAACTGGACAAGGGCAATTTCGAGATCGCCAAGAAACGCCTGACGCGCATGGCGCAGTCGCGTTCGCGCTTGGTTGACGATATCGGCTGACGGGCAGGCCAGGGCGGCGCCCGCTCCGCAGGGGTGGGCGTCTCCCTGCGGGACCGGGCTCTCGTGCTGCGCATCGAGCCCGCTGCGCGGTCTCGCCCCTTCGGGCTTCCATCCCTGACGCCTCCGCGCCTGGCGGCGCTGCGCGCTGCGCTTGCCCTCCCGGTCGACCAGGTCGACCGTCCGCGCGGCTTGGGCCGCTTGGCTGTCCAGAGGCTCGCGCCTGGGTGAAGTCAGCACTTTCGCGCGCGAAAGTGAAGAAGAGGGAACACAACCCGGCTTCGGTGCCGCTACGGACCAGGCGCCGTGACACCGCGTACCTATCGCCCATCTCTCCGGCAGGATCGCACGCCGGCGGGCTATGCCGTCAAGGCACTCCTCGCCCGTTCGGTGCTCGCCTTCGGCTGCGCTCCGCATGCGGCCTGCGGGGTGTCCATGACGGCGCCCGCCGGCGAGCGACCGTGCCTCCGAGGCGATAGGTACACGGTGTCACTCTGGGGTGGGCCTGTCCTGCGCTGGGTTCTTGGCTGATCGAGCGAGCAGGCAACACCGTCAGGGCCTGTTCCGGCCCCGACACCCGGCCCGAGGTCTCCAGGTTCCGGTATCTCAGGGAAATGCGCAACATCAAACACGCAACACAAACTATTGACGCACAATAGTTTGTGGCGTAAAATTGTACCTGTAGTGACCGATGACCAACCGAAAGGACCGCCATGAATACCTCTGCCTCGAAACCCGTGACCATGACCGAATTGCTGTCGGCGTTTTTCGTCCACGGCATGCACGACCACGACGTCGGCCTTGTGCTGGCGAAGTGGGACAACGGCCATGCTGAACTCGTTCACGACATGCTGACTTACGCTGCGCCGCTGGCCCACATGATGACCGCCGCGATTCTGTGCGTCGGCGACAACGTGGCCGGTGTCTTCCTGTACGAAGTGGCCGAACCCTTCGGCAACTGGTTCGCCGATGTTGTCATCAACACCCGCGACGTACCGGAGCGCGCCCGCGCCATCGCCAAGTTGCAGGATCTGGTAATCGAGTTTTACTCGTCGGCCGAAAACGCAGATCCGCTCAAGCTCGCCGCCGCTGTCGGTAGTGCCGATGCCCTGCACGTCGTTCATTGACGAGGAACGGAAAATGGTCGGCCAAGCCGGACAACAGAGCGTGGAGTACACCCTGACCATGTCGGACGCGCTCAACACGAAACTGAACCGCATCGCCGCCGCCAATGGCGGCGATCCCGGCGAAGTGCTTGCGAAGGCGATTGCGCTGTACGAGGTAGCCGTAACGGCGCAAGCACGGGCTTGCTCCCTCGCGGTGCTCGACGCGAACAATCAGGTTCAAACGAAGATCGAGGGCTTGTGATGGACAACCAAGGCGATATACGGACGGTCAATCTCGACCAGCTGATCCGGGGCGACAGCGACCAGCTCGAACTCAAGATCAGAAACGAGACCGACGAGGATGCGCAGGCACGGCGCGAGCGGGAAACCGCCGATGCCAAGCTCGCGCGCACGATGAAGCTGATGCTTTTCGTGTTCGCGTTGGTCATCACCGGCATCGTGTTCGGCGCGTGCATCGTGGTGGCCTTCGCAGGATCGGCCGATGACAAGAAGTGGGCGTGCAGCATCGTTACCGCCATCACTTCGGGACTGGTCGGCTATCTGGTCGGACAAGGGAAAAAGTAAGCCGGGGCGGCCTCCGGGCCGCCTCATCCATCGAACGCCATTCTTGAGGAGAGCAAACATGCGAGGACTGGACGTAAGGATCGAGCTTGCACACGCGCGCGTCGCGGCCGTGGTCGCGGGTGAGGATGGTGGATTCGATATCGCCATGAAATTCATCGACGCTTTCAACAGGGCCCGGCTGCTCGGCTTCGAGGACGCGGGGGAGGGACGTGCTGAACCGCCGCTCATGTTCCGCGACGAGCCCGACCTGCTGTCGTGGTGGAACGACGGCTACAACACCTTCATCGACATGGCCGAGGTAGAGCATTGTTCGTACTGCAACGACCACACCGTCAGTACGTGCCTCTATCACGGATGAGCAGGACGGCCGGGGGACTGGTTCGCCGCCCGGCCGAAAGACACGACAAGCGAGGGAGAGCAATCATGCGAGGGTTTGACGTTCGGATCATGCTGGCACAGGCGCGCATCATGGAAGTCATCCATGGCGTGCGGAACAACAACGTTTTGAGCGACTGGATGGCTGACGTGTGGATGGAGGCTCAGGCGCTCGGCCACCGCGAGGCCACCGAAGGACTGTCGGAGCCGCCGGTCATGTTTCAGAACGAGCCGGACCTGCTGACATGGTGGGAGCAGGGTCAGAGTGTGTACTGGGAAATGATGGAGATGGCAGAGTGCCCGCACTGCAACGACGGCACCGGCAACCCTTGCCCGTCCCATGGATGAGGTGCCAGGCACGCCAGCGCGGCCCCAGGGCCGCGGCGCCCCGGCCAGCCTGGCCGGCCGCCCGGGGCGCCTCCGCGCGGCCGGAGGCCGCTTGGTCATCCAGAGGCTGCGCCTAGCGAAGTCAGACTTCCGCGCCGGTGCGCGGAAGTGAATGGAGGGGAACGACCGACTTCGACGCGGGTGCCGGTCGACCGGCGCCGCGACTCCGGCCGCTCCAGCGACCCGACGACTTCAGTACGCGTCGATCCTCGACGCGACCAGCACCTCGCGGAACTTCGCCGGAAAGGTCTCGTGCGCGCGCGCCGTGACGAAGCCACGCGCGCACGAGAGCACAACATCGGCCGCCTGGTCGAGCGATAGCGCGTCGAGCTTGTCGGTGACGCCGAACTTTTCGTCAAGCCCATGACGGGCATCGACGCCGGACACCGCGAAGCTGTTCGCCGTGTACGTGAAATTCTTGAGGTCTCCCGCCTTCTTGCTGCCATAGAGTGCGACCTGCGCGATCCTGTCCTTCTCCTTCGGGAACTGCTCACGCAGCGCGCCCTCGACTGTGTCGAGCACCTGCGACAGCGATCCGAGGGTAACGCCATGCGTGCCGAGGATCCGGAGGATTGCCTGCACTTGCGCGTCGCTACGCGCGAGGAACAGTACCTGCCCAAAGTAGTCCAGCGGCCGCCGAGGCACCAAGTAGCGCAGCATACTCACGTTGTCCGGATAGGCTTTCATCATCGCCCGCTCGCCGTACGGCAGGAAGGCGCGCCGCATGGTCTCCCGCTCGACACAATCGCCCAGCCTGAAGGGCCGGAAGCCAATGCCTTCGTTGAGCTGCAGCATTCCGTTGAACAGGACAAGCAACTCCCCCGCCCGCGCCGTCGCCTCGACCGCCGTGAGGCCAGTCAGGTGCGGCGACGTCATGTAGTAGACCGTCGGTCGATCGTCCTCGTGGTCGGCGAACAGGTCGATGTCGATCGAATTGAAATCGCGCACCAAGTTCCAGAGCCAAAAATCGTTGCCGTGCAGCCGGAAACACCATTTCGGATCGTTAACCGCGAAGCGGCCGCGTTTGGGCAGTTCAGGTGCGGGCGTTGTCTGGTCGTTCATTGCGTCACCGTGAGGCAAAGCGCCGATGCTACAACGAGCTCGAGAGAACGTCCAGGCATGGGCGTCTCCCTGCGGGACCGGGCTCTCGTGCTGCGCATCGAGCCCGCTGCGCGGTCTCGCCCCTTCGGGCTTCCATCCCTGACGCCTCCGCGCCTGGCGGCGCTGCGCGCTGCGCTTGCCCTCCCGGTCGACCAGGTCGACCGTCCGCGCGGCTTGGGCCGCTTGGCTGTCCAGAGGCGCGCTTGGGTGAAGTTAGCACTTTCGCGCGCGAAAGTGAGGAAGAGGGAACACAACCCGGCTTCGATGCCGCTACGGACCAGGCGCCGTGACACCGCGTACCTATCGCCCATCTCTCCGGCAGAGATCGCACGCCGGCGGGCTATGCCGTCAAGGCACTCCTCGCCCGTTCGGTGCTCGCCTTCGGCTGCGCTCCGCATGCGGCCTGCGGGGTGTCCATGACGGCGCCCGCCGGCGAGCGACCGTGCCTCCGAGGCGATAGGTACACGGTGTCACTCTGGGGTGGGCCTGTCCTGCGCTGGGTTCTTGGCTGATCGAGCGAGCAGGCAACACCGTCAGGGCCTGTTCCGGCCCCGACACCCGGCCCGAGGTCTCCAGGTTCCGGTATCGCAGCGCTTCGCGCAAGAGCGAAAACGCAACATAAAACTATTGTGTCTCAATAGTTTGTGCGGTATAATGGTTCCATCAACTGAACGGGAGGATGTGACGATGAATGCAACTGCTCTTGAGTGCCGCGACAGCGGCGCGATCGCCAACCTGATGTGCCGCCGCCAGGAAGAGGACGCAATCATTTCCGAAGCCTTGGCGATCCTGCGCCGCCGGACCAGCCGCGCGAGCTACGAGCGCGCCAACAGCCCGACGGAAGTTCGGCGCCTGCTGATGCTGACCTACGGCGCGGCGGAAAAAGAACATTTCGGCATCCTTTGGCTGGACGTCAAGAACCGCATCATCAAGCGCGAAATCCTGTTCACTGGGACGCTGGCGAGCTGCCATGTCTATCCCCGCGAAGTGGTCAAGGCAGGGCTGGCCCTGAATGCCTCCGGCTGCATTCTGTTCCACAACCACCCCAGCGGCATGGCCGAGCCCAGCGAAGCCGACCGCCTGCTTACCCGGAACATCACTCAGGCGCTCGGACTGGTGGACATGCGCGTGCTCGACCACATCATCGTGACTGGCGAACTTGCATATTCCTTTGCCGAGCACGGCGAGCTGTAGACCGACCTCGCCGGGCTGTGCACACACCCGCCGCCCGGCAACCCACTTACCCCGCAGACTGTTGGAGGAAACATGGAAAAATTTCTGGACGAAGCCGACGCAATCATCGAGCGCCCGACCGAGGGACGCCCCATCGTCAACCTCTTCGACGAGGACGGTTTTGTATTCAGCTTTCCCGCCGGCTGGACGGATGACCAGGTCAAGCAGGCACTACGCTTTGCCAACTACGGTTACGACCGCGGCATCAAGATCGGCAAACGCCGTAAGGCGCAGGAAATCCGTGTCTGTCTCGAAATCGGTGTCGAAGCCGGATAGGGGAAGCGCTGGCGGCAGCCGGTCCGGACGCCGCCGCGCCCGAACCGGCCGCCGCCAGCCTCCGCACCTGACGGTGCTGCGCGCTGCGCTTGCCGTCCTGCCGACCAGCATGCCCGACCTCGCTGAGCCCGACGAAGTTGCCCAGCTGACCACCAACCAAACGCCATGTGATCGAAAGATGAATATCCACCACTGCGATTCGACCTTTGCCGCCGGCGCCCTTTGCGAGGACGGCACCGCCAGCCCCGGCGACATCCTTTTCGTCCAATCAGAGCGGGTTGTCGGCGTCGCCACGCCAAAGCCCTACGCCATCACCGTGCGCGCCGGTACCTTCGCCATCCTGCCCGAGGGGCAAGACGGCGATTCGATCCGCCAGCAGTTCGCCTCAGCCCTGTTGACTGCGCAGCAGCTGGCGCAAGCAATGGCCATCCGCCTGGACCCCCACTACGCGATCAAGGCGGACGCGATCGCAAGCGCGAACGCATACCTGCACAACGTCGACGTTCCGACGTACAGCCAGCTTGCGCGTGCCGCCAGCCTGATCCTGGAAAAGCACCCGTACGCGGGAAGCGAAAGGGAAGGCGAGGAGCTCGCTACCCTGCGCCAGATGGTGGACGCGATTCCATGCATCGAGTTCGACCCGCAGGAGCAGCGGATTGGCGCGCCAGGTCGCGCCAATCCCAACGACGTCCGGAGCGGCGGCGATGCGGTTTAAGCGCCAAGAGCGGTACGGACCGCGCCAGCTCACCGACCGTCAGCGTGCCGCGTACGCGCGCAAGCTGGTCAAAGAGCAGAACCGCTACCCACTATTTGCGGAACACGTAGCGGCCGAGCAGCGCGGCATCGACGAAGAGACGGCGCGCCGCGAACAGCTGTCCGTGAAAACCGAGCAGAGTCAACGCGAGTTCACGGCCGGCGTCTGGCGCCGCGCCCGGGCGCTGTACTTCGCCCAGCCGGACGACGTACGAGCGCGGATCGGCGCAAAGTGGCGCGCATGGACCGGACCGTGCACCGCCGTGTACTTCGCATCCATGGTCGACCTCGAAAGCGGCGAGCAGGCGCGACGCTTGGCCCGGATCGACGCCGAGCGCGCTCCGGCGCGGGAACGAATCCTCCGCCAGATCCTGGCGCAGCGGACTTCCACCCTCGATCTCCGATAGCGCGCGGGCGCCGGCTTCGCCGGCGCATGGCCTCTCTTCATCCGGCGACACATTCTTTTTCCTGTAACATGGCGCGACCTGAACAAGCGACCTCCCGTGGAGTCCGATGGACCATCAGCCCGAAATGCACGACGGCGCCGTAACACTCATTCGCCACGTTGAAGAACATGGCGGCACGGACGACGCCCTCGTCATTCTGGAAATTATTCTGGCGTGCACGCACCCCGACTTTGTCATGTCCCCGGCGAGTGCGGCCTTTTTGCCTGCCAACCTCCGCGAGGCCGTCGCCGACTTTGTGCGAACTGTCTTGCTTGAAGGACTATCAGAGGCGCAGCGTGGTTCCCTGTTTTCCTGGGCCCAGCGCAAGATGATGGCGGGGCCTGGAGCGCCCCGCGCGTAGGTCAAGCAGCTTCTTGCAGCGCCGGCGACTCAGCCGACTTGGATGGCTCGCTGTCGCTTTGCGGCTTCGACGGCGTACCGGTCTCGCCGCCCTTCGGCGCCTCGACCTTCAACAGCTTGCGCAACGCCGTGAGCGCAGACGTCCACTGTTCGATCGGCACCGCGTCCAGCTTCTCGGTACGCAAAAGTGCGGCGATAGCCTTCTGGTTCCGCTCCAGCGCCTTGCGTTCTTCCTCTCGTTTCTTCGCAACCAGCATGTTCAGCTTTTGCTGGGCTGCTGCAATTTCCTCGTCAAGTGACTTCGCTTTCTTCTGTTTCTGGTTTTGGGTCGTATCGCTCATTGTTGGCCTCGATTGATTGATGGAGCCGAACCGTCCGTTTGGCCTCGGCGTGATTTTCATTTTAATCACAACCTGCGCACTTGTGTATGTCGATTCGATCGAATCGATTTGGTCAGGATTTACGATTTTGATCGTTTTCGTGCGTATCGTAGTCTCCTGCATTCGGGCGTCTCCCCTACGGGGCCGGGCTCGGCGTGCCACGCATCGAGCCCGCTACGCGGTCTCGACCCTTCGGGCTTGATCCCTGACGCCTCCGCGCCTCCGGCGCTGCGCGCTTCGCTTGCCGCAGACCAGGTGCTGGCCGATCACGGCGCCGGCGGTTTTGCCGCCGTCCTGCCGCTCCCGGCGACTTCCCGGACTTCGGCTACCTTGGCCCGATCCGGGCGCGGTGACGCTGACGCGCACCGGCGCCGCCGACCAGGTCCTGGCCGATCC
>NZ_JBDGIN010000016.1:0-26361 GCF_057657395.1 Telluria sp. Soil_C_11 | reverse complement strand
TCGCCGCCGTCCTGCCGCTCCCGGCCACTTCCCGGACTTCGGCTACCTTGGCCCGATCCGGGCGCGGTGACGCTGACGCGCACCGGCACCGCCGACCAGGTGCTGGCCGATCACGGCGCCGGCGGCCTCGCCGCCGCGTCCTGCCGCTCCCGGCCACTTCCCGGACTTCGGCTACCTTGGCCCGATCCGGGCGCGGTGACGCTGACGCGCACCGGCGCCGCCGATCAGGTGCTGGCCGATCACGGCGCCGGCGGCTTCGCCGCCGTCCTGCCGCTCCCAGGCACTTCGCGGACTTCGGCCACCTGGCCCGATCCGGGCGCGGTGACGCTGACGCGCACCGGCGCCGCCGACCAGGTCCTGGCCGATCACGCCTGGTCAACGCTGACGGCGGTGGTAGCGGCGCCGCGGTATCCAGCCCACGGCTCGGCTAACGCCGACCCGTGCGGATCATGCACGACTTGCCTGCGTTGCACTCCGGCAAGAGCGCACTACTCCAGCGCTGGCAGGCCGGTGCCCGTCCTGCCAGCGAAGGTCTGACCGGTGGGACGCGATCCGGTGCCCCGGACCCCGTCCCAGAAATGAAAAAGGTGGGGGTAGAGACCCCCACACCCCCCTCTAAAAGAACACACATTACGCACGAAACGTGCTGCGTACAAAACGGCGCTAACTAACTGATCCTAAAGCATAAAGTCTGTTTACAGCGGAGAGTCAAGACCATCCCGCACATGTCTTGAAACCCAATACATGTGGTAAATCAGGGCATTACCTTGTTTTCAATTGATTGCGAGTGGACGAAAGTATAATATTTAATTTAAATTGACTTTTTGGGAGCGTCCGATGAAGACTATTCCTGTTGGTACACGGCTCGATGTGGACCTGCATAGGGCGTTTGAGGAGGAGATGAAGCGGCGCGGACAGGACAAAGCGGAGCTCTTGCGCACCTTCATCCGCGACGGCCTGGCTCGCTACGACTCATATTCCGAGCAGATCATGCAAACCCAGCTCTCGATCCTGGAGCACATGAAAAAGCTCCAGGAGATGATGGGCGCAGCACTCCATCTGAACGTCGAGCAAACAGTCTTGAGCTTGCGCCAGGGAGCCAACGAAACGCCAGAGGCATACAAAGAGCGTCTTATGACCGAATACCGAAAAACGGTATTTGAGGCCCTCGGTAAGGGCGGACGGATAGCATCGGTTGCCGCCGCGAGGACGGCGAACGCAAAGGTCGGCCATGATCACTGATCTCCCCGGTTTCGTGAGCGTCAACAAGCTCGAGTCGCTTCCAAGTGGCCGCTACTTTGTGGTCGAGTCCATTTATCAACCCGCCGCCGAATCGTCGGCTCTGGTGACCATGAGCGAGATCCTCACTGTTGCGGGAAACAGGACTGTCGCCGTCGACTTGCAGGTCCTGACAGACGAAGGCGAACTTCGTTTCCGCGACTTCTGTTTGACCGCCAGCGGTGCCTGGCGTGACAGCTATGGCGCAACTGCATGGAAGCTTCAGGACCTACTTCCGTCTGAGTTGGCGAAGTACACGTTGACGTCGCGTCAGGGAACCGTCGTCGATCATGACGGACATGGCAACCTGCTTCAAGTGCCGGCGAGGGAGCAAAATTATGGCGCGTAACATCGCAGCGACAAATGCTGGTGTAGGCCAGGCGAGCGTGTCCACGCGAGTCAAACTGACAATCCAGGCGGCCAAAAAGTGCTTGGTCTTCGGGACTTTTCCACTGTTCGTCGCGCCGATCGCATATTGGATTTCTGCCGCCTCGCCTCAGGAGTTCGACGTCGCAAAATTGTACGTTGAAGGAAAAGTGCTGGACGATACGGTTCCAAGGAAGTGGCGTATTCGCGATCTGGACGGTACCCGTAAGATTGTCAGCGTCAACGCTGAAGTCGGTCCGCCAGTCCAGTACATCGCGGCGAAGGATTTACCTTCTTTGATGGGTGAGCGCTGGGAACCTGCACGGGACTTCCGACGAACCGTATGGATCGCGACCGGTGCTGGCATTTTGGGCTACTTCGCGGTCTGGCAGCTCTTCGTTTTCCGCGGGCGACAGCAGCAAGCAAATAGGCGCATCCGTGGTGCGAGAGACATCGTTACCGCTGCCGAGCTTAGTCAGCTCGTGCGCAAGATTGGCCCATCAGGATACCGTCTGGCGCACGTGCTGCTGCCGCGGGATGCGCCGATGCGCGGGATTCTTGCGATCGGGGCGCAGGGTAGCGGCAAGTCGATGGCGATCCATGACCTCATGCAGCAGGTTTTCCGAAACAAACGCAAAGCGGTGATCTATGACCAGAGTGGAGAATTTTTCAGGGCGTACTATCGGCCAGGAAAGGATATATTCTTCAACCCGGCATTTGAAGGCTCGATCGCCTGGTCGATCTTCATGGAGATGAAGAATCGATACGACTCCAGTTCTCTTGCACAGGCATTTCTGCCACCGAAATCGACGGCCGGAACGGTTGGCGCCAACAGCTTTTTCGAGGATGCGGCCCGCGCGCTCTTCTCGGTAATCCTCTTGCGCCTGACCGAACGAGGCGCGGTCAACACGAAGGACATTGCGGAGGCTTTCCTGGAAATGCCCGAAGACGAGATGAACCTGCTCATTCAGAAATCGGTGGCGAGCTCCGCTATCGGAGGGGACTCCAAGGGCCAGCGACAAGGCGTGATCAGCTCGATCTCCATCTACCTCGACGGCATTGCATCGGTCAATGAAGGCAAATGGTCGATGTCCGAGTTTCTCGACCGCGACGATGATGTGCGCCTGTTCATTTTCGGCACGGACGACACGAAAGCGATGTTTGTCCCGCTGTACCGGCTGCTGCTCCAGGTCGCCTTCAACGCAATCGCGGCCCGGCAGGAAGTTGTGCATCACGACCAATATTGGTTCTTCTTGGACGAAGTGCACACCTTGGGTGACATCAAGGTCGACGAACAATTGGCGACCTTGCGCAAGTTCGGTGTATCGATCGTCGCCGGCACCCAGGTCGACAGCCAGTTTGTCACGAGCCTGGGCAAGGACCGCGCCGAGTCTGCCATGAATGGATTCAATACGCTGCTGCAGCTGGCGATGAACGATGCCGAAGCGAAGGAACGCGCCGCGAAACGATTTGGTAAAGCGGAGACGGAAACGATCTCGCAGAACCAGGCCGTTGCAGTCGTTGAGCAGCGCGATGGCGCGGGTCTGGTAATCAACGAGCAGGAGAAGTGGGCGGTCATGCCGGCGACGTTCGGTCAGCTCTCTCCTTGTACCGGTTTTCTAAAATTGTCCGGTGACTTCCCCGTCGCCGCGGTCGACTACTCGGCATGGCTCCGCAGGAGGTTTTGGATCCTTCCTGCACGAATCGAATCGTTCGCGAAGCGGAACGAGAACCCGCCGCGGGATGCACGCTTCAAGATCTCGCGCCCGGTCCTGCCAAGCGGCGAAAGCGCGTTCGATGGCGTGCGCCGTGAGGCCGAGCAAGCGCGAATCGAAGCGGAGCGCAAGAAGAAGGAAGAGCAGGAGCAGCAACAAAAGCAGCAAGCGAACGAACAGCAAGCCGCGGACGGCGTGATCGACGTCTCGATGACCTCCGCATCTACGGAGGTGGCGACGCCGAATCCGCACCGTGAAATCGACCTGGGGTTCTAATCATGCTGGCGACCGAACCGACACTTATCCGACGTGCTATCAATACTTTGTTCATGGGCGCGTTACTGGCCGCTACGGCCGCTTACGTGTTTCGCGCTGAAATCACCGATGCCGTCACGGACGGTCTCAACAAGAATGACGCAGCAGTAAAACGCGTGTGGGATGATGGGGTCCGGGGCAAGATGAGCCTGCGGCCACAGACGAACGATCCTGCATTCCTGCAGGTTTCCGGGCTGCGTGCCGGCGCAGCCACCCAGGTGGGTGTTCCCATTTCGTTCGATTTGACGAACCTGGGCGACGCGAACGATTTTCCTAACATCGCCGTCTTGACGGTGGATGCGTCTGGCCGGCCCCTGCGCAAGATCCTGTTTTCACCCGCAGATTACAACCATGGTAAGCGCTTCGAAAGGGAGCGCGTCGAGCTTCTGGTCCGTCCTCGGCCGGATGAGCGTAGTTTCACCGTTCAAGCGTTTTACGGGGAGCGCCCATGATCGGACTCTACAAGCTGGGCAGCAGTGACGACGCAGCACGCTATCACGATAATGCGCTCAAGTCGGATGGCCCGGCTCACGACCGCGCCGACAACTATTATGTTAACGAGCAGGCCAACTTGACCTGGCAGGGGAACGGCGCCGAGGTGCTCGGTCTTGCGGGTGAGACCGTGACCAAAGAGCAGTTCGTCAAATTCCTGGACGGCGAGATCACCAACCCGGCAACGGGAGAGGTGCAGGACCTGTCGGCGAATTCGCGAGGGGATGAGCGAAGGCTCGGCTACGACATGACGATTTCGGCGCCGAAGAGCGTTTCCATCGTCGGGCTGGTCGGGGGCGATGAACGGGTAGTGCAGGGGCACGTCGACGCAAACCGGGTTGCGATGAAATGGCTCGAAGAGCACGGCGCCCAGGTCCGGGTAAAGGATGAAAATGGGCAGAACCAGTTCAAGCCGACGGGCAACCTGCTTTACGCCACGGTCCAGCATGAGACCAGCCGCGAGAACGACCCCCAGCTCCACAATCACAACGTCGTCGTGGCGGTCACATATGACCACGACGCACAGAAGTGGCGTTCGCTGACCAACGACGAGCTGTTCCGGATTCGCACCCAAGCGGACACCATTTACAAAGCTGAGCTCGGCCGCAATCTCCGGGAGGCGGGGTACGAGATTGCATACCGCGAAAACGGCATCGACTTCGACATCAAGGGCGTGGAGGGTCCACACCTGGAGGCATTCAGCCAGCGCACCAAACAAATGCGGGAAGCGCTCGAGGCGCGCGGTATCGATCCCGACAGCGCCTCGCACCAGGCGCGCCAGTCCGCCGTGCTGGCTACTCGCGCGCGCAAGGTCGACCTCGAGCGCGATTACTTGCGCGAAATCTGGGAGGAGAAAGCGCGGGAGGCCGGCCTCGATCTTGCCGCCATCGTTGACAAGGCGAGGAAGGCCGGACCGCAGCTGGTATCTGAGGAACAGCTGGCCCGAGATGGCGTCACCCGCGCCGTGAAACACCTTTCTGAGCGTGAGCAGGCCTTTCCGGTGTCGAAGCTGGAGTCAGAAGCTGTCTTCTTCAGCCACGGTGCCGGCGTAAACGCGATCAAACAGGCAATCGAGGACCGCAAGGAGGACCGCTCACTGGTCGACCGCGCCGGCAAGGGCACGCCGCAGCTAACGACGTCCGCGGCGATCGCCAACGAGCTCACGCTGCAGGACACGATCCGGAAAGGGAAGGGTAAGGGTATCGCGCTGGTGCAAACCCGTGAAGAGTTCAACCAGTTGCTGGACCGCTTCGAGCAACGAAAGACAGTCGAGACCGGGGCGCCCTTCAAGCTGTCGCTGGAGCAGGTCAACGCCGCGCGCAATGTCCTAATGCATGAGGACAAGTTCCAGGGCATCCAGGGCGATGCCGGTACCGGCAAGACGGCAGCGCTGGAGTTTGTGCAGGAAGTGGCACGGGAGCGTGGCTGGGAGACGCGCGGGATCGCCACGTCGACCACCGGCGCCCGTGAACTTGAAAAGGCGACCGGAATCAGAAGTCAGACCGTAGCGGCTTTCCTCACGGAGCGCGACGAGCGGATCAAAATGCTGCAAGGCGAGCTACGTCAGCTCGAGGTGGAGTTCGCGCATTCGCCCGGCACGATTCCGCAGGTCAAGCGTGTTGCGAAGCGCGATCTGCACCTGGAGGGGAGTGGATTTGGTCCCGGCCGTTATGTTTTTGATTCGAAAAGCGGTGAGGTGCTGAAGGCCGAGACGGGCGCGTGGCATCCGCTGAACACGCTAGGGATCAAGCTGCAGGACGGTGGCCAGGCGCGGCGCGCCGGCGGCGAGGAGCAGCTGCAGCGGGCGGAAACGTTTGGTGATCGCTTTCGCGCACGCGCCTCGCAGGCCGCCGGCAACGTGCAGGAAGCCGTCGGGCGCAGCCTGGCTAGCTATGAAGTGGTCGGCCGCCCGGAGGCCAAGGCTGCGCGGGCCGAACACCGGGAGCAGAACGTACAGGAGCGAGCACGTCTACGCTCGTACCTGACCAAGACGGCCCAGATCGAAAATCTGCTGGCCACCGGTAATGCCGAGGGCAAGCCCTTCCTGCTGGTCATGGACGAATCGTCGATGACTGGCGCCAAGGACTCCGCTCGCATATCCGAGATCGCGCGCGACATGGGCGCGAGGGTGGTCTTGCAGGGCGATACCAAGCAACACGGGTCCGTCTCAGCCGGCCGGGCGTTCCTGCAGACCCAGGAAGGCGGGATCAATCTTTCAAAGATCGAAGAAACGAGGCGGTTCGACAACGCGACCGCGCAGCAGAAGAAAGCGATCGCCGAGATGAAGCAAGGCCGCTTCGCGCCCGCCCTGCAAGCGCTCGACACGACGCTTACGAATGATCTGTACGCTACCACCGCGGAACGCTTCATCGAAAACCGCAAACAATTACTCAGCGAGGGCATCACGGACCCGAAGATCGGCGTGGTGGCCATTACCAACGAGGACCGCAAGGAAGCGAACAAGGCTATCCGCGCGGCGCTGCGCGAAGAAGGTGTCATCAGCGGCCCTGACCACAAGAAGCAGCACCTGGACGATCCTAAGCTCACTGGACAGCAATACCAGTTCGTCCCGTCGCTCGCCCAGGAAAAGGTCGACCGGCTGACCGCCTTGAAGGACTACAAGAGCCTCGGGATTGCGCGCGAGGAGATGCTGACGGTAGTCGAGTACGATCTCAACCGCAACCGCTTGGTCCTGCAGCGCGAGAACGGCAAGCTGGTAGAAATCGATCCGTCGAAGCACACCAGGTTTAGCTTTGGCAGGATGGAAGAACGTGTGTACGCGGTGGGGGACACGATCGAGGCGCGAGCGAATATCGGCCGCCTGAAGGATCCGGACCGCATCGCCAACGGCACCCGGGGCGTGATTGAGCAGATCGACGGGAACGGCGCACGGGTGCGCTGGCAGGACGGCCGCGAGTCTTCGATGACCGACCGCCAGCTGCGCTACGTCGACCATGCGTATGCGCATACCTCGCACAAGGAGCAAGGGGTCACCAACCACCGCGAAATCTTCCTGGTCAGCCCAAAGGGTGCTTTCTGGCTAAACCGGGAAGCCAGCTACGTGGCCGCCTCGAGGGCCAAGCAAAACACGGAGATCGTCACGACCGAAGAGGGGCGGGAAGAAATGCTCAAGAATGCCGGCAAGGAGCCGGAGAAGACAACCGCGATCGACATCGGCCGCAACGTATCGCTCGATCGCGTGCAGGTACGCGAGCAGACCCAGGGGCCGGTGCGCGAGCGACAGCAAGAACGTTCCGGCCCAGAGCTGAGCCTGTAACGGATAGGATCCCGGCGCGTCGGGATCCTGTTTCAATGCAGTGCATACGACGCGAATTTGCAACTAACAGACATTCGACACGCGCTACCCCAACAGAGATCACCAAGCGACGAGGCCGGCGCCGCGGCCGGCAGCTGTCAGCAGCGGGTCCAAGCCACGTAGCGCACCGGCCATACACAGACCATACCGGCTCCGACTGGACGCGATCAGGGCACTGAAGGACCATCCCCGTGTGTTGAACGCACCCTCGCAGGCGGCATATCGTCTCCAGGAAGGCCTCGGACGGGGCGGGCTACTCGCAGGCGCAACCGATCGTTTTCCGCGCGCAGAGCATCGTTTTCGCGGGCCAGCGCGGCGTTGCGGTTGTTGGCCTCCTTCAGGTAGCCCTGGGCTTTCTCGACGTCTCCAACCCGGTTCAGCATGCGTACCAGGAGCGTCCATTCCGCATTTAGCGCTGGCTCATGGCGCCAATTGTCTTCCTCACGGTATTTGAGCAGGACGTGGCCGCACACGACGTTCAGTGACGAGCGATCGCCAACCTCGATCAGGCCCCAGCGCGCCGGCAGCTCTTCAGGAGAGATAAGGCCGGCGGGCGCCATGAAGTATCGATAGGTACCCATGCCCAAAGAAGGATCAATGCGGTGCGGCTTCTTGCGATCAGCGAGAAAATCGGCCCGGCTTACCTTGACCTCGACCACTACCGAGGCTTCTTTGAATACGGCAGCCCGGAAACCGATGGCGTCCGGTGTTTCCCCTTTCCAATCAGAACGGCACTCCGAGAATGCGATCTGGCATCCTGGACCAGATCGACTAGCCGGCCTTTGCAACCACTTTACGGCCAGGTCGCATAATTGACGATGTGTGAGGGGCACGTGGATCTCCCTTTTAATGGCGAGCGGCTGATTCTTCCTGGCGGCGAGATGCAAGGCGATCGCGAGCGGCCGCGAACTGCTCGACGCCGTTGCCGGCGCCATCGCTTCCGTAAAGCGCTATCCGCACCACATCGAGCGTCAGTGCGATCGTAGTGGTATCCCATCCCTCGTTGACCAGCGTGTGGCCCAGGGCGCAAAGCTCATCCTCCGCTTCTTTCAGTGCGACACGCTGGATAGCCGCTTCTGTGATTTCAGTCATGTGTTCTCCACGAGAATAGATGGCTTGAACGGCTATAAAGGACACGTCGTTTTGCATGCTGGGTACCTGCTACAGCCTAAGAACGGCTGCCCGGCATTTCCTCCACGTTTGGCTACCCTCCGCACCATTTTCGATCCGCACGTAGGGCACGCTTGCGCATCAACACCTGGTACCTGAATTTCAGTTCGAACCTGAGGCATTGGTGAAGGAGGCAATTTTTCGAGCATGAGTAGAAGTGCTTTCCCGTCCAGGAGTTGGACATTCCGTCCGCGGGCAAACTTTTGTGCGTCCTCTGTAAAGTATCCAGACGTAACGACAAAGCCGCCGGCGACGCCTTCAGCAGCCATTACGCCGTAAAGCTCACGCACGACACTGACGCCGACTCGGGTTGAGCGCCATTGCTTGCATTGAACCAAGAATTTTTCCCCCTCTCTTCGAAGCACCAGGTCAATGCCTCCGTCCGCCCCTCCACCGCCGACTTCGTCGACGGTATATCCCTGCCTTCGAAACCATTCACCGACCATTTGCTCGAATTCTCGCCAGGTCATTCCATTCAAGGCATCCATGCCTCCCTTGCGGGCAACCTTGTTTAGAAGCGAGACGCGCGTCCTGCGCCGCACTGCGGAGCCGAGAGCGCCCATCAAACACAAGACTGGAACGACATACTGCCCAAATCCGGCCAATGTCCGCCCAAGCATTGGCCCTACCATCGCGGACAATCCCTGTGCAGTCGTCACCGGCGCCGTCTCCAAGGGCGCCGTTGCGACTGAATGCAAAAAAAAGTAACTAAGCGCACCAACGGACAAACCCATCCACCATGGCATCAGCGCGATAAGTTCCATGAAGTCTTCCGCTGCGCTCGTTTTTTGTTTTCGTGGCATCGTGATAAATAAAAAGTTGGTCGGACTTTCGCGCGCGAAAGTTAACCTAGATTATTATCTGAATTGGCTCAAGCCAGGGCTCCCCCGACCACCATTACCTACACGGGCAGCCTGCAGCGCCGAGTCGCGAGCACGGTTCGCGACTTCGCGCAGGGTTTCGCCTTGCTCCAACGTGGCAATTCCAACGACGACCTGCAGGTGTGGCAACGGCGTATGCATGTCGCCGAACACAACCACGCGAGACGCCCTCGAGATCAGACGGTTGGCAACGATCGATGCCGCCAACATGTCGCCATCGAGTCCCACTATGCACTCTCCGGTCGGGAGCGGTACGTAAAGGTCAAACGGCCTGATCGATTGACGAACGGCACCTTCCAGGCCCTCCATCGCATGGCGAACAGCGACGTGACCGTGACAAAGGCTCATCGCCTCACGGTTGATCATCCTGACGAGCACGACGCATCCAATGTCTGCAGGGACGACGTCGTCGAGGGAAGGGCAGTCTGCGCCGGCACGCTCCAGGCCAGCCTCCCGGCCCGGATGGCATCCAAGCAGTACCCTGGCGAGGACATGTGAGAAGTGTGCGGATAGCTCGACCAGTCGGTCGAGGCGGGTACGGTCTATGAGCAGTAGCACCGCGTCGGTGTCGGCGCGTACGCTGGCGGCGCTGGCCATACCCAGCAATACCTCGGAGACACCGACGAGCGCGCCCCGTTCGAAGGACGCCGTGGTTTCGCCGTTGCTTACCACCAGGGTGCCTTGGATTGGAATGATCAGGAGTGGCTCCCCGGATCGCGACGGTTCTAGAGTTTCGCCGGCGCTGAGCGAGACTACAGGCGCCTCGCTCAGCGCCTGCGCTGACGGGTCGATGTCGTCAAAAAGACCAAGGCCGCCAATGGAATAAGGGGACCACTGCAGAAGGCTGGCGTGCCTCATTCAAGCCTCGCTTTCCATTGCGGGAAGCGGGGTCTGCTTCCGATACGGTTTTGGCGGCGCCGCCGGCGGGAAGGCGGGCATCTCGCCGGAATCGAGTTCCCACTTCACCGACGGCAGCTTGCTGCCCTCGATCAGCTTGTCCATCTCCTCGCGGTAGGTGTCACTGGCGCCAGGCGGCACGATATACACGGCGGTCGGCTGCGGTTCGGTGTCCGACAGGACGGCCGCGGCCAGAGGACTGGTCGACGCCAGGTTGTACCGGAGGCCCTTCACGTAACGCCGCTTCTTATCGCCCAGCATGCCGAGCAACATCAGTTCGAACTGGTTTTCGAACGGCACCCAGCCTGGCGACACGACCATCAGGGCGATCTCCTCGAACGACGGTACGCCTGTATGGCCGACTCCGACGGTGGCGATCGCCATGAGGTGAACGCCATTATCGCCGTTTGAGCTCCACAGCTCGATCTCGGTCGCAAAGCGCTTCTGCAGGCGCTTATGGATATCCTCGTTCATCATGAAGTCGCAATCAGGCACATGCTTGAAGCGGATCTTGAATCCATATCGTGCCGTGCCGATTTCGGCCACCTCGCCGATCACGATCATCAGCTGCCGTGTTTCCTTTAGAGGTGCTGCCGCCTTCGCCATGCGAGCCATGCGCCGTTGCGCGATCTCGGCCTTCTTGTCCTTGTCGAACGGTTCGGGAATGTAAAGCCGCTCGACCAACGCGCTGCCCTTGGTCATCTTGTTCTCGGCCGCCAGCAGCAGGTACTTGCGGATGACGGGCCAATGTCGCTTTCCTTCCATCGCCGGCGACCAGCGATTGAAGCCGGCCTGCTCCCAAAGGTAATGCAATGTGCCCCGCAAGGTCAGCTTGTTGCCATCGGTCTTAACGCTGTCCTTTTCAGACGTGCCGGGGGAGGGCGCGGCTTTTCCCGCTACCTTGGTCAGGGAGAAGCCCAGCTTCAGCGTGGTCAGGCCCTCGTCCGCGTTTTCGTCGATCGCATTACCCATCAGCTGGCCAAGCCCCGACAACTCGGCCGGCGGCTCGTAGGAATCGCAATGTGGCGCGTGGTCAGGGCCTGTGTTCGGCATGCGTTTGACGGCGAATTTACCCGTGACCCTGGCGATATACATCTCGACACCGCCAGGCCGGCAGTCGCAGGAGGGACGAACCTTGGTCCCGTAGACCGATGCCAGTGCAGCGGTAAGGGCCGGATCGGACATTTCGAACAGCTGGTCGTGGATGCGCAGCATGTCTGCTCCTCAGTTGATGATTGCGATGCCGATGAAGATGAAGAGGATGATGAAGGCCGCCCAGTTCAGGGCACGCGCGCCGCGTTGCGTCAGGCGCTGAAATTTTCGGGATTCGTCGTCCATGGTTATTCTCACTTTCGCGCGCGAAAGTTACTGTTGGGCGCAGGCCGTCGCCGCCTGGCATTCGGCCCAGATCGCCAGCCGCTGCTGGTAACTCTTGGCACGCGTCGTTTCCACTTCCTCGACCGTGGTCCCGACGCCGCCGGCCGCCGCGATGGCTTGTGCCAGGGCGCCCTGTTCGCTGGCCGGCGTTTTCGGATTGCGATAGGCGATCACGATCTCGCCGACATGCCCCGCGTTGTCCGCCACGCGCCGAATCTCGATTTCTGAATACCCGGCGTAGTCGAACTCGGGCAGGGGTAGCGGAAGCAAGGCGCTACTTGCCCCGCCCGTCAGTTTTGCGATGTCCGAATACAGCGTGCTGTACTGGGAGAGGTTAACCGCGTCGACGCCGAACTTGTCCACGCCGAATTTCGCGACCGCAGCTGTTGCAAGCACGTTCACGGCCTTTTTGGCGGTGACGCGCGACGCGAGGGTGGCCGGATCGCCGTCCTTAATTACGGACGCGCGAAAGTACTGGTTTTGTGCCCGGACGAAGTCGGCCATTTGGCCCGGTTCAAGCTTGACCGGGCCGCTGACGAAATAGACGTGGGAACCCTTGTTGCCAAAGCCGCTGCCGGCCATGATCTTGAATACCTCGTCCGACAGCGGAGTCGAACGCTTCTCGCGGAACAGTCCTCCCGAGCTCGGAACGACCTTCGTGCCGGCGGCATCGATGTATTGGAAGCCGAAATTCTTGGATCGCAGACCATCCAGAGAATATTCCGCAGTGGTCTTGTTGGGGTCCCAGTTGTCGATCGGCCGGACCACGATGACATGGGTGTCGCCGACATCGAAATGGGCGGGAGCGGCGAGGGCGGCGACCGGTAGGACACCGGCGACCAGGAAAGCAAGAGCGCGCATAGTCAGCCTTTCAGGTTGAGTTTGGTACGGATCACTTCGCAAGCTGCCGCCTGCTTTGCGAACGCGGCAACCTTTGACGTTTCAGACGCCAGACTACTTGTGCAACTGTTAATGCTCGAGCTTGAAGCGTCAAGCTTTTCTTTCAAGCCGGCCACTTCTCCCTGGAGCGATTTGACATTTCCCTGCGCTGTAGTCAGCTCGCCTCGCAGCTGCTCGAGCTGGGCCGAATAGGCGCTACGCTGGTGGAAGTACGCGACAACGAGGGCGACGAGAATCGCTGCAACGGCCGTGATTGCCAGGATGGTACGTCGACGGCGCGGCCGCTCGAGCGTGATGTTCGGGGAGGAATCGAAGACCTTCATCATGCACCTTTCGTTAGATTACGGGTTGGTCGGTGGAGCAACTGGAGCGGCGCCAGGCGGGTAAGCGAGGCCGTTGCCGGGGTTCTGCAACGCGCCCTGGTCCGTGTTCTGGATGACCGGGGTGTAGTTGCCCTTGATGTTCGTTGGAAGGTTAGCCTGGGCCTCCTCCAGTAACTTGCCAGTGAATTCGCTGAAATCGATCCGGGTGAAGTCCAGCTGGCTGACCTGTTCCGGCGTGAGGCCCGAGCAGTCTTCGATGTTCATGCCCATTTGCGACTTACCTTGCGTATTGATGATCTTGGCGAGGACGGAGTTGAACGAGCAATAATGCTGCCTGCGCTCGACGCAGCTGAATAACACCTTCTTGCTGCACTCTTCCCGCACGAATACGGTCAGGTTCGCGCCTTTGTGCATCTGGAAGATGTTTTCTTCTTCGCTGCATTGTGCGAGCGACATCAGGTACTGCAGGGCCAATTGGGCAGCGAAGACGTAGGGGTTGAAGGTGACAAAGCCTTCGCCGGCAGAGAAGCCAAAAGTCCCGGAGAGATCCATCGTCCCCGGTAAGGCCGTCGCCATATCGAGAGTCCCGGTACCGTACGTGAAGCCATATGCGCTTAACGTCATGCCTTGCGAAGCGAAGTTTGTTCCGATCGCCTGCCCAAAGCCTGTGCCGGCGTCCTGCAGCACGACGTTTTCCGCGTTCTGGACCGACAGCAGCAAGCCCGTCGAGAAATATTCGACGTTCTGGTACATTGCGTCGAAAACGTAGGGCGACGCCGTGTCGACAAGCTTTTCGCCTGCGTACTTCGCCACACTGAATGCCGCGTTCCCAGCCATTTTCTGCATGAAGCCACGATTGGAAGTCGCGCCCGGTGTCCCAGTGCAGCAATTGCGCAGGCCGAAATATCCCTTCGTGCATGACTCGGCGACACCGTTGAAGACGGTCTTGTTCGGCTCGGCGTAGACCTGCGTCTCACGCGCGATTTCCATTGCCAGAGCTGCCTTCACGAACGTGATGTTCTGGTTTGCCGGAGTAGTCATGGAACTTGTGTCGAAGAGATTGCCCGAGCACTGGACCTGCGCGCTTGTCTCGGCCGGGTGCGTCATGCACTTGTACGTGAAGTTCCAGGCCGTGCATTCCCCTGTTTCCGCCTTGTGATCGGTGCAGACGCTGCCGACGACCGAACAGGCCGGGTTGTTCTCGTAGGGCGTGCAAGAATTCGTTGGCGTCGGGTTGTCGCACGCGTACTGGTACGAGTATTTCCAGCATGCCTGCGGGATTGAGACTGCACCGGTGGGTGCCGGAGCTCCGGCCAGGCAAACCAGCTGGCCGTCCGTAAGGGTTTTGCATGGCGTCGAGTCAATGCAGGTCTGCGAACCGGGCACCAGGCTGCAGGCGCCCGCTGGATAAGACTCGGCCCATGCCGGCGCTTGGATAGCACAAGCCGCGGCGACAGCGGCAGCGATTTTCCGGATCATTTCGGGGCTCCCAGCGGTACGCCCGCGCTTTGTTCGTACGGCAGGCAGTTGTCGATCCAGTGCGTTTGCACAAGTACGTTCTTGCATTGGTTGCCTATCGGAGTCGTGCCACCCGGGCAGGAATAGCTGAGTGCCGCATTACTTGTGGTCGACGATTCGCACAAGGCGCCGTTCAGGGTCTGCCCAGTCGGGCAGTGGTAATTGGGAACGGCAGGCGTGCTATCACTCGACACGCAGTCGGTACCCGACAGCGTCCCGGACGAGCAGCTGTACACCGGCGTGGCAGGGCCATTTGCATCGATGATGCAGTTAGAACCGGAGAGGGTGCCTTGCGTGCACTGGTAATTGATGGTCGCGGTCGTGGTGGTGACGCAGCTGGTGCCCGACACGGTGCCGCCATTTGGGCAAGATGTCGTCCCCGTCGCCGGCCCCGTGCAGATATAGCCGATGATGGAACCCATGTAGTTGCAAGACGCACCAGGCACCGGCGAGCCTGACCCAAATTGACAGGTGTTGTTCCCAACCGATACCGACCCCGGCCAGCAGGTATAGGTGATCGTCCCACTGTAGGAACTGACACATTGGTCGCCGTTGAGCGTGCCCTGCGAGCACGAATACGTCGTATTGGCCGGTACCGAAGCCTGACCCGTACACGTGGTTCCAGATAGCGTGGCTCCGCTTGGGCATGTATAGGAAAGCGAGGCGGGGGAGGTGCTGCTGGTCATACACAGCGTGCCCGACAGCGTACCGGCTGGACACCAGTACGATACGGACGCTGGGCTAGTCGTCGTCCGCACACAGTATTGCCCTTGCAGCGTTCCCACCGCACAGGAGTAGTTCGGCGTCGCCGGCGAATAGCTGGTGGTGATCGCGACGGCCAGTTCCTGCGTGCAGACGTGAGCGTCGGTGCTGACGGTCTTGTTGCATTGGTTTGTCTCGTACTGCGCCGGCTTGGTGATGATCGGCGTCGACACGCAGTTCTGCGGTGTGACCGCAGACGCATTGTTCTGTGCGCCCTGGGTCAGGTGGAAAACAGAATCGTTGGCAGTGATCGCATTCTGGTAACCGAAATTCGAGAGTCCGCCACCGTAGGTGTCCGTGCAGTTGACGCCCGGGTTTGTCGCCACGCCGGTAGCGCCGACGACCTGGAGCTGCGAGTTGTTGAGCGGGACGCAGTCCTTGTTCATGAACTTCACCGCCGCGCATTCCTGGTCGGCGATCGGATCGCCGGTGGGCACGTAGTTTTTGCAGTTGAGAATCTTGTTGTTGCCCAGGCCAGAGAGCGCACCCTGGGCACCCGAAATGTTGTACAGCGGCGAGCTAGTGAGCGGGGACGAGAATGCGCCCAGGCCGGACGGCATGCTCGTCGGTATCGCGCTCGAGCCAGCTGACCAGGCTGCAGGGTTGACGCCGGACGGATTGACGATCTGACTCGCGGACTGAGGGGCAAGCGATTCGGCGAACGCCTTACCGTCGGACAGGGTCGCTGCATTCTGTGCGGTCGCCATGGTATGTGCCGCGCACGCCATGTACAGCGCAGCGACGAAGCGCAGCATCTTCATTTGGTCACCCCGCCTTTTTTAGGCCGAGGGGCGAACTGCGCCTTGAACTGTTCCCCCGTCATGCTGCCGCCCTCGACCGCTTTGGCGATCGCTGCCTTAATCTCGGGAGTGTCGACCGAGAACGTTCCGTCACTGCACTGGGATTCTGCCGCAACCAGTGCGCTAGATCCCTTGCACGAGCGCAGCGGGGGCGTCCCGTCGTCGCACACATTCATCTGGCCGCCGAACTGCGGCCAATAGGTATTGCTGGAAGCCTGGAAGAGTGCGTAGCCGACCCGGCCGCATCGGGGTTGCGACGAGAAACGCGAGATGCGAACGAACGCTACCGTGACATCGCCCTGACTTTTGGTTTGCTGCTGGATTTTCTGGGCGACCAGTTGCGCACCCCGGGAATCGGGCAGCGCGGTGCTGGCGCGGCCGTTGCGCAGGGCTTGCACCAGGGGGCTGTCGGGAGACATTTGCGCGTGCGCGGCTACGTGCAGCGTAACCGCCAACGATAGAGCGAGAGACCGCTTCATTTGGCGTCCTTCATGACGGTTGCGTAGAGATCGGCGTCCGACTGCGCGAACGGCAGATACGGTACGCTCCAGGCATGGTGAAATCGGTCGTTGCGACGCAACTGGTCGAGCGCGCGCGTTTCCGCAAGCACGAACGACGTGATTCCCTGCACCACGTTGTCGGTGCTCTTGCGATCCGCCCCCGCGGTGCTGGTGTCGTAGCAGGTACGCGCAAGCGCCTTGATGTCGAGAGAGCCGGGAGCCGTCCGGAGGCGGTTGACAAGTCGGTACTTGCAGTAGAGTTGAGCCTTGTCCGGGCCGGCGCGTTGCGTGATCTCTTCGAGCCACCGATAACCGTCAGGCGCACCGGTCGCGATCGAATCGCGAAGCAGCTTGATGCGACGGTCCAATGGCAGCTGGTTGTTGTATGCCGCGTTCGGGATGTTCGCGAGCGCCGAATAGCAAGTCTTTCCTACCCTTGCGGCTGCATCGCGATCACCGTTCCGATAGTCGATGAAAGTGGCAAGACCACACACCCGGCTGGACGCTTCGCTGCCGATTGACACCGCACGGTGAACCAGGTCACGCGCCAGCTCAGGATTGCTCGGCTGACCTCTGCCGAAATAGGCCATGTTCGCGAGATTGAAGATGGCCGGCTGATAGTTTCTGGCCGCCGCCGCCTCGTAATGGGAGCGTGCAAGTGCGAAGTCGCGTGGAGCGCCGAACAAGCCGTACTCGTACACAAAGCCGCTGAAGGTCAAGGCCTCGGGCACACCCTGCCGGGTGAAGTTCAGGAGTTTAGCGAGAATATCGTTGCGGTCTTTGCCCTTGTGCATTGGCACTTGGCGAATCAGGGCAATCACCTCCGGACCATGCGGCGAAACGGACACATAGGTCCCGTCGAATTTCAGCGAAGCGCCCAGCTGGTCCAACGAGGGCAGGGCGGCCCTGGCGCGGCCGATCAAGGAATCGTCGGCGGCTTGCGCGGCCGCCTTGTTTCCCTGTCTCATCGACCCGGCAATCTGTTCAACCCGGCCAGAGCGAAGCAGGTCACGGTTCCACTGCACCTCGGGAGTGACGCCCGGCTGCGATGTGTTGCTCACTTGCTGTTGGGCTGCAACCGGCAACGGGCCTCCAACGAGAAGCGAATACAGCAGACCAACAACGAGCACGCCGCCACTGGAGCTACGTCTTGGAAGGTTTACGGTAGGCATCTTCGCGTCCAAAAAAGTCAATCCATATTAAGAATTATACGCTTGATAACCCCAAAAAACTTAATTTAAATTGACTTTTTTTGGACCGATGCGTACGATCGTCATGCAGTTATAGCAACGCTTCCTCCCACCGAGACGGTCGACCCCATGATCGAATTCACCCTACCCGAGTACCCTGAACTGTTTGGCAATCGTCTGAGCGAAGACGAGCGCCTGGCGATGATGCCCATCACGACAGGCTCGAACCGCACTGTGGAGACGGTGCTGCTGCGTGCATTCGCCTACGCCGTTGCCACCGGCGCTTCCGATGTGCACATCTCTGGCCACGACTGGCAGGGGCTCGCTGTTGAGTTCGGCATCCGCACTCCGGTGGGGATGGTGAATTTCCGCTACGACGGCGACAACAACGGCAAGCATTTCCGGGCCAAGATGTTCGACTTGACGAATACGCCCCAGGGCGGCAGCACGCCTGATTTGATGTCGACGCGCTTTTCGCTGTCCTTTCCCGCGTGGTGGGTGAGGGAGCAGGGTCTGCCGACCACCGGCGAGCAGCCCTACGACATCGACGTCCGGGTCGAATATGCGAAGACTTTCGATGGTTGGAGCTTCACCAGCCGTCTCATCAACCAGCAGACCGCCCCGACGCTCGAGCAGCTGCGTCTGCCATATGCGCTTGAGGCATTGATTCGGCGTCTGATTTGCGAGCCTAGCGGACTCATCCTTGCAACAGGGCCGACCGGTTCGGGTAAGTCGACCTTGTTGAACGCCATGTTGCGTTATCTGATCAATGGCCAGAACTCGATCGTGACCATCGAACATCCGGTTGAATACCGGTTGCGTGGTCCGGGCCCGATCAAGCAGATCGCCGTGCGCGGCGAGGTGACGTTTGCGAAGGCGCTTCGTTCGGCGTTGCGGCAGGATCCCGACATCATCCTCATCGGCGAGATCCGTGACGTCGAGACCATGGACGTTGCGTTGAGCGCGGCCTCCACCGGCCACCTGGTGTTATCGACCCTCCACGCGAACGGCGCCACGGATGCAGCCTCACGCGCGCTGGACTTGTTACCCGACCGGACGCGCGACGCTGTGCGCCTGGCCGAATCGCTGAAGCTGATCATGGCCCAGCGCCTGATCTATAAATTCGAGTCGGAGCCAGCGCCGCGCGAGCTGGGCGTCTACGAACGATCCTGGCTTGAAGACAACGGGCTCGAACTTGCACGGCCGCTGAGCGAAACAACATCGCAGACGCGGGTCGGCAAGACGGCCCTCATCGAAGCTGTCGAGATCGACTATCCCATTAGCCAGGTCATCCGCGGCGACAGGTTCGATCCCGATGCCATGTATCGCCTGGGGTCGCGTCAACTCCAGTACGAAACCCTGGTCATGGCCGGGCTGCGTGCGGTGGAGCAGGGGACCGCAAAGCTCAGCGATTGCCGGACGAAGCTGGAAACGAACCGCCCGGCCGGCGCGACGCCGCCGTTGCGTACCGAACTGGCACGTCGCTTTGGCTTGACCTATCAGGAAGTCGCTCTCGGCATCGATACCTACATCGCGGAGAGAGAACTGAACAGTGCAGCAACACTCGACGATGTCTTCAAGAGGATGTTCAAGTGATGAAACGATTATTTGCCACGATCGCACTCGGCTTGACCTTTTCCGTACACGCGGCGCCGCCGGCCGGTGCCGGCGCGGCCGACCAGCTCCGACCTTACCTGCAGGTCAAAACCGTAGAAGGCGATGAATTTCGCGTGCGCGCGTTTTTCTCGCCGTCCTGCAGCTTCTCCAAGCAGTACTTGCCCTTCTTTTTGAATCTTGCGAACACGCTGCCGCAGGATAAGCAGTTCGCCTTCACGCCGGTCGTGAATAAAGCCGACGGGCTGCCGTATGCATTCGCCTTCGCGGCCGTCCAGCGTTTCTACCCGCGCTACGTCAACAATTTTGTCGAGGCCTCGCTGCGCGGCGTGCAGGAAATGGGGTTGTCGACACGGAACTGGATTGGCATTGAACGGATCGGCAAAGCGGCCGGTATTCCGGTACCCATGGGCCGCCTGGTCGAAGACAACCTGCCTATCCTCAAGGAGGACGTCGACCGCTTGATCGGCCTGCAGGGAAAACTGAAGATCACGAACACGCCGAGCGTGTCGGTCGCCGGTACCTACATCGTAACGCCCGAGTTCACGGGCGGCGACACCAACCAGTTCAGTACCCTGGTCAACGCCGTCATCTCGATGGTGACGCTCCACGAATAAGCTTCGCAGGCGCGTGTATCACATCGTCCATCTGGTACCCACTTTCGCGCGCGAAAGTGCAGGCGCGTGGTCCCGCAACTTCGACGTACTTTCGCGCGCGAAAGTCCTCTTAGGAGTCATTCATGATCGATATCCTTCATCGCCCCGCGCTGGCCGGTTCTGTCGCGTTGTTGATCAAACGGCGGAAATTGGCCGAAAACGGAGCTGCGCCCCTCACACTGGACGGACCACTCCTGCCATCGCAGAAAATTGGTCGGCGAACGACATCGCCTCGGCGCCGTCGATCTCGAACTGACCTTTGCGGATCATGTGAATCAGCTCAATTCCAGCCAGCACCGAACTGGCGGACCGGAACGATTTGAAGTTGAGCATCGGCCTGGTCACCCGCTTAATAGCGCGATGGTCCTGCTCGACGATGTTGTTGAGGTATTTGACTTGGCGTACCGCAATCCGGACGTCGCGACCAGCGTTGACCTCGTCGATCGCCGCCTTATTGGCACCACTCTTGTCCATCGCGATCTTGTCGGGATTGCCGTTCGCACCCATCGCCTTTTCGAAGAAGCGCTTCGCTGCAGGCATGTCGCGCTTGGCCGTTAGCAGGAAGTCGACAGTCTTGCCCTGCTTGTCGACGGCGCGGTAGAGGTATTTCCAGACCCCTTTGACCTTGATATAGGTCTCATCCATTCGCCAGCTGCCACCGACGGGGCGCTTGTATTTCCGGGCCATCTTCTCGATGAGCGGCAGGAAACGAACCGCCCACCGGTTGATCGACGAATGGTCGACCGACACGCCGCGCTCTTCCATCATCTCCTCGAGGTGCCGGTAACTCAGCGGGTAGGCTGCATACCAACGGATGCAGACCAGGATCACGTCGATAGGAAAACGCATCCCTTTGAAGTTGAGCATATCGATTCGTCCTGGGTTCGGGCGCCGCAGTTTACCCGATTGACCCGTCGACGTTCCCTAATGCGACAGAACCAGCGAGGATGAGCGAGCCGAGATCCTGGCCGTTGCCAGCAGCGAGGAATTTGCCAGCCTACCGCCGAGTCAGATCGTGCCGGCGCTGGCCGATCGGGGCGTCTACGTCGCGTCGGAGTCGAGCTTTTACCGCGTCTTGAAGGCAGCATCGCAGCAGCATCACCGCGGCCGCGCAAGAAAGCCTTCCGAACGCGTGCTTACGAGCCATTGCGCCACCGGCCCGAACCAGGTGTGGAGTTGGGATATTACGTGGATGCCAGCTGCCGTGAAGGGCCAATTTTATTACTGGTACATGGTGCTTGACGTCTTCAGCCGAAAGATCGTCGGGCACGAGGTGCACGTGGCGGAGTCGGCGGAACTGGCGTCACGGCTGATGCGCCGGACCAGCCTGGCCGAAGGACTGGCAGGCCGTTCCTTGGTGCTCCATTCAGATAATGGCAGCGCCATGAAAGGGGCGACCAGGTTGGCCACCCTGGAGCAACCGGGTGTGGCGCCGTCGTTCAGCAGGCCGCGTGTGAGCAACGACAATGCCTGTGCCGAATCGCTATTCCGCACCTGCAAATACCGGCTGGACTACCCGAGAAAACCGTTTGCGAGCCTGGAGCAAGCGCAGGCATGGACGCAGAAATTCGTGCGCTGGTACAACCAGGAGCACAAGCACAGTGGCCTGAAATTCGTGACGCCAGCACAGCGTCACAACGGCCAGGATACGGCGATTCTGAAACGTCGGGAGCAGGTTTATGACGATGCCCGCAACCGCCATCCGCAGTGCTGGTCGCGGGGGATTAGGAACTGGACACTGGAGAGTCAGGTCTGGTTGAATCCGGAAAAGATTCGGCCAGAAGCATTACAGTGGGCCGCTTGAGGTGACGCGACAACTACGTTGACAAACGCCGAGCTGGTTTTGCAAAGCTTAGCGCCTAGATAAGCTACGACCGTGGCCGATGCCGCCTCTGCTGGACGCGACGCTTGGCCTTCTCGATTACGTTAGAGCGTCGTCGCACGGAGCTCTCGCACGCTCCTTCCAAGCTTGCGACGAAGTAGCCCTCGCAGAGTCACACCGTCGACGTAGCCCACTTGCTCGGCCACCCGATCGACGCTTTCGTGAGTCGTCTGGAGCAGATGCACCGCGTGTTCGATACGCAAATCCTGGACGAACCCGAGGGGCGTCTTGCCGAGCGTGCTCCGCATGCGCCGCGCCAAGGTGCGCTCGCTTGTTCCGATCGAAGTCGCAGCGTCGGCGAGATTAAATCCCTTCGAAAGATTGCGACGCGCCCATCCCTCGAAGCGCTCGACCAAGGGGTCGGCGTGCGCGAGGTGATCAGGGATGGCGTAAACCGCTTGTGATGCGCGCGAATCGACCAGCAGGTAGCGGGCCGTGAGTGCTGCAAGCGCAGGGCTTCGACGCCTCACGAGTCCAAGCGCCAAGTCGACGTGTGCCAAGGCTGCCCCGGCTGTGACGAACGGCGCCGAGACGATCATCATGCGCGAGTCGTCAAGCGAAACCTGCGGATAGCGACGGCGAAAAAGCGGCGCGAGCCACCACGATGTTGTCGCCGTGTGTCCGTTCAGAAGCCCCGTATCTGCGAGCAGTAAAGTCGCTGTGCAAGCGGCGCCGATCCATACGTCATCGTTGAATTGGGCGACCATCGCTGCCTTGATATCGCGTAGCTCCGGCTGCTCAAGTGCGGCCTCAACGGCATCAGACGTCACCGGTCCAAGGGCAGGCGTGACGATCGCGTCCGGCCGAGACTGCCGGTCGATGGACTGCACTGGAACAATGAGTCCGTTGGCGGTTCGAACGCGGCGTCGGGCGCCAACTACCGTGACGTTCATAGGCGCAGGTGGAGGGTCCAGCATTGGGGCGAGCTGGTTTGCGTAGTTCAACGTGTCCACGATTGCCGAGAGCCCAAGGTCCGCGACACCGTTGATCGCAAGTACATGAATGTCCATGGCGGGAATCATATCAAAAAAGGCAGCCTTGCCACTTCTTGTAAGCGAACAAGCTGTCTAAAGTACAGGCTTCTTAAACACATTCCCACATACGGGACGAAAGGAAAATCATGAGTAAGCTCGCAATCCTCGCGACCATGGAAGCCAAGCCGGGTAAGGAAGAGGCAGTCGCCGAATTCCTGGCTGGCGCCAAGGAAATCGTGGAAAAAGAGGCGTTCACCATCACTTGGTTCGCGATCCGTACCGGCAAGTCGACGTTCGCCATCTTCGACACGTTCGACAACGAAGCTGGCCGCAATGGTCACCTGACCGGTCAAGTCGCTACGGCTCTGATGGCATCCGCCAAGGACCTCTTCGTTCGCGATCCGGTCATCGAAAAGGCGGATCTGCTCGCCTTCAAGGTGCCCGCGTAATGAGCATGGCGGCGTGGCGGAAACGACAATCGTGTCGATGAAGCATGCCGCCTAGAGTTGAGTTCACTGGGACGCGCCTTTTCTGGCGCGAAAGCCAGTGATGTTTCCCTCGCCGAGGGGTGTCGGCCGGAGTAGATTGTGCGTTCGTCATGTGAATGTTGGCCGGTTCTTTCATAACGCCCTCATAGTTACCATTGATTGAAAGGATCTCGCCTCACCGTAAATACCCGCTGCGGCGCACGATGTACTCCGCTGCGGGCCGACCGTTTTGAGCCGACATCATCTAAAGGGTTTGACTAATGCTCGCCCCTATAGAGGCTTGTGCAAGCTCTTTCCGAATGCCGTCACTTTCGCTATTTCTAGACAAAGGTGTACGAGCAGATCTTGTTGCCCGCCGGATCACGCAGATAAGCTGCGTAGGCGCCAGGCAGCTGGCCACGCGGGCCAGGCTGCCCCTCGTCGGTGCCGCCTGCGGCAAGGCCGGCGGCGTGGAATGCATCTACCTCGGCGGGAGTTGCAGCAGCAAAGCCGATCGTCACGCCATTGCTGGAGGGTGCTTCACCGTTGCCAGGACGGGCAATGATAAAAGCCGGCTTCTCACGGCCGAAGAGCACCCAACCGTTACCGAATGGACCGAGGTTCTTGATGCCAAGAGCCCCCCAGAGTCGCATCGTAAAACGCGGCCGACTTCTAAACGTCGGCGGCGCCGATAAAGACGTGCGAGAAAATGCTGTCACCGGAACTAACTGGACTAGACATAGTTCTTTTCCTTGATATTTGATGTTGAATGAATAGTTAGTGTTCGTGAATCAATAGTGGATCACCGTGCGAATCGACTTGCCTTCGTGCATCAGATCGAAGGCTTTGTTGATATCCTCGAGACCCATGGTGTGGGTAACGAATGGGGCGAGATCGATCTCACCTTTCATTGCGTCTTCCACCATGCCGGGAAGTTGGGTGCGCCCTTTGACTCCGCCAAAAGCCGAGCCCTTCCAAGTCCGACCAGTGATCAGCTGGAATGGACGGGTCGAGATTTCCTTGCCAGCACCGGCGACGCCGATGACGATTGACTGGCCCCAGCCGCGATGGGCAGCTTCCAGCGCAGAGCGCATCACGTTGACATTACCAATGCACTCGAATGTATGGTCCACGCCCCAGCCGGTCATTTCGATGAGAACCTCGTGGATCGGCTTCTCGAAGTCCTTAGGGTTGAGACATTCGGTCGCGCCAAACTTACGAGCTAACTCGAACTTGGCTGGATTGGTGTCGATGGCAATGATGCGACCCGCCTTGGCTTGGCGCGCACCTTGGATTGCAGCGAGCCCAATGCCGCCAAGACCGAAGACGGCGACCGAGTCGCCCGGTTGCACCTTGGCCGTGTTGTGGACGGCACCGATACCGGTTGTTACCCCACAACCCAGCAGGCAGACGTGCTCCGGATTAGCATCGGGGTTGATCTTGGCCAGTGACACTTCCGCAACAACCGTATATTCGCTGAAAGTCGAACAGCCCATGTAGTGGTAAAGCGGTTGGCCGTTATAAGAAAAGCGAGTCGTGCCATCGGGCATCAGCCCCTTGCCTTGGGTCGCACGAACCGCGACACACAGATTGGTTTTACCGGACTTACAGAACAGACATTCGCCACATTCAGCGGTGTAGAGTGGAATGACATGATCGCCAGGTTTCACACTGGTTACCCCTTCCCCTACCTCCATGACGATACCCGCTCCTTCATGGCCCAAAACGACCGGGAAAAGACCTTCGGGGTCATCGCCCGACAAGGTAAAGGCATCGGTGTGGCATACGCCAGTATTCGTGATCTTGACAAGAACTTCGCCCTTGCGCGGCGGCTCAACGTCAATCTCAACGATTTCCAGCGGTTTTCCAGGCCCGAAGGCAACTGCAGCACGTGATTTCATGATGTGGTTTCTTTCTAATCTAGGTGAATTTGTTCTCATCGAGGACACTTCATCTCTCTAACGCAGGTACGACCGGACGATAGAGATTGTTTCGTCAATGGACTTGTTCTGCGAATCACTCCTGATCTCGCTATTCGGAAATTCTTCTCGCAGATAGCTTTCCAGGACCGTGGCCATCAAGCCGTTAACCGCTCCGCGGACTGCCGCGAGCTGCTGAAGAATCGCAGGGCAATCAGCACCTGCATCAAGTGCTTGTTCAAGAGTAGCTACCTGTCCTTTGATACGCCTGATACGCGTGAGGGCTTGTTTCTTTTCTTCCGGACTATGTGGCATCGAACACCTCTCTACTAGTTAAGCGCCCCCACTATACCATACTGCCCTATAGTATAAGCAACCGATTTTTTGCTGAAATTTGTGTTTTTTTCGCCTCCTTAAATTTTATAAATCCACGTCAGTCCCCTCTCAAACCTGCCACTCAAGAGACACGTTCATGAGGCATTCCATTCACCAACACTACTGATAGGATGCCGACAAACAACCAGACTACCTGCACGGCGTTTGTCAACGTCGTTGTCGCGTCACCTCAAGCAGCGCACTGTAATGAATCGCCCCGGTTTCCGTGGAGGCCGGTTAGTGTGAGTCAGGCTGGGATAGCCTGACTGCTTAGCTGCTTATAATAGTTTGCCTCAGCTTCAGCCGGCGGTATATAGCCGAGCGGTTCCAGCAGGCGATGGTGGTTGAACCAGGAAACCCATTCCAGCGTAGCCAGTTCAACGGCTTCACGCGTTTTCCAGGGAGCGCGGCAGTGGATCAGTTCAGCTTTATAGAGTCCATTGATGGTCTCAGCCAGGGCATAATCGTAACTGTCGCCCTTACTGCCCACAGACGGCTCAATGCCGGCATCTGCCAGGCGCTCGCTGTACTTTATCGACACGTATTGCGAGCCCCTGTCGCTATGGTGGACCAGCTCATTCCGTTCGGGCTGCCTTGTGTCAGCAGCGGTTGTAAACTGATACAGGCAGCGATTGAAAACTGATACACCATTTTGAGAAGATGGCCGCTTTGCG
>NZ_JBDGIN010000015.1:0-98802 GCF_057657395.1 Telluria sp. Soil_C_11 | reverse complement strand
ACGACATAGCATTGAGCATGGCGGTGGTTTGGTTGATTGACTTGTTTGGCGACTATCAATCTACCAACTCCAAACCACCGCCACCACTATCTGCTCAGATCGTCAATCCCAACTTCCCCCAGCAACCGCGTAGAACCAAAAAAAAGCCCGCTGTTGAGGGCGGGCTTAAATCCAATTCTTTTCTGAGGAGAGTTGGAGGAGACAGGAAGCAGTATGCTGCATCACAGCATATTCGTCCAATTTTTGTTTAGAATATTCGATATAAGAAACAAAAATATCTCCTCCGAAACTACCTCTGCCTGGCTCAGCTCTTCGGCGTGCAAGTCACGGCAATGTTGGTCACGCCGCCGTTCTTTTCCTGGGCTTCCAGCATGTCACCGGTGCCGTTGGCGACGGTGCAGTTGAAGCCATCCGGCTGGGTCAGCACGGTCACGCCGAAGCTGGAGCCGTAAGGAACGGAGGTCAGCACGAAGGGCAGCGGGCTGGTGGTGGTGCTGCCCGTGATGGTGACCTGGCTGTTGCTGCCGTTGATGAGGGTCAGGTTGCCGGAGGTCAGGCCCGTGACCGTACCGCCCAGCGGATAGGCCTTGATGACGCAGTTGTAGAACACTTCGATCGCCGGCTTGCGCGCCGACTCCAGCGAGGCGGTCTGGCCGGCGGTGCCGTATTCGCGGGGGAAGCTGTTGGTCGAGCAGTTCTGGTGCGCCGGCTGGGAACCGCCGCCGGCGGCGGTGCCACCCTTCGGAACCACGTTGTAGTAGGTGCCGTAGTCGAGGCCGTTCGGGAAGGTCACGACCACCGGATCCCCGGCCTTGGGAGCCACGTGCACGGCGACTTCCTGGCCGTTGGTGGTCAGGACCAGGCCCTCATACAGGACGTTCGTGATCGTCACCTTGACCGGATAGGTCTCGTTGCCGCCGCCGCCGCAAGACGCCAGAGCCAGGGATGCAGCCAGGGCCAGGGCCGGGCGCGCGAAGTGGAACTTCATACTCTATTCTCCAGATTATTGGCAGGTGACCACTGGCGTGGTGCTCGGGCCGGTCGCGGTCATGGTGCCGCTGCCGCCGTTGATGGTGCAGGTCTGGTTGGTCGGGCTGCTGAGCACGGCAATGCCATAGGGGCCGTCTTCAGGGATCTGCGCCATCGGCACCGACACCTGCGCACCGGCGGTCGCCGGCGGCGTCACCGTCTGGCGATCCGAGCCGTTCACCAGCACCAGGCCGGTGCCGTTCAGGCCATTTACCGTGACCGACAGCGGGTGGGTCTTGATCTTGCAGAACACCGACGGCACCGTGGTATAGACGGTGTAGTAGTTGGCGCGCGCCTTGCCGTTGGTGACCGTGCAGGACTCGACGTTCGACGGCACGGTCTTGGTGACGATGTTGAATTCGTCGTCGGTCGACAGGTATTTTTTGAACACGATGCTGCCGGCGCCGGCCGGCACCGCGATTTCCTCGCCGTTGCCTTCGTTACGCAAGGTCAGGCCATCCTTGGTCACGCCGCCGGCGATCGAGACGGTCAGGGCCAGGTCGCCGCTGCCGCCACCGCAGGCGGACAGGCCAAGCGCGCATGCCAGCACAGCGCCGGCATACAGGGTAGAACTCTTCATAGAATCTCCGTTGGACGGGATGGCGCACGGAAGACCCGGCGGCACCGCTGAGTAGAATATTGCCCGACATTTTAGAGCATTTGCCAAGCCGCAGCCTCATTTGCCTTTGTATCACGGTGTAACGACGCGTTTGCGTTGATTTTCACGGCCGGCCTCGCTATGCTTGAATGGCCCCCCTTTCATTCCCAAGCATGACAACGACCCGACGCGAGTGGCCCAAGGCCATCCTGTTCGACCTCGACGATACGCTGTGGCCGATCGCCCCGGTGATCCTGCAGGCCGAAGAGACCCTGTTCGCCTGGCTGCGCGAGAACGCGCCGCGCGTCGCCCAGAAGTTCACGATCGACGGCCTGCGCCAGGCGCGCCTGGAGCTGCTGGCGCGGCAGCCGGAATTCCAGCTCGACCTGGGCAAACTGCGCCGCGCCGGCCTGCTCGAGGCCTTCCAGCAGGCTGGCGAGGATCCCGCCAAGGTCGAGCTGGCGATGGCGGAATTCTTTGCCGCGCGCAACGCCGTGGTGCCTTTCGACGACGTGGTGCCGGGCCTGCTGCGCCTGAAGGGGAGGGTGGCGCTCGGCGCGATCACGAACGGCAACGCCGACCTGCGCGCGATCGGCCTGGACCACCATTTCCAGGCCTGGGTATCTGCGCCCCAGCTGGGCGTGGCCAAGCCGGACCCGGCGATCTTCCGGGCCGGCTGCAAGGCGCTCGACGTGGCGCCCTGGGACGCCGTGTACGTGGGCGACGACGTGCTGCTCGACGTGCAGGGCGCCCAGGAGATCGGCATGCGCGGGGTGTGGATGAACCGGAACGGCAGCAACAAGCATGTCGAGCACGGGGTCGTGCCGGACGCGATCGTACGCGACTTCGACGAGCTGCTGGACTGGCTCAAGCGCGATCACGGCTGACGGCATGGCTGACGGCACACATGACTGCACACGCGGCTGGCGAACAGGCATAATGTGAGCATGCAACTCGATAACCGTGCACAAACCCTGCTGAAAGCCCTGGTCGAGCGCTACATCGCCGACGGCCAGCCGGTCGGCTCACGTGCGCTGTCGAAGATTTCCGGCCTCGACCTGTCGCCCGCCACGATCCGCAACATCATGGCCGACCTCGAGGAAATGGGCTATGTTGCCAGCCCGCACACCTCGGCCGGCCGGATCCCGACGCCGCGCGGCTACCGCATCTTCGTCGACACCCTGCTCACCGTGCGGCAAATCGACGAGAACGCCGTCGAAGCCGGCATGCGCCTGCCCGCCCACCAGCCGCAGAAGGTGCTCGCCAATGCGGCCCAGATGCTGTCCTCGCTGTCGCAGTTCGCCGGCGTGGTGCAGAGCCCGCGCCGCGAGTCGGCGTTCCAGCAGATCGAATTCCTGCGCCTGTCGGAAAAGCGCATCCTGCTGGTCATCGTCGACCCGCGCGGCGACGTCCAGAACCGCCTGCTGCTGACCGACGTCGACTACAGCCCCTCCGAGCTGACCCAGTCGGCCAACTACCTGAACCAGAATTTCGCCGGCCTGTCCTTCGACCAGGTGCGCGCGCGCCTGACCGGCGAGCTGCGCCAGCTGCGCGAGGACATGGGGCGCCTGATGCAGGCCGCGGTCGAAGCCGGCAGCGAAGCGCTGCAGGACGCCGACGACATGGTCATCGCCGGCGAGCGCAACCTGCTGTCGGTGGCCGACCTGTCCTCGAATATGAGCTCGCTGCGCCAGATGTTCGAGATGTTCGAGCAGAAGACCGGCCTGATGCAGCTGCTGGACGTTTCCAGCAAGGCCGGCGGCGTGCAGATCTTCATCGGCGGCGAATCCAAGCTGGTGCCGATGGACGAGATGAGCGTGGTCACCGCGCCCTACGAGGTGAACGGCAAGATCGTCGGCACCCTGGGCGTGATCGGCCCGACCCGCATGGCCTACGAGCGCGTGATCCCGATCGTCGACATCACCGCCAAGCTGCTGTCGAACGCGCTCAGCAACCCCTGAGATTCCTGCGGTTTCTTACAGTGTCGGCCGAAGCGCCTGCCGGATATAGTCGGTGCATTGCGCCGTGCGCGCCATCCGCCAAGGAATTGCCGTGATCCGATTCAGACGTTCCCACTTGCTCGCCGCCATCGTCCTGGTCTGCTGCGCGGCTGTCCGGACCGAAGCGCCGGCCCAGGACGGCCGCATCGCCGTCGGCGCCTGGCAGGTGCAGATGTCGGAGCAGGGCAGCGGGCGCTACACCGTGATCTTCGAATCCGGTTTCGGCACCGGCCTGGGCGCCTGGCGCAAGGTCGCGCCGGAGGTGGCGAAGTCGGCGCACGTCCTCACCTATTCGCGCGCCGGCCACGGCACCTCGGACCCGCGCCCGGAGCCGCGCACCATCCTGCAAAGCAGCCAGGAGCTCGACCAGCTGGTGCTTGCCGCGAAGCTGAAGCCGCCCTTTATCCTGGTCGGCCATTCCTACGGCGGCTTGCTGGCGCGCGCCTTCGCGGTGCGCCATCCGGACTGGGTGGCCGGCATGGTGCTGGTCGACCCCACCGACGAACGCTTCACCCCGGCGCTGCGCAGGCTCGACGCCAGGCGGGCGGGCGATGACGACCGGCAGTTCGCCGCCATCGTGCCGGCCAGGTTCCAGCCCGAGCTGCAGCAGCTGCAGCCGGTGCTCGACGCGGGCAAGCTGCCGGCGCCGCTGGACGGCAGGCTGCCGGACGTGCCGGTGGTGGTCCTGACCTCGGTGCGGCAGGTGGAGAAGCCGGAATTCTTCCTGGAGACGACGGAGGCGGTGGCGATCAAGCGCGACCTGCACGCCGATTTCCTGCGCCAGTTCAGCGACGGCTCCCAGGTGCTGACCCTGGGGAGTGGCCATCATATCGAGCTGGATGAACCGGAGCTGGTGATCGACGCGGTCCGCAAGGTGATGGCCGCGGCCGGGAGGCGCGCGGCGCAGCAGTGAGGGTCAGTGCCGGTGCGGGCAGTCCGTCTTCTGGCAGTTGCCGTAGATGGCGAGGGCGTGCTCGGCGATCTTGAAGCCGCGCTCCAGCGCGATCTTCTGCTGGCGGATTTCGATTTCCTCGTCGTAGAACTCTTCGACGTGGCCGCAGTCCAGGCAGACCAGGTGGTCGTGGTGCGAGCCGGCGTTCAGCTCATAGATGGCCTTGCCGGTTTCAAAGTGATTGCGGTTCAGCAGGCCAGCCTGCTCGAACTGGGTCAATACGCGGTACACCGTCGCCAGGCCCACGTCCATGTTCTCGTTCAACAGGGTTTTATAGACGTCTTCCGCCGTCAGGTGCCGCACCGTACTGTTCTGGAAGATCTCCAGGATTTTCAGCCGCGGCAGCGTCGCTTTGAGGCCGCTGGCCTTCAGGTCGGTTGGGTTGTTGCTCATGTTTTGTTACTCTTAGATGGGCTGAGATGTGCGGAGTGCTTTATGATATAGCGTTTCCAGAGTCTCGCTCAATCGTTTTTAAGGTTAGATATGCGCGTCATGAATGCCGTTTTCCATCGTTCCCACGCCCGGGCAGTGCTCGTGGCCGGCCTGGCCGTCACGGCCATGGCGGTCTCCGGCTGCGCGTCCTGGCGTAACCAGACCAAGCCGGCAGCCCCGGTCAGCACCGCACCTAGCGCGGTCGCCGCCGATGCCGACAAGTCCGCGGCAATCGCGAATTCGGGCGCGCAGACCACCACCGTCACCAAGCTGCAGAAATTCCTGTGGGTGTTCTCGCCCTACCGTCCGGACATCCAGCAGGGCAACTTCGTATCCCAGGAAATGCTGAGCCAGCTGAAACTCGGCCAGACCCGCGACCAGGTCAAGTTCATCCTCGGCACCCCGCTGCTGACCGACGCCTTCCACGCCGACCGCTGGGACTATCCCTTCTACCTCGCGCGCGGCAACGGCGAGCTGACCACCAGCCGCGTCACCGTCTACTTCAAGGACAACCTGCTGGCCAGGATCGACGGCGGCAACCTGCCGACCGAGCGTGAATACATCTCGCGCCTGATCGGCATCTCGAAGTACGAAGTCAAGACCGAGCAGGAATCGCTGGACGAACTGAAGCGCAAGCGCGAAGACGCGGCCAAGCGCGGCGGGGAGTAAGACATGGACCAGCTCATTACTCCCTTGCTCATCGCCGTCGCCGGCGCCAGCGGCCGCATGGGCCGCATGCTGATCGAAACCATCGCCGCCGATCCCGGCGCGACGCTTGCCGGCGCGCTCGATCGCGAAGGCAATCCCTTCATCGGCTCGGACGCCGGCGCCTTCTCGGGCCAGCTGACGGGCGTGACGATCCGCTCAAACCTGGACCAGGGCCTGGCCGGCGCCCGGTACCTGATCGACTTCACCCGCCCGGAAGGCACGCTGCAGCACCTCGCGTACTGCGCGGAGCACGGCATCAAGATGATCGTCGGCACCACCGGTTTCGACGAGGCCGGCAAGGCCGCGATCCGCGCCGCCGCCGAAAAGACCGCGATCGTGTTTGCGCCGAACATGAGCATCGGCGTGAATGTGACCATGAAGCTGCTGGAAATGGCGGCGAAGAATTTCTCGCAGGGCTATGACATCGAGATCATCGAAGCCCACCACCGCCACAAGGTCGACGCCCCGTCCGGCACCGCGCTGAAGATGGGCGAGGTCATCGCCGACGCCCTCGGCCGCGACCTGCAGCAGTGCGCCGTCTACGGCCGCGAAGGCGTGACCGGCGAGCGCGACCCGTCGACCATCGGCTTTGCCACCGTGCGCGGCGGCGACATCGTCGGCGACCACACCGTGCTGTTCGCCGGCATCGGCGAGCGCATCGAGATCAGCCACAAATCGAGCAGCCGCGTCAGCTATGCCCAGGGCGCACTGCGCGCCGCACGCTTCCTGGCCGACAAGCAGACCGGCCTGTACGACATGCAGGATGTGCTGGGCCTGAACGCGTTGAAGGCCTGAAGCCGAACTGTACGGCCTGGCCGGCGTTCTGCTGGCATACTGGCCACATCACTCAACCCACGAATAACCGTCGTCCCCGCGCAGGCGGGGACGACGGTGCTATTTCTGTTCGCACCAGGAGAATCCTATGGCCACCGTCGAACTGAACGGCGCCGCAATCGTCGACACCGAAAGCTTCCACGCCGAGAGCCAGCGCGCCTTCGGCTTTCCGGATTCCTATCCGCACACCATGGATTCCTGGGTCGACTGCCTGAGCTACCTGCGCGACGAGGACGGCATGAGCAGCATCCGTCTCGGCCCGGACGAGACCCTGCACATCGTCGTGCTGCACTCCGACGCCATGCGCGAGCGCGCCGAGGACGTGCTGGAAGAAATGGCCTTCTGCATCATCGGCATCAACGAGCGCTACGAGGACTACGGCGAAAAGCCGGCCCTGGAACTCGAATTGCGGTAAAAGCGGACGTGGACTCACCGAGCCCACGGCGCCCACTGGACGCATGAGCCAGTATAATGTTCTGCTCACCTCCCTTTAGTCCGCAGAACATCATGCAAGATAAATATAGTCCCGCCGAAGTCGAACAGGCCGCCCAGGCCTACTGGAAGTCGATCGACGCCTATAAAGCGGTCGAAAATGACCCGCGTTTCCCAAAAGGCAAGTATTACGCCTGCTCGATGCTGCCTTACCCGTCCGGCAAGCTGCACATGGGCCACGTGCGCAACTATACGATCAACGACGTGATGTACCGCTACCTGCGGATGAACGGCTACAACGTGCTGATGCCGATGGGCTGGGACGCCTTCGGCATGCCCGCCGAGAATGCGGCGATGGCCAACAACGTGCCGCCCGCGGAGTGGACCTATTCGAACATCGCCCACATGCGCGGCCAGATGGAGTCGATGGGCCTGGCCATCGACTGGTCGCGCGAGATGACCGCCTGCAAGCCGGATTACTACAAGTGGAACCAGTGGATGTTCCTGAAGATGCTCGAGAAGGGCATCATCTACCAGAAGACCGGCACCGTGAACTGGGACCCGGTCGACCAGACCGTGCTGGCCAACGAGCAGGTGGTCGACGGCCGCGGCTGGCGCTCGGGCGCGCTGGTGGAAAAGCGCGAGATCCCGATGTACTACGTGCGCATCACGGACTACGCCGACGAGCTGCTGGACCACGTCGAGAACAAGCTGCCGGGCTGGCCGGAGCGCGTGCGCATCATGCAGGCCAACTGGATCGGCAAGTCGACCGGCGTGCGCTTCGCCTTCCCGCACGTGATCATGGACGAGCAGGGTGAGCTGATCAACGAGGGCAAGCTGTACGTCTTCACCACCCGCGCCGACACCATCATGGGCGTGACCTTCTGCGCGGTCGCCGCCGAGCACCCGCTGGCGACCCAGGCGGCGAAGAACAACCCGGAACTGCAGGCCTTCATCGCCGAGTGCAAGCAGGGTTCCGTGATCGAAGCCGACATGGCGACGATGGAAAAGAAGGGCATGCCGACGGGTCTCACCGTCATGCACCCGATCACCGGCGAGCAGGTGCCGGTCTGGGTCGGCAACTACGTGCTGATGACCTATGGCGACGGCGCCGTGATGGGCGTGCCGGCGCACGACGAGCGCGACTTCGCGTTCGCGAAAAAATACGACCTGCCGATCAAGCAGGTGGTGGCGGTCGAAGGCGAGACCTTCTCGCTGGACGGCTGGCAGGAATGGTACGGCGATAAAGAGAAGGGCGTGCTGGTCGACTCGGGCAAATACGACGGCCTCGACTACACCTCCGCCGTGAATGCCGTGGCGGGCGACCTGGCCGAGAAGGGCCTGGGCGACAAGAAGGTGACCTTCCGCCTGCGCGACTGGGGCATCTCGCGCCAGCGCTACTGGGGCACGCCGATCCCGATGATCCACTGCGAGAAGTGCGGCACGGTGCCGGTTCCCGAGAAGGACTTGCCGGTCGTGCTGCCGGAAGACTGCGTCCCGGACGGCACCGGCAACCCGTTGAAAAAACACGAAGCCTTCCTGAAGGTCGACTGCCCGTGCTGCGGCGCGCCCGCACGCCGCGAGACCGACACCATGGACACCTTCATCGACTCGTCCTGGTACTACATGCGCTATACCTCGCCGGGTTCGAACGACGCGATGGTCGACCCGGCCCGCAACGATTACTGGATGCCGATGGACCAGTACATCGGCGGCATCGAGCACGCCGTGCTGCACCTGCTGTACGCGCGCTTCTGGACCAAGGTGATGCGCGACTTCGGCCTGGTGAAGTTCGACGAACCCTTCGTCAACCTGCTGACCCAGGGCATGGTGCTGAACGAGACCTATTATCGCGAGGACGAATCCGGCAAGAAGACCTGGTTCAACCCGGCCGACGTCGACCTCGTGTTCGACGACCGCGGCCGTCCGCAGGCGGCGGCATCGAAGCTGGATGGCGCCCCGGTCATCATCGGCGGCACCGAGAAGATGTCGAAGTCGAAGAACAACGGCATCGATCCGCAAGCCCAGATCGAACAGTACGGCGCGGACACCGCCCGCCTGTTCACCATGTTCGCGGCGCCGCCGGAGCAGACCCTGGAGTGGTCGGAGTCGGGCGTGGAAGGCGCGAGCCGCTTCCTGCGCCGCGTCTGGGCCTTCGCCTACGCCCAGCGCGAGCGCATTGCTGCGGCACTCAGCGGCCAGCAGCAGGGCACGCTGGACGACGACCAGAAGGCGCTGCGCCGCGAAGTCCACAAGATCCTGCAGCAGGCCGACTACGACTTCAAGCGCATCCAGTACAACACCGTGGTCTCGGCCTGCATGAAGATGCTGAATACCCTGGAGTCGGCCAAGCTGGCCGATGGCGTGGCCAGCGACGCCGTGATCGCCGAAGGCCTGTCGATCTTCCTGCGCATGCTGAACCCGGTGGCGCCGCACATCACCCACGCGCTGTGGCAGGAGCTCGGCTACGCCAGGGTGTATGGCGACATCCTGAACGTGCAGTGGCCGGAAGTCGACCCGGCCGCGCTGGAACAGTCCGAGATCGAGCTGATGATCCAGGTGAACGGCAAGCTGCGCGGCTCGGTCAAGGTGCCGAAGGAAGCGGACAAGGCCGCCATCGAGGCCGCCGCCCTGGCCTCGGAAGCGGCCCAGAAGTTCGTCGAAGGCACGCCGAAGAAGGTCATCGTCGTGCCCGGCAAGCTGATCAACATCGTGGTGTAAGGCATGCGCTCCTCCTACCAGAAAGTAGTGGTGCGCACCGTCGCGGCGCTGGCAATTGCAGCGTCGCTGGCGGCCTGCGGCTTCCAGCTGCGCGGCTCGAACGGCAGCTACACGATGCCGTTCCACAGCCTGTTCCTGACCTTCACGGACACGTCTCCGCTCGGCACTGAGCTCAAGCGCAACCTGCGCGCGGGCGACGTGGTCATCGCCGACAAGCCGGAAGAGGCGGAGGCGCAGTTCGTGGTGCTGAGCGAGAACCGCGCCAAGTCGATCCTGTCGCTGAACAGCCTGGGCCGCGTGCGCGAATACCTGCTGACCTACACGCTGACCTTCACCGTCCGCGACAGCAAGGGCGTGGAGCTGCTGCCGGCCACCGAGATCACGCTGCGCCGGAACATGGCCTTCGACGAGACCCAGGTGCTGGCCAAGGAATCCGAGGAAGCGCTGCTGTACCGCGACATGCAGGCCGACCTGGTGCAGCAGATCATGCGCCGCCTGGCTGCCCTGAAACCGGCCAAGTAAGGAAGAGAGAACACCATGCAGTTGCGGCCAGAGGCGCTCGACGGGCACCTCGCCAAGGGGCTGGCGCCCCTGTACGTGATCACCAGCGACGAACACCTGCTGGCGCTGGAGGCGGCCGACAAGATCCGCCGCGCCGCCCGCGCGCAGGGCTATTCCGAGCGCGACGTGCTCACCGTCGAGCGCAACTTCAAGTGGGGCGAGCTGCTGGCCGCCAACCAGGCCATGTCGCTGTTCGGCGACCGCAAGCTGATCGAGCTGCGCATCCCCGCCGGCAAGCCCGGCAAGGACGGCAGCGCGGCCCTGCAGAACTACGCGAAAGACCTGAACCCGGACAACCTGACCCTGATCACCCTGCCGAAGCTGGACTGGCAGACGGCGAAGGCGGCCTGGGTCGCCAGCCTGCAGCAGGCGGCGGTCTACGTCGAGATCCCGAACGTGGAACGTGCCGCATTGCCGGGCTGGATCGGCATGCGCCTGTCAAGCCAGCAGCAGAGCGCCGACCGCCAGAGCCTGGACTTCATCGCCGATCGCGTGGAAGGGAATTTGCTGGCCGCGCACCAGGAAATCCAGAAGCTGGGGCTGCTGTACGAGCCGGGCAAGCTGAGTTTCGAACAGGTACAGGACGCCGTGCTGAACGTGGCGCGCTACGACGTGTTCAAGCTGTCCGAAGCGATGCTGGCCGGCGACCCGGCGCGCCTGGTGCGTATGCTGGAAGGCCTGAAGGGCGAGGGCGAAGCGCTGCCGCTGGTCTTGTGGGCCGTCAGTGAAGAAATCCGCACGCTGCTAAAATTGAAATCCGGGATGGCGCAGGGGCGGCCGCTGGGCGCGCTCCTGAAGGAATACCGGATCTGGGGTCCGCGCGAGCGCATGATGGAACCGGCGCTGCGCCGTGTCTCGCTGCCGACCCTGGAAGCGGCCATGCAGGAGGCGGCCCAGGTCGACCGCATGGTCAAGGGCCTGCGCGCGAAGCGCTTTGCGGGCGATGCATGGGATGCGATGCTGCAGCTGGCCTTGCGCGTCGCCTCTTGACCAGGTTGAACGAATGGACGACGACGCATCATGAACATCACGGAATACATGCAAACCATCGGTCGCCAGGCGCGCGCGGCTTCGCGCGCGATGGCGCGCGCCGACAGCGCCACCCGTAACCGGGCGCTGCTCCTGATCGCCGACGCCATCGAGCGCGACGCCCCCGCACTGCGTGAAGCGAACGCGCGCGACCTCGACGCCGCCCGCGCCGCCGGCCTCGCGCCGGCCCTGCTGGACCGCCTGGCCTTGTCGGACAAGGCGATCGCCACCATGGTCGACGGCCTGCGCCAGATCGTCGCGCTGCCCGATCCGATCGGCGAAATCTCCAACATGAAATTCCGTCCGAGCGGCATCCAGGTCGGGCAGATGCGCGTGCCGCTGGGCGTGATCGGCATCATCTACGAGGCGCGCCCGAACGTGACGGTCGATGCGGCCGGCCTGTGCATCAAGAGCGGCAACGCCGCCATCCTGCGCGGCGGCTCGGAAGCCATCCACTGCAACCGCGCGCTGGCCGCGCTGGTGGCGGAGGGCCTGCGCGGCGCCGGCCTGCCCGAGCACGGCGTGCAGGTGGTCGAGACCACCGACCGCGCCGCCGTCGGGCTTCTCATCACGATGCCGGAATTCGTCGACGTGATCGTGCCGCGCGGCGGCAAGGGCCTGATCGCGCGCCTGATGCAGGAAGCGACGGTTCCGATGATCAAGCACCTGGACGGCATCTGCCACGTCTACATCGATGCGAAGGCGGATATCGCGAAGGCGCTGCCGATCGCCATGAACGCCAAGACCCACCGCTACGGCACCTGCAACACGATGGAAACCCTGCTGGTGGCGCGCGCCATCGCCCCGGCCGTGCTGCCGCAGCTCGCCGAACTGTACGCGACGAAGGAAGTCGAGCTGCGCGCCGACCCGGAAGCGTTCGCCATCCTGCAGGGCTATCCGCACCTGGCCGCGGCGACGCAAGAGGACTGGAGCACCGAGTACCTGGCGCCGATCCTGGCGGTGAAGATCGTGGCCGGCATCGACGAAGCCATCGAGCACATCAACACGTATTCGTCCAAGCACACCGAAGCGATCGTCACCGAAGACTATACGGATGCGATGCGCTTCCTGCGCGAAGTCGATTCGGCCTCGGTGATGGTGAACGCCTCGACGCGCTTCGCCGACGGCTTCGAATACGGCCTGGGCGCCGAGATCGGCATCTCGAACGACAAGCTGCATGCGCGCGGGCCGGTGGGGCTGGAGGGGCTGACTTCGCTGAAGTACGTCGTGTTCGGGCATGGCGAGATCCGCGTTTAATCGTCGTCCCCGCGCAGGCGGGGACCCAAGTTCTGCTTGAGCTATCGATACGCGGACCAACCTGGGTTCCCGCCTGCGCGGGAACGACGGGTCTGACAACAAGGATAATATGTACCTCTGGATCAAAGCCTTCCACATCGTCTTCATCGCCTCCTGGTTCGCCGGCCTGTTTTACCTGCCGCGCATCTTCGTGAACCTGGCGCAGGAAACCAATCCGGCCGCCACCGAGCGCCTGCTGGGCATGGGCCGCCGCCTGTACCGTTTCACTACGATGTTGATGGTGCCGGCCCTGCTGCTGGGCCTGTGGCTTTGGCTGGGCTTCGGCATCCGCGGCGGCTGGCTGCATGCGAAGCTGGCGCTGGTCCTCCTCGTGATCGGCTACCATCATGCGTGCGGATCGCTGCTGAAGAAGTTCGAGCGCGGCGCGAACACCCGCAGCCACAAGTGGTTCCGCGTGTTCAACGAAGTGCCCGTGCTGCTGCTCATCGCGATCGTGATCCTGGTCGTCGTTAAACCTTTTTAAATATTCGGGGCCAGACCCCGGTTCACTCGGGTGGGCTCTGACCCCGGCTGACTAGACTGACTAAAGATGAGCAAAACCATCCACTATTTCTTCGCGCCGCACTCGCCCTATGTCTACCTGGGGCATGAACGCCTGCTCAAGCTGGGCGCACAGTACGGCGCGATGATCGAGCCCAGGCCCTTCGACCTCGGCGCGGTGTTCGCCGAAAGCGGCGGCCTGCCGCTGGCCAAGCGCGCGCCGCAGCGCCAGGCTTACCGCCTGCAGGAACTGGAACGCTGGTCCAGACATCTCGGCCTGCGCATGAACCTGCAGCCGAAGTTCTTCCCGGTCGACCAGGCGCCGGCATCGCTGCTGCTGGTCGCCGCCCGGGAACAGGGCGGGGCGGACCAGGCCCTCGAACTGGCCACCGCCATCACGCGCGCGGTGTGGGCCGAGGAGAAGAATATCGCGGACCCGGCCACGCTCGAGCAGCTCGCAGGCGACGCCGGCTTCGACGGCGCGGCCCTGCTGGCGGCATCGCGTACGCCGGAAACGCAGCAGAAGTACGAAGGATTCACGAAGGAAGCGCTGGACGCCGGCGTATTCGGCGCGCCCTGGTACGTCGTCGACGGCCAGGGTTTCTGGGGCCAGGACCGGCTCGATTTTGTCGAGCGGCTGCTCCAGGTGTAAACCCGAGAGATCGGGAAGCAAGGGCGGCCGGGCTCATTCCGGCCGTTTGTTTTTCTAATTTAGTAATCAACACCAACGGATAAAGGGTACTCCCAGATGGCCTCCTATTTTTGCCCATGCCCGCGCGGCATGGAAGCGGCACTCGCCGAAGAACTCGCTGAAATCGCCCAGGCCACCGACAGCGCCACGCTGAAGGTGCACAACCAGGTGCCGGGCGGCGTGCACGCCTCGGGCAGCATGCAGGACGCCTACCGCATCAACCTGCATTCGCGCATCGCATCGCGCGTGCTGATGCGCATGGCGAACCGCACCTACAACAACGAGAACGACATCTACGACCTGGTGCTCGAGCAGCCCTGGGAAGACTGGTTCGACGTCAACCACACGATCCGGGTCGACATCACGGCCGTGAAATCGCCGCTGAAGAGCCTGGAGTTCACCACGCTGAAGATCAAGGATGCCGTCTGCGACCGCTTCCGCGACCAGTTCGGCAAGCGCCCCTCGGTCAACACGCGCGAGCCGGACATGCGCATCCTCGGCTTCCTCGACCAGCGCAACTTCACGGTCTACCTCGACACCTCCGGCGAGGCGCTGTTCAAGCGCGGCTGGCGCGAAGAGACCGGCGATGCCCCGCTGCGCGAGAACCTGGCCGCCGGCCTGCTGCGCGTGGCCGGCTGGAAGCCCGGCGTGCCGCTGTTCGACCCGATGTGCGGCTCGGGCACGATCCTGATCGAGGCGGCGCAGATGGTGCAGGGCATTCCGGCAGGCAGCCGCCGCCGCTTCGCCTTCGAAAAATTCCGCAACTTCGACCGCGCCGCCTGGCAGGACATGAAGGCGTCCATCAAGCCGAACCCGCTGCCGCTTGAGCCCACCATCTTCGGCTCCGACATCTCGGGCGACATGGTGGCGATGACGCGCCATAACCTGAAGGTCGCCGGCGTCCTGTTCGAGGTGCCGCTCAAGCAGATCGAGGCGCAGCAGGTGCAGCCGCCCACCAGCCAGCCGGGCATCCTGCTGACCAATCCTCCGTACGGCGAGCGCATCGGCGTGCGCGGCGACTCCACCATCCCGCAGGACGAGATGGCGGTCGGCTTCTACCAGGACCTCTCCAGCACGCTGAAGCAGCGCTTCGCCGGCTGGACCGTGTACCTGTTCACGGCCGACCTCTCGCTGCCGAAGATGCTGCGCCTGAAGGAATCGCGCAAGACCCCGTTCTTCAACGGCGCGCTCGAATGCCGCCTGTTCCGTTTCGACATGGTCGCCGGCTTCAACCGCAGAGACGCGGCGAAGCCGGATGCGGCCAAACCCCAACCAGAGTAACGAATGCTTCCCGAACCCGAACCAGACAATCTACCCAAAGACCCCGTCGTCCCGGTCCCGCTGCCGGCGCCGCACAAGATCACGATGCTGTCGGCCGGCGGCCTGGCCTCGCTGCTGGCCGCGCTGGCGATGCTGGGACCGTTCTCGGTCGACGCCTACCTGCCGGCCTTCCCGCGCATCCAGGAGACCCTGCATGCGACCCCGCTCGAAGTCCAGCAGACCCTGACGGCCTACATGCTGGCCTTCGCCGTCATGTCGCTGTGGCATGGCGCGCTGTCGGATGCCTTCGGGCGCCGCAACGTGGTGCTGGTCGGGCTGATCGTGTTTGCGGTCGGCACCCTCGGCTGCGCGTCCGCGCATTCGGTGCACTACCTGTGGGTGTTCCGCATCATGCAGGGCGTCTCGGCGGGGGCCGGGGTGGTGGTGGGGCGGGCGATCATCCGCGACCTGTACTCGGACGCGCCGGCCGCGCGCCTGCTGTCGATGGTGACGATGATCTTCTCGATCGCGCCGGCGGTGGCGCCGGTGCTGGGCGGCTGGGTCGTTACCCTGCTCGACTGGCGCGCGATCTTCCTCGGGCTGCTGGTGTTCAGCCTCGGGCTGTGGTGGGTCTGCTGGCAGCACCTGCCGGAGACCATGCCGAAGGAGCGCAGGCAGCCGTTCAACCCGCGCTTCCTGGCGCGCAGCTACTGGGACATCTTCAGTTCGGTGCTGTTCCAGATGAAGTCGGCCGTGGTCGCCTTCAACTTCGGCGGCATGTTCCTGTTCATCGCCGGCGCGCCGGTGCTGCTGCCGGTGCACCTGCACCTCGGGCCCTCGGACTTCGCCTGGCTGTTCGTGCCGGCGGTGGCCGGCATCTTCCTGGGGGCTCTGGCCGCCAACCGCCTGGCCGGCAGGATGCATTACGGGCGCCAGATCGGGATCGGCTACGCGCTCATGCTGGCCGCGGTGACGGGCAGCGTCGCATATCACTCGCTGCTGCCGCCGGCGCTGCCGTGGACCGTGCTGCCGATGTTCTTCTATAACTTCGGCAGCTCGATCATCAACCCCAGCGCGACCCTGCTGACGCTCGACCTGTTCCCGCACATCCGCGGCACGGTGGCGTCCTGCCAGTCCTTCGTCACCACGCTGATGGGCGCGATCGTGGCCGGCATCATCGCGCCGGCGCTGACCCATTCGGTGCTGGCGATGGCCCTGGGCCAGGCCGGTTTCGCGCTGGCCTCGCTGGCTTGCTGGATGGTGTCGCGCCACTATCGGCGCAAGCTGATGTTGGCGTAAATCAATAAAATCTCGGCCGTACGGGCAGGCGCCGTGAGGGGTCTCAAGGCGTGCGGCCGAGTTCTGACTCTAAAACACGTCACTTTCTTCCGAAAATGTTGTTCCCGGTCAGAAATGTATATATGCTAAGATAAGTTTTTCACGTTCGGAACAAAGGTTGAAATTTCGCCATGTTCCGGGGACCACAAGAAGAATTATCGTGGCAGCTTAGCCGGGGAAAGCCGCCACCAATCATCCAGAACAGCAGTGGCGGCCGTGCTTGAGACCAACTACCAACCAGACCAGGATATCCGCAATCGCTTGCTGATCGCGCGGCTGCCCGCCATGCCGCAGATCCTCATCAAGCTGCTGGCCCACCTGCAGGCGGACGACCTCGGCATGGCCGAGCTGGCCGCGCTGGTGGCCAAGGATGCGGGCATGACGGGCAAGATCCTCTCCGTCGCCAACAGCTCGGCCTATCACCGCGGCGGGCGCCAGCCCAACCTCGAGCAGGCCATGGTGGCGCTCGGCACCGACATGATCAAGACCCTGGTGATCAGCGATTCGGTGTTCCAGACCTTTAACAGCTTCCCGAATTCCGGCGCGACCGACCTGCGCGCATTCTGGAAGAACTCGCTCACCGCTGCCGTGCTGGCGCGCGAGCTGGCCCGCCACCTGAATTATTCGCAGCCCGAGGAAGCCTACCTGGCCGGCCTGCTGCACAACGTCGGCCGCCTGGCCCTGCTGGCCACCGCGCCCAAGGAATACGGCTTCAACTTCACCGCGCGCGACGACGAAGACCTGTGCGCGGTCGAGCAGCGCACCCTGCAGATCACCCACGCCGAAGCCGGCGCCTGGCTGATCGAACGCTGGCAGCTCGACTCCTTCCTGGCCGATTCCGTGCTCTACCACCACGAGCCGGGCGAGCGCCTGGAGGGCGCCCATCCCCTGATCCGCATCGTGCGCGCCGCCCACCTGCTGTCCGGCCATGCCGACGACCCGGACCTGGTGGTCGAGGCGGCCGGGCTGTGCGACCTCGAACCCGAAGCGGCCGACCAGCTGCTGGCCCAGGCCGCGCGCCAGGTCGAGCGCGCCGCGGCCCACCTCGGCATCGACCTGGCCGGCGCCGACGACATCCCGGCGCTGCCGGCCTTCGCGCCGGCGCCGCCGGTCGATCCGGTGCAGCAGCGCCTGACCGAAGAGATGCGCAACCTGGTGCTGGTATCCGAGATCGGCCAGTCCTTCTCGCGCCAGCAGGGCGAGAGCGGGCTGCTGGAATCGATGACCCGCTCGGCGCGCGTGCTGTTCGACTTCGAGAACGCCGCCGTGCTGCTGGAGAATCCGACCGGCCACGCCCTGGTGGGCGCGCCCACCGCCAACCAGCAGCGCATCGCCGAATTCTCGATCCCGCTGTCCAGGGGCGGCGCCGTGGCGAAGGCCGCGCTGGAGCGCCGCCTGGCCTTCGTGCGCCGCGACGGCGCGCCGCTCGGCCTGTCCGAGGAACAGCTGCTGCGCATGCTGGGCACCGAATCGCTGGTCTGCGTGCCGCTGGTGAGCGGCGCGCGCTGCCTGGGCGTGCTGATCGGCGGCATCGCCAGCTGGCAGGTGCCGTCCTGCCAGAAGCGGGAGCGCTTCATGCAGTCGTTCGGGGCCCAGGCCGCGAGCGCGCTGGAAAACGCAATGTCCGAACGCGGCCATGCGCGCCGCCAGCTGGCCCACGTGGCCGAGGAATATCGCGAGGCGTCACGGCGCGTGGTGCACGAGGTGAACAACCCGCTGTCGATCATCAAGAACTACCTGTCGGTCCTCGACAGCAAGCTCGAACGCCAGGAGCCGGTGGCCGGCGAGCTGTCGATCCTGCACGAAGAGATCGACCGCGTCGGCCAGCTGGTCAACAGCCTGACCGAAGTCCAGCCGCGGGTGGAAAGCGGCGCCAGCGCCGACGTGGCCAAGGTGGTGGAAGACGTGCTGCGGCTGTTCCGCGCCACCGATTTCGTGCCGTCGAACGTCGAGATCGTGGTCAGCATGTCGACCGAGGCTGGCCGCATCGAGGGCGACCCGGACATCCTCAAGCAAATCCTGGTCAACCTGGTCAAGAACGCGATCGAGGCGCTGGCCGCCACTGGCGGACGCATCGAGATCGCCAACCGCGGCCACGTCAACCGCGAACGCAGGCTGTACCTGGAGCTGGTCGTCTCCGACACCGGCCCGGGCCTGTCGCGCGAAGTACTGGCCAACCTGTTCTCCGCCGTGAAGAGCACGAAGGAAGGGCCGCACCACGGGCTCGGCCTGTCGATCGTGCACAGCCTGGTCAAGAAGCTGAACGGGCATATCGCCTGCCGCAGCGGCAAGACCGGCACCAGTTTCGAAATTCTGCTGCCGGCGCATGCCGGCGCCGGCGCCCCGGCAGGATTGCCGGTGCGCGCGCTCGGATCCGTATAAGGTAACAATGAATCCCATCTCCGCCAGCGCCCCGTCGCCCATGTCCCATGATGCGCTCGTGCCGCCAGCCGCCTTCCCGGCCGGCCTGGAGCAGCCCCGTCTGCTGCTGGTCGACGACGAGCCGCGCCTGCTGTCCTCGCTGTACGACCTGCTGCAGGGCCGCGGCTACCAGCTCGTCACCGCTTCCACCGGCAGCGAAGCCGTGGCGCACCTGTCGAAACTGCGCTTCGACCTGGTCCTGCTCGACCTGCGCCTGCCCGACATCGGCGGCCACGAGATCATGGACTTCATCAACGAGAAGGGCGTCGGCGCCGACGTCATCGTGATGAGCGGCGAAGTCGGGATCGACGCCGCGATCGGCGCCCTCAAGCGCGGCGCCTACGACTACCTGCGCAAGCCCTACAGCCGCGAAGAGCTGCTCAAGACGGTCGGCAACGCGCTCAAGGCGCGCCGCCTCGAGGAAGCCAACAGCCGCATCGCGAACCAGCTGGAAAACTCGGAGAAGATGTACCGCTACCTGGTGGACTCTTCGCCGGACATCATCTATACGCTGAACCACGAGGGCAAATTCACCTTCGTCAACGACCGCGCCTACCAGCTGCTCGGCTACAAGCGCGAAGAGCTGATCGGCCAGCATTATTCGGTGCTGGTGCACGAAGAAGACCTGGAGCGCGCGCGCTATTCCTTCAACGAGCGCCGGGTCGACGAACGCGCTTCGCGCAACGTCGAGCTGCGCCTGAAGTGCCACGCCGGCTCGAACCAGGAACGCACCTTCAACAACACCCTGATGACGATCTCGCTGAACGCGATCGGCATGCACGTGCCCGACCAGGAAGTGAAGAAGCTGGAATTCTTCGGCACCTACGGCGTGGCGCGCGACATCACCGACCGCAAGCGCGCCGAGGAAGTCATCTCCTACCAGGCCTACCACGACATCCTGACCGACCTGCCGAACCGCATCCTGTTCAAGGACCGGCTCGGCCTGGCCGTGATCCAGGCCAAGCGCAAGCAGACCGAGCTCGCGGTGATGTTCATCGACCTGGACCGCTTCAAGCTGGTCAACGACACCCTGGGCCACGTGAAGGGCGACGAGCTGCTGCAGCAGGTCGCGGTGCGCCTGAAGGAATGCCTGCGCAAGGGCGACACCCTGGCGCGCCAGGGTGGCGACGAATTCACCATCGTGCTGCCCGAGCTGCGCGACCGCGACGACGCGCGCATGGTCGCCGACAAGTTCCTGGAGTGCCTGCAGCTGCCGTTCGACCTGGACGGCCACCAGGTCCACATCTCGGCCTCGATCGGCATCGCGATCTACCCGGGCCACGGCGAGTCGATCGACGAACTGCTGCGCCACGCCGACATCGCCATGTACCAGGTCAAGGGGCAGGGCAAGAACGGCCACGCGTTCTACGACGCCTCGATGCAGGACATCTCGCACCAGAAGATCGCGCTCGGCCAGATGCTGCGCCGCGCGCTGGAGAACGACGAGCTGGAGATGTACTACCAGCCGCAGATCGACGCCGCCAGCGGCCGCATCGTCGGCGCCGAGGCGCTGATGCGCTGGAACCACCCGACCCGCGGCATCGTCACGCCGGGCGAGTTCCTGCCGTTCGCCGAAGAGAACGGACTGATGATCCCGATCTCGGACTGGATGATCGGCGCCCTGTGCCGCGACATGCTGCAGTGGAAGAACATCTGCGCCAACCAGGTGCGGCTGTCGCTGAACCTGTCCCCGCAATACCTGGACCGCGGCGACTTCTTCGAGAAGATGCGCGGCGCCCTGGTGCGCTACGGGATCGCGCCGAGCCAGATCGAAGTCGAGATCACCGAGAACATCTGCATCCGCAATCCGCAGCACGCGATCGAGCAGCTCAACAAGCTGGGCCAGCTCGGCGTGTCGGTCGCGATCGACGATTTCGGCACCGGCTATTCCTCGCTGGCCTACCTGCACCGCTTCCCGGTCCACACGATCAAGATCGACCAGTCCTTCGTCAAGGAGATCCACGACGAGTACGGCCACTATCCGGTGGTGCTGGCGATCATCTCGATCGCGCGCGGGCTGGGCCTGAACCTGATCGCCGAAGGCGTCGAGACGGAGTCGCAGGCGCGCTACCTGCGCGCGAACGGCTGCATGACGATGCAGGGCTACCTCTACCACCGTCCGATGCCGCTGGGCCGCTTCACGGACGTGCTGCGCGGGCAGGGTTTGCCGGCCGGCAGCGGCAACGTGCTGGCCTTCCAGGCCTAAGAGTTGCGCCATGCCCGATACCGCCGCCACCGGTCACACCGCTGAATTCCTGCGTGTAAAAGCGCTGGCCGAGCGCGGCGTCGCCAGCGCCCAGCACAGCCTCGGCTTCATGTACGTGAACGGCCAGGGTGTGCCGAAGAACTACGAGCTGGCGGTGGCCTGGTACCGGATGGCGGCCAGCGCCGGCCTCGAACAGGCCCAGTACAACCTCGGCGTGATGTACCAGAAGGGCCAGGGCGTGGCGCAGGACCTCGGGCAGGCCGTGCACTGGTACACCCAGGCGGCCGAGCAGGGCTATGCGGCGGCCCAGTACAACCTGGGCTGGCTGTACGCCAAGGGCCAGGGCATGCCCACCGACGTGCACCAGGCCCTGCACTGGTTCGGCAAGGCGGCCGAGCAGGGCGACCCGGGCGCCCAACACAACCTCGGCATGATGTACGAGGGCGGCAAGGGCGTGGCCCAGGACATCGGGCGCGCCATCGAATGGTACCGCCGCGCCGCCGAGCAGAATTACGCGCGCTCCCAGTTCAACCTGGCCCTTCGTTATGACAGCGGCCAGGGTGTGGAACGCGATGTGCAGCAGGCCATCCACTGGTTCCGCAAGGCGGCCGAGCAGGGCTACGCGCCGGCCCAGTTCAACCTCGGCCTGCGCTACGACAAAGGGCAGGACCTGCCGCAGGACAGCGAGAAGGCGGTCCTGTGGTACGGCCGCGCCGGCGAGCAGGGCCACGCCAGCTCGCAGTTCAACCTGGCCCTCATCTACGACAGCGGCCACGGGGTCGCACGCGATCCGGACCTGGCGCTGCACTGGTTCCGCAAGGCCGCCGAGCAGGGGCACGCCGGCGCCCAGGACAACCTCGGCCTGCGCTACGAGCACGGCCAGGGCGTGGACCAGGATGCCGGCCAGGCGGCCGACTGGTACCGCAAGGCGGCCGAGCAGGGCTTCGCCGGCGCCCAGTACCACCTCGCCCAGCTGATCGATGCGGGGCACGGCGTCCCGCAAGACCCGCCGCAGGCGCTGGACTGGTACCGCAAGGCCGCCGAACAGGGCCACCTGCGCGCCCAGTTCGACCTCGCGCTGCGCTTCGAGAACGGGATCGGCGTCGACCAGGACGCCGGCCAGGCCATGCTCTGGTACGGCAAGGCCGCCGACCAGGAATACGCGCCGGCCCAGTACATGCTGGGCCAGCTGCTGGACCGCGACGATTCCGGCGCCGTCGACCCGCGCCGGGCCTACGAGTGGTACCGCAAGGCCGCCGACCAGGGACATGCCCTGGCCCAGTTCGCGCTCGGCCTGCGCTACGACAGCGGCCATGGCGTCGAACGCGACTACGAAGCCGCCCATTTCTGGTACCTGTGCGCCGCCCGCCAGGGCCATGCGCGCGCCCAGTTCAACCTCGGGGTCATGTATGCCAGCGGCCAGGGCGTCCACAAGGACCTGATCGAAGCCTATGCCTGGCTGCACCGCGCCGGCGCCGCCGGCGTCGTTCCCGCCACCAGCTATATCAAGCGCATCGCCGCACGCATGGAGCCCGAGTTGCTGGCCCAGGCCCACGGCTACGTCGGCGCCGCGTGAGGGGGCATCGAAGAAGCTGCTGCGCGTTGCAGTTCCGTTCTGCGATGCTCGCTGTACCGAAGTACGGCTGCGCTTCTCGAACGGAACTGCCGCCGCTCGCTACGCTCCTTCGAGGCCCCGTGACGCCGCGGGCGCGCTGGCCGGCGCGCTGAACGTCCACGCGGCCCGATGGCGCTGCGTGCGTTCGCGCACCGCTGTCCCGACACAAAGTGCGGTATACTGTACATCCATACAGTATTTACTGCGCAATGGAACTCAAAGACAAACTCGAGATCCTGGCCGACGCCGCCAAATACGACGCTTCCTGCGCCAGCAGCGGGGCGCCCAGGCGAGATTCCGTCGACAAGGACGGCCTCGGCGCCACCAACGGCATGGGCATCTGCCACAGCTACACGCCGGACGGGCGCTGCGTGTCGCTGCTGAAGATCCTGCTGACCAACTTCTGCATCTACGATTGCCAGTACTGCGTGAACCGCCGCACCTCGAACGTGCCGCGGGCCCGCTTTTCGGTCGACGAAGTGGTCAAGCTGACCCAGGATTTCTATCTTCGCAATTACATCGACGGGCTGTTCCTCAGCTCGGGCATCATCCAGTCCAGCGACTACACGATGGAGCAGCTGGTCGAGGTTGCGCGGCGCCTGCGCGAAGAACATAACTTCCGCGGCTACATCCACCTGAAGACCATTCCGGACGCCGACCCGCGCCTGATCGAACTGGCCGGCAAGTACGCCGACCGGCTGTCGGTGAACATCGAGCTGCCGACCCAGGACAGCGTGAGCCGCCTGGCGCCCGAAAAGAACGTCCACACGATCAAGCTGGCGATGGGCTCGATCCGCACCAGGCTCGACGAAAAGGACAACCATCCGAAGGCGCCCAGCTTCGCGCCGGCCGGGCAGAGCACCCAGATGATCGTCGGCGCCGACGCCAGCGACGACCAGACCATCCTGAATACGGCCCAGACCCTGTACGGCAGCTACAAGCTCAAGCGCGTGTACTACTCGGCGTTTTCCCCGATTCCGCAGAGCCCGTCCAGCGTGCCTTCCGCGCCGCCGCCGCTGCTGCGCGAGCATCGCCTGTACCAGGCCGACTTCCTGTTGCGCGGCTACGGCTTCACGGCCGGCGAATTGATGCCGGCGGCCGGCAACCTGGCGCTCGACATCGACCCCAAGCTGGCCTGGGCGCTGTCCAACCGCGAGCACTTCCCGCTCGACCTGAACCGCGCCGACGAGGGCATGATCGCGCGCGTGCCCGGCATCGGGCTGCGCTCGGCCAAGCGCCTGATCGACCTGCGCCGGCTGCGCCGCATCCGCTGGGAAGACCTGTCGCGCCTGCGCTGCAGCCTGAAGAAGCTGGCGCCTTTCGTGGTCACCGCGGACTACAAGCCGGCGCAAGGGGCCGCCTCTTCCGAACTGCTGCGCCGGACCATGGCCGACGCCCCGCAGCAGATGAACCTGTGGCCGGAGTTGCAGGCGGCATGAGCGCCATCGACCACCAGCGCGCGGGCCAGCCGCTGCTGGTCGAGACCTTCGCCGCATGGCGCGAGGCGGCGCGCGAGCTGCTGGTGCACGACGTGCCGCCGGAAGCGGTCACCTGGAGCACCCCGCACGCGGGCGGCGACCTGTTCTCGGGTGCGCCGTCCACGGCCGAGCCAACGCATAATCCTTCCAACCCGCCGCCAGCGCCGGATGCCCCGCGCCACCCACCGCCGCACATCCCGCGCTCGCTGATGGACATGCTGCAAAGCGCCGCCTGCTGCCGCGTGCCGGACCGCTGGGCCTTCCTGTACCGCGTGATCTGGCGCTGGCAGCAGGGCGAGCACGAGGTGCAGTCGCCGGCCGACGAGGATGGCGCGCGCCTGCATGCGATGGTGAAGGCGGTGCACCGCGAGGAGCACGACATGCATGCCTACATCCGATTCCGCGAGCGACCGCCCGAGGCCGGGCCGCCGCGCTTCGTCGCCTGGTACGAACCGCAGCACGACGTGCTGCCCCAGGTGGCCGAGCATTTCATTTCCCGCATGGGCCGGGTCAGCTGGATGATTGCCACGCCCGAGGCCAGCGTGCTGTGGGATGGCCAGACCCTGCACAACACCGGTCCGCTGGTGAAGAATTCCGACGATCTCGAAGACACTGGCGAAGCCCTGTGGCTGACCTATTACCGCAGCGTGTTCAACCCGGCGCGCCTGAACCAGTCGGTGATGCAGCAGCATATTCCCTCGCATCGCTGGAAAAATTTGCCAGAAGGAAAAATCGTGCCGCAGATGATTTCCGAAGCGTCGCTGGGCGCGCGCAAGACCGGCCAGTTCCAGGCCGTCGGCCAGCGCAAGGGGACGACCATCCCGATCGCCCCCGAGGATGCCCAGCCGGAGCGCCAGCAGCCCTCGAAGCTCGACGAATGCCGGCGCTGCGAGCTGTGGCAGTTCGCGACCCAGGCCGTCGGCGGCGAAGGGCCGAAGAAGGCGAAGATCATGTTCGTGGGCGAGCAGCCGGGCGACCAGGAAGACCTGGCCGGCCAGCCCTTCGTCGGCCCGGCCGGCAAGCTGCTCGACCGCGTGTGCGAGGCGGCCGGCGTCGACCGCGAGACGATCTACGTGACCAACGCCGTCAAGCATTTCAAATGGGAGCCGCGCGGCAAGCGCCGCCTGCATAAGACCCCGGCGCAGAAGGAAATCGAAGCCTGCCACTACTGGCTCGAAAAGGAACTGGCCCACGTGAAGCCGACCGTGATCGTGGCGCTGGGCGCGACCGCGCTGAAGTCCGTGATGGAGACGGCCAACGTCACCCTGAAGGCGACCCTTGGCAAGCCGGTCTTCCACGACGGGTACTGGGTCGTCACCACCTATCACCCGTCCTACGTGCTGCGGGTGCCGGGCGAGGATGCCAAGCGCGAAGCCTTCCAGATCATGGTGGACAGCCTGAAGCTGGCCCATGAGCTCCTGGACCGGCAACCGGAAGAGCCGCCGGCATCGAACTATCCGTAACTCCAGGATATGCATGCCTTGTAACAAGCTGTTGCGCGCGTAGCCTTCCCGATGCCATTTAGGTAATCTTTGGCAACACAACAATAAGGGAGTCCTCGATGGTTGCCGCACGCCTTGCCTGTGTCTTGTCCCTGGGTCTGCTGAGCGCCGCGGCGCTGGCGCAGACCGATCCGCCGTCCAGCCGCGACGAGCCGGCGGCCGCGCAGCCGGCCGACGAGCTGCCCGCGGCCCAGGTCCTCGTCTCCGGAAAACGCCCCGGCCCCGGCCTGTGGAAGGTGTCGAAGGATGGCCACGTGATGTGGGTATTCGGCATGCTTGCGCCACTGCCGTCGAAGATGGAATGGGATGACGGCCGGGTCGAGCGCCTGATCGGGCAGTCGCAGGAAGTGCTGGCGCCGCCCTCGGCCGGCGTCGGCATCGGCTGGCGCAGCGGATTCAAGGCGCTGGTTGCGCTGCCCTCGCTGATCGGCTTGCAGAAAAATCCCGACGGCGCCCGCTTGCACGACGTGCTGCCGGCCGACGTGTATGCGCGCTGGAGTGTGCTGAAGCAGAAATACATCGGCGAGGACGATGGCGTCGAACGCTACCGGCCCTTCTTCGCGGCGCAGGAACTGACCGAGGCCGGGCTGAAGAAGAGCGGGCTGTCCGGCGGCATCGAGGTACGCAAGCAGATCGAGGGCATCGCCAAAAAGCGCGGCGTGAAGCTGACCCAGACCGGCTTCATGGTCGATCTCGACGATCCGGGCCGCGTGCTGAAGGATTTCAAGAAGTCGCAGATGGAAGACACGGCCTGCTTCACCAGGACCCTGGAGCGCTTCGAAGGCGACATCGATGCGATGCGTGTGCGGGCGGACGCCTGGGCCAACGGCAACATCGCCGAGATCGGCAAGCTCGATTACGCGGAGCGCGATGACGCCTGCAACGACGCCGTGCTGAACAGCCCGGCCGCGAAAAACCATCCGGCTTTCCAGAACCTGCGCGAACGACGCCTCGCATCGTGGCTGAAGGCGGCCGAACAATCGCTGGCCAACAATGCGTCCACGGTCGCGATGCTGTCGATGAGCGACATCCTCGGGCCGAAGAGCTACCTGGCCGTGCTTCAGGCCAAGGGCTATACGGTCGAGAGCCCGAAGTGATTCAACGTCAGGCGGGCGCGTCCGGCCCCGCCGAGGTCTCGAAGACATCCTCGCGCGACGCCGCCTGGGCCACGCGCGCGCCCGGCGCCACGTCCTGGGTCAGCCAGACGTTGCCGCCGATGACGGCCCCTTTGCCGACCGTGATGCGGCCGAGGACCGTCGCGCCGGCGTAGATCACCACGTCGTCTTCCACGATCGGATGGCGCGGCAAGCCTTTCTGCAGGCTGCCGTCGGCATTCGTCGGGAAGCGCTTGGCGCCCAGGGTGACGGCCTGGTACAGGCGCACGCGCTGGCCGATGATGGCGGTTTCGCCGATCACCACGCCGGTGCCGTGGTCGATGAAGAAGCCTTCTCCGATCTTCGCGCCCGGATGGATGTCGATCCCGGTGGCGGCATGCGCCAGTTCGGAGATGATGCGCGCCAGCAGCGGCAGCCCGAGTTCGTACAGGCGGTGCGCCAGGCGGTAGTGGATCATCGCCAGTACGCCGGGGTAGCACAGCAGCACTTCGTCGACGCTGCGCGCGGCCGGGTCGCCCTGGTAGGCGGCCAGCACGTCGCTGTCGACCTGGACGCGGATCTGCGGCAGCGCGGCGCCGAAGGCGCGGGTGGCTTCCAGGGCCTGGCTGGCGATGTCGCCATCGGTGCGCTGCCGTAATGCGGCGCTGTAGCGGAGCTCGACCTCGATCTGGCGCAGCAGGGCATGCAGGGCGGAGTCGAGGGCGTGGGCGACGTGGTAATCCTCGCTGTCCCGGCGCAGGTCCGGCGGCCCCAGGCGCATCGGGAACAGCACCCCCTTGAGCTGGGCGACGATCGCCGCCAGCGCATCGCGCGACGGGAATTCGATGCCACGCGCCTCGCCGGCAGGGCGGTGGGCCTGGCGCCATTGCTGGCGGGCGTCGTGCAGCTCGCGCACGATGGTGCCGATGTCGAAGTGTGCCATCAGTGTCTTCCTGAAATGAACGGTTGCCGGCGCCAGGGCATGCGCGCCGCGCCCTCAATATATCCAAAAACGAAAGCCCATGCGGAAAGCTTCCAGCGATTTTCTGCGCTCGCCTATGTTGGGCATCTTAAGTGGCGTCGCGAAAGCGGCGCCGGAATGGATCAAGTTGCTGCTAATTCAGCAGGAAATTCCATAGGTAAATAAACCTTTTTAAATTGAAATTAAAGAATAAAAGACCGCATCGTATTTGTCGGAAATTATTACAATATTATCGACCAGGCAATTTAAATGATTGATTTTTATGGATTAGATTAACTGGCATATGATTTGCTATTGTTCGGTGGTCGGAGATATTCAATATTATCCGATCGGCATATTGTGTAAATAAATCCAAAATCTAACCTAAATGAATGGAGTAATAAATGAAATTGCCCCGTCTGGCCATTGCCCTTGCTTTCACTGCCGTTACCGTATCCTCGCAGGCTGCCCCGATCACCCTTAATTTCGAAGGGATCGAGAATTATCCGAATGGCACCGGCACCCTGATCAACCAGTACTACAATGGCGGCACCGCCAGCAATGGGGCAAGTGGCGCCAATTATGGCGTTTCATTTTCGGACGGCGCGGCACTCTTGTGCCTGAATACATCGGGTACGCATTGCTCGAATACTTCGAAAGGTGGTTCGGGTGTTCCGGGTTCGGAATTCTATGCGATGTTCTTCCCGAACCAGAATCCAGTCATGAACGTGGATGCCGGTTTCGATACCGGTTTTTCTTTTTCCTATTCGAGCCCGTTCAGCAGCGGCCAGACCGTGAATATCTATAGCGGCCTGAATGCAACCGGTACCCTGCTGGCTTCGCTGGCTCTGCCGATCACTGGCACGGGTACGGCGGCCTGCCAGACAACTGGCGGTGGCGCCCAGTATTGCCCGTTCTCGGATTTATCGATCGCTTTTGCCGGCACTGCCCGGTCGGTACAATTCTCGGGAGCGGTCAACGCCTCGGTATTCGACGACTTCACTTTCGGCAGCACTGTCGTCGGCGGCGGTGACAACGGCGGCGGCGGAAACGAAGTGCCTGAACCCGCATCGATAGCGCTGCTGGGCCTGGGTATGCTGGGCTTGGCGCGCTCGCGTCGCGCACGAGGCGCGCGCAAGGACTGACATCAACGCCGGAGGTTGTCGGCAAGGCTGAAACCCGCGTAGAATGCGGGCAACGCGGGTGTAGCTCAATGGTAGAGCAGAAGCTTCCCAAGCTTACGACGAGGGTTCGATTCCCTTCACCCGCTCCAGTTTTCCCTCCTCCGACGGCGCCGCCGTGCGGCCCGCGTCTTGAAGTTATGGCAAACTTGGGCATTCGCCCCATCAGTCTTGACCATGCAACAACACGCTCCACGGCCCGACCCTTCATCCCACGACGCTGACAGTCTTGCCGGCTCGCTCATGTTCCTGAGCGGAGGCGGCGAGACCGGTGCGTTGATGCGCACCCATGACTGGAGCGATTCGCCGCTCGGGCACCCGCGCACCTGGCCGCAGGCGCTGCGCATCGTGGTCGGGCTGATGCTGAATTCGAAGTTCCCGATGTTCGTCGCCTGGGGCGAGGAGCTCGGCTTCCTGTACAACGATCCCTACCGCGAGATCCTCGGCGACAAGCACCCGCGCGCGATGGGCCGGCGCTTCCGCGACATCTGGTCCGAGATCTGGAGCGACATCAGTCCCCTGGTCGAGCGCGCGCTGCAGGGCGAGGCCACCTATGCCGACCGCCTGCTGCTGGTCATGAACCGCCACGGCTACGACGAGCCGACCTGGTTCACCTTCTCTTACTCGCCGGTGCGCGACGAGCATGGCGTCATCCTCGGCATGCACTGCGCCTGCGTCGAGGTCACCGACCAGGTGCTGGCCGACAAATACCGCGACGAGGAGAACGAGCGCTTCCGCACCCTGTTCGAGCAGGCGCCCGGCCTGATGGCCGTGCTGCGCGGCCCCGAGCACGTGTTCGAGCTGACCAACCAGTCCTACCTGCAGCTGGTCGGCCATCGCCAGTTGCTCGGCAAGACCGCGAAAGAGGCGCTTCCCGAGGTGGCAGGCCAGGGCTTCTTCGAACTGCTCGACCGTGTCTACAGCACCGGCGAACCCTTCGTCGGCCATGCGCTGCCGGTGCGCCTGCAGCGCGAGCCGGACGGCACGCTCGAGGAGCGCTACCTCGATTTCATCTACCAGCCTATCCGCGATGCCAACGGCGCCGTGTCCGGCATCTTCGTCGAGGGCAGCGACGTCACCGCGCGCAAGCAGGTCGAGGACGAGCTGCGCGCGGCGAACCGCCAGAAAGACCAGTTCCTGGCCATGCTGGCCCACGAGCTGCGCAATCCGCTGGCGCCGATCATGACCGCGGCCCAGCTGCTGAAGATCGGCAGCCTCGACGCCAGGAACATCGCCAACGCCAGCGAGATCATCGTGCGCCAGGCCTCGCACATGACCGACCTGGTGAACGACCTGCTGGACGTCTCGCGCGTCACCCGCGGCCTGGTCACGCTGGAGAAGGAAGAACTCGACCTGAACGTGATCGTGTCCGCCGCGGTGGAGCAGGTGCGCCCGCTGATCGATGCGCGCCGCCACTCGCTCACGCTGCAGCTGTCGGGCCGCAGCGCCCACGTGATCGGCGACCGCACCCGCCTGGTGCAGGTGATCTCGAATATCCTCAACAACGCCGCCAAGTACACCGCGCCGGGCGGCCGCGTCACGCTGTCGGTGACGGTCGACGAACAGCGCGTCCACGTTGCCGTGCGCGACAACGGGGTCGGCATCGCGCCCGACATCCTGCCCTACATCTTCGACCTGTTCACCCAGGCCGAGCGCACCCCGGACCGTTCCCAAGGCGGGCTGGGGATCGGCCTGGCACTGGTGAAGAGCCTGGTGACCCTGCATGGCGGCACCGTGAGCGCCACCAGCGACGGCATGGGGCGGGGCAGCGAATTCTGCATCTGCCTGCCGCGCCTGGCGGCCCTTGGCGATGCGTCCGGCGACGAAGCGCCGGGCGTGGGCGTGCAGGCGGCGGACGGACTGCGCGTGATGGTGGTCGACGACAACGTCGATGCCGCCCAGATGCTGGCCGCGCTGCTGGAAGTGCAGGGCCATGCCGTCTGCGTCGAGTACGACGCCCGGGGCGCGCTCGAACGCGCGCGCCTCGAACGCCCCGACGTGCTCCTGCTCGACATCGGCCTGCCCGACATGGACGGCTACGAGCTGGCCAGGCGCCTGCGCGGCCAGCCCGAGAGCGCCGGCGCGACCCTGGTGGCGCTGACCGGCTACGGCCAGAGCCAGGACCGCAAGGAAGCCGAGCAGGCCGGCTTCGACCACTACCTCGTCAAGCCGGCCGACATGGCCCAGGTCAACGAAGTGCTGGCCGAGGCGGCGCGGGCGCGGGGGCGCTGAGCCGCGCGCCCTTATTTACTGCCCAGCAGGCTCCCCGTCCTGAACGCCGCATCCCCCGCGATCTTACATACGTGCATCCCGCGCAGCAGGTGCCGGTGCGCCGTGCTGGCGAACAGGATGCCGGTGCGGGCCGCGCGCAAGGTCGTCACCTTGCCGCTGACCGGGTTGACGATGTCGGCCACCGCCTCGTTCTCCTGCACGCGGTCGCCCAGGCGCTTGTGGAACACCAGCACGCCCGAGTGCGGCGCCGACAGCGGTTCCACGCCTTCCAGCGGGGTCGGCTCGGCCACCAGGGGCGGCAGCGGATCGCGTTTGATGTCGAGCACGCCCTGGTAAGCCAGGTATTGCAGCAGCCCGTGCGCATCCTTCTCCGCCAGGTCGTAGCGCACGTCCATCTCGCCGCGCAGCTCGACGGTGACGCCGATGCAGGCCATCGGGATCGGCGTCTGCGGCCCGAAGTGCTCGGCCAGGTCCCACCACAGGCGGCTGCAGGCTTCGTCGAAGGGTTCGCCGCCCGACTCGCGCGCCAGCAGGGTCGCGTGCGCGCCCAGCAGCGCCGCCAGCGGCTTGACCTGCCCGGCCAGCGGGGTGCCGGTGTACAGGTGCAGCACGGCCTCGTTATCGCAGTGCAGGTCGAGCATGATGTCGGCGTCGATCGCCATCCCCAGCAGGATCTTCTTCAGCTCCTGGGTCGGGTTCTCCACTTTCCAGTCGGCGATCGAGCGGCGCGCATGCTCGCGCACCAGGGCCACGTTGGCTTGCGCATCCGGACCCAGCTCGTCCTTCAGCGATTCCTTCAGGTCGGCGGCCACGTGCTTGTAGAAGCGGTTGAAATTGACGCCGCTGGCGAGGTCGAAGCGGCCGAAGGGAGCGCCATGGACGACCTGCGACAGGCCGATCGGATTCGCGGCCGGCACCAGGATGATCTCGCCCTTGATCCGGCCCTCGGCTTCCAGGCGCTCCAGTTCGCGCCGCAGCACATGCGCGACCAGCATGGCCGGCACCTCGTCGGCGTGCAGCGACGCCTGGATATAGACCTTCTTGCCGGTGCCCGGGGTGGCATCGGTATTGCCGAAGCGGTAGGAGGTCAGTTGGAAACAGGCGACGTTTTCTTCGGTAGCGATCGGGTGCTGTTGCTGATGCATGGGGACTCCTGATGACAGATTCGCATTATGTCCGAGAACCGCGCGGCGCAGCGCCCGTTGCTGCGTGTCCTTTTAGTAACAAGTTCCACTTTCTTCTCGATATGTAAAGACGTTATTGCTAAAATTTTATTTATTACAAACAATTAATGTAGAAAACCATGCGCCACCTGATCACCATGCTGCTGGCCCTGTCGTTGACCGCTTGCGGCGGGGGCGGCGGCGGCGGAAGCTCGTCGCCGGGAACCTCGACGGGCACCAGCCCGCCGGTCACGCCGGTTGGCGAGTCCGCGCTGCGTTTCACGCCCGCCACCGTCAGCGCAAGCTGGGAAGCCGGCACCTCGGCCACGGTCAACGTCACCGCCGACGTCAACCGGCCCTCGGATTTCGACGGCAACGTGTACGCCATGGTGGTCGACAAGACCGGGGTCATCCTGCCGCAGGTCGGGATCACCGCGAATTCGCAGGTGCAGTACACGGTGGTCCTGCAGACCTCGCCAAGCCTGCCGGCCGGCCAGTACAAGGGCAATTTCACTGTCAACCTGTGCCGCGACACTGCCTGCACCCAGCACTACCGCGGTTCGCCGATGCAGTTGCCCTACGATTTCCAGGTCGCGCCGGCCAAGCAGCTGTTCAGCGCCACCAGTACCGCGCCGCTCTCGGCGAGCGCCTACGTCGGCGCCGCGATTGCGCCGATGAGCGTGACCGTCAAGGCCGAAGGGCGCACCTGGACCGTCGCCAGCGACGTCGCCTGGGCCAAGCTGGACCGGACCAGCGGCAGCGACAACGGCAGCGTGGTGGTCAGCTTCGACAGTACCGGGCTGACTGCGGGCAACTACACGGGCACGCTGAGCTTCAAGGGCAGCGACGGCCAGACCGCGACCCTGCCGCTCACGCTGCAGGTGCTGGCGGTCGCCTTCCACATCGACGAATCGGCGATCAGCTTCAACGCCGTGAATGGCGCGCCGATCGATCCGCGCACGATCAGCATCACCTACGAGGGCGGCGCCACCGGTGCCTGGAACGCGGCCAGCGACGTCGCCTGGCTGGGCGTGAACCCGCTCAGCGGCAGCGCGCCGGGCACGACGACCCTGAGCGTGGCGGCGCGCAGCGGACTGGCGAGCGGCATCCATACCGGCAAGCTCACCCTGAGTTCGCCGCTCAACGCGTCGCGCACCATTCCGGTCCAGCTGACCCTTGTCCCGGCCACGTTCACCCTGTCGTCGTCGAGCGTGACCCTGGGCGGCTCGCTGGGACGCGAGTTCGTGCCGCAAACCCTGTCGCTGGGACTGAACACGGTCGGCAATGCCTGGCCCTGGAAGCTGGACGCGCGGCCGGCCTGGGCCACGACCAGCGCCGCCAGCGGCTCCCTCAGCCAGGCCGGCGCCCAGCTCACGTTCACGCCGAAGGTCGATAGCGCGCCGGTCGGCACCTCGACCGCGGTGCTGAACGCGAGCGTCACGGTGAACGGCGACGTCCTGACTAAACCGGTCGCGCTGACGATCAACAAGGACCAGCACAAGCTGCTGGCGTCGGAAACCGGCGTCGCGCTGGTCTCGACGCCGCAATGGTCGCGCCTGAGCCGCACCCTGACGGTCAGTGACAACTTCGGCAGCAATACGGCCTGGAGCGCCAGCTCGAACCAGCCCTGGCTGACGGTCAGCACCAGCGGCAGCCAGCTGGTGTTGACGGCCAACCCGGCCGCCCTGCCGCAGGACGCCATCAGCTATGCGACCGTCACGCTGAGCACCACGGCCGCGGGCGTGACCGCGCCGGAGCCGGTCCGCGTCGCCTTGTGGAAGGGTTCCGCGGCACCAATCGCCACGCGCACGCTGCCGGTCCAGTACCAGCGCCTCATCGCCGACCCGATCCGTCCCCTGGTCTACGCCCACGCGGGCGGCGCGACGATCGACGTGTACAACGTCTACACGGGCGCCAAGGTCGCGACCACGCCATCCCTGGGCGCGTCCCTCGGCGACATGGCGGTCGGTCCCAACGGCGACAACCTGTACGTCACCGACACCGCGAACCGCAACGTGGTCAAGCTCGGCCTGGGCAACCTGGCGAAAGCCGCGGCCTGGCCGCTGGCCAGCGCCGTCGACGGCTCTACCCGCATCCTGGCGATCCGGCCGAACGGCGTCGAGGTGGTCCTGCTGTCGGATGGCAGCGCGCTGGCGGCGGCCGACGGCCGCTCGCTCGGCAGGAACGGGCCGGGCGGCGGCGTGCTGGCGGCGCCGGCCGACGGCAAGACGGTGTACGTGCAGGACCAGGGCTACAGCCCGGCATCGCTGGGCAGCTACAAGACCGATTACTCGGAGATGGGCGGCGGCACCCTGTTCGTCTCGAGTGCCGGGGGAGCCGCCTGGCACACGGCCGGCGAGAACGGCACCGACGTTGCCGCCAGCCCGGACGGCAAGCGCGTCTACGGCGCCAGCGGCTGGCCCTACCGCTGCTCGGTCTTCCAGGGCTCGGACCTGGGCCTGATCGGCAGCCTGCCGGGCGGCGACGCCTACCCCAACAACGTCGAAGTGGGCAGCGATGGCCGTGTGTACTGCGGCATCAGCGGTTGGTACAGCACGGCCGACGTCTGGGTCCACGCGGCCGACGGCACCCTGCTGAAGAGCTTCAAGTTCGCCGGCTATGCGCGCGCGCTGCTGGCGCGCCAGATGGTGGTGTCGGGCGACGGCATGGTGCTGGTCGGCCTGACCGACGATCCGCTGATGGCGATCGTGCCGGTCGGTCCGTAACAACAAGGCGGCCGGGAGGGCGCCCGGCCGCTGATATAATGTCGACCCTTTTCTCTTGTCTCCGATCGATCATGTCTTCCGATACGCCCACCAACAGCCAAGGCCGTCCGATGCTCTACGACCCGACCGAGCACCGTATCCGCAGCTTCGTCACCCGTGCGGGACGGCTGTCGACCGGGCAGGCGCGCGCGCTCGAGGAATTCGGCCCGCAATTCATGATCGAGTACCGCAAGGAGATGTTCGATTTCCACGCGCCGTTCGGCCGCACCGCGCCGCTGGTGCTGGAAATCGGCTTCGGCATGGGCGATACCACGGCCCACATCGCGAAGGCGATGCCGGACACGGATTTCATCGGCGTCGAAGTGCACACCCCGGGCGTGGGCAGCCTGCTCAAGCAGATCGGCGAGCAGGGCATCCAGAACCTGCGCCTGATCCAGCACGACGCGGTCGAGGTGCTGAACAACATGATCGCGGACGGCTCGCTGGCCGGCGTGCACATCTTCTTCCCGGACCCCTGGCACAAGGCGCGCCACAACAAGCGCCGCCTGATCCAGCCGCCGTTCGTCAAGCTGCTGTGCCAGAAGCTGGCCACGGGCGGCTACATCCACTGCGCCACCGACTGGGAAGATTACGCCGTGCAGATGCTGGAAGTGCTGGGCGCCGAACCGGCCCTGCAGAACACCGCCGAAGCCTATGCGGAAAAACCGTCCTACCGCCCGCTGACCAAGTTCGAGAACCGCGGCCTGAAGCTGGGCCACGGCGTGTGGGACCTGGTGTTCACCAAAAAATAATCCTTCGTCGTTCATCCACCCGGATTCGTGCTTCATCCCGTTTCGCTGTTCACCCGCGACCAAGCTGCCTAGACTGTAATCGTTGCTATATATTAATGATTACGGGGAGGGCAGCATGTGGCGCAAGATAGCGGACTGGTATGGTAAATGGGAAGACGAGCAGATCGCCGTGCTCGAGCGGCCGGAACTGGCATCCCGGGTGACGTCCGGCCATCGCCGCCTGGTTTACCGCAGCTTCGCCAAGCGCTCGGAAGTGGAACGGCAGCAGATGCGCGACTTCTGCATCGCCCTGAAAGGCTGGCGCGGCTGGTTCGTCACGGGGCTGCTGCTGGCCGCATTCACCCTGTGCGGGGCGGGGCTGCACCTGCTGGCGCCCGGCATCGGTTGGGGAGCGGCGATCGCCACTGCAAACGTCTGCGGCATCGCGCTGATGTTCGCCCTGCTCGGCGCCTGGTTCAATTACCGCGAGCTGGTGCGGCGCAAGTTCCGCCTGGTCCTGGCAACGCTCCTGTATGCCTTGCTGGCGGCCGTGGCCACGTCCGGCGGCGTCCTGTGGATCAGCGACCAGGCGCCGGCCGTGGTGTTCGACAGGCTGCCGCGCATGCTGGCCATGATCCTCGGCGCCGGCCTGGCGCTGGCGGTGCCGATGCTGGCGATCGGCTTCTGGCGCTACCGCCAGCACGATGCGCTGGTCGACCAGCTCCAGCGCGATGCCGAGCGCGACCGCCTGGCGCGTGAACTGGCCGAATCCCAGCTGCGCCTGCTGCGCGCCCAGATCGAACCGCACTTCCTGTTCAACACCCTGGGGGCGGTGCAGCAGCTGGCCCAGCACGGCGCGCCGCGCGCCGCCGAGCTGACCGCCAACCTGATCGACTTCCTGCGCTCCAGCATGCGCGACATGCGCAGCGAACAGGTGAACCTGGCCGCCGAATTCGGCCTGGTCGAGGCCTACCTGAAGGTGATGCAGGTGCGCCTGGGCGAGCGCCTGCGCTTCACCCTGGCGCTGCCGCGCGCGCTCGAACAGGTGCAGCTGCCCAGCATGATCCTGCTGACCCTGGTCGAGAACGCGATCAAGCATGGCATCGAGCCGGCCCTGCGCGGCGGCGAGGTGGCGGTGTCGGCCGAGGCGATCGACGGGACGCTGCGGATCCGCGTGCGGGATGGCGGCGTGGGCATGAGCACACTGCCCGGACCGGACATGGGCGGCGGGACAGGGCTGGACAACGTGCGCCACCGCCTGCGCCTGGCCTACGGCGACGCGGCCGGCCTGCGCCTGGACGACGGCGCCCCGGGCCTGGTTGCCGACGTCACCATTCCCTTTGCCCGGGCATGACGATGCATCCGACCCTGCTGGTGGCCGAAGACGAACCGCTGATGCGCGAGCGCCTGCTGGAACTGCTGGCGCAATCGTGGCCGGAAGCGCGGGTGCTGGCGGTGGCGGAAAACGGCAACGATGCCTGGGACGGCTTCCTGGAGCACGAGCCGGACGTGGCCTTCCTCGACATCCGCATGCCCGGCCTGTCCGGGCTGGAAGTGGCCGAGCGCATCGGCACGATGGCCCACGTGGTGTTCGTCACCGCCTACGACCAGTATGCCGTGGACGCCTTCGATGCGGGCGCGGTCGACTACCTGCTCAAGCCGGTGCAGGCGGACCGGCTGGACCGGGCGGTGGCGCGGCTGCGCGCCAAGCTCGCGCGGCCGCCGGCGGATGGCGCCGCGATGGGCGAGCTGCTGCGCCAGCTGAAATCCGCACTGCCTGGCGAGCGCAGGGAAAGCACGAAATGGATCAAGGCCAGCGTCGGCCGCCAGGTACGCGTGATCGACGTCGGCGAGGTGCTGTTCTTCCAGTCCGACACCCGCTACACCCGTATCGTGCTGCGCGACTACGAAGCCCTGGTGCGCACGCCGTTGAAGGATTTACTGGGCACCCTCGACCCGGGCCGCTTCTGGCAGATCCACCGCGCGACCGTGGTGAATGCGAACGCGATCCTGGCCGCCGAACGCATCGACGCCGAACGCATGCAGGTGCTGGTGAAGGGGAGCGACGAGAAGCTGGCGGTGAGCCGGACCTTCGTTCACCTGTTCAGGGAGTAAATGAGCCCGGGGCTCATTCAAACCATTTCGGTGATCATGGCCACGATCTCGTCGCCATACGAGGTCAGCTTCTTCGCGCCCACGCCCGAGACGACGCGCAGTTCGTCCAGCGAGGTCGGCTTGACCTTGGCGATCTCGCGCAGGGTGGCGTCGCCGAAGATGATGAAGGCGGCCACGCTGTGCGCCTTGGCCGTTTCCAGGCGCCACCAGCGCAGCTTCTCGAAGATCTTCTGCTCGGCCGGCGACAGGTCCATCTCGACGTAGCCCTTGGTGGGACCGGCCTGGCGCTTCTGCTTGACCGGCTTCTGGTACTGGCGCAGCTCCACTTTTTTCTCGCCCTTCAGCACCGGGCGCGCGGCCTCGGTCAGCTTGAGCGAACTGAAGGCGTCATGGTCGACCGTCACCAGGCCCAGCGCGATCACCTGGCGCACGATGGCGCGCCATTCGTGTTCGCTGCGGTCGGCGCCGACGCCGTACACGGTCAGCTTGTCGTGGTGCCACTGGCTGATGCGTTCCGTCTGCACGCCGCGCAGCACGTCGATCACGTGGCCGGCGGCGAAGCGCTGGTCGACCCGGTAGATGGCCGACAGCAGCTTCTGCACCGGCACCGTCGCATCGAAGGACACCGGCGGGATCAGGCAGGTGTCGCAGTTGCCGCAGGGGCCGGAGCGCTCGCCGAAGTATTCCAGCAGGCGCATCCGCCGGCAGCTCAGCGTTTCGCACAGGCCCAGCATGGCGTCGAGCTTCGACCCCAGCACGCGCTTGAAATTCTCGTCGGCGTCCGACTCGTCGATCATCCGGCGCTGCAGCACCACGTCCTGCAGGCCATAGGCCATCCAGGCGCTCGACGGCAGGCCGTCGCGGCCGGCGCGCCCCGTTTCCTGGTAATAGCCCTCGAGCGACTTCGGCAGGTCGAGGTGGCAGACGAAGCGCACGTCCGGCTTGTCGATGCCCATGCCGAAGGCGATGGTCGCCACCATCACGATATTGTCTTCGCGCAGGAAGCGGGCCTGGTTGTTGGCGCGCAGCGCGTAGTCCATGCCGGCGTGGTAGGGCAGGGCGCGGATGCCGTTCTCGTTCAGGAACTCGGCGGTCTCCTCGACCTTTTTCCTCGACAGGCAGTACACGATGCCGGAGTCGCCCGTGTGCTCCGTGCTGATGAAGTCCAGCAGCTGCTTGCGGCCGTTGGTCTTCTCGACGATGGAGTAGCGGATGTTCGGGCGGTCGAACGACGAGACGAACTGGCGCGCTTCTTCCAGTTGCAGGCGCTGGGCGATCTCGGCGCGGGTGAGCTGGTCGGCGGTGGCGGTCAGCGCGATGCGCGGCACGTGCGGGAAGCGCTCGTGCAGGATCGACAGGCGGATGTATTCGGGGCGGAAGTCGTGGCCCCATTGCGAGACGCAGTGCGCCTCGTCGATCGCGAACAGCGAGATGTGCGACGCCTCGAACAGCTCCAGGCAGCGCGGCGTCATCAGGCGTTCGGGGGCCACGTAGACGAGGTCGATCTCCCCTAGGCGCACCAGCCGCTCGATGCGCAACGTCTCTTCGAAGGTCTGGGTCGAGTTCAGGAAGGCCGCGCGCACGCCGACTTCGGCGAGGGCGTCGACCTGGTCTTGCATCAGCGCGATCAGCGGCGAAACGACGACGCCGACGCCGTCGCGCACCAGCGCCGGAATCTGGTAGCACAGCGACTTGCCGCCGCCGGTAGGCATCAGGACGAGCGCGTCGCCGCCGCTGGCCACGTGCTCGACGATGTCGGCCTGCTGCCCGCGGAAGGCGGGATAGCCGAAGACCGTCTGCAGGATGTGCAGCGCGCGTTGCTGGATGTCGCTCGTCATGGTGTTGCTTTACTCCGCTTTGTTCAGCTTAGTCGGCCCAGATCACCCAGCCGAAGTGTGCGGTGACCAGGATGACGATGCCGAACACGATACGATACCAGGCGAAGCCCGTGAAGTCGTGCGTGCTGATGAAGCGCAAGAGCCAGCGGACGCACAGGAAGGCGGACACGAAAGCCGCCACGCCGCCGACGAGGAACAGCGGCAGGTCGGTGGCGTGCAGGTCGTGGCGCGCCTTGACGACCGAGTACACGGTGGCCGCCAGCAGGGTCGGGATCGCGAGGAAGAACGAGAATTCGGTGGCCGCCTTGCGCGACAGGCCGAACAGCATGCCGCCGATGATGGTCGCGCCCGAGCGGCTGGTGCCCGGGACCAGCGCGAAGCACTGCGCGCAGCCGACCTTGAAGGCGTCGAGCATGTTCATGTCGTCCACGGTCTCGACGCGGTGCGAGCCGGCCAGCACCTTGTGGCGGCGTTCCGCCCACAGGATCACGAAGGCGCCGACGATGAAGGCCAGCGCCACCGGTACCGGGTTGAACAGGTGGGCCTTGATCGCCTTGCTGAACAGGAAGCCCAGCCCGGCCGCCGGCAGGAAGGCGACGACCAGGTTGAGCACGAACTTCTGCTGGCGCGGGTCCGACGCCAGGCCACCCAGCACGGTGCCGATGCGCGCGCGGTATTCCCACATCACGGCCAGGATGGCGCCGGCCTGGATCGCGATCTCGAACACCTTGGCGACCTCGCCCGTGAAATTGATCAGGCTGCCGGCCAGGATCAGGTGGCCGGTGGAGGAAATCGGCAGGAACTCGGTGAAGCCCTCGACGAGGCCCATGATGATCGCTTTCAGGGCGAGAATGATGTCCATGAAGTTTTGGTAAGGGTGTTATGGTGGTCGGAACGGGAAGGGGCGCTGCAGTGCCGCCGCAGGCAGGGCGCAAGCTTACCACGGCCGGGGCGCCTACCGTCGAGTTACCCGCAACAGGTGGTGGCTTTTTTGCCGCAGGCAAGAGTCCGCTGCGATCGCCGGCCTCACGCCGTCAGCCGCTCCAGCTCGCTCAGGAAAAACATCGCCTGTCCGGCCGACTCGCCGCACATCTCGGGGGATGGCTGCAGGCCGCCGCAGACCTTCGGCCGCTCCGGCTGCCCGAAGATCCTGCAGCCGTTGCGCTCGTCCAGCTGCACGCAGCGCACGCCGGCCGGTTTGCCGTTCGGCATGCCGGGAATCGGCGAGCTGATCGAGGGCGCGATGCAGCAGGCGCCGCAGCCGGGGCGGCAGCCGATGGGGTCGGACGAGGGATTCATGCGGTAAATACGGGGCAAAAGCGACAGGCGTTGGCAGCAGGCCAGTATACTACCGGCCAGGCTTGACTGCCCCCAGTCGCGGGTCTATATTTCCTGACTCAACAGTTAGTTGTCGGACAGAAGCATGCCATGCCCATTCGAAGCCAAGCCACGCTGGGAACGCCGTAAGGATGCGCGGCCCCAGGAGTTGCTCGAGGCAGCCATCGACCTGTTCGTCGAACGTGGCTACGCCGCCACACGCCTGGAGGATGTCGCGCGCCGCGCCGGGGTCTCGAAAGGCACGCTCTACCTGTACTACGAAAACAAGGAAGAGCTGTTCAAGGCCGTGGTCCGCAGCAGCATCGTGCCCGTCATCGGCGATGCCGAAGTCTCGGTCGCCGAATTCGACGGCCACAGCGCCGACCTGCTGCGCCACCTGATCCATTCCTGGTGGCAGCGCCTGGGCGCCACCAAGGCGTCCGGCATCATCAAGCTCGTCACCGCCGAGGCCGACAACTTCCCGGAACTGGCCTGCTTCTACCAGGAAGAAGTCATCAACCGCGGCACCAGGACCATGTCGGGCATGCTCGAGCGCGGCATCGCGCGCGGCGAGTTCCGCCCGATGGACGTCACCCTGATGACCCAGGTGCTGATCGCGCCCATGCTCATGCTGATCACCTGGAAGCATTCGGTCGGCCCCTGCCCGCGGGCCGAACTGGAGCCGCAAGCCTTCCTCGACACCTTCCTCGACATGGCCCTGCACGGCCTGCTGCCGCGCGCGGCGTGAGCGAATTGTCGCGCCAGGACGCCGTTTTTCGGCGTTCATCCCCTTTAAACTGCAGACTGTCGCAATTTCCCCTGATCTCGGGTGCCATATCGCTAAGATGTGTTCCCGAGGCCGTTCAACGATAAAATATCGGATTATTTCTTTTTCCACCGAGTATCAAGATGAATATCGAACAAGCCCGCTTCAACATGATCGAACAGCAGATCCGCCCGTGGAACGTGCTGGACACCGATGTCCTCGACCTGCTGCACGTGGTCAAGCGCGAACAGTTCGTGCCGGCCGCGTACCAGAACCTGGCGTTCGCGGATGTCGAGATCCCGCTGCCGGGCGGCGAGGCGATGCTGACCCCGAAAACCGAAGCGCGCATCCTGCAGGAAATCGGCCTGAAGAAGCATGAGACCGTGCTCGAAATCGGCGCCGGCTCGGGGTACATGGCGGCCCTGATGGCGCACCGCGCGGCCAAGGTCACCAGCGTGGAAGTGAATCCGGAAATCAAGAAACTGGCTGAACAGAACCTGGCCAAGGCCGGCATCGGCAACGTGGCCGTGGAACTGGGCAATGGCGCCGCAGGCTGGGACAAGGGCGCGCCGTACGACGTGATCGTGATCTCGGGCGCACTGGAAGTGCTGCCGGAAGCCTTCCTGCAGCAAGTGAAAGTGGGCGGCCGCATTGCCGCCATCGTCGGCGAGCCGCCGGCCATGGAATTCAACATCGTCACCCGTACCGGCGAGAACAGCTGGAACACGGTGAAAGTGTTCGAGACCAATGTGAAGTACCTGGCCGGCGCGCCGGCAGTGTCGCACTTCCAGTTCTGAGCAGAAGAAAGAGGCAGACGATGCAGCACATTACCGCTCCCGAGTTGGCCGCCTGGCTGGCCGACCCGTCGCGCCCGAAACCGCTGCTGCTCGACGTGCGGGAAAACTGGGAATTCGAGACCTGCCATATCGCCGGCTCGACCCAGATCCCGATGAACCTGATCCCGATCCGCGTCGGCGAGCTGGAAGATGACCAGGAAATCGTCTGCGTGTGCCACCACGGCGCGCGCAGCATGCAGGTGGCGGCTTTCCTGGAACGTAACGGATTTGAAAAGATTACGAATTTGACAGGCGGTGTACACGCCTGGGCCGTGCAGGTCGACCCTTCGATGCCGAAGTACTGAGCAGACATCGGCGGCCTGTGTCCTTGACTATTGATGACTCCGACGGAGAAAGTAATGCAGAAACCCCTCATCGCCGTGCTGTTGGCCAGCGCGTTCTTCTCGCTCGACGCCCAGGCGGCCGATCTGCTCCAGGTGTACCAGCAGGCGCTGGCGAATGATGCCACCTATGCGAGCGCGCGCGCTGCCGCCGCCGCGGGACGGGAACGCATCACCCAGGGGCGCGCGGGCCTGCTGCCGACCGTCGGCGTCACCGGTAACGTGACCCGTGCCAAGAACGACTTTTCGCCGTGGAACGAGGGCACCCAGATCACCGATTCGAACGGCGTCACCCAGATCGTCAACGGCGGCGGGGCGACCCTGACCCAGAAGCAGTACACGGTCCAGCTGTCGCAGCCGCTGTTCCGCTGGGACCGCTGGGAAACCTACCAGCAGAGCAAGCTGCAGCAGGCGATCGCCGAAGCCCAGTTCGCCCAGGCCCAGCAGGACCTGATCACCCGCGTGGCCCAGGCCTACTTCGACGTGCTGGCGGCCCAGGACACCCTGGCCTCGACCCGCGCCCAGAAGGAAGCCGTGACCGAGCAGCTGGCCTCGGCGAAGCGCAACTTCGAAGTCGGCACCCAGACCATCACCGACACCCATGAAGCCCAGGCCGCCTACGACCTGGTGATCTCGCAGGAGATCGCCGCGGTCAACGACCTGGAGACCAAGAAGACCGCCCTGCAGGCCATCATCGGCACGCCGCCGAGCGCGCTGGCGACCCTGCGCACCGGCGTGAACCTGACCGCGCCGCAGCCGGCCAACGTCGACCAGTGGGTCTCGGCCGCCGAGAACCAGAACTACAACGTGTCGGTGGCCCAGTTGCAGCTGGAATCGGCCAAGCGCGACATCTCGAAGAACCGCGCCGGCCACTACCCGACCCTGGACCTGGTGGCGAGCTCGCAGCACACCAACCTCAGCGGCCAGACCACCCAGTCGGGCCGCACCACCAACAACGCGATCGGCATCGCCTACAGCATCCCGATCTTCAGCGGTTTCGCCGTCACCAGCCGCGTGCGCGAATCGATCGCCCTGGAAGACAAGGCGCGCAACGACCTCGAAGCGAACCGCCGCAACGCCGCGCTGGTGGCGCGCCAGTCCTTCCTCGGCGTGAACTCGGGCCTGGCCCAGGTGAAGGCGCTGGAAGCGGCCGAAGTGTCGAGCAACTCGGCGCTGGAATCGAACAAGCTGGGTTACCAGGTTGGCGTGCGCATCAACATCGACGTGCTGAACGCCCAGCGCCAGCTGTACCAGACCCGCACCGACCTGGCCAAGGCGCGCTACAACACCATCCTGGCCGGCCTGAAGCTGAAGGCGGCCTCCGGTTCGCTGCGCGAGGAAGACCTGCAGCCGATCAACGCGCTGCTGCAGCAGCCGTAAGCTTCAATCCTTGGACCGAAACAACGGCGCCGCGGCGCCGTTTTTCATTTTTGTTTCCGGGTTTTATTGCTATCGGCTTCTCCTGTTGAGCAGGCACAGGCAAGCTCGCTTTCGACGGAACTCATGCTGCATGAATTCCTAAACTCAGGCATGAACTCTTTGTTCGAAAGCGAGGATCATCATGTTCATGTCTCTCGGAAAACCCGCACGCGCGACCGCGCTGGCGTTCGCAGTCCTGCTCAGTGCCTGCGGTGGCGGCGACGACCATCACCCCTCCGTGCCACCGGACAATTCCGGCCCTCCGGGCGCCGGCGCCGGTCCCAGCTACGACGTCATTCCCCTCGGCATTCCGGGCGCCTTCGGTAACATCACGCGCCAGGGCATCGCCAACGGCGGCATCGTCGCCGGCACCACCTATGGCGGGCCCGGCGGGCTCGCGCGCGCTTTCCTTTACAACGGCAAGACGGAGGTGGATCTGGGCACGCTGGGCGGCGCGTTCGCGCAAGCCCTGGCCGTGAACCGCTGCGGCCAGGTGACGGGCTCGTCGCAGAGGGCGGACGGACTCAACCACGCCTTCCTGTATGACGGCGCCATGCACGACCTGGGCACCCTGGGCGGCGCTGAATCCGTGGGCAACACCATCAACAACTGCGGCAAGATCGCCGGCTGGGCAGTCATCCCGTTTGGCCGACCCCATGCCTTCCTGTACGACGGCACGACGATGCAGGACCTGGGCACGCTGGGCGGCAGCCAGTCCTATGGGCTGGCCATCAACAAGGTGGGGCAGGTCGTCGGCCAGGCCTTCGGTCCGGGCGATGCCTGGTACCACGCCTTCCTCTACGACAGCCGGACCGGCGGTCCGATGCAGGACCTGGGTTCGCCCAGCGTCAACTCGATCGCGGTCGACATCAACGATGCCGGCCAGGTCGTCGGCTGGTGGCGCAACGGCGACCCGGGGCCGGCGCCGGTCGGCGCTTTCTACTACGAGGCCGGCGTCATGCGCGACATCGGCACGCTCGGCGGCAATGACGCCGAGGCGGTCGACATCAACGAGGCCGGGATTGCCATCGGTAATTCGAATCTGGCGGATGGCGCCGAGCGCGGCTTCGTGTACGACGGCAAGACGATGACCAGTATCGGTTCGCTGGGCGGCAGCCGGTTCTCGGCCGCCGTGGCGATCAACAACAACGGGCTGGTGGTGGGAGCGTCCACGGTAAGTTCAAGCGGCGAGGAACACGCCATCTCCTGGACCGCGAAGGAGGGCATCGTCGACCTGAACGAGCGCATGCACGAACCGCCGGCCGGCCTGGTGCTGGTCAGGGCGCTGGCGGTGGCCGACGACGGCAATATCGCCGTGCGCACCAACCAGGGCCTGGCTTTACTGAAGCTGCGGCACTGAGCAGGCGCCGCGGAAGGCGGTTCAGGCCGCCTTCTGCTGCTGGCGCGTGCGCCATTCGATCAGTTCGGCGATGGTCAGGATCGGATAGCCGCGCTGGCGCGCAAACCGTTCGATCGCTGCGCCGCGCATCATGGTGCCGTCCTCGTTCATCAGCTCGCACAGCACGGCGGACGGCTGCAGGCCGGCCAGGATAGCCAGTTCGACGGAACCTTCGGTGTGGCCGGCACGCGCCAGCACGCCGCCCGGGTTGGCGCGCAGCGGGAACACGTGGCCCGGACGCACCAGGTCCTGCGGCCTGGCCGCCGGCGCGATCGCGGCGCGGATCGTGGTCACGCGGTCCTGCGCCGAGACGCCCGTGGTGACGCCCTCGCGCGCCTCGATCGAGACGGTGAACGGGGTGCCGTAGCGGCTGCCGTTTTCCTGCGCCATGGGCGGCAGCTCGAGCGCGCGCACCTTGTCGGCGGACAGGCACAGGCAGACGATGCCGCTGCATTCGCGGATCATCACGGCCATGGTCTCCACCGTGAGTTTTTCGGCGGCGACGATCAGGTCGGCCTCGTTCTCGCGGTCGAAGTCGTCGAGCAGGATCACGGGAATGCCGGCGCGCGTGGCCTCGACGGCGGCGGCGATGCGGCCTTCCAGGTCACTGCTGTCGAGGGTGAAGGTGTCGATGCGGGTGAGGGTGTTACTGGTCATGCGAAACGCTCCTTGTCATATCAAAAAAAGGAACGCATCAGGGCAAAGCGCAACGGCGCGGCGCTGCATGCCGAAGCGGCAGCAGGACGCGTAATGACGCACATCTTCTTTCATCCGGACTATACCGTCGGCCCTGGCTTCTCACCAGGTCTGCTGACCCTGCATGGCAGGCGCTCGCGGGCTCGGCCGTGATGGCCATACCGCCGGTGGGGAATTTCACCCCGCCCCGAAGACGTATTTGGTTGTTGCCTGCGATGTGCAGGCGGAGAAATTGTAGCAGGGCCGGCAAATCGCTGCCGGCCCGGGCTTTAATTGCTCAGGCCGCCGCCGCCGGCGTTGTCGGCGCGCTCGATCAGCTCGACCTTGTAGCCGTCCGGATCGGTGATGAAGGCGATTACGGTGGTGCCGCCTTTCACCGGGCCCGGTTCGCGGGTGATGTTGCCGCCGGCCGCGCGCACCTGCTCGCAGGTCTTGTAGATGTCTTCGGTCGAGATCGCGATGTGGCCGTAGGCCGTGCCCATCTCGTACTTGTCGGTGCCCCAGTTGTAGGTAAGCTCGAGCTCGGCGTGATCCGGGTTGTTGCCGTAGCCGACGAAGGCCAGGGTGTACTTGTATTCGGGATTCTCGCTGGTGCGCAGCAGTTTCATGCCGAGCACCTTGGTGTAGAAGTCGATGGAGCGCTGCAGGTCGCCGACGCGTAACATGGTGTGCAGGATGCGCATTCTTGTTCCTGTGGGTGTGAACGGAAAGCGAAGATTTTATGCGCTGGCGCGGATCTTTGCTGACGGGGCCGGTGCGGGCGTCCGCCCCGGTCCCGCCGCCCGTTCAACTCTGGAGTTTTGCGTCGAGCGTGATGTTGGCATTGAACAGCTTGGACACCGGGCAGCCTTCCTTGGCCTTGCGCGCCGCCTCCTGGAAAGCCTGCTCGTTGGCGCCGGGGATGGTGGCGACCAGGTCGAGGTGGACGGCGGGGATCGCGAAGCCGCCATCGGCCTTGTCGAGCGAGACGGTGGCCGTGGTTTCCAGCTTCTGCGCGGTCATGCCGGCTTCGCCCAGCTGGGCCGACAGCGCCATCGTGAAGCAGCCGGCGTGGGCTGCCGCGAGCAGCTCTTCCGGATTGGTGCCCGCGCCGTTTTCGAAGCGGGTGTTGAAGCCGTACTGGCTCTGGTTCAGCACGCCGCTCTGGGTCGAGACCGTGCCCTTGCCGTCTTTCAGGCCGCCGCTCCAGACGGCGCTTCCCTTACGCTTGATCATGTGAGTATTCCTTTCGTTCATTGGGTGGTTGCTGCTCCAGAGGCCGGCGTGATCCGCCAGACCACGTTGCCGACGTCGTCCGCCAGCAGGATCGCGCCCTGCCTGTCGACCACGACGCCGACCGGACGGCCGTAGGCCTTGCCGTCGCGGCTCAAAAAGCCGGTCAGCACGTCTTGCGGCGGGCCGCTCGGCTTGCCATTGGTGAAGGGCACGTAGACCAGCTTGTAGCCGGCATGCGGCTTGCGGTTCCACGAGCCATGCTGGCCGATCAGGGCGCCGTTCCTGAATTGCGGCATCAGGTCGGCGCCGTAGAAGGCCAGGCCCAGCGAGGCCGTGTGCGCGCCCAGCGCATAGTCGGGCGCGATCGCCGTGGCGACCAGTTCCGGCTTCTGCGGCTTGACGCGGGTATCGACGTGCTGGCCGTAGTAGCTGTAGGGCCAGCCGTAGAAGGCGCCGTCCTTCACCGCCGTCATGTAGTCCGGCACCAGGTCGTTGCCCAGTTCGTCGCGCTCGTTGACGACGGTCCACATGGCCCTGGTCTGCGGCTGGAAGTCGATGCCGTTCGGGTTGCGCAGGCCGGAAGCGTAGATGCGGCTCTTGCCGCCGGCGATGTCGTACTCCCAGATCGCGGCGCGGCCCTGCTCGATGTCCATGCCGTTCTCGGCGACGTTGCTGTTCGAGCCGACGGTGATGTAAAGCTTCCTGCCGTCGGGCGAAGCCACCACGTTCTTGGTCCAGTGGTGGTTGATCCCGGCCGGCAGGTCCAGCACCTTGCTGCCCTGGCCGCCGAGGACGGTGTCGCCGGTCTTGTACGGGAAGCGCCACAGCGCGTCGGCATTCGCGACGTACAGGTCGTTGCCGACCAGGGCCATGCCGAAGGGCGAATTCAGGTCCTGCGCGAACACCGTCCTGGTTTCGGCCGTGCCGTCGGCCTTCACGCCGCGCAGCAGGACGATGCGGTTGGGCGACGGGACGCCGGCGCCGGCGCGCTTCTGCTCGATGCTTTGGACCTTGGCGCGGATTCCCGTCTCTTTCGGCGCATTGGCCGGCTTGTTGCTTTCCGCGACCAGCACGTCGCCGTTCGGCAGCACGTACAGCCAGCGCGGGTGGTCCAGGCCGCTGGCGTAGGCGGTGGCCACCAGCCCGGCCGCCGGCGTCGGGTGCGTGCCCTGCGGCCAGGGATCGGCCGGCGCGATGTTCAGCGTCGGGATCAGCGAGTGTTCGGGCGCGGGGAGGACGGGATCGGGGCCGAAGCCGGGCGCATAGCCACCGGCGCCCGCTTGTTGCGAGACTGCCCGGTGGGCGCACGCGCCCAGGCTCGCGGCGCACAGGAGGGCCGCCAGCAGGGCGCGAGTGTTCACCGGTTTTTCCCTTGGTCGACGGGGACGGCGGAATCGTGGTCGCGCATGTCGCGATGGCGGTCCGGCTGCGGATCGGCCTGGCCGGTGGCGCCCGGTTTCGGCTGCACCGCCTGCTCGATGCCCGGGGTGCCGCGGCCTTCGTAGTTCTCGGTGTCGACCAGGCCCTGTTCGAGGTCCGAGGCGGCCTGCTTCATGATGCCGCGCGGCTTGACGCCCTGGCCGTCCGGCGACTCGTCGCGTTCGTGGGGTTCGCGCTTGTAGTCCTGCTCTTCGATCTTGCGATCGGTGTTGACGACGCGGTCTTTGGCTTCTTCCACCATGGCACACTCCTCAAACATTGCTCAAATTGCTTAAATCCTAACGCGCACCCCCAAAGCGGGTCGCGCAATTGGATGATGCTTTTTTGCAATTAAATGATTAACATGCGGGTTTGTGTACCAGTGCAGGGAATTGCCGTGAATTCTGAAGCCGTCCTCCACCATGTTGCCAGCGCCTGCCCGAATTGCGGGGCCAATGTGTCCGGGAATTTCTGCCATGAATGCGGCCAGGAGACCGTGCTGCATCCGCCCAGCACGCGCGAATTCCTGCACGAATTCATCGGCCACTACGTCGCGCTGGAGGGCAAGCTTTGGAAGTCGCTGGGCCTGCTTTTGTTCCGGCCCGGGCGCCTGACCCTCGAATACATCAAGGGGCGGCGGGTGCGCTACGTGCAGCCGCTGCGCCTGTACCTGACCTTCAGCCTGATCTTCTTCGCCGTCATGAAGCTGGGCAGCCACAGCGACGGCAGCACCCACGCCAGCGTCGGAAAGCGGCACACGGTATCCGAAGTGGCCGTACGGCAGGACAAGAAGGAGGACCGGACCGCCATCCTGACGGAAGACAGTCCCAACGAGATCAACATCGGCAGCCACGACATCCGCACCTGGCTGCGGGCCCGCAGTCCGCACCTCGGGGACAAGGCAGACGAATTCGCCGCCATGTCCGGCGACCAGCGCGACAAGGCGCTCAAGGCCGCGTTCTACGCCTACGTGCCGTATGCGGTCTTCTTCATGATGCCGGTGTTCGCCTTCTTCCTGAAGCTGCTCTACCTCGGGTCGGGCCGGCGCTACGGCGAGCACCTGCTGTTCGCGCTGCACACGAACGGCTTCGCCTTCCTCACGATGACGCTCATGATGCTGCCGCTGGTGCCGGGGATCGTCGACTTTGCCCTGTGGCTGTGGCTGGTGTTCTACCTGCCGACCGCGATGCGCCGCGTGTATGGAGGCTCGCGCACGCTCACGGGCCTGCGCTGGATCGTGCTGATGCTGCTGCACCTGGTGACCATGGGCGCGGCAGTCTTCCTTGCCGTGGCCTACGGCCTGCTGCATTGAGTCTCTTGCAGGAAGGGCATCGGCCCAACTATACTGTGCGTTTGTACAGTATTTGCTGAGTTGCGATATAGCAGAAGCCGGACGAATCGGTTAATCTTCTGTCTCCCTAGTCCTGCCGTCGAGAGTTGTATGTCCGCTATGCCCGAACCGCAACAAACCATCGCGCTGGTCGTGCGGCATCACACCGCCGGGATCGACGGGCCGGTGCAGGCCATCGTCGAGTTCCTGCGCGGCGCCGGCTACCTGCCCGTGCTGGAGCTCGAGACCGCCGGCCATGTGAACGTGGACGGCGTGGCCGCGATGACGATGGCCGAGATCGGCGAACGCGCCACCGCCGCGATCGTGGTCGGCGGCGACGGCACCATGCTGGGCGTGGCGCGCCAGCTGGCCCGCTACAGGGTGCCCCTCATCGGCATCAACCAGGGCCGCCTCGGCTTCATGACCGACATCCCGATCGACCGCATGCTGCCCGCGCTGGCCGAGATCCTGAGCGGCAAGGCCAGGGCCGAGGAACGCACCCTGCTCGAGGCGCGCCTGGTCCGCGACGGCAAGGAGATCCACTGCTCGGTGGCGGTGAACGACGTGGTGGTGGCGCGCGGCTCCGGCGCCGGCATGGCCGAGCTGAAGGTGACGGTGGACGGCGCCTTCATGTACAACCAGCGTTCGGACGGCCTGATCGTCTCCACGCCCACCGGCTCGACCGCCTACGCGCTGTCGGCCGGCGGCCCGCTGCTGCATCCGACCCTGGCCGGCATCGTGCTGGTGCCGATCGCGCCGCACGCCCTGTCGAACCGCCCGATCGTGGTGCCGGACACCAGCGACATCGTGGTCGAGATCATGAATGGCCGCGACATCAGCGTGAACTTCGACATGCAGACTTTCACCAGCCTGCAGCACGGCGACCAGATCATGATCTCGCGCTCGCCCAACACCATCACCTTCCTGCATCCCGAAGGGTGGAGCTATTACCACACCCTGCGCGAAAAGCTGCACTGGAACGAGTACCCGTCCAGTGACGGCAAGCTCAAATAAATACCAAGAATCCGATTTCAGGAGACCCGTTTCTTCATGTTGCGCCTACTTTCCATCCGCGACTTCGTCATCGTCGACACGATCGAACTCGAGTTCTCGAATGGCTTCACGGTCTTTACCGGAGAGACCGGCGCCGGCAAGTCGATCCTGATCGATGCGCTGCAGCTGGCCCTGGGCGGACGCGGCGAAGCCAGCATGGTGCGCGAGGGCGCGGCCAAGGCCGATATCAGCGCCGATTTCTCCCTCACGCCGGCAGCCAGCGCCTGGATCGAGCAGAACGAGTTCGGCACCGAGGAGGGCGGGGCGCTGCTGCGCCGCGTGATCGACAACGCCGGCCGCTCGAAGGCCTACATCAACGGCATCTCCGCCACCGCCGGCCAGTTGCGCGAGCTGGGCGAGCTGCTGGTCGACATCCACGGCCAGCATGCGCACCAGTCGCTGCTCAAGCAGGATGCCCAGCGCGCCCTGCTGGACAACCAGATCGCGGTGCGCAATCCCGAGTCCACCGCGCAGGTGCAGGCGGTCGCCAGCTGCTACAAGGCGTGGCGCGCGCTGGCCCGCCAGCGCGAGGAATTCGAGACCAATGCGAAGAACGTGCTGCTCGAACGCGAACGCCTCGAGTGGCAGGTCGGCGAGCTCGACAAACTGGCCGTCAAGCCGGGCGAGTGGACCGAGATCACCAACGAGCACAGCCGCCTGTCGCACGCCGCCAGCCTGCTCGAAGGCGCGCAGGAGGCGCTGAACGCCCTCTCCGAAGCCGAGCAGCCGATCCTGTCGCAGCTGTCCTCGCTGAACCAGAAGCTGGGCAAGCTGGCCGACGTCGACGCCGGCCTGCAGAACGTGCTCGACTGCATGGAGCCGGCCCGCATCCAGCTGCAGGAAGCGGTGTACGCGCTGAACGACTACATCGACAAGGTCGAGCTCGATCCCGAGCGCCTGGCCCAGGTCGATGCGCGGATGGACGCGATCCACAGCACCGCCCGCAAGTTCCGCGTCACGCCGGAGGAGCTGCCGGAAGAGCACGCCACGCTGAAGGCCAAGCTGCGCCAGCTGGCCGACGCCAGCGACGTCGACGGCCTGCGCCGCCAGGAGGAAAAGGCGAAAGCCACCTACATGGAAGCGGCGGTCAAGCTCTCCGCCACGCGCCAGGAAGCGGCAAGGCGCCTGGGCGAACAGGTCTCGGAAGCGATGCAGGAACTGTCGATGAGCGGCGGTCGCTTCGTGGTGGCGCTGAACCCGTGCGAGCCAGCCGCGTACGGCCTGGAGCAGGTCGAATTCCTGGTCGCCGGCCATGCCGGCGTCGCGCCGCGTCCGCTGGCGAAGGTGGCTTCGGGCGGCGAGCTGGCCCGCATCTCGCTGGCGATCTCCGTGATCACCTCGCACGCGACCACGGTGCCGACCCTGATCTTCGACGAGGTCGACACCGGCATCGGCGGCGGCGTGGCGGAAGTCGTCGGGCGCCTGCTGAAGCGCCTCGGCCACAGCCGCCAGGTGCTGTGCGTGACCCACCTGCCGCAGGTGGCGAGCCAGGCCAACCAGCACTTCCAGGTGGCCAAGGGCACGACCGGCGACGGCAAGACGGTCTCGCGCATCGACGTGCTGGACAAGAAGGAGCGCGTGGAAGAAGTGGCGCGCATGCTGGGCGGGATCGAGATCACCGAGACGACCCGCAAGCACGCGCGCGAGCTGCTGGCGTCTTGAGTTGCCACGTCGTCCCCGCCTGCGCGGGAACGACGAGCCCTCAGGCATAATGACGGGCTGAATCCGCCCCTATCCCAAACCATGCCTTTCAGAAAAGAACCGTCGCACACCCACGGCACGATCGCCAAGAGCGCAGTCCTGCTGGTCAACCTCGGCACCCCCGATGCGCCCACCCGCAAGGCGGTGCGGCGCTACCTGAAGGAATTCCTGTCCGACCCGCGCGTGGTGGAGATCCCGCGCGCGCTCTGGAACCTGATCCTGAGGCTCGTGATCCTGCCTTTCCGCTCCGGCAAGTCGGCGCAGAAGTACGCGATGATCTGGACCCGCGAAGGCTCGCCGCTGAAGGTGTACACGGCCAGGCAGGCGGCGAAGCTAGCCGAACTGCTCGGCGAGCGCGGCCATGAAGACGTCGAGGTCGCGATGGCGATGCGCTACGGCTCGCCGGCGCTGCCGCAGGTGCTGGACGAACTGAAGGCGAAGGGTGTCGACCGCATCGTCGTGCTGCCGGCCTATCCGCAGTACTCGGGCACGACCACGGCCTCGATCTGGGACGCCGTCTATACCCACTACGGCCAGGTGCGCAACATCCCCGAACTGCGCCTGGTCAAGCACTACCACGACCACGAAGGCTATATCGAGGCGCTCGCCGATTCCGTGCTGGCCTACTGGGAAAACCACGGCCGCGGCGACAGGCTGGTGATGAGCTTCCACGGCGTGCCCAAGCGCACCCTGATGCTGGGCGACCCCTACCACTGCGAATGCCACCGCACCGCACGCCTGCTGGCGGCGCGCCTGCGCCTGTCGCCGGAACAGTACGTGGTCACCTTCCAGTCGCGCTTCGGGCGCGCCGAGTGGCTGCAGCCCTACACCGCGCCGACCGTGCAGCAGCTGGCGCGCGAGGGCGTGAAGCGGATCGACGTGCTGTGCCCGGGTTTCACCAGCGACTGCCTGGAGACGCTCGAAGAGATCAATATGGAAGTGCGCCACGAGTTCGAATCGAACGGCGGCCAGGAATACCACTACATTCCCTGCCTGAACGACAATCCGGTCTGGATCACGGGGCTGGCGGAGATCGCCGAACAGCACCTGATCGGCTGGCCCACCATGATGAGCCCGTCGCAGCGCGAGGCGCAGCGCAAGGATGCGGACATCGCCCGCGAGCACGCGGCCCGGATCGGGGCGTGATCGGGCCGTTCACAAGCGACCTGTTAAAATGGCACGTTTTGCGGCGTCGCCCCGAGTTCCGCCAGGCAGATCGCTGCCAATGCAAGGGCGGTCCAGACCACCACGGCGCCGCTGATCAGATGCAGTCTCATGATCGTTCCTCAGTTCCTTTTAGGAAACATAGTAGAACGATTAACTGCTGATGGGTTCTGCTGCCGCGTAAATCCTGTAACAAAAAATGTCGGGATATGCACATGTTAGTCCTGCAATTCCCCTTGAAAACGTAGGGGGATCGCCCCATATGCGGCCCGTGTGATAAGCAGGACAAGTCAACCAATCAGCCAAGTCCTTGATTCTAGGAGTTTTTTCGATGCAAGACCAAGAAAACCAAGAGGTGTCCAGCCAGCCGGAAGGCGCGAATGCAGCCGATTCTGCGGCCAACGCAGCCAATGCGAACCAGGCGGCGCAGTCGTCGGAGCCGAGCCTCGAAGAACAGCTGAGCGCGACCGAAGCCAAACTGGCCGAGATGCACGATGCATTCATGCGCGCCAAGGCCGAAGCGGACAACATCCGCCGCCGCGCCCAGGAAGACGTGAGCAAGGCCCACAAATTTGCGATCGAAAGCTTTGCCGAGGCCATGGTGCCGGTGCGCGACAGCCTCGAGATGGCCCTGAAGGTCGAAGCGCCGACCGTGGAATCGATCAAGGAAGGCGTCGAAATGACGCTCAAGCAGCTCACGGCCGCGTTCGAGAAGAACCGCCTGGTCGAAGTGATGCCGCAGCCGGGCGACAAGCTCGACCCGAACAAGCACCAGGCCGTGGCCGTCGTGCCGTCCGAGCAGGAAGCGAATACCGTGGTCGCCGTGTTGCAAAAAGGCTATATGATCGCTGATCGCCTGCTGCGTCCGGCCATCGTGACTGCTGCACAGCCGAAATAAATATTGTCGAGGCTGCTTCCAAGCTCTTGAAAGCACGCAGTTTTTCCCTATATTCGACACATCTGAAAACTAAGTACTAAAAAGGAAAATATTATGGGCAAAATCATCGGTATCGACCTGGGCACCACCAACTCCTGCGTGGCGATCATGGAAAATGGTCAGCCCAAGGTCATCGAAAATGCCGAAGGTGCTCGCACTACGCCTTCGATCATTGCCTACCAGGAAGACGGCGAGATCCTCGTCGGCGCGCCGGCCAAGCGCCAGGCGGTCACCAACCCGAAGAACACCCTGTTCGCAGTCAAGCGCCTGATCGGCCGCAAGTTCGACGAGAAGGAAGTCCAGAAGGACATCTCGCTGATGCCGTACTCCATCGTCAAGGCCGACAACGGCGACGCATGGGTGTCCGTGCGCGACAAGAAGCTGGCGCCGCCGCAGATCTCGGCCGAAGTGCTGCGCAAGATGAAGAAGACCGCCGAGGACTACCTGGGCGAAGAAGTCACCGAAGCCGTGATCACCGTGCCGGCCTACTTCAACGACTCGCAGCGCCAGGCGACCAAGGACGCCGGCCGCATCGCGGGCCTGGACGTCAAGCGCATCATCAACGAGCCGACCGCGGCCGCGCTGGCATTCGGCCTGGACAAGACCGACAAGGGCGACCGCAAGATCGCCGTGTATGACCTCGGCGGCGGCACCTTCGACGTGTCGATCATCGAGATCGCCGACGTCGAAGGCGAGAAGCAGTTCGAAGTGCTGTCGACCAACGGCGACACCTTCCTGGGCGGCGAAGACTTCGACCAGCGCGTGATCGACTACATCATCGACGAGTTCAAGAAGATCAACGGCCTCGACCTGTCGAAGGACCCGATCGCCCTGCAGCGCATCAAGGCCTCGGCCGAGCGCGCGAAGATCGAGCTGTCGTCCTCGCAGCAGACCGAGATCAACGAGCCGTACATCGCCATGGCGAACGGCGCGCCGGTCCACCTGAACCTGAAGATCACCCGCGCCAAGCTGGAAGCCCTGGTCGAGGAACTGATCAACAAGACCATCGAGCCGTGCCGCGTCGCCATCAAGGACGCCGGCGTGAAGGTCTCGGACATCGACGACATCATCCTGGTCGGCGGCATGACCCGTATGCCGAAGGTGCAGGAAAAGGTGAAGGAGTTCTTCGGCAAGGATCCGCGCAAGGACGTCAACCCGGACGAGGCCGTCGCAGTCGGCGCCGCGATCCAGGGTTCGGTGCTGGCTGGCGACCGCAAGGACCTGCTGCTGCTGGACGTGACCCCGCTGTCGCTGGGTATCGAGACCCTGGGCGGCGTGATGACCAAGATGATCCACAAGAACACCACGATCCCGACCAAGTTCTCGCAGGTGTTCTCGACCGCCGACGACAACCAGCCGGCCGTGACCATCAAGGTCTACCAGGGCGAGCGTGAGATCGCTGCCGGCAACAAGGGACTGGGCGAGTTCAACCTCGAAGGCATCCCGCCTGCGCCGCGCGGCACCCCGCAGATCGAAGTGACCTTCGACATCGACGCCAACGGCATCCTGCACGTGGGCGCGAAGGACAAGGCCACCGGCAAGGAAAACAAGATCACCATCAAGGCGAACTCGGGCCTGTCGGAAGACGAGATCCAGAAGATGGTGAAGGACGCCGAGCTGAACGCGGAAGAGGACAAGAAGGTCAAGGAACTGGCCGAAGCCCGCAACCAGGGCGACGCGCTGGTCCACCAGACCAAGAAGTCCATGACCGAGTACGGCGACAAGCTGGATGCCGGCGACAAGTCGAACATCGAGTCCGCGATTTCCGCCCTCGAAGGCGTGCTGAAGTCCGGTGACAAGGCCGAGATCGAATCGAAGATCGCCGCCCTGAACACCGCCGCGCAGAAACTGGGCGAGAAGATGTACGCCGACCAGGCCGGCGCTGGCGCCGCGGGTGCGGCTGGCGCGCAACAGCCGGGCGCCGAGCAGGGCGCCAAGCAGGACGACGACGTGGTCGACGCCGACTTCAAGGAAGTCAAGGACGCCAAGTAATGTCACAATAAGGGGTTGCCCGTCCAGGGCGACTCCCGCCGCGGAACATCCCGAGCCGATGCAGCCTTCTGGTGCCCGGCTCGGTTTTTTTGCACAGATAGTTGAGTAGATAGACAACAGCAAGGTGCCGACAAATGGCAAAGCGTGATTTTTACGAGATCCTCGGCGTCGCGAAGACTGCTTCGGAAGACGAGATCAAGAAGGCCTATCGCAAGCTTGCGATGAAGTACCACCCCGACCGCAATCCCGATAACAAGGAAGCGGAGGAGAAGTTCAAGGAGGTCAAGGAAGCCTACGAGATGCTGACCAATCCGGAAAAGCGCGAGGCCTACGACCGTTACGGCCATGCCGGCGTGGATCCGAACAGCGGCATGGGCGGCGGTTTCGGCGCCGGCGGCTTCGGCGATGCCTTCGGCGACATCTTCGGCGACATCTTCGGCGGTGGACGCGGCCGCAGTTCGGGCCCCCAGGTGTACCGCGGCGCCGACCTGCGCTACAACCTCGAGATCACGCTGGAGCAGGCAGCCGCCGGCTTCGACACCACGATCCGCGTGCCGAGCTGGGACAAGTGCGACACCTGCCACGGCAGCGGCGCCAAGCCGGGCACGCAGCCCGTCACCTGCTCGACCTGCCACGGCCACGGCCAGGTGCGCATGCAGCAGGGCTTCTTCTCGATCCAGCAGACCTGCCCGAAGTGCCATGGCAGCGGCAAGATCATCCCGGAACCGTGCGCGGCCTGCGGCGGCGCCGGACGCATCAAGCGCAACAAGACCCTGGAAGTCAAGATCCCGGCCGGTATCGACAACGGCATGCGGATCCGCTCCTCGGGCAATGGCGAGCCGGGCACCAACGGCGGGCCGCCGGGCGACCTGTACGTGGAAATCCACATCAAGCCGCACGAGGTGTTCCAGCGCGAAGGCGACGACCTGCATTGCGAAATGCCGATCTCGTTCACCAAGGCGGCGCTGGGCGGCGAGATCGAAGTGCCGACCCTGGGCGGCAAGGTGTCCTTCACCATCCCCGAAGGCACCCAGACCGGCAAGACCTTCCGCCTGAAGGGCAAGGGCATCAAGGGGGTGCGCTCCGGCTACGCGGGCGACCTGTTCTGCCACGTCGTGGTCGAGACCCCGGTCAAGCTGACCGACAAGCAGAAGGACCTGCTGCGCGAGTTCGACCGCCTGACCAAGGAGGGCGGCTCGAAGCATAGCCCGCAGAGCAAGGGCTGGATGGATAAAGTGAAGGACTTCTTCGAATAAGAAGTCCACCAACCGCTGAATGGTGCGAGCCTTCGGCGGTTTTTTTTGCATTAACAGTTGGCTTAAACATAAGCAGTTCAAGCGTAACGTAGTAAAGGGAGTCAGATGCCTAATTCAAAACCCATCACCAGGGAGCTGTTCGCCAAAAACCGCGCCTGGGCGGAATCGGTCGTCGCCAAGCAGCCCGATTTTTTCAAATCACTGGCCGCGCAGCAGGCCCCGGAATACATGTGGATCGGCTGTTCGGACAGCCGCGTGCCCGCCAACGAACTGCTGGGCATGATGCCGGGCGAGATGTTCGTCCATCGCAACGTGGCGAACGTGGTGGTGCACTCGGACCTGAACTGCCTGTCGGTGCTCCAGTTCGCCATTGATGTGCTCAAGGTAAAGCACGTCATCGTCTGCGGCCATTACGGCTGCGGTGGCGTGCATGCGGCCCTCACCGGACGCCGGGTCGGCCTGACCGACAACTGGCTGCGTCACGTGCAGGACGTCAAGCACAAGCACGGCCGCTACCTGGGCGAACTTGTACAGCCCACCGTTGCCCACGACCGCCTGGTCGAGCTGAACGTGGCCGAGCAGGTGATCAACTGCGCCCAGACCACGGTGGTGCAGGACGCCTGGGACCGCGGCCAGGAACTGACGATCCACAGCTGGGTGTACGGCCTGAAGGACGGCCTGCTGCGCGACCTCGGCATGACAGTGTCGAGCGCCGAGGAACTGACGCAGAAATATGACGCGCTGCTGAAGCGCTACGCGGACGGCTGGACCCCGGCCTGAGCGATCTGCTGCAGCTGCGCGACCTGGTCAAAGCCAACGGCCAGGCGGAAATCCAGCCGAAGCTGGATGCGGTGCTGCAGCGTTACGTGGAAAGCGACGCGCGCAGCCAAGCAAGACCGGCACCGTCAGAAGCGGTGGCGCAAGCCCATCGCGAACTGGCGGTTGCCCGTGCCCGGTTCTTCGCTGTTGCCTTCGGTGTAGGCGGCGCCGTTGTGGTTGTGGATCACGCCATACGACGCATAGACGTCGCTGCGCTTCGAGAAGGCGTACATGTAGGCGGCGCCCAGCTGCTGCGCATCCTGGTTGTGGATGGTGCGGTCGTCCGCCCGCACATACGTCAGCACCACGGTGTTCGGCCCGAACGGCACCGAAGCCCCCAGCAGCAGGTCGCGGCTGTCGGTCGACGCGATCGGCGCCGCGCCGCCGAACACCGCCGCGCCATTGTTCAGGGGCGCACTGTTGCGGCCCTTGTTGACCTCGTAGCCGAAGTAGCCGCGCACGGGGCCGAAATCGTAGTTCGCCCCCAGCAGCAGGTTGCGGGCCGGATCAAGGCCGGTCACGGTGGCGCTGTCGTTGTTCTTGCGGTGGTAGGCGATGCGCGCGGCCAGCGGGCCCTTGCTGTAGCCGAAGGAGCCGCCGAAGGCCCGTCCCGCGGCGCTGTCGCCGGCAACTTCGCCGGCCACAACCATCAGGTCGCCGCTGAAGCCGTTCATGTCCGGGGTGCGGTACAGCACCGAGTTCGAAGCCCGGAAGCCGGTCGGCGGCATCAGGTTGTTCGAGCGGACGACGCCGTTGCGCAGCGGGTCGACCACCACGTTCAAGGTGGTGAACAGTGGCGTGTCCTGCAGGCCGGCCGAGACCGAACCGAGGCTGCCGCGCAGGCCCACGATCGAGGTGCGGCCGAACAGGGTGTTGCCCTGGGTCGAGGTGCCGTTGTCGGCGTGGATGCCGCCTTCGATCACGAAGAAGGCGGCCATGCCCTGTCCCAGGTCTTCGGTGCCGCGGAAGCCCCAGCGGCTCTGGGTTGCCATGCCGCTGGTGACGCGGGTCGAGGTGCCGGCGATGCCGCCCTGGTCGACCGACACGCCCACATCCATCACGCCATAGAAGGCGACCGAGGAACCGTCGGCCAGCGCGTTGCCGCTAAACATCGCACTGCCCAGCATGGCTGCGCACATCAGGGAAAACTTGGATTTCATTGTCTCGTTTTACTTTCTTTGTTGTTGTTTTAAGCGGTCGTGACCGGTGCGCGCACGGCAGGCTTGCCGGATTCCGGGTCCGGAATCGGCTCGATCTTCCCGAGCACGAACACGAAGCAGATGATGCCGATGACGAGGATGACGCCGGCGACGAAGAAGGCGTTGGTGAACGAGGCGGTGGCGCCGACGATCATGCCGGTCACGATCGGCGCGGCCGCGCCCATCAGGTTGTTGGCGAAGTTCATGATGCCGCCGATGGTGCCGGCGCCGCCCTTCGGCGCGATCAGCGACGGCAGCGACCAGCCGACCGGCGCGGCCGAAGCCAGGCCGCCCAGGGCGATCGAGATCCAGAAGATGGCCCAGACCGGATCCGTGGTCTGGGTGGCGCCGAACACGGCCAGGCCGAAGAACATGCCGACGATCAGCACGCCCTTGCGCACTTTCGATTCGTCCTTGCCGCGCGAGATCAGGTGGTCGATCAGCCAGCCGCCGACGAACAGGTCGGTCAGGGTGGCGAAGGCCCAGGGGATGGCGGCGAAGCCGGCCGATTTGATGATACTCATGTGCATCTGCTCGACCAGGTAGCCCGGCAGCCAGGTCAGGAACAGGTAGAAGGTGTAGCCGTAGGCGGCGAAACCGATGGTCAGGCCCCACACCTTCGATTTGGTCAGCAGGTAGCCCAGCATGTTGAGGGCGCCGGCTTCGGCCGGGCCTTCGGGAGCGGCGCCGCCGCGCTGGATGTAGTCGAGTTCCGCTTTCGACAGGTTCTTGTCGGCGCTCGGATCGCGGTACAGCACGTAGAAGGCGATGAAGTACAGGAAGCTCAGGGTCGCGGTGAGCGCGAAGCCCCAGCGCCAGCCGAAGGCCACCACCGTGACCGCCACCAGCGGCACGCCGATCACGTTCGAGAACTTGGCGGCGGCGTCGAAGATGGCGGTGGCCAGGCCGCGCTCGTTGCGCGGGAACCAGTAGCCGGTGGCTTTCGAGCTGACCGGGAAGGCCGGCGCTTCCGCCACGCCCAGCAGGATGCGCGCCACGAAGATGCCCGCGAAGCCGCTCGAGAACGCGGTGATCACCGACGCGATCCCCCACAGGAAGGCGCCCCAGCGGCCGACCCTGGTCGGGCCGAAGCGGTCCAGCACCATCCCGACCGGGATCTGCAGCAGCGAGTACGACCACGCGAACGCGGAGAACAGCAGGCCCAGTTCGACAGGACTCAGGTGGAACGCGTCCTTGATCTGGGGCGCCGCGACGGACAGGCCGATGCGGTCGATGTAGTTGATCAGGACGCCTACGCCGAGCAGCGCGCCGATGCCCCAGCGGCGGCGGGGAATGCCTTGGTTTCTTGGTGATGCCATGCTTGTCTCCTGTGAGTGTGGGTGGGTTCTAGCGACCCTCGGGGTGAAGGATTGCTTCGGTGAGCGCCGGAAGCGGTTTGCTGATGTCGAGCAGCAGGCCGGCTTCGTCCTGCTGCAGGGGTTCGAGGTCGCGCAGCTGGCTGTCGAGCAGCGAGGCCGGCATGTAGTGGGCGGTGCGCGCCAGCATGCGCTGGGTGATCAGCTCGCGCGGACCGCTCAGGTGGGCGAAGCGCAGGCCGGGATCGGCGGCGCGCAGCAGGTCGCGGTAACGGCGCTTCAGGGCCGAGCAGGCCAGCACCAGGCCTTCGCCGCGCGCCCGGGCAGCGGCGATCTCGCCCTGCAGGGTGCGCAGCCAGTCGGCGCGGTCGCCGTCGTCGAGGGGAATGCCGGAAGCCATCTTGGCCACGTTCGATGCGCTGTGATAGGCGTCGCCTTCGAGAAAGCGCACGCCCAGCGCGCGCGCCAGCCGCTGTCCGACTTCGCTCTTGCCGCAGCCGGAGACGCCCATGACGACCCAGCGGGCCGGAGACAGGGGAGAGTGGACGTTATCTTGCATATTTACAATACCGATCGGAGAATGGTTTTTGGTAGCGCTACCAAATTTTGGGCGAGTCTACGCCGATCAGATATTTTGTAAAGATATTTCTATGCTGCGCCGCAGCACATCACTGGGAAGGGGAATATTGCCGCGGCCGTTCCCGCTACGGGAAGCGGCCGGGAGGAGGGATTATGCGCTTTCGCGCGCCATCAGGGTGAAGCCGAGATCGATGCGCGTCGCGGCCGGCCGCTCGCCGCGGATCACGGTGCGCAACAGCTGGGCCGCTTCGAAGCCGACCCGGTAGCGCGGGGTGGCGATGGTGGTGACGGAAGGATTCATCCAGGCCGACACCGGCAGGTCGTTGAAGCCGCAGATGGCGAGCTGCCCCGGTACGGCGATGCCGCGCCGCTGGCACTGGAAGATCGCGCCCTGGGCGAGGTCGTCGTTGCAGCAGAAGATCGCGTCGCAGTCGGGCGTCACCGACAGCATGCGGCCCAGCAGCTCGGCGCCGAGCGCGATGGTCGACGGATCGCCGACCATGGTCTCCAGCCGCGGGTCGTAGCGGCCCGCTTCCTCCAAGGCGCGGCGGTAGCCTTCGGCGCGTTTCAGGGTGCGCTCGTCGCGCTGGGCGCCCATGAAGCCGATCCTTTGATAGCCTTTGTCGAGCAGGTAGCGGGTCATCGTGTAGCCGGCCTGGAGCTGGGAAAAACCGACCGACAGCGCGTCCGGCGAACTCGCCAGGTCCATCATCGACACCACCGGCAGCTTCGAGGAGGCGAGCAGTTCCGTCACCCGCTTGCTGTGGGTCAGCCCGGAGAGCAGGATGCCGTCCGGGCTCGACTGCATATAGGTGCCGAGCAGCTTTTCTTCTTCGGCATCGGAATAGCGGGTGTTGCCGATCAGGATCTGGTAGCCATCCTCCTCCAGCGCGTCCTGGATGCCGGCCAGCACCTCGGTGAACACGGCGTTCGACAGCGACGGCACCAGCACCACGATCACTTTCGACTGGCTCGATGCCAGCGCGCGCGCGGCGCGGTTGGGCACGTAGCCCAGTTCCGCCACGGCCTGGGCGACGCGCGCGCGCAGGGCTTCCGACACCCGGTCCGGCTGGCTGATCGCACGCGATGCGGTCATGGTGCCGACGCCGGCCCTGGCCGCCACCTCGGCCAGTGTGACGCGGCCGCTGGCGCGGCTGCGGGGAGTCTCTGGTTTGTTCATCTCATGCCGTATTTGGTAGCGTTATCAGCGCCTTCATCGGATCCGGCCGCTGTATCATGGCGTTCCCGCGCATGCGGGGACACTTGTATTGGAGCATGATTATGGCAAATGATCCGGCAGTTGGCGACCTGGCGCGGCTACGCGCGCTCGTACGCGAATTCGTCGACGAGCGCGACTGGGACCAGTTCCACTCGCCGAAGAACCTGGCCGCCGCACTGACGGTGGAAGCGGCCGAGCTGCTGGAACACTTCCAGTGGCTGCGCGATGGCCGTGCCGAGGAACTCGGGCCGGACAAGCTGGTGCAGGTGCGGCACGAGATGGCCGACGTGCTGGTCTACCTGGTGCGGCTGGCCGACAAGCTCGACGTCGACCTGCTGGCAGCGGTGCAGGAGAAGATGGTGCTCAACCGGGCCAAGTACCCGGCCGAGCAGGTGCGCGGCGACGCGCGCAAGTATTACGAATACAAGGGCGCCGGCAAGCGCTGACGCTGGTCGAGCGGCCTGGCGGCGCCTTCCAGCTGGAACACCCCGACCACGGTTTCCATGTGCTGCGCCTGCACGCGCATGGCTTCGCTGGCGGCGGACGCTTCCTCGACCAGGGCGGCATTCTGCTGGGTGACGGCGTCCATCTGGCTGATCGCCTGGTTGATCTGCTCGATCCCGGCTTCCTGCTCGTGGCTGGCCAGCGCGATGTCGCGGATGATGGCGGTCACGCGCTCGACGCTGGTGACGACCTCGCCCATCGTTGCGCCGGCCTTGCCGACCAGCCTGGTGCCGGCGTCGACGTCGCCGGCCGAGGCTTCGATCAGCGCCTTGATTTCCTTCGCCGCAGCCGCGGAGCGGTGCGCCAGGTTGCGCACCTCGGACGCCACGACCGCGAAACCGCGGCCCTGCTCGCCGGCGCGCGCCGCTTCGACGGCGGCGTTCAGGGCCAGGATATTGGTCTGGAAGGCGATGCCGTCGATGACGCCGATGATTTCGGTGATCTTGCCGGCCGACGCGCTGATCGAACCCATCGTCGCTACCACCTGCTCGACCACCGCGCCGCCCTGCTGCGCCACTTTCGATGCAGTCTCCGCCAGCTGGTTGGCCTGGCGCGCATGCTCGGCGTTCTGCTTCACGGTCACGGTCAGCTCCTCCATCGCGGAGGCGGTTTCTTCGAGCGCGCCGGCCTGCTGTTCGGTCCGCGACGACAGGTCGAGGTTGCCGCTGGCGATCTGGTTCGAGGCCGAGGCGATGGCCACGCTGCTGTCGCGCACTTCGCCGACGATGCGGTACAGGTCGCGGTTCATCCGGTTCAGCGCGTCGAGCAACTGGCCGGTTTCGTCGAGCGAGGTGGCCTCGTTGCGCACGTGCAGGCGTCCTTGCGCCACCTCCTGCGCGACCCCCATCGCACGCTGCAGCGGACGGGTGACCGAGCGCGTGACCCAGGTCGAGGAAAGGATGGCCGCCACGTTCGCGATCAGGCACAGGAAGAACACCAGGCGCCGGGCGGAGCTGCTCCGCTGCTCCAGGTCCTGCGTGATCTCGACCTCCTTCTGTTTCTGGTGTTCGGCGATTTTCTCGATGCTGGCCAGGTAGTCCTTGAATGCCGCGCGCATCTTGCCGGCCGCCGGGTTGGCCGCCTGCTCGTCACCCCCCGCATCGATGCCGAAAGCCTCCTTGCGTGCATTGGCATACGCTTCCCGTTTGACGCCGGTTTCGGCCAGCAGGGTCTTGCCGGTGGCGCTGCTTACCTTCTTCTGGAGTTCGTCCTGGATTTGCCCGATGCGCGCACTGGTGGTCTTGATTTGCGCCTCGATATCGCTGCGTACGGCCGGGTCGGCAGTGGCGATCAGGAGGGCCGAGCGCGTCCCGTTCAGTTCGGTCGAGGCACGCCATTCTTCGCACAGACGCTCTTTCGCGATGGCGTCGTTCAGCAGGTAGTCGGTGCGCTGGCTGAAGTCACCCAGCAGCCAGATGGCGCCGCCCGCCTGGATGATCATCAGAATCAATTGCAGGCCAAAGCTCGCACCCAGGCGCGTGCGCAGTTTCAAGTCAGAGAGTCTCATTATGTTGATGTGTTAATGGCCAGCTGAAGCTTGTACCGTGGCCGGGCAGGTGGGGAAGAGAGGCTGTCGAAAATAATTGTAGTTACAATGGTTCGACAAGGATTTTAGTAGGACAATTCCTACGCGACAACAAAAAACGATGATTTGTTGTAATCAGGGAAAACGGGATTGGGAGAAATTGCCTGCGGAAGGCTTTTCTGATGGGACAGGGCTGTCCTGACGGCGGCGGGCGCTCAGGCCAGTTTCAGGTAATACGTGACGACGCCATCCGAACTGTCGATGCCGAGGACCGCCATCAACCTGTCGAGCTCGGCGGCGAAGCGCTCGCGCGCCGCGGCATCTTCCTGCTGCACGATTTCCAACGATGCCTGGAACTGCTTCAGTACCCAGAACTTGGTCGGATGCGCCTCGACCCCGGCCAGCAGCCGGGTAGCGAGGTCGTCCAGCACCACCGCCAGGCGTTCGCGTTCCGGCGACGGGTTCGCGCCCGGCAGGTCGGCCAGCTTGGGGCCGTCGCGAAAAGCGCGCAGGCCCGCGAGTACGCGCGGCACGATGAACAGCGGTGCATCCTTCACCGCGGCCATCGGGTCGCGCGCCATACTTACATGCCTCCGAGGCAGATGTACTTGACGACCAGGTAGTCGTCCATGCCGTATTTCGAACCTTCGCGGCCGAGGCCCGACTGCTTCACACCGCCGAAGGGCGCGATCTCGTTCGAGATCAGGCCGGTGTTCACGCCCACCATGCCGGTCTCGATCTGCTCGGCCACGCGCCACACGCGGCCGATGTCGCGTGCGTAGAAGTAGGACGCCAGGCCATACTCGGTGTTGTTGGCCAGGGCGATCACTTCTTCCTCGGTCTTGAAGCGGAACAGCGGCGCCACCGGGCCGAAGGTTTCTTCTTCCGACACCAGCATGGCCGGGGTCACGTCGGCCAGCACGGTCGGCTGGAAGAAGCTGTGGCCGAGCTCATGGCGCTTGCCGCCCAGCAGCAGGCGCGCGCCTTTCGACAGTGCGTCGGCGATGTGGTTCTCGACCTTCACGAGCGCCTTGTCTTCGATCAGCGGGCCCTGGTTCACGCCGGGCTCCATGCCATTGCCGACCTTCAGTCCCTTGACCTTCTCGGTGAAGCGGCGCGCGAATTCGTCGTACACGCCGTCCTGCACGTAGATGCGGTTGGCGCAGACGCAGGTCTGGCCGGCGTTGCGGTACTTCGAGGCGACCGCACCCTCGACTGCGGCATCGAGGTCGGCGTCGTCGAACACGATGAAGGAGGCGTTGCCGCCCAGTTCCAGCGACAGCTTCTTGACCGTCGGCGCGCATTGCTCCATGAGGAGCCTGCCGACCGGGGTCGAGCCGGTAAAGCTCAGCTTGCGCACGATCGGGTTGGCGCACATCTCGGCGCCGATCGCCTTGGCGTCGCCGATCACGACCGAGAACACGCCTTTCGGCACGCCGGCGCGTTCGGCCAGCACGGCCAGGGCCAGGGCCGAGAACGGGGTCAGTTCGGCGGGCTTCAGCACGATCGGGCAGCCGGCGGCCAGGGCCGGGGCAACCTTGCGGGTGATCATCGCGGACGGGAAGTTCCACGGCGTGATCGCGGCGCAGACGCCGATCGGCTCCTTGGTCACGATCAGGCGGCGGTCGCGCGCCGGCGATTCCAGCACGTCGCCCTCGATGCGCTTGGCCTGCTCGCCGAACCATTCGAAGAACGAGGCGGCATAGCTCACTTCGCCTTTTGCTTCCGTCAGCGGCTTGCCTTGTTCGGCGGTCATGATGGCCGCCAGGTCGTCCGCGTTTTCCAGCATCAGGTCGTTCCACTTGCGCAGGATGAGGGCGCGTTCGCGCGCGGTCTTCTTGCGCCATGCCGGCCAGGCGGCGTTCGCGGCCTCGATCGCGCGGCGGGTTTCCTGCGCGCCCATGTGCGGCACGGTGCCCAGCGATTCGCCGGTGGCGGGATTCGTCACCGTCACGGTGTGCCCCTCGGCAGCGTCGCACCATTCGCCGTCGATATACGCTTGCTGGCGCAGCAGGGAAGGATCTTTCAGGTTCAGCATGGTTTCCTCGTGCTTGTTCGAATTAGAAGGCAAAGATACCACGCAATCTGCTACGTCGTTTCCGCGCAGGCGGGAACGAAGGTACAGTCGCCAACCCTGCCGTTCGTGTTGGCATGCTTCTCAACTTGACGATAAGCTTTTGCTACAGGTTTCTGAACAGAGGAACCATTCCCACTAGCAGATTTTAGCGATGCGCAGCGGAAACTCCTGTGCCTCTTGATCTGGATTAACGGCCACTCGCATTCGGATCAGATTGCAGTATCATGGTCCGTGTGCGCCTCACTTCACAAAGGTAGAGACCATGCGCCCGATCGTTATCGTCCCCGCTTGCACCCGCGATTTCGGAGAACATCCGTATCACGCGGCCCAGCACAAGTATGTCGACGCCGTCGTGCTCGGCGCCGATTGCGCCCCCATGATCCTGCCGTCGCTCGGGGAAGCGCTCGACCTGGAAACCATGCTCGAGCTGTGCGACGGCATCATGCTGACCGGCTCGGCGTCGAACGTACATCCCAGCTATTACTCCGAGGAAGTGCTCGACCCGACCCTGCCGCAGGATCCGGCGCGCGACCAGACCACGCTGCCGCTGATCCGGGAAGCGGTCAAGCGTGGCATCCCGATCATCGCGATCTGCCGTGGCTTCCAGGAAATGAACGTGGCGCTGGGCGGCAGCCTGTACCAGGCGGTGCAGACGGTGCCGGGGCATTTCGACCATCGCGAAAATCCCGAACTGGGCATGGACGAGCAGTATGGCGACGCGCACAAGATCAGGATCATGCCGGGCGGCATGCTGCACGGCATCCTCGGCGCGGACGAGATTCCCGTCAACTCCCTGCACGGCCAGGGCGTCAACGGGCTGGCGCCCGGCCTGACGGTCGAGGCGGTGGCGGAAGACGGGCTGGTCGAGGCGTTTTCCGTCTCGATTTCGCCGGGCTTCACGCTGGCCGTCCAATGGCATCCGGAATGGCGCATCACCCGTAACCCGCACTCGATGAAGATGTTCGGCGCCTTCGGCGATGCCTGCCGCGCCTATCACCAGGCCACCAAACGGAACCGCCTATGACCGCCTATCAGAAATGGGCGGCCCGGCACGTCCCATAGCGTCCCTGTTCAGACCATACCGAACGCCGCAGGCTGCGCGTGCGCGCCTGCGTTCATCCAACGAACAGAGGAGCCAACATGGCTATCCGCGACAAATTTTCCTACAACGACATGGACGAGTGGCTCAACGGTAAACGAGTCACCGAAATCGAATGCCTGGTCCCCGACCTGACCGGCGTTGCCCGCGGCAAGATCCTGCCGCGCGTGAAATTCACCGAAGACCGCGGCATGCGCCTGCCCGAGATCGTGCTGGGCATGACCGTTACCGGCAACTCGCCGGAGAACGACGATGCCTTCGACCGCGCGATCTCGACCACCGACCGCGACATGATCCTGAAGGCCGACCCGGGCACGATCACGATGGTGCCGTGGGCCGTCGATCCGACCGCGCAAGTCATCCACGACTGCTATTTCGCCGACGGCCGCCTGGTCGACTTCGCCCCGCGCAGCGTGCTGCGGCGCGTGCTCAAGCTGTACACCCAGAAGGGCTGGAAGCCGATGGTGGCGCCGGAACTCGAGTTCTATCTCACCGCAAAGAACATCGACCCCGATTTGCCGCTGGCCGCGCCGATCGGCCGCAGCGGCCGTTCCGAGACCAGCCGCCAGGTCTACAGCATCGACGCCGTCAACGAGTTCGATCCGCTGTTCGAAGACATCTACGATTACTGCGACATGATGGGCCTGGACGTCGACACCCTGATCCACGAGATCGGCGCCGGCCAGATGGAGATCAACTTCCAGCACGGCGAGCCGCTCGGCCTGGCCGACAAGGTCTTCTACTTCAAGCGCACCTTGCGCGAGGCGGCGCTCAAGCACGACATGTACGCCACCTTCATGGCCAAGCCGATGGCGGGCGAACCCGGTTCGGCGATGCACGTGCACCAGAGCGTGGTGGACGGCGACACCGGCCGCAACATCTTCAGCAACGAGGACGGCGCGCCTTCCGAGCTGTTCCGCTGGTACGTCGGCGGCCTGCAGAAGTACATGCCGTCGGCGATGGCGATCGTCGCGCCCTACGTGAACTCCTACCGCCGCATCGTGCGCCGCACGGCCGCGCCGATCAATTTGCAGTGGGGCGTGGACAACCGCACCGTCGGCATCCGGGTGCCGGTCTCGGGCTCGCAGGACCGGCGCGTCGAGAACCGCGTGATCGGCGCCGACGCCAACCCGTATCTCGCGCTGGCCGTGACCCTGGCCTGCGGCTACCTCGGCATCCAGGAACAGCTCGAACCGACCCCAATGGTCGAGGGCAGCGCCTACAAGATGGAAGTGGAACTGCCGCAGGGCCTGCCGGAAGCCCTGGCCCTGCTGCGCCGCGAAGACCGCCTGCGCGACATCCTGGGCGAGCGCTTCATCGACGTCTATTCGGCGGTCAAGGAACTCGAGCACCAGGAGTTCATGACCGTGATCAGCCCGTGGGAACGGGAACACCTGCTGCTCCATGTTTGAGAGAGAGAGTCCAATAACAATGGGAGTCCATGATGGCAAGCGATATCAATGCGGCGCAAGAGACGCTCGCGCCGGTCCGGGAGGTCGATAGCCCGGGAAGTCTCGATACACGCGCACTGCAGCAGCTCGACAGCGCGCACTACCTGCATCCCTTCACCGACCATGGCGCGCTGCGCGAACGCGGCGCGCGCGTGATGGTGCGCGGGGACGGCATCTACCTGTGGGATTCGGACGGCCACCAGGTCATCGACGGCATGTCGGGCCTGTGGTGCGTGAACGTCGGCTACGGACGCGCGAGCATGACCGCCGCCGTGGCCAGGCAGATGGACACGCTGCCTTTCTATAACAGCTTCTTCAACACGACCAACGTGCCGGCGCTGATGCTGGCGGCGCGCCTGGTCCAGCTGGCGCAAGGTATCGGCGGGGGCTTCGGCCATGTGTTCTTCACCGGCTCCGGCTCGGAAGCCAACGACACCATCGTGCGCATGGTGTGGCGCTACTGGCAGCTGTTGAAGCAGCCGCAGCGCCAGGCCATCATCAGCCGCCGCAACGCCTACCACGGCAGCACGGTGGCCGGGGCCTCGCTGGGCGGCATGGCCGGCATGCATGCGCAGGGCGCCCTGCCGATTCCCGGCATCCACCACATCGAACAGCCGAATTTCGCCGAGCACGGGCAGGGCATGAGCGAGGCCGAATTCGGCCTGCGCGCGGCCGGCTGGCTGGAAGAAAAAATCCTCGAACTCGGGCCGGAAAACGTCGCCGCCTTCATCGGCGAACCGGTGCAGGGTGCGGGCGGCGTGATCATCCCGCCGCCCACCTACTGGCCCGAAATCCAGCGCATCTGCGACAAGTACGACGTGCTGCTGGTGTCCGACGAAGTGATCTGCGGCTTCGGGCGCCTGGGCACCTGGTTCGGCTGCCAGCTGATGGGCTTCCGGCCCGACCTGATCGCCTTCGCCAAGGGCGTGACCTCGGGCTATGTGCCGCTGGGCGGCGTGCTGGTCGGCTCCAGGGTCGCGCACGTCCTGGTCGAGAAGGGCGGCGACTTCAACCACGGCTTCACCTATTCCGGCCATCCGGTCGCCTGCGCGGCGGCGCTCGAGAACCTGCGCATCATGGTCGACGAGCGCCTGGTCGAACGGGTGGCGCTGGAGACCGGGCCGCACCTGAAGGCCGCGTTCGCGGCGCTGGCGGCCCACCCGCTGGTCGGGCACGCCGAGAGCATCGGCATGGCGGCGGCCCTGACCCTGGTGCGGCGCAAGGGAACGAATGTGCACGATTGTGAGGCTTTCGCGCGCGAGCTGGCGGTGGGAATGGTGTGCCGCGCGCACATGTTCGACAACGGCGTGATCATGCGCGCGGTGGGGGACCGGATGATCGTGGCGCCGCCGCTGGTGATGACGACCGCGCAGATCGATGAGATGGTGGAGCGGATCAGGTTCTGCCTTGATCTGACTTTGGATGATGTGACGCAGCGGGGGTGGATGGGCTGATGGCTGTTCAGCGAACTTGGATTCCCGCCTGCGCGGGAATGACGGGGTTAGCGCGTCGTCCCTGCGAAGGCGGGGACCCAAGTTCTTCACCGAAGCCGCAAACAAAAAGGCCCCGAACACTTGTCGGGGCCTCTTTATTTTGCGCGAACGATTAAACACTCACCGCCGTCTTGTGCGGCTCATGCCGGTTCTTTAGCACCTGCGGCGCCAGCGAGCCCACGATCATGCCCGCGAACGCCGCGATCAGGCCGGCCAGCTGGCCCGGGAAGGCTTCGCCCAGCGACGAGATCTGCGGGAAGTACACGATCCAGGTGGCGATGCCGGCCGCCAGCGACAGGATCGCGCCCTGGGTGGTGGCGCGCTTCCAGTACAGGCCCATCACCAGCGGCACGAAGGCGCCGACCAGGGTCACCTGGTAGGCCGAGGACACCAGGTCGTAGATCGAGGTGCCCTTCATCGCGACCGCATACGCCAGCACCATGGCCGCGAACACGACGATGGTCACGCGCATGGCCAGCAGCTGCTGGCGGTCGGTCATGCCCGGACGCAGGTTCTTGAGGATGTTCTCGGTGAAGCTGGTCGACGGCGCCAGCAGGGTGGCCGAAGAGGTGCTCTTGATCGCCGACAGCAGGGCGCCGAAGAACAGGATCTGCATGATCAGCGGCATGCGGGTCATCACGAAGGTCGGCAGCACGCGCTGGTAGTCGCTCTTGGCCAGTTCCAGGGCTTCGTTGCCCATCACGATCACGGCGCAGGCGACGATGAACATCGGCACGGCGGCGAACAGGATGTAGCTGGCGCCGCCGATCACGGCGCCGGCGCGCGCGGTCGGGGCGTTTTTCGCCGACATCACGCGCTGGTAGACGTCCTGCTGCGGGATCGAGCCCAGCATCATCGTCACGGCCGAGCCGACGAAGAAGGCGACGTCGGTGAACTTCGCCTGCGGCAGGAAATTCCACAGGTCCTTCTGCTGCACCATATGCAGCACGGCGTCGCTGCCGCCCGCCAGCTTCGACGAGAAGAAGGCAATGATGGACAGGCCCACCACCAGCACGATCATCTGGATGAAGTCGGTGATCGCCACCGCCAGGAAGCCGCCCACGACCACGTAGATCAGCACGGCCAGGGTGCCGACGATCATGCCGGCGGTCTCGGACATGGCGCCGCCGGTCAGCACCGAGAACACCAGGCCCAGCGCCGTGATCTGCGCCGCCACCCAGCCGAGGTAGGACAGGATGATCGCGGCCGAGCAGAACACCTCGATGCCCTTGCCGTAGCGCGCGCGGTAGTAGTCGCCGATGGTCAGCAGGTTGAGTTTATAGAGGCGCGCCGCGAAGAACAGGCCGACCAGGATCAGGCAGGTGCCGGCGCCGAACGGGTCTTCGACCAGCGCGCCCAGGCCGCCCTGCACGAACTTGGCGGGAATGCCCATCACGGTCTCGGCGCCGAACCAGGTGGCGAAGGTGGTGGTGATGACCATGATCAGCGGCAGGCTGCGGCCGGCCACGGCGAAGTCGGCGGTATTCTTGATCCTCGAACCGGCCCAGACGCCCAGGCCGAGCGTGCCCAGCAGGTAGAGCACGACAGACGAAATCAGGATGGTATTCACAATAATAGTGCTCCGGGCGAAAGAGGAATTTCGGGCGGGAAAAATTCGCGATTATAGCGGCAGAAGTCGCGTGATGGATCGATTTTGTTTGCTAGTATCGACCAGACAACAGCAACGCATCCAGAAGGAGACAAGATGACGTCGAACTCATGGCATGAACGTTCCAAAACGGTGCACATCGATGGCCGCGCAGTGGTCGGCGGCAGGCGCGTCGATGCGTTTTCCGGCGCCCGCTTTGACTGTATCTCACCGATCGACGGACGCAAGCTGGGCGACGTCGCGCGCTGCGGCGCGGCAGACGTCGACGCGGCCGTCGCCAGTGCCCGCGCCGCTTTCGAAGACGGCCGCTGGTCGGGCAAGGCTCCGGCCGAGCGCAAGCGCGTGCTGATCCGCTTTGCCGACCTGATGCTGGCGCACAAGGACGAGCTGGCCCTGCTGGAAACCCTCGACATGGGCAAGCCGATCCGCTACAGCCGCAGCGTGGACGTGCAGGCGGCCCAGAACTGCATTCGCTGGTACGGCGAAGCGATCGACAAGATCTACGATGAAGTCGCGCCGACCGGGCAGGACAGCCTGGCCCTGGTTACGCGCGAGCCGGTCGGCGTGGTGGCCGCCATCATCCCCTGGAACTATCCGATGCTGATGGCGGCCTGGAAGATCGGCCCGGCCCTGGCGGCCGGCAACAGCCTGGTGCTCAAGCCGTCCGAGAAGGCGCCGCTGACGTCCCTGCGCCTGGCCGAGCTTGCTTTGGAAGCCGGGGTGCCGGAAGGCGTGTTCAACGTCCTGCCCGGCTACGGCAACGAAGCGGGAACAGCCCTGGGCCTGCACATGGACGTCGACTGCATCGCCTTCACCGGCTCGACCCGGGTCGGCAAGCAGATCCTGCAGATGGCCGGCCAGTCGAACCTGAAGCGGGCCTGGACCGAGCTGGGCGGCAAATCGGCGAATATCGTCTGCGCCGACTGCCCGGACCTGGACGCGGCGGTGGCGGGCGCGATCGGCTCGATCTACTTCAACCAGGGGGAAAGCTGCAACGCGCCGTCGCGTCTGTTCGTCGAGGAATCGATCCGCGAAGCCTTCCTTGAGAAAGCCATGGCCCTGATGCCGAAGTACGCGCCGGGCGACCCGCTGGATGAATCGACCGTGATGGGCGCCATCGTCGACGCGATCCAGATGAAAACGGTGCTCGGCTACATCGAGGACGGCAAGGCGGCCGGCGCGCGCCTGCTCGCGGGCGGGCGCGCCGCGCGCGAGGGAAGCGGCGGCCTGTACATCGAACCGACCCTGTTCGACGGCGTCGACCAATCGATGCGCATCGCGCGCGAGGAGATCTTCGGCCCGGTGCTGTCGGTGCTGTCGTTCACCGACCTCGACGAGGCGGTGCGGCAGGCCAACAGCACGCCCTACGGCCTGGCGGCGGCGGTGTGGACGGCCGACATGAGCAAGGCGATCCGCACGGCGCGCAGCTTGCGGGCGGGAACGGTGCACGTGAACCAGTACGACAACGACGACATCACCGTGCCCTTCGGCGGCTATAAACAGTCGGGGAACGGGCGCGACAAGTCGCTGCATGCGTTCGGCAAGTACACGGAGTTGAAGACGACGTGGATTCGGATCTAGCTCGTCGTTCCCGCTTTCGCGGAAACGACGATTAAATGGTCATCTCCCGCAACACCTTCGACGCCTCCCGGCTCGCCGTCAGCACCGTCCCGTCGCGCATCTCGATCACCAGCTGCGACTGCTCGTCCGCCCGCATCGAATCGACGAAGTCTAGATTCACCAGCGCCGAGCGGTGGATGCGGATGAAGCGGGCCGGGTCGAGCTGGGCTTCGAGTTCCGAGATGCCGATGCGGACCAGGAAGGTCTGGCCGCGTGCGGCGATAGCCGTGTACTTCGAATCGGCCTTCAGGTAGGCGATCTCGTTCAGCGACAGCGGGAAGATGCGCCCGCGGTCGCGCACCAGGATGCGTTCCAGTCTGCCCGGCGCAGGCTGGGTGGCCTGCGTCAGCGCGGCGTCCACGATCTCACGCGGCAGGGAAGTCGACTCCAGCAGGCGCGCCACGGCGGCGCCGAAGCGTGCGCGTGTAAATGGCTTGAGCAGGTAGTCGACGGCGTTCAGCTCGAAGGCCGTCACCGCGTACTGGTCGTAGGCGGTGGTGAACACGATCTCCGGCGTACACGTCAGCCGGCGCAGCACTTCCAGGCCGGTCAGCTCGGGCATCTGGATGTCCATGAAGACCACGTCGGGCCGGATCTGGTTGATCTGGGCCAGCGCGGTGGCGCCGTCGGCGGCTTCGCCCACCAGGCGCAGGCCTGGATGCGCGTAGATGGCGTCGCGCAGCACCTCGCGCGCCAGCGGCTCGTCTTCGGCGATGTACACGGTTCGGGTATCCATGAGCGCTCCTTTAATGTGCTTCCAGCGGGATCGACATCGTCACCACGAAGCCCGAGCCCGGTGCCGTTTCGATGTCGAGGGCGCCGCGCGCGCCGTATTCCAGCTGCAGGCGGCGCGCCACGGTGCGCAGCCCCAGGCCGTTCGACTGCGCCACCGCGGCCGGTTCGGCGCCGGGACCGTCGTCGCCGACCGTCATCGCCAGCAGGCCGGCTTCGCCGTCGACACGGGTGCGGATCCGCAGCAGGCCGGGCCGGCTGTGCGGGTTGAAGGCGTGCTTGATGCTGTTCTCGACCAGCGGCTGCAGCGACAGCGCCGGCAGCGCGATGTGGGCAGCGGCGTCGTCGAGCTGCCAGTCGACCTGCAGGCGCGAGCCCAGGCGCAGGCCCTCCAGCTCGAGGTAGTCGCGCACGAAGCGCAGCTCGTCTTCCAGCGTCACGCGGTCGCTGCCGCTCTTTTCCGTGTCGAGCACGTAGCGCAGCATGTCGGAGAACTGGAAGAGGGCGGTCTCGGCGGCTTCCGGATTCTTGCGGGTCAGCGCGATGATCGAATGCAGGGTGTTGAACAGGAAGTGCGGATTCAGCTTGTTGCGCAACGCGTTCAGCTCGGAGGCGACGAGCAGTGCGTGGGCCTGCTGGATGGCGGCAGCCTGGTGCTGGCGCGCGTGGTTCAGGCGCACCATGTGGAAGGCGGCGGCGACGACACCATACGTCATTGCACCGTACAGGACCGGCCAGGTGTACCAGCTCAGCGCCTGCCGGAACCCGTTGAGCATGGCGATCAGGGTGTAGACGAGGGCAGGATAGGAAAAGGCGCCGGCGATATGGACCAGGACCAGGCCGGCCAGGGGCAGGCGCCTGCGCTCCAGGTAGCCGGTCAGCGGCCACAGCAGGGCAAGGAAAAAGGCCTGCGGGACGCTCCAGAACACGGGCGCCGAGGCATGCCAGTTGACATGGCCTTTGGTGAGGTCGTCTATCTGCAGGGCAAGCGCCAGCAGACACAGGTAGATCAGCCAGCCGCAGGCATAGATGCGCCACATGCGGGCCGTCGGCATCCGATGGGTATTTAATAATTCCATAATTAAAGTATGCCGCAGAAATCCCGCGATGAAACCATCGATGACGCCAACTGCGGGATTGCGGCAACGAACTGCGACTGCCGGGCACGGACGACCCGCGCGCGCGGCTCCTGGGGCAGGTGCTATATTGAACCGCATCGCGGCAAGGCGGAATCGATGATGAGCGAAGCAAGCAGCGGCACGATGCGGGATTTTCTGCGAGAACACAATATCCACGAGGTGGAGTGCGTGATCGCGGACATGACCGGCATCGCCCGCGGCAAGATCCTTCCCAAGGATCTGTTCCTGTCCGGCGAGCACATGCGCCTGCCCAAGAGCGTGCTGCTGAACACTGTTCACGGAGAACAGCCGAACAACACGCCCTATGTCGGCGAGACCGACCCCGACATGGTCTGTGTGCCCGACCCCGCCACCATGCGGGTGGTGCCCTGGGCCACCGAGCGGGTGGCCTGCGTGATCCACGATTGCCAGAACTTCGACGGCAGCCCGGTCGAGCTGGCGCCGCGCAACGTGCTGCGGCGCGTGCTGCAAAAATACCGCGAGCGCGGCTGGAGGCCGGTGGTGGCGCCCGAGATGGAGTTCTACCTGGTCGCGCGCAACACCAACCCGCACGAACCCTTGAGCCCGCCGACCGGCCGCAGCGGCTTTACGGAGCAGGGCCGGCAGTCGTATTCGATCGATGCCGTCAACGACTTCGACCCCTTCTTCCTGGAACTGTCCGCCTTCTGCAAGCAGCACGAGCTGGGCGTCGAAACCCTGATCCACGAAGCCGGCGCCGGCCAGATGGAAATCAATTTCACGCACGGCGATGCGCTCGAGCTGGCCGACCGCGTCTTCCTGTTCAAGCGCGCCGTGCGCGAGACGGCCTTGCGGCACGGTATCCTCGCCACCTTCATGGCCAAGCCGATGGAAACCGAGCCGGGCAGCGCCATGCACGTGCACCAGAGCGTGGTCGATGCGCTCAGCGGCCGGAATATCTTTTCGAACGAGGATGGCAGCGAGAGCACGCTGTTCCGTCAATTCATCGGCGGATTGGAAAAATACGTGCCCCCAGCCACCTTATTGTTCGCGCCCCATGTCAATTCCTTCCGGCGCCTGTCGCGCTTCCAGTCGGCGCCGATGAACGTGCATTGGGGCTACGACAACCGCACCTGCGGCATCCGCGTGCCGAACTCGACGGCGGACAACCGCCGGGTCGAGAACCGCGTGCCGGGCGTGGACGTGAACCCCTACCTCGCAATGGCGGCGACCCTGGCCTGCGGCTGGCTCGGCATGACGGAAGGCCTGCAGCCGGCCGCGCCGACCCCGGACAGCGCCGAACACATCCACGGAGAATTGCCGCGCAACCTGGAAGACGCGATCTTCCACCTGCGCGGCTGCCCGGCGCTCAGCGGGATGCTGGGACCGCTGTTCGTGGAGGCGTTCTGCGAAGTGAAGGAACTGGAGTTCGCGACGTTTTCGCGGGTGATCAGTTCCTGGGAGCGGGAGCACCTGATGCTGCTGGTGTGAAGCCAATTTGTTGCTGGTATGCATGTGCAATAATCCTGCGCATGAAACCAGCCGACAACTTTACTCCCCTCATCGGCGTCGCCGCGGCGCGCTGGGCCATCTCCCTCGTCTTCCTGCTGAACGGCACGGCCATCGGCCTGTGGGCCGCGCACGTGCCCGTGGTGCAGGCGCGCGCCGGCATCGATACCGGGACCCTGGGCCTGCTGCTGCTGACCATCGCCGGCGGCGCGCTCTCGTGCATGCCGCTGTCCGGCTGGCTGGCCGGGCGCTGGGGCACGCGCGCCGTGGTGCTGGCGAGCGGCGTGCTGCTGGCGTGCACCACCATGCTGCTGATGAACGTGGATGGCCTGTTGCCGCTGTTCCTGGCGGCCTGGGCCTTCGGCGCCAGCAACGGCGTGCTGGACGTGTCGATGAACGCCAACGCCAGCGAGGTCGAGGCGGCGCGCGGCATCCCGACCATGTCGTCCTTCCACGGTTTCTTCAGCCTGGGCGGGCTGCTGGGCGCGGCGCTGGGCGGCCTGCTGATCGGCGCCGGCCTCGGCGATGGCCGTGGCGCCCTGATGGCGGGCGTGGCGATCGGGATCACGGTCGCGCTGTGCGCGCCTTTCCTGCTGCGCGCGGCGCCGTCTCCGCACGACAGCCACTTCGCGCTGCCGCGCGGACCGGCGCTGTTCCTCGGCCTGCTCGGTCTGCTGTGCTTTGCCGTCGAGGGCGCGCTGGTCGACTGGAGCGCGCTGCTGCTGGCCGAGCGCACCAGGGCCGACCAGGCGACGGCGGCTTTCGGCTACTCGGCCTTCTCGATCGCGATGGCGGCTTGCCGCTTTGCGGGCGACCGCCTGGTGCTGCGCTTCGGCGCGACGCGGGTGATGGTGATCGGCGGTCTCGGCATGTTCTGCGGCCTGATGCTGGCCGTGCTGAGCACCCGGGTCGCGCTGTCGGCCTGCGGCTTCGCGCTGGTCGGGCTGGGAGCGGCGAACGTGGTGCCGCTGCTGTTCTCGGCCGCGGCGCGCATCCCCGGCATGTCGGCCGGCGGCGGACTGGCGACCGTGGCGACGCTGGGCTACGCCGGCCTGCTGCTGGCGCCGCCGCTGATCGGGTCGGTCGCGGCGCAGACGAATATCGCGGTGGCGCTGGGGATCCTGTCGGTGTCGGGGATCGTGATCGCCGCGAATGCGCGCGTCGTAAAAAGGTGATGCGATCGTGGGCTCCCCGAGCCCACGCGAACATCAGCGATATTCGCGCAGCACCGTATAACCGCCGCCATCCCCCGGCCGCGATTCGACCAGCGCATAGTGGTCGACCTGCCAGTCGATAGCCGGTCCATCCTGCGGAACCTGCGCGCCGCGCGCCCGCCGCGCCATGGTCACGTGCGGCCGGTAATCGCGCGCCTCCGGCTGCAGCCCCACGCCTGGCAGGGCCGCCGACAAGGCGGCGTACAGGTCCAGCAGCGCCCGCGGCGGCGCAGCCGGCGACAGCACCGCGATCCCGTTGTGCCACAGCTCCGCCACGCCCAGTTCGAGCCGGAACGGAGAAAACGGCACCGCCAGGCCGTCCAGCAGCGCGGGCAGCGCATCGCTCGGCTGGTTGCCGAGGAAGTGCAGGGTCAGGTGCAGTTTATCGGTGCGGACCGGCGCGGCGCCGCGCGGCCAGGTCCAGAGCTCGCGCCAATCGCGTAATTGTTGGCGCACGGCCGGATCCGGCCAGAGCGCCAGGAAAAGACGGGTGGTGTCAGGCTTCGTCTCCATGACAGCCCCCTCCCATGGTCAGAAGCAGTGTTCCGGCGCCGGGAAGCTGCCGTCCTTGACCGCCGCCACATAGGCCTGCACGGCGGCGTCGATGCTGGTCTGTCCTTCCATGAAGTTCTTCACGAAGCGCGCCTTGCGGCCCGGGAAGACGCCCAGCAGGTCGTGCATCACCAGCACCTGGCCGGAGCAGTCGGGACCGGCGCCGATGCCGATGGTCGGCACCTGCAGCAGTTCCGTCACTTCCTTGCCCAGCGCCGCCGGCACCGCTTCCAGCAGCACGATGGCCGCGCCGGCATCCTGCAGCGCCTGCGCGTCGCGCTTGAGCTGGTCGGCGCCTTCGCTGGTCTTGCCCTGCACCTTGTAGCCGCCCAGCTGGTGGACGAACTGCGGGGTCAGGCCGATGTGGGCGCACACCGGGATGCCGCGCTCGACCAGGAAGCGCACGGTCTCGGCCAGCCAGGCGCCGCCTTCGATCTTGATCATCTGCGCGCCGGCGCGCATCAGGGTCGCGCAGCTGTCGTAGGCCTGCTCCTTGGTGCCGTAGCTGCCGAAGGGCAGGTCGGCCAGCACCAGTGCGTTCTTGCGGCCGCGTACCACGGACGCGGTGTGGTAGGCGACGTCGGCCACCGTCACCGGCAGGGTCGAATCGTAGCCGGCGCAGACCATGCCCAGCGAGTCGCCGATCAGCAGGATCTCGACGCCGCAGCGGTCCATCAGCGCGGCAAAGCTGGCGTCGTAGCAGGTGAGCATGGCAATCTTCTGGCCGGCCGCGCGCATCGCGCGCAGCGACGGGATGGTCACGGCCATCGGGACGGGCTTGGCAGGCGCAGGGGCTTGTACCGGCGCCGGCGCCTGCGAGTCCTTGTCCGAACCGGGCGCCGCCATATCCTTGCCCTGCAAATATCCGCTCATGTTTTTCCTTTGCAATTCATATAAAAGCCGCCGGCAGTATCACCGACGGCGTAGTGTAATGCCAAGACGGGATTCCTGCCGAGAGGGCCTCGGCGGCCAGGCGAGTTTGTTAAGATGGGCAAGTTTACCTGCACCGCATCGACATACTCATCCAGGCCATGGCCACGACTATCCTCATCATCTTTCTCATCGTTTATCTCGGCATGATCCTGGGAGGGCTGCCGTTCCTGCGGCTCGACCGGACCGGCGTCGCGCTGCTCGGCGCCATCGCACTGGTCAGCATCGATGCGCTGAGCCTGGAAGAAGCCGTGGCGGCGGTGCATCTGCCGACCGTGATCCTGCTGTTCGCCTTCATGGTCGTCTCGGCGCAGATGCGCCTTGGCGGATTCTATGACTGGATCACCTACAGGCTGGCCGGCCTGTCATTGAGTCCTGCCGGGCTGCTGGCCGTGCTGGTCGTGGTCTCCGCCGCGCTGTCGGCCGTGTTCAGCAACGATATCGTCTGCCTCGCCATGGCCCCGGTGCTGGTCGACGCCTGCAAGCGGCGCCGGCTGGCCCCCGTTCCCTTCCTGCTGGCGCTGGCCTGCGCCTCGAATATCGGCTCCGCCGCGACCCTGATCGGCAATCCGCAGAACATGCTGATCGGCCAGCTGCTGCGGCTGCCTTTCGATGGCTACTTCCTGGAAGCGATCATTCCGGTCGGGCTGGGGCTGCTCGCGAGCTGGGGCCTGATCGCCTGGCAGACCAGGGGCCGATGGGAGGAGGCGGGCGGCGATGCGGCGGACGCCGCGGCCGCTCCCGAGCTTCGCACCGAGACCATCCCCTTCGATGCCTGGCAGACGACCAAAGGACTGGTGGTTGCCGGCGCCCTGCTGGTGGCCTTCCTGGTGGCGCCCTATCCGCGGGAGCACATGGCGCTGATCGGGGCGGGCATCCTGTTGATGAGCCGCCAGCTGCATTCGCGGAAGATGCTGGGGCTGGTGGACTGGGAGCTGCTGGTGCTGTTCATGAGCCTGTTCGTCGTGAACCATGCGCTCCAGCGCACGGGATTGACCGGACAGGCCATGGCGTATCTCGGCGCGCTCGGGGTGCGGCTGGACCAGCCGGCGTCCCTGTTCGGCGCCACCTTCCTGCTGTCCAACCTGGTCTCCAACGTGCCCGCCGTGATGCTCTTGATTCCGGCCGTCCACCACGAGATGGGCGGCGTCATGCTGGCGCTGGTCAGCACGCTGGCGGGCAACCTGCTGATCGTCGGCAGCATCGCCAACATCATCGTCGTGGATGCCGCCGCCAGGCGCGGCATCGTCATCGACTGGAAACGCCATGCGCGCGTCGGGGTGCCGGTCACCCTGGCGACCCTGCTGGTCGCCGGCGCCTACCTGGCGCTGCGCTTCTAGTTCAGGTGAGCCTGTCGATGCCCTGGCCGGCCACGCCGGGCAGCAGGTCGGCCACGCGGCCGCGGCCCGGGATCTCCAGCGCGGGCGCCAGTTCGGCCAGCGGCGCCAGCACGAAGGCGCGCTCGTGCATGCGCGGGTGCGGGACGATCAGCACGGGGGCATCCGCGATGACCTCGTCGTCGTAGAGCAGCAGGTCGAGGTCGAGGGTGCGCGGGGCGTTGCGGTAGGGGCGCTCGCGGCCGTGGGCCTGTTCGATGTCGTGCAGCGCGGCCAGCAGTGCGCGGGCGCTCAGCGAGGTATCGACTTCGGCCACGGCGTTGATGTAATCGTCGCCGGAGGAATCGATGGGGGCGGTGCGGTACAGCGAGGAAGCGCGCAGCAGGCGCACGCCCGGCGCCCAGGCCAGGCGCTCCAGCGCATCGAGCACGTTGGCTTGCGCGTCGCCCAGGTTGGCGCCGATGCCGACCCAGGCGGTCATTCGCCGTCCGGACCCGCCGGCGATGCGGACTGCGCTGCGCCGCTCTCGGCCGGGAGCGCGCTTTCACCTTCGGTCTTGCGCGGGCCGCGGCGGCGCGGACGCTTTTTCTTGTCGCCGCCCTGCGGTTCGCGCGCGGCGCTGATCAGGCGCTCGCGCTCGTTCACGTCGGCGCCGTAGAAGGTGGCCCACCAGTTGCCCAGTTCCGCATCGAGCTCGCCCGATTCGCAGCGCAGCAGCAGGAAGTCGAAGCCGGCGCGGAAGCGCGGGTGCTCCAGCAGCTTGTAGGGCGCCTTGCCGGTGCGGCGCTCGAAGCGCGGCTGCATGGCCCAGATGTCGCGCATGTCGGTGGCGATGCGGCGCTGCAGGGCCAGGCTGTCGGTCTGGTTGTCCAGCACGTCGTCGGCCGCCAGGTGCAGGGCCGGGATCGGCGCCTCGCCGGCGGCGCGGTAGGCGTTCCACTTTTCCAGCACCTGGTGCCACAGCAGGGAGGCGAACAGGAAGCCGGCCGAGACGCCCTTGCCGGCCCTGACGCGGGCATCGGTCGATTCCAGCGCCAGGGTCACGAACTTCATGCCGATCGGCTGTTCCAGCACCACGTCCAGCAGCGGCAGCAGGCCATGGTGCAGGCCGGAGGCGCGCAGCTCCTTCAGGCAGGCCAGCGAGTGGCCGGACTGCAGCAGCTTGAGCATCTCGTCGAACACGCGCGCGGCCGGCACGTTGTTGATCAGGGGCGCCATCACCGGGATCGGCGCGCGGGTCGCCGGCTCGATCGTGAACTGCAGCTTGGCGGCAAAGCGCACCACGCGCAGCATGCGCACCGGGTCTTCGCGGTAGCGCGCTTCCGGCTGGCCGATGATGCGCAGGACCTTGTCGCGGATATCCTGGATGCCGCCGTGGTAGTCGAGCACCGACTGGGTCGCCGGGTCGTAGTACATGGCGTTGATGGTGAAGTCGCGGCGCTCGGCATCTTCGTGCTGCGGGCCGAAGTTATTGTCGCGCAGGACGCGGCCATGCTCGTCCTTCGGCGCGTTGACGGCGGCGTTGCCGCGGAAGGTGGTCACCTCCAGCAGCTCCTGGCCGAACATCACGTGCACGATCTGGAAGCGGCGGCCGATGATGAAGGCGCGCCGGAACAGCTTCTTGACTTCTTCCGGGGTGGCGTCGGTGGCGATGTCGAAGTCCTTCGGCTTCACGCCCAGCAGCAGGTCGCGCACGGCGCCGCCGACGACGAAGGCCTTGAAGCCGGCTTCCTGCAGGGTCTGGGTCACGCGGACCGCGTTACCGGAGAGGAGCTTCGGGTCGATGCCGTGCTCGGCCGGGCCCAGGATCACGGGCTGGGTGGGGTCGCGCTCGTCTTTCACGCCAAGGATCTTGCGGATGAATTTTTTAATCATTGAACAGATGGAGTAAAGGCCAGCCGAGGGCGCTAGCGTGTTGGGCCAGTCGGGTGCTCGGGTTCGTCGCCACCGGGTGCGAGACGACGGACAGCAGCGGGATGTCGTTGTGCGAGTCGCTGTAGAAATAGCTGCGTTCGAAGCCGCCGAACGGCTTGCCCAGGCTGTCGAGCCAGGCATGCATGTGGGTGACCTTGCCATGGCCCTGGGTCGGCGTGCCGAGCAGCTTGCCGGTCGGATGGCCGCGCTCGTCGAGTTCCGGGCGCGCCGCGATCAGGTGCTCGACCTTCAGCGCGCGCGCGATCGGCGCCGTCAGCCAGCCGTTGGTGGCGGTGATGATGGCCACCAGGTCGCCGGCGTCGAGGTGGCGCTGCAGCAGTTCCACGGCGCGCGGGCGGATCGCCGGCTCGATCACTTCGCGCATGTACTGCGCGTGCAGGTCCTTCAGGTGGGCGGGATCGAAGCCGGCCAGGGTGCCGAGCGCGAACTCCAGGTATTCGACCGGGTCGAGGGTGCCGGCCTGGTATTGGGCGAAGAATTCTTCGTTGCGGCGCTGGTAGGCGTCGCAGTCGACCACCTTGTTCCGCACCAGGAACTGGCCCCATTCGAAGTCGGAATCGATGGGAAGCAGGGTGTGGTCGAGGTCAAACAGCGCGAGGTTGCTCATTCTTTTAAATCGGTTTGCGGGTTTCCCTGAAGCAGCAAATCACGCAGCAGCGGCAGCGTGACCGGGCGCTGGGTCTCGAGCGAGTACTGGTCGAGGGCATCCAGCATGGTCGACAGGGAGCGCATGTCGCGCTTGAAATGGGACAGCAAATAGGGTAACACGCTGGCGGACAGCGTCAAACCGCGCGCCTCGGCCGCCTGGGTGAGGGCGGCGATCTTCTCGTCGTCCGACAGGCCGTGGATCTGGTACACCAGGCCCCAGCCCATGCGCGTGCGCAGGTCTTCGCGCACCGGCAGCACGGCCGGCGGCACCGGGCCCGCGCACACCATGTAGGCGCCATGCTCGCGGACCTGGTTGAACAGGGCGAAGGCGTCGATCTGGCGTTCCGGGCTCAGGCGGTCGATGTCGTCCACCAGGTAGAGGCTGGTGTCGGGCGCATAGGTGAACTGGTCGGCGCCGGCATCGAAGGCGATGTAGCGCGACTGGGGCGTGGCAGCCAGGCCGTGCAGGATATGGGTCTTGCCGGCGCCGGTTTCGGCCCAGAGGTAGCAGAAATGCTCGCGCGAGGCGCGTTGCGCGAACTGGTGCATCAAGTGCGCCATTTCGGCATTCGCTCCTATCTGGAAGGTGTCGAGGCTTTGGGCCGGTTCGGCCGCGCCTAAATCGAGCACCAGCTGTTTCATGGCTTGCATCTCATCCGGGCTGAGGGAAAAAAGGCATTTTGTTCTTGTTATCGCAGTGAAGTACGTCGGGGCGAGGCCGTTTTGCTAGAATAGCGGATTGACCAGTTGGCCGTTCCCGGCAGTGACGCGGGTGCGCTCAGTTGATCTACCGCTATCTATTTTACCGCCTCCGCTGCCAAATATCATGAGCCAACCGTCTAATGTTTCTCTCTCCTACCGCGATGCAGGTGTCGATATCGATGCCGGCGACGCCCTGGTCGAAGCGATCAAGCCCTTTGCCAAGCGCACCATGCGTGAAGGCGTGCTGGGCGGAATCGGCGGTTTCGGCGGGCTGTTCGAGATCAGCAAGAAGTACAAGGAACCGGTACTGGTCTCCGGCACCGATGGCGTCGGCACCAAACTCAAGCTCGCTTTCGAGCTGAACCGCCATGACACGGTCGGCATCGACCTGGTCGCCATGAGCGTCAACGACATCCTGGTGCAGGGCGCCGAGCCGCTGTTCTTCCTCGACTACTTTGCCTGCGGCAAGCTGGACGTGCCGACCGCCACCGCCGTCGTCAAAGGCATCGCGCTGGGCTGCGAGCAGTCCGGCTGCGCCCTGCTCGGCGGCGAGACCGCCGAAATGCCGGGCATGTACCCGGACGGCGAATACGACCTGGCCGGCTTCGCCGTCGGCGTCGTGGAAAAATCGCAGCTCATCGACGGCAGCAGGATCGCCGCGGGCGACGTGGTGCTGGGCCTGGCGTCCTCGGGCATCCACTCGAACGGCTACTCGCTGGTGCGCAAGATCATCGACGTCTCGAAACCCGACCTGGAAGCCGACTTCCACGGCCGCAAGCTGGCGGACGTCCTGATGGCGCCGACCCGCCTCTACGTCAAGCCGCTGCTGGCCCTGATGCAATCGATGGAAGTGAAGGGCCTGGTGCACATCACCGGCGGCGGCCTGGTCGAGAACATCCCGCGCGTGCTGCAGGATGGGCTGACGGCCGTGCTGGATGCGAAGTCGTGGACCATGCCGCCGCTGTTCCAGTGGCTGCAACAGCATGGCGGCGTGGCCGATGCCGAGATGCACCGCGTGTTCAACTGCGGCATCGGCATGACCGTGATCGTGTCGAAGGAAAACGCCGACGCCGCGATGGCCCAGCTGCAGGCGGCCGGCGAGACCGTCTACCGCATCGGCGAAATCCGTGCGCGTGCCGAGGGCGAGGCGCAGACGATCGTCGTCTGAGCAAACCCCGCTAGCCAATACACGTCGTCCCCGCGCAGGCGGGGATCCAAGTTCTGCGTACTCTGTCGAAACGCTTGCAAACTTGGGTCCCCGCCTCCGCGGGGACGACGTTTTCGGGCCGCTTACTTCCCCGCCTCCGGCCCGATGTTCTTGTCCAGGAACGTCTCCACCTTGCCCCAGAAGTCGATCGAGTTCTTCGGCAGGTGCCAGCCGTGGCCTTCTTCGGGGTATTCGATCCACTGGACGTTCTTGTTGGTCCTGGTGACCGCGTCGTAGAACTTCTGGCCGTGGTACAGCGGCACGCGGCGGTCGACGCCGCCGTAGGCCAGCAGCAGCGGCTGGGTGATGCGCGCCGCGTGCTCGATCGGCGAGGTGGCCTTCAGTTGCACGGCGTCCTTGACCTGGTCGCCGATCAGCTCGGGCATGCCGTATTCCTTCCACTCGCTGTCCATGTCGGACGAACGGAGCCAGTTGTTGGCGTACATGAGGTTGATGTCGGTGACGCCGACCCAGTCCACGCCGCACTTGAACAGGTCCGGGTCGTTCACCAGTCCCATCAGGGTCGCATAGCCGCCGTAGCTGGCGCCGGCGATGCAGATGCGCTTCGGATCGGCATAACCCTGCGCGATCGCCCAGCGGGTGCCGTCGGCGATGTCGTTCTGCATGGCCAGGCCCCATTGCTTGAAGCTCGCAAGGTAGTGCCTGCTTCCCAGGCCGGTGGTGCCGCGGAACGAGGGCTCCAGCACCGCATAGCCGCGCGAGGCGAGGAATTGCGATTGCGAATCCCAGCCCCAGGCGGCGCCGTTCACCCAGGGGCCGCCGTGCACCAGCACCACCATCGGCAGGTTCTTGCCGGCCTTGCGCGGCAGGGTCAGCAGGGCCGGGATCTCGAGGCCGTCGCGCGCCTTGTAGCGCACCATCTGCTGGCGCCCCATCTGCACCGGATTGATCGCCGGACGCGAGGAACCGATCTTGTTGATCTGCCCGGTCTCGGTGTTGTACAGGTTGTAGTTCAGGGGCACGGCGTCCGAATAGGAGCTCACCAGCACCCAGGGCGAATCGGCGTAGTAGGGCACCGAGATCAGGTTCATGGTGGCCGGCAGCAGCTTGTCGAGCTTGTCCTGGACGGCCTTCATGGCCGGGTCGAACCATTCGATCGAGTCGGCATCGGTGGTGAAGCGCGCGCCCAGCACCTTGTCCTTGGTCGCCACCAGCCCCCCTTCGAAATCGTAGCCCTTGGTGACCAGCACCGGTTCCGGATTCAGCTTGCCCGCCTTCAGGTCGAAGGTGTACAGCGCCTTGGTGTCCTTGCCGTTGTAGGCGCGGACATACAGCGTTCCGTCGGGGCCGAAGCCGACCGGGCTGATCGGGTTCGCGGACGCGCCATAGGTCGCAAAGCTGGTCAGGGTGCGCCAGGCCGACGTGGCCGGGTCGAGGTAGTACAGGGTCGTGGTGCCATCCTTGCTGGAGCCCGCCAGGCGCGGTTCGCCGCTGTGGTCGAGCCACCACTGGCGGACCGCACCGTCCGGGCGCGGCACCTGGCGCGCCGCGCCGGTGCGTGTGTTCAGGCGGATCAGGTTCACGAAGCGCAGGTCTTCGCCGGACCAGACCGGCTGGGTCACATAGGTAAAGTCGTCGTTGCGCGGGCGCTGGCGCAGCATGAACGTGTTCCACGGCTGCTGCTGTATCTTGCCCATCAGTTCCGCGCGCGAGGACTGGACCCCGTAACGGGTGACCAGCTGGTCGAGGCGTTCGCCGTCGCGGTTGACGGCGTACAGGCCGGGGCCGTACCGCGTGTCGCCCTGGCCGGTCTGTTTGTCGGACAGGTCGAACAGCAGGCGCTCGTCGTTCACCCACTGGAAGTCGTCGATGTCGGCGTCGTCGAAGGCGGCCACCACGGTCGCCTTGCTGGTTGCCAGTTCGATGACCACCAGGAAGTCGTGGCGCTTGACCGCGCTCGAACGCACGGCGAGGTATTTGCCGCTCGGCGAGAGCGCGACGCGGCCGAAGGTGGAGTGTTCGAAGAAGCTGGCGATGGGCGGCCTGGCATCGGCCGGGGCTTGCGCCGGCGCGGCGAAGGCGGCAGGGCCGGCGCCGGCCAGCAGGGTGGTGAGGACGAGACCGGACAACAAGGCGCGACGGGATGGCATGATGATCCTTATGAAAATCGCATGCGAACACATGCGCAGTTGCGCAAAGATAACAGTATTGCTCGCGAGATATCAAACGCTGCGGCAGATGGTGTTGTCACCAGGGCACAATCTGCCGTCCCGCCATGCTCACGCCTCTTCCGGGGTCCGGATGTGATCGACCAGGCCCGCGCTCTCGCGCGGCGGCGCCGGCGTCAGCAGGCTGACCACGACCAGCACCGCCAGGCCGGCCGGCACGCCGAACACGCCGGCCGAGATCGGCGCGATGTGGAACCACGCGCCGCCGGGGCTGCCGCCGAGGATCGGGTTCGTGTGCAGCATGTAGTACAGGCAGACCAGGAAGCCGGCCACCATGCCGGCGATCGCGCCGTGGTGGTTGGCGCGCTTCCAGAACACCCCCGCCGCCAGCGCCGGGAACATGGTCGATCCGGCCAGCGAGAACGCGGCGCCGACCAGCGACAGGATGTCGGCCGGCTTCTGCGAGGCGACATAGGCGGCGATGAAGGCAACCGCCAGCAGCAGCAGCTTGGAGATCGTGACCCGCTTCTGGGTCGAGGCGCCCGGATCGACCATCTTGAAGTAGATGTCGTGCGACAGCGCGTTCGAGATCGCCAGCAGCAGGCCGTCGGCGGTCGACAGCGCGGCCGCCAGGCCGCCGGCCGCGACCAGGCCCGAGATCACGTAGGGCAGGCCGCCGATTTCCGGCGTGGCCAGGGTCAGCACATCGCCGTCGATCGCGATCTCGGCCAGCTGCACGACGCCGTCGCCGTTGATGTCGGCGATGCTGATCAGGGGATTGGCCTTGTCGACGTTGGCCCAGTACGAGACCCAGGTCGGCAGCGAAGCGTAGTCGGTGCCGACCAGGGCGGTGTAGATGTCGTACTTGGCCAGCACCGCCAGCGCCGGCATGGTCAGGTAGATCAGCAGGATGAAGAACAGGGCCCAGAACACCGACACCCGGGTCTCGTCCACCGAGGGCGTGGTGTAGGCGCGCATCAGGATGTGGGGCAGGGCGGCGGTGCCGAACATCAGGCAGAACACCAGCGCCAGGAAGTTGTTGCGGCGCTGGTTCGACTCCTCCCGGGTCTTGCCGGGGAAGGGCTCGGTATGCGCTTCGGGCGGCTGGGCGCGCTCCAGGTTGGCGGCGCGCTGTTCGAGCCAGAGGCGCGCGGCTTCGTCGGCGGTGCGCGGATAGGCGATCAGCTCGCGCTCGGCGTTGCGGATCTCGCCGAGCGAAGCGTTGCGGGCGCGCGCGGTGTCGAGCCTGCGCTGGGCCTCGATGCGGCCCGATTCCCAGGACTGCGGCAGGCTGGCCAGGCGGGTCGTGTACTCGTCGGCCCTGGCCTTGAAGCGCGCCCGCACTTCCTGCTCGCGCGGATCGAGCGCGAGCTGGGCTTCGCGCTTGGCCAGCTTGGGCAGGACCGAGCCGTACGCGACCTGGGGCACCGGGTTGCCGGCGAATTTCATCGACAGCCACATGGTCGGGATCAGGAAGGCGACCAGGATGATGATGTACTGCGCCACCTGGGTCCAGGTGATGGCGCGCATCCCGCCCAGGAACGAGCAGACCAGGATGGAGGCCAGGCCGAGGAAGATCCCGACCGAGAAATCGACGCCGGTGAAGCGCGAGGCGATCAGGCCGACCGCGTAGATCTGCGCCACCACGTAGGTGAACGAGACCACGATGGTGGCGCTCACCGCCAGCGCGCGCACCACGTTGCCGTGCCTGGCGCTGCGGCCTTCGCCGGTGCCGCCGTAGCGCGCGTCGAGGAAGTCGGGCACCGTGTACTGGGCGAACCTGCGCAGGTAGGGCGCGATCAGCAGCGCCACCAGGCAGAAGCCGCCGGTCCAGCCCATCACGTAGGCCAGGGCGTCGAAGCCGTGCAGGTAGAGCGTGCCGGCCAGGCTGATGAAGCTGGCCGCCGAGATCCAGTCGGCCGCCGTCGCCATGCCGTTGAACAGGGCCGGCACGCGCCGCCCGGCCACGTAGTACTCGGACACGTTCGAGGTGCGCGCCACCACGCCGATGGTGGCGTACAGCGAGATGGTGGCGAACATGTACAGGTGGCCGATCCACTGGCGCGGCATGCCTTCGTTTTCGAGGATCCCGAGCGCCGCCAGGAACAGGCCGAGGCAGCCCGTGAACCACAGGTAGTAGCGCGCCAGGCGGCGGAAGTAGCTGCGCGTTTTCGCCTTGCCCGGCGCGGTATTGCCTCCCATGCTCAGGCGCCTTCCTTCAGCATGTGCTGGTACGCGCGGTCGAGCACCCGCATGCGCCAGGCGTAGGCGCCGAGGATGGCCAGGAAGATCAGCGAGGCGCCCTGGGCCGCCAGGTAGAACGACAGCGGCCAGCCGAACACCGACAGGTGGGCCAGGTCGCGCGCGAAGAACACGGTGCCGAAACTGGTCGCCAGCCACAGCCCCAGCAGCACCAGGACCAGGCGGCGGGCGCGGCGCCAGTGCAGGGCGCGCGCGGCGACGATGCGCGCGCGCGATGGCGCGGCAGGGGCGGACGGTGGTGGTGGAACGGGAACGGCGGCGTGGTCAGTCGGCATCGGGATCGGGCGGGGCGGAGGGTGGCGGGAAGGTCAGCCGGAACAGGCTGCCCGGGTATTTCTTGTTGGTGCTGCGCGGGTTGTTGAAGATCTCGATCTCGGCGCCGTGCTGGCGCGCGATCTCGCGCACGATCGCCAGCCCGAGGCCGGAGCCGGAGGCGCTGGAACCGAGGATGCGGTAGAAGCGCTCGAACACGCGCGGACGCTCGCCCGGCGCGATGCCGGGGCCGGTGTCCTCGACCTCGAGCAGGGCCAGGCCGGCATCGCTGCGCACGCGCACGGTGACGCTGCCGCCCGGCGGGGTGTAGCGCAGCGCGTTGTCGATCAGGTTCGACAGCAGCTCGCGCAGCATCATGCCGTTCCCCAGGATCTCCAGCGCGCCGTCCGGGTCTTCGTAGCCGAGGTCGATCTCGTGGGTGAACGAGGCCGGCACCCAGTCCTGCACCACGGCGCGCGCCAGCAGCGACAGGTCGAGCGGATCGAGCGCCAGGCCGGCGTGCGGCTGGTTCTCGGCGCGCGCCAGCGCCAGCAGCTGGTTGACCAGGCGCGTCGCCGATTCCGAACTCTTCGCCAGCTGTTCCAGCGAGCGGTGGATCTCGTCCGGGTCGAGCTGGCGCAGCGCCAGTTCGGACTGCATGCGCATGCCGGCCAGCGGGGTTTTCATCTGGTGCGCGGCGTCGGCGATGAAGCGCTTCTGGGCGTCGATCGTGTGGCCGAGGCGCGCCAGCATGTCGTTCAGCGAGCCGACCAGCGGCGAGATCTCTTCCGGCACCTGGCGCGAATCGATCGGCGACAGGTCGTCCGGCGGACGCGCGCGGATCCGCTCCTGCAGCTGGGCCAGCGGCGACAGCCCGCGCGACAGGGCGAACCAGACCAGGGCCAGGATCACCGGCAGGATGATGAACTGCGGCAGGATCACGCCCTTGATGATCTCGTTGGCGAGCTGGGCGCGCTTCTCCAGCGTTTCCGCCACCTGCACCAGGGCCAGGCGCGGCTCGGCGCCGCCGCGCGCGCTGCGGTCGAGCAGTGGCTGCAGGTTGACCCAGGCATAGGCGATCCGCACCGGGGTGCCGTGCAGGCTCTCGGTGCGGAAGTGCACCCGGCCGCTGCGCTCGGCGTCGTCCGGCGGCGGCAGCGGCAGGTCGCGGTCGCCATCCACGACTTCGTTGCGCGGCCCGGTGATCTGGAAGTAGACGCTGTCGACGTCGTCGGCGCGCAGGATGTCGCGCGCGCTGCCGGGCAGGCGCGCCACCACCTTGCCGTCGACTTCCTTGACCTGCTGGGCCAGCACGGTGACGTTGTCTTCCAGCGCATGGTCGAAGGGCTGGTTCGCGATCGACTTCGCCACCAGGTAGGTGATCGCGATGCTCATCGGCCACAGCAGCAGAAGCGGGGCCAGCATCCAGTCGAGGATCTCGCCGAACAGCGAATGCTGGATGCTCTCCTCGGGCTCGGGCCGCGGCGGCACATACAGGGGCTCCGGCGCCGGTTCCAGCGCGGGATCGGGCGCTGCCTCGTACATGGATTCCGCCTCGATGGCGCCGGCGCTGCGCCGCTTCAGGGACTTCATGCCGGCCTTGCCCCCGGCTTACTTGCCGCTGCCGGCGGCGGAGGCCTTGCGCGCGCTGTCGGCGTAGCGCTCCAGGCAGTAGCCCAGGCCGCGCACGGTGGCGATGCGGATGCCGCCGGTCTCGATCTTCTTGCGCAGGCGGTGCACGTAGACCTCGATGGCGTTGTTCGACACTTCCTCTCCCCATTCGCACAGGTGGTCGACCAGCTGTTCCTTCGAGACCAGGCGCCCGGTGCGCGCCAGAAGGATCTCGAGCAGGCCCAGTTCGCGCGCCGACAGGTCGAGCATCTGGTCGTCGATGTAGGCGCTGCGCCCGACCTGGTCGTACGCCAGCGGGCCGTGGCGGATCACGGTCGAGCCGCCGCCCTGGCCGCGCCGGGTCAGGGCGCGCACCCGCGCCTCGAGTTCCGACAGGGCGAACGGCTTGGCCATGTAGTCGTCGGCGCCGGCGTCGAGGCCGCCGACGCGCTGCTCGATCGAGTCGGCGGCGGTGAGGATCAGCACGGGGAGCAGCGAGCCGCGCGCGCGCAGGCGGCGCAGCACGTCGAGTCCGGACAGTTTCGGCAGGCCGAGGTCGAGGATCAGCAGGTCGAACTCCTGGGTCGACAGCGCGGTGTCCGCATCCTGGCCGTTCTTCACGCAGTCGATCGCATAACCGGACTGGCGCAAGGAACGCGTCAGGCCGTCGGCGAGTACGCTATCATCCTCGGCTAGTAGAATACGCATGGCTGCCCCCTCTGGTTTATCGTTTGACCCTAGCTTACCCGCATATTGTGTGTGATGTTTCGCAACATGTCGACTTGATCAAACAGCGGTAAATATCGCTTGCCAAAACCACTGGGATTTTATACAGTACTCCCTATTGAAAACGCGCGAGCGGCCCTTATCTTGGTTCACTCTAGGACAGAAAGAAAGTTATGGACGACAAAAAATCCGCAGTAAACGCAGCAGAGAAGGGCAAAGCCCTGGCAGCAGCCCTCGCGCAGATCGAAAAGCAGTTCGGCAAGGGCTCGGTCATGCGCATGGACATCAATGCGCCGGTCGAGGAAGTGCAGACCGTGTCCACCGGCTCGCTGGGCCTGGACATCGCGCTGGGCGTCGGTGGCCTGCCGCGCGGCCGTATCGTCGAGATCTACGGCCCGGAATCCTCGGGTAAGACCACGCTGACCCTGCAAACCATTGCCCAGATGCAGAAGCTGGGCGGCACCTGCGCCTTCATCGACGCCGAGCACGCGCTGGACGTCACCTATGCGCAGAAGCTGGGCATCAAGCTGGACGAGCTGCTGATCTCGCAGCCGGACACCGGCGAGCAGGCGCTCGAAATCACCGACGCGCTGGTGCGCTCGGGCAGCGTCGACCTGGTGGTCATCGACTCGGTGGCGGCACTGACCCCGCGCGCCGAGATCGAAGGCGACATGGGCGACTCCCTGCCGGGCCTGCAAGCCCGTCTGATGTCGCAGGCGCTGCGCAAGCTGACCGGCTCGATCAACCGTACGAACACCCTGGTGATCTTCATTAACCAGATCCGTATGAAGATCGGCGTCATGTTCGGCAGCCCGGAAACCACGACCGGCGGTAACGCGCTGAAGTTCTACGCCTCCGTGCGCCTGGACATCCGCCGTACCGGTTCGATCAAGTCCGGTGACGAGGTGATCGGTAACGAAACCAAGGTCAAGGTCGTCAAGAACAAGATCGCTCCTCCGTTCAAGGAAGCCCACTTCGACATCCTGTATGGCGAAGGCACTTCCCGCGAAGGCGAGATCATCGACCTGGGCGTGGACAACAAGATCGTCGAGAAGTCGGGTTCGTGGTACAGCTACGGTGGCGAACGCATCGGTCAGGGCAAGGACAATGCACGTCAATTCCTGAAAGACCGCCCGGCCCTGGCCCGCGAGATCGAAAACAAGGTCCGTGCCGCCCTGGGCGTGCGCGAACTGGGGCCGGTCGCCGCCGGTGAGGCCGTGGCGCCTGCCGCTGCCGAAGTTGGCGACGAAGAGTAATCCCCGGGCGCTCCGGTGAGGCAAGTCCTGAGCTTGAAAGCGCGCGCGTTGAAATACCTTTCGATGCGCGAGCACAGCCGGATCGAGCTGGGGCGCAAGCTGGCTCGCTATGCCGAGGAGGGCGACGACGTCGAAGCCCTCCTCGATTTCCTTGAAAAGAACAACTGGCTGTCGCAGGAACGGTTCGCCGAATCGCTGGTGCACCGCCGTGCCGGCCGCTATGGCAACAGCCGGGTGCTGGCCGAACTCCAGCAGCATGGCCTGAAGGGCGAAGAGCTCGACGAGCTCAAGTCCGGCCTGAAGGAAACCGAAACCGCACGCGCCAGGGAAGTCTGGCGCCGCAAGTTCGACCGGGTTCCGCAGGATGCCGAAGAACGCAGTAAACAAATGCGCTTCCTGATGGCGCGCGGTTTCTCGCAGGGCGCAATCCGCAGCGCGCTGCAGGGACGGGACGAGGACGACGACGAATAGTCGCGAACCCGCCGCCGGTCCGGCCGCTTCGCCGCTGCATCGCCGGGCTTCCACGCCGAGGCGCAAGCGCACAGCGCCATCCGCCGATGTGCCGCCTTGCCGGGCACACCTCCTCAACGACGGAATGACGCTGTGCGCTTGCACTTTCGTGTCATCAACTTCGCAACAAAATCCCTTATCTCCTTCGTAAAACTGCCTGCCGAATCGGCAGCCGGGTGCATCTGCTGGCGCGCTGTGCTAAACTTTCATGGTTTAAGCAGCGCCGCAAGAGCGGTTGTTGCCGTAGAAGCTGCGGCAACGTGCATCAGGCACAACGGCTGCATACTTTTTTCGCCGCATTCCGGCATTGGTGTTTATGCCCCTGTCTTCCCCCGCTCCGCGTAAGCTACGGCACACGCGCGCCATTACCGTTGAAGCGTTCGCGCGCGACGATGGCCTGTGGGACCTCGACGCCTGCATCCGCGACATCAAGACCCACGATATCGAGCTGCCATCCGGCCATCGCCCGGGCGGCTTGCCTGTGCACGACCTCAAGCTGCGCGTGACCATCGACCGCGACATGGTCATCACGGACGCCGAAGCTTCGTCCGATGCCGTACCCTATCCCGGTTATTGCGACACCATCGCACCCGCCTACAAGAAATTGGTCGGCTTGTCGCTGCTGAAACATTTCCGGCTGCACCTGAAGGACCGCCTGTCCGGCGTCCTCGGATGCACCCATTTGACCGAGCTGGCACAGGTCCTGCCCACTGCGGCAATCCAGGCCTTTGCCGACGACGCCATGGAAAACCGCGCGGCCGCTAATTCGAACGCATTAGTGGCCGAGCGTCCTTATGAACTCGACCGCTGCCATGCGCTGCGCACCGACGGTCCCGCCGTCGCCAGGTACTACCCGCGCTGGGCCTTGAAGGTGGTGACGGGTTAGTATTCGATTCTTGTAGCTCTATTTATTTAACCGCATTTCTAAATCAGTAACAGAAGAAGGGAAGCCAGCATGAAAATCCATGAGTATCAAGGCAAAGAGATCCTCCGAAAGTTCGGAGTGACCGTTCCGCGCGGCATTCCGTGCATGTCGGTGGACGAAGCCGTCAAGGCAGCTGAAGAGCTGGGCGGCCCGGTCTGGGTAGTCAAGGCGCAGATCCATGCTGGCGGCCGCGGCAAGGGCGGCGGCGTCAAGGTCGCCAAGTCGATCGACCAGGTCCGCGAATACGCGAACCAGATCATGGGCATGCAGCTGGTGACCCACCAGACCGGCCCGGAAGGCCAGAAAGTCCGCCGCCTGCTGATCGAAGAAGGCGCCGACATCAAGAAAGAACTGTACGTGTCGATGGTCACCGACCGCGTCACCCAGAAAGTCGTGCTGATGGCCTCGTCGGAAGGCGGCATGGACATCGAAGAAGTCGCCCACAGCAACCCGGAAAAGATCCACAACGTCGTGATCGAGCCGTCGGTCGGCCTGACCGATGCACAAGCTGACGACATCGCCCGCAAGATCGGCGTGCCGGAAGCGTCGGTTGCCGACGCCCGCGCCAACCTGCAAGGCCTGTACAAAGCCTACTGGGAAACCGACGCCTCGCTGGCCGAAATCAACCCGCTGATCCTGACCGGCTCGGGCAAGGTCATCGCCCTGGACGCCAAGTTCAACTTCGACTCGAACGCCCTGTTCCGTCATCCGGAAATCGTCGCCTACCGCGACCTGGACGAAGAAGATCCGGCCGAAGTCGAAGCGTCGAAATTCGACCTGGCTTACATCTCGCTGGACGGCAACATCGGCTGCCTGGTGAACGGCGCCGGCCTGGCCATGGCCACCATGGACACCATCAAGCTGTTCGGCGGCGAGCCGGCCAACTTCCTGGACGTGGGCGGCGGTGCGACGGCTGAGAAAGTCACCGAAGCATTCAAGATCATGCTGAAGAACCCGGGCCTGAAAGCCATCCTGGTCAACATCTTCGGCGGCATCATGCGCTGCGACGTGATCGCCGAAGGCGTGATCACCGCATCGAAGGCCGTGTCGCTGCAAGTGCCGCTGGTCGTTCGCATGAAGGGCACCAACGAAGACCTGGGCAAGAAGATGCTGGCCGAATCCGGCCTGCCGATCATCTCGGCCGACACCATGGAAGACGCAGCGAAGCAGGTGGTTGCCGCTGCTGCTGGCCAAGCCTAATTCGCAAAGGAAATAACATGTCGATTCTGATTAACAAAGACACCAAAGTCATCACCCAAGGTATCACCGGCAAGACCGGCCAGTTCCACACCCGCATGTGCCGCGACTACGCGAACGGCCGTGAAGCCTTCGTGGCAGGCGTGAACCCGAAGAAAGCCGGTGAGGACTTCGAGGGCATCCCCATCTTCGCCAGCGTCAAGGAAGCCAAGCAGAACACCGGCGCCAACGTTTCCGTGATCTACGTGCCGCCGGCAGGCGCCGCCGCCGCGATCTGGGAAGCCGTCGAAGCCGAGCTGGACCTGGCAATCTGCATCACCGAAGGCATCCCGGTCCGCGACATGATGGAAGTCAAGGACCGCATGGCCAAGGCCGGTTCGAAGACCCTGCTGCTGGGCCCGAACTGCCCGGGCCTGATCACCCCGGACGAGATCAAGATCGGCATCATGCCGGGTCACATCCACAAGAAGGGCCGCATCGGCGTCGTGTCGCGCTCGGGCACCCTGACCTATGAAGCAGTCGGCCAGCTGACCGCGCTGGGCCTGGGCCAGTCGTCGGCAGTCGGCATCGGCGGCGACCCGATCAACGGTCTGAAGCACATCGACGTGATGAAGATGTTCAACGACGATCCGGATACCGACGCAGTCATCATGATCGGCGAGATCGGCGGCCCGGACGAGGCGAACGCTGCTTACTGGATCAAGGACAACATGAAGAAGCCGGTCGTCGGCTTCATCGCTGGCGTCACCGCGCCTCCGGGCAAGCGCATGGGCCACGCCGGCGCGCTGATCTCGGGCGGCGCCGACACCGCGCAAGCCAAGCTGGAAATCATGGAAGCCTGCGGTATCAAGGTCACCAAGAACCCGTCGGAAATGGCACGCCTGCTGAAGGCCATGCTGTAATCCACCGGTTCGGCAAGCAGTAATCAAGATGGGGAGCTTCGGCTCCCCGTTTTTTTGGGTTCATCGCGCTTTGCCGGGGAATGCATCCTTGATTTTGAGGAAGAAATAAGATGCGTCTCGAAAACCGTACGCCA
>NZ_JBDGIN010000014.1:0-107919 GCF_057657395.1 Telluria sp. Soil_C_11 | reverse complement strand
ACGTCTTCATGTAGAGCTTTCTTTCTTAAGTAGAAAATTCTACTTCTAAACGCGCTCTTTTTGTGGGGGGATTACCAAACAATGCCGATTCGACCTCAACGATTGGCAATTCGCTCTTGAGGACCGTCTCGGGGACTGGTCCGACACCGGCTGTGATGAAACGCCTATGTGGTCAATGGAATCAACGGCTAGCCATGCACAATCCATTTGTTCTGGATACTCTTGCATCATCCTCCCTTGATCGTTTGCGCTCTCAACGGCACTCCGCTTTGGACTACCGAATTTCCATCACGCCTTTTACCTTGTATTCTTTTTTCTCGGCAAACTTTCACGCTCGGGTCAACACGCCTGAATAATCGTACTTGCGTACCTTTATAAACGCACTGCATCCAAATTTCAGCTTTACCGATCTGCTCGCGGAACTGCCAAACATACTCTCCGGTTGGGGCAACAATGGCTTTAAGTATGGCGTTGTCTGATGCCTTCAGATGGATTGTTCCCTCAACAATCTCTAAGCCATTAAGTTTGCTAGCTAAAGAGCTCTCGTGAAACCTGCCATCCTTAAAATGCGACAGGCACCGTCTCTGCAACTTCAACTTCAGCCGGACAAACCTGGCCATGGACCATTGAGGTGCTCATCAGCACAAGGATTAAGGTTGCCGACCAATAAAACTTTTTCATAATATCTTTGGCTCTTAGTTGGCTTTCTCAAAAAGAATCACACGGAAATTCTTGACGTTATTACTCGGCGTTAGACTGGTGCGACTCTCGTTCTGGATAGTTCGCTCATGGACCTTTTCGCCTTTGTCTTGCATTTTTTTCCATTGATCAACAACTTTGATACCGCCGTCTTTTCGAGTCGGGTCGTCAGAACGGCATGCTACCCGTTTCCTTGCCCTCGAACATCCCGTTTTTTTGAAATTCCCGACAACTGTACCAACCGCGGCATCTTTCGCAATTGGGTAACCCGCGCACCAAGTTATCGAAGACTTCGAATTCGAAATTTTTTAATTCGGCTTTTTATTAATACATATCTTATATAAAATATTGCAAAAAAATAAAGCGCGAGAAAAACCAGCACCAAAAAAAATAATTTCAGATGCAAAATTCGCTGGCCTACCCGTTATCTGATACTTGTTCGGCGTTAATAATTTTCCCAAAATACGCACTTAGATGACCCGAGGGGCCGTTATAGAACTTCCCAATAATTGCAACCTTGACAAATGATTCACCAGAATGCTGAAAAGATGGCTCCACCCATATTGCAGAATGATGTAGCGTGATGACGGGCTCTGCATCTCTTTCATGGAACGATAACGGGTAAAGTGCACTCGATTCGAACCCACCGCTATATATTCCAGAAACGATTATCCACCGACCATGAAATTTTTGAGGCACTAACAATAACCGCTCAAACGTTGTGCGACATGGATGTATTTTTGAATCTCCGAGGCCGGGTTCAATACTACACTCACTAGGGGTGAGTGGATCAGCAGATTCTCTTCTTGACACAGTCCCCTCTATGTGCGCCACCTTATCAGCCACGCTGCCCACCTGGTTCTTAATTTTAACAACATCGTTGACAAGGAAAGCATTTATCGCGATTATTATTGCAAAAAATACCAATACAATTCGATTGTTCATTAAAATATAGAAATCCAAAAATATAAATTAACAATATCATCATTAAGACAATTTGGGATTATTACACTTCCACCTTCGTATCGCCTCCTCACGGCCATGTATGTTCTTTAACAGGACAAGAGATGCCGCATTCTAGCGATTTACGATCGACCTGATTTTTTAACATTTCCTGGATATTTATTTCCTCTATTTTCCCATCCTTTACGTTTCCTGATATATTCGTTTCCCATCCTTGTTGAGCCGACCCGGTTCCATCGTAATGATCAAATGGCCACAAATTTCCGATCAGGTGAGTCATTTCATGCAGCATCGCTTGTTCTATACTAGCTCCGTTCGACTCGTGAGTATATAAGGTTACCTCTCGAGCCCCATTTCCAGTTGTCATGGATCTTCCAAACCCGTCTACAACATTTACAAAATTCGGGAATTTCGCTTGACCTCCAGGGATCAACGTCAAGTTAACGGCATATTTACCGATTCTTCGGTTAAAGTTTTTTGAGATAAATGCGTTAAGCGTCGCCTCACCACCGGGCAGCTTGGCACCTTTATATACGATTGCCATAACAATATGTACGTTATTATTGCGATCCACTGTGAAGGACTCTACTGCTCGGCCGTCAGGGTCTACGTATTTATAGGGATTGTTATTGACATAGGCATACCGATTGAAACTTCCGCCATTATTTACATCTGTCACCACCGGATCAATGCTCAAGAACCGCCCCGCCACCGGATCATAATACCGTTGCTGCATGTACGTCAGCCCGGTATCCACATCGTTCACGTGGCCGGTGAACCCGATCGTCGGCTGCACGCCCGAGGCCACATAGCCGTAGGGTTCATAGCGCGTGCGGCTGATGACGTTACCCGCGCCATCGGTCCGCGCCACCGGGCTGCCGAGCCCATCCGTATGAATATAGGTCACCGAACTGTTGGTCCCGCCTACCGTCACACTGATTCCGGTGGTCTGGCCGAAGCGCCAGTGCAACTCGTACAGCATGCCCCAGTCGAACAGATAGGTTCCCGCCGTCGCGGGCGCATGCACCTGGAAATTGAAGGTCGCGCTCTGCCCTGGCGCAACGCTGGCCACGCCCATGTCCACCCGCGCAAAACCCCAGGTGGTATTGTCGGCCGGGCTGCTCGAACCGATGCGGTAGTCGGACTGCGTCCAGGTCACGTTGCCGGTGTTCTTGAACGTGAGCGAGACGTTGTAATTGCCGCCCACCGCCATCTGGGCCGGCACGCCGGCCGAGACGAGCTGGGCGTCGTACACCGGCGCGGGCGCACTCACCGTGATCGTCGAGGAGGCGATGGCGCCGAACCAGGCCAGGTTTTCCCTCAACATGCCCCAGCTGAAGCTGTACGTGCCCGCGGTCGTGGGCGCGGTGATCGTGAAGCCGAACACGACCTGGCCGCCCGGCGCCACCGTGCTGCCGAGTTCAACGCGGCCGACGCCCCAGGTGCTGTTGTTTGCCGGATTCTGCGAGCCGAGCCGGTACGGATACGTCGCCAGCGCAGGGTACCAGGTCGTGGTGCCGCTATTGCGCATCGTGACCGTGACGTAGGCGGTACTGCCGGTTGCCATCGTTGCCGGCGCCGAGATGCTCACTACCGCGGCGTCGTCGTACTGCGCCGGCGGATCCGGATCGTCCGGCGGCGGCAGGTAGGCGGGACTGGGCTGGTTCAAGCCTACCCCACCCGCCCCCCCTCCAACGGGGCCAACCCCCGCAACCTCAACGCCACCCCCATCGCCACCAGCAGGATCGCCCCCAGCATGCTCACGAATCCCGGCCAGCCCGCATGCGCCCACACCACGCCGGAGAACCAGCCCACCACGCTCGAGCCGAGGTAATAGAAGAACAGGTAGATCGCCGAGGCCAGCGCCTGCGGCGGCCGGGCGCGCCGGCCTACCCAGCTGCTGCACACCGAGTGGGAGGCGAAGAAGCCGAAGGTGAACAGGCCCATGCCGGCCACGATCAGGAACACCTGGCCCGCCAGGGTCAGCAGCAGCCCGCCCAGCATCACCATCATCACCAGCCACAGGACGTTGCGGCGGCCCAGGCGGTCGGCCAGCTTGCCGGCCCAGACCGAACTGAAGATGCCCAGCAGGTACAGCACCGACAGCGCCCCCACCGCGCTCTGGCGCATGGCGTAGGGCGGCGCCAGCAGGCGGTAGCCGATGTAGTTGTACATGCTGATGAAAGCCCCCATCAGCAGGAAGGCCAGCGAGAACAGCCAGGGTAGCCCGGCGTCCCGCATGTGTTTCGCCGTGCCGGTGAACAGCGCGCGCCAGCCGCCTTGGCCACCGCGGAAATTGGTCGATGGCGGCAGGCTGCGGTTGAATTCCCAGGCCGCGTACAGCCCCGCCGTGCCCATCACGCCGACCGCGATGCGCCAGTCGTAGAAGTCGCTGATCACCGAGGCCAGTACCCGTCCCGTCATGCCGCCGAAGGCGCTGCCGCCGATGTACAGGCCCATCGAGTGGCCCAGCGAGGGGCCGGCGATTTCTTCGCTCAGGTAGGCCATGGCCAGCGCCGGCATCCCGCCCATCAGCAGCCCGGTCAGCGCGCGCAGCAGGAGCAGCTGGCCGTAGCCCTGGGTGAAGGCCGCCAGCAGGGTCAGCACGGCGCCGCAGAACATCGAGCCGGCCATCAGCGGCTTGCGGCCGTAGCGCTCCGACACCACGCTCGACGCCAGCAGCGACACGGCCAGCGTGCCGGTGGCGAGCGACAGCGCCAGGCTGCTCTGCGCCGGCGTCAGCCTGAAGTCGCGCGCCAGCAGCGGCATCAGCGGCTGCACGCAGTACAGGAGGGCGAAGGTGGAAAAACCGCCGAAGACCATGGCGCGGTTGATGCGCCTGAATTCGGGACTGCCGGCGGAGATGGGGGCCACCCTACGGATACTCTGCGTCGATCTCCGAACCGGCAAAATTCTCCAGCTCGACGAACAGCTGCTTGAGCGGCATGCTCCCGCCGATATGCTCCAGCAGGATGCTGTTGCGGTAGGTGGCGATGCGCTCGGCGATGATGGCGTGGTGCGGCGCCGGGATGTTCTCCAGCAGCTGGGCCCAGCCGGTATCGTAGTCCGGCCTGGTCTTGCGCACCGCCTTGACGAAGCGTTCGAACTCCTTCTGGCCGGTGCGCGCCACGATCCGCCCTCCTCCTTCGATCGCGAACACGATCGCCAGCGCGATCACGCCCTCGGCGTTCAGGTCCGGATCCTTGACCGGCCCCTCGAAGTGATGGCGGCGCAGCCATTGGGCCGCGCGCACGATCGCCTGCACGCCCTGGCGCTGCTTGAGCTGCGCCAGGTAGCGCTCGTAGCCCGACCAGGTCTCGCCCGGGTCGGCGGTGCAGATGTCGACGAACAGTTCCTTCAGGCGGCGCTGGGCGTAGACCGGGTCGGTGTCGTATTCGCCCACCAGGCTGTCTTCCGGCAGCGCGGCCAGTTCGCGGATCAAACGGAAGCCCTGCTGGAACACGAGTTCCGGCCCTTCCGAGACCAGGATCCCGGCCGCGGCCTTGTCGCCGACTTCGTCGTCGGTTTCATCCTCGAGCAGGTATTCCAGGCCCAGCGACACGCCGCCGACGCTCAAGAGCAGGGCGCGCTGGATGCCTTCGGCGGTGCGGTCGTTGGTGAACTTCTCGGCCACCATCGCGGTGATGCCGGCCAGCTCGTCGGCCAGGCCCACGGCCTCCTCCGGGGTCGCGCTGTCGGGCAGGTGGCGGATCGCGCGGATCAGGCGCGGCAGCTTCTCGATGACGATCGCTGGCAGCATGGAAACGGCGCCCTCGCTCACGAGAAGATGTCCGTGCCCATGCTGCGGCGGGTGCTGCGCTTGGGCGTGCCGCGCACCGACGGCACCTGCTTGCGCAGGCGGTACAGCAGTTCGCGGGTGGTGCGGTGCGGGAACGCGGACTCGTCGTCCTCGTCTTCCGGCAGCTCGACGTCGGCCAGGTCGGCGCTGTTGCGGTATTCCGGGAACAGTTCCAGCAGCGAACGCTCCCAGCCGTCCTCGCTGGCCTTGGCCAGGTCGATCGCCAGCGGCACGATGTCGCTGTCGGAGGTGGTCTGGCCGGTCACGTAGCGGCCGCGGCTGGCGATCTCGCCCGCCACTTCGAGGATTTCCTTCGGCGCCAGCGACCACACGATGGCGAACGCGGTCGCGCCCCAGTCGGAGGACGAGGCTTCGCTCAGCAGCTCGTGGCGGCGGTCTTCGTCGTCGGTGGCGTAGACCACGCCGTGGATGTGGTTGAACAGGTTCTCGGCGATGCGCTCGGGATCGTCCTCGATCATGTCGTCCGGCCAGGTGGCGGCCAGGTAGGCCAGGCTCTCGGCCCAGGCCTTGGGCGGCACCAGCAGGGTCGCGACCGAGGTCTTGGCGCCGTCGAAGCCGGCCAGGTGCAGGGCCGTCACCTGCGGCGGCAGGGTCGACAGCACCTCGGCCACGGCATAGTCGCCATGCTCGTCGGCGGCTTTCGACAGGGCTTCCTCGGCGTGCTGCAGCGAGCCCGCCAGCACCAGTTCATTGACCTGCCGGGTCAGCGCGGGCAGGTTCGATTTGTCATCAATGCTCATTCGCGATCACCTCCGTCCGAGTCGAAGATCTGCATGAAATCGTCGCCGGCCGCGGTTTCGTCCAGCTCGTCGTCGTCGCCCTCGTCGTCGCGGGCCAGCTGGTCGAGCGACTGGTCGTCGTCTTCCCAGCGCGCCTGGTTCTTGAACAGGAAGGCGGTGATGATGGCCTGGCGCGCCAGTTCCGGATGGTTCTCGCAGATCGCGGCGTACATCGCCTTGCCTTCCTCATCGTTACCATCGGCGCCGTCGCAGTTCGCCATGGCATGGACCTTGGCCGGATCGTCGCTCTCGTAGTCCATGGCTTCGCGGATCAGGCCCTTCGGGTCGCTGAAGCGGATGCGGTCGACCAGCGCGAAGGCCATCATGTTGACGTCGTCCAGGCCGTCGCCGCTGGTGTACTCCGACACCAGCGCCTGCACCATCATGTCGTAGTTCTTGCGGTTCGGCGGATCGCCCAGCGTGCCTTCGATCTGCCCTTCCAGTTCGCGCGACTGGAAAGCGAATTCCGGATGTACTTTTTTCATGGTTGCTTCAATCTTTCGTTAATGTCGCGGTCAGTGCGGAAGGTTCACGCCATTCAGCGAGAACACCGAACGCCACAATTCGAAGGCCTCGCCTTCGGCATCGAGCACGATGCGGTGGTTGACGCTCTGGTTGTATTCGGCGCGCCTGGCCGGGTCGGACAGGACCTCGTAGGCCTTGGTGACGGCCTTGAAACGTGCTTCGGCACCCGGCGCCTGGTTGCGGTCCGGGTGGTAGCGCATCGCGAGCGAGCGGTAGACTTTCTTGATTTCGTCGTCGGTCGCGTTCGGCGCGACGCCGAGGATCGCGTATAAATTTTCCACTTTGGAACTCTCCGGCTGGTGCCCGAAAAAATGCAAACCGAGATTATCCTATAGAAAACGCCATCTTGACAGGCAGCCCATGCGCTTGCTGGCTTAGTATGCCCAGGGCTGTCCGCGTCAAACCGTGCGCTTGACCACATAGCTACGGTAAAATGCCTGCAATCTTACCCATCTAGAACACATTTTCATGAGCAACGAAAAGAACTCCGCGGCCGGCGCGGCGGCGGCGCCGTCGTCGAATTTTGTGCGCGCGATCGTCGAATCCGACCTGGCGGCAGGCACCCATGCGCGCGAAGGCATGCCTTCGGTGATCACCCGCTTCCCGCCGGAGCCGAACGGCTACCTGCACGTCGGCCATGCCAAGTCGATCTGCCTGAACTTCGGCCTGGCGCGCGACTACCAGGGCCGCTGCCACCTGCGCTTCGACGACACGAACCCGGAAAAGGAAGACCAGGAATACGTCGACACCATCATGGACAGCGTGAAGTGGCTGGGGTTCTCGTGGGAGCAAGGCGGCCAGGAATACCTGCACTACGCCAGCGACTACTTCGACAAGCTGTACGAGATGGCCGAGTACCTGATCAGGGAAGGCAAGGCCTACGTCGACAGCCAGAGCGCCGAGGACATGTCGCGCAACCGCGGCAACTTCGGTACGCCGGGCACCAACTCGCCGTTCCGCAACCGCCCTAGCGAGGAATCGCTGCAGATCTTCCGCGACATGAAGGCCGGCAAGTACAAGGACGGCGAACACATCCTGCGCGCGAAGATGAGCGAAGATGCGATGTCCTCGCCGATCATGACCAACCGCGACCCGGCCCTGTACCGCATCCGTCACGCGCATCACCACCGTACCGGCGACAAGTGGTGCATCTACCCGATGTACGACTACACGCACCCGATCTCGGATGCGCTGGAAAACATCACCCATTCGCTGTGCACGCTGGAATTCCAGGACCACCGCCCGTTCTACGACTGGCTGGTCGAGACCCTGGCCGAAGGCGGCTTCTTCGAGCGCCCGGTGCCGCGCCAGTATGAATTCTCGCGCCTGAACCTGACCTATGTGGTGATGTCCAAGCGCAAGCTGCGCCAGCTGGTCGACGAAAACATCGTCAGCGGCTGGGACGACCCGCGCATGCCCACCATCGTCGGCCTGCGCCGCCGCGGCTACACGCCGGAATCGATCCAGCTGTTCTGCGAACGCATCGGCGTATCCAAGGCCGACGGCTGGATCGACATGAGCACGCTGGAAGGCGCGCTGCGCGACGACCTGGATCCGAAGGCGCCGCGCGCGATCGCCGTGCTGCGTCCGCTGAAGCTGATCGTCGACAACTTCCCGGAAGGCGAGACGGTCGAGTGCAGCGCGCCCGTCCACCCGCACCATCCGGAGATGGGCCAGCGCAGCTTCCCGTTCACGAAAGAACTGTGGATCGAGCAGGAAGACTTCATGGAAACCCCGACCAAGGGCTACCACCGCTTCACCCCCCCTAGCGACGACAAGCCGGGCGCGCGCGTGCGCCTGAAGTATGGCTTCGTGGTCGAGTGCACCGGCTACGACAAGGATGAAAACGGCAACGTCACCGCGGTCCACGTGAACTACTTCCCGGACTCGAAGTCGGGCACCCCGGGCGCGGACAACTACAAGGTCAAGGGCAACATCACCTGGGTCAGCGCCTCGCACTGCTTGGCCGCCGAAGTGCGCCTGTACGACCGCCTGTTCAGCGACCCGAACCCGGACGCCGGCGGCCGCGACTTCAAGGAGCTGCTGAACCCGAACGCGCTGGAAACCGTCACCGCCTACCTGGAACCGGGCCTGGCATCGGCCGAGGCCGACCAGCGCTTCCAGTTCGAGCGCCACGGCTACTTCGTGGCCGACCGCGTCGATTCCCGGCCGGGCAAGCCGGTGTTCAACCGCGTCACGACCTTGAAGGACAGCTGGGCCAAATAAGCCGCAGTCATCGCCACCCCGAAAGCCCGGTTCGCCGGGCTTTTTTATTTGCAACTCCCTGAAATGATAGGTCCGTAAGTACATTCAAATCAGTACTTTCCAATGCATGACTATGTGAGGGTTTGTTATGTCGTCGGTACTGAAGGATGCGTTTCCGGTCACCCGGCTCTCGTTCTGGACCGGCCTGCTGCTCTCGTCGACGGTGGGCGGCGTGCTCTATGTCTCGCTGTCGCGCTCGATCGAAAGCGATGCCCATGAGCGCTTCAACAATCATGTGCAGTACGCGCAGGGCATGATCGACATGCGCGTCAAGGCGCTCACCAACGTGTTGCGGGGCGGCGCCAGCCTGATCGAAAGCGCGGACCGCCTCACCCACCACCAGTTCCACGAATATGTGCGCGGGCTGGACCTGCCGACGCATTTCCCGGCCATCGACAGCATCAACTACGCCATCTATCTGACCAATGACCAGCGCGACGCCGTGCTGGCCCCGCTCCGCGCGGAAATGCAGGCGCCCCTGAGCATTACCCCGCCCGGCATCCGGCCCGCTTACCTGGTCGTTTCCCACATCGAGCCGGACCCTCCCGGCCCCGGCCACTTTGGCGTCGACCTGCTGTCCAACCGTTATTTCGGCCGGCGCCTGGCGCTGGAGCGCGACCTGGGCACCGTGCAGGCCTCGGGCAGCCCGATTCCCATGCTGTCCAAACCGAACGAGTCCCACTTGGGCATCCGCATGGCGGTCTATCGCAACGGCCTTCCGCGCAGCACGGTCGAGGAACGCCGCGCCGCCTACATGGGTTCGATCGGGCTGGCGTTCAGCGTGCCCAGGCTGCTGCACGGCGTGGTCGATCACGTCCCCATCCCCGGCCTGCGCATGACCGTGTATGACACCGGCCCGTACATCGACCCCGAGGGGCGGGAACGGATGGACCGCTCATCCACGCTGTACGACAGCCGGGGCACCAGCGCCGACCCGAGGCCGCCGCTCGACCGCGGCAGCGGGATCTTCCGCGCCGAGCTGCGGATGGAATTCAATGCCCGCCCCTGGAAGATCGTCTACAGCGTGCCGAAGTCCGCGCTGTACACCGACTTCGACATCTACTACGCGAAGGTGATGGCGGCGTTCGGCTTCGTCGGTTCGATGCTGCTGTACGCGCTGCTGCGCATGCTGACCTCGTCGCGCCGCGCCGCGCTCGCGCTCGCGCAGGAGATGACCAGCGAGCTGCGCGAGAGCCAGCGGAAACTGCAGCTGTCGCACCAGAAGCTGCGCCGGCTGGCCGACCATGCCTACCAGATCAAGGAACTGGAACGCAAGCGCATCGCGCGCGAGATCCACGACGAGCTCGGCCAGAACCTGCTGGCGCTGCGCATCGATGCCGAGATGCTGTCCTCGCGCACCAGGAACCGGCACCCCAACCTGCACCAGCGCGTACGGACGACCCTGCTGCAGATCGACGCGACCATCAAGAGCGTACGCCAGATCATCAACGACTTGCGGCCGACCGTCCTCGACCTCGGCCTGTCCGCGGCCGTCGAATGGCAGTTGCACGAGTTCGAGCGCCGCACCGGCATCGCGTGCGAAGTGCGCGATCTGCATGGCGAGATCTCGCCGTCCGACACGTGCGCGACGGCGATTTTCCGCATCCTGCAGGAATCGCTCACCAACATCCAGCGCCATGCGAATGCCAGCAGAGTCGTGGTCGAATTGCGGCTGGACGGAAACTGGCTGTCGATGACCGTCAGGGATAACGGTTGCGGACTCGCCCCTGGAGGACGCAACAAGCAAGGTTCCTTCGGTCTGGTCGGGATCGAGGAACGTGTCGTCATCCTCGGCGGCACTTGCCAGGTGTTCAGTGGCCCGGACGGCGGGACCACGGTGACGGTGTCGGTCCCGATGATCGAACCGGCGCACCTGGCCGCAGAGTCACGGCGGGAACACGAATCCGGCCCGGCCGTGATGTAAGCTCTCCGCTTACCCTCTTCGCTTTTCCCTCGCCGGCTGCGCGCTGCCGGCCCCTTCCCGCACGTTTACATTTCCACAATTTTTCTTACCACTTTGCCAAGAATCGCGATGGGCGGATTTTGTGGCATTTTTGTCATCTGCTTCAGCCTTTGATTAAACGCAACTACTATAGGATTTAAACAAATTACATTGACGACATGTAACACGCGTCAATGACGGATTTCGATTTCGTGGGTTGAAAAAAGGGGATTTAGTTAAATATTAGAAACATTTTTTCCTGTGCATGTAACTGATGTCGGTACACGATTCACCAGATGTCTGCAGCGCCACTACTAGGGAAGCAGTTCAAAACTACTATATTGAGAGGACTACCATGAACATGAACGACCTGTTTAAAGTAGTAATGGAACTCGACCTTGACCCCATCAAGGTGAAGCTGATGCACGTGGAGTCCGGAGAAAGCTGGAGCCAGACCAGGGCCAACGCAGTGGAAAAGGAGTATCGGCGCTTCCTGTGGCTGATGAAGATGTACCCGAACGAGAGCATCGCCCCGCTGGTCGACGTGGATACCTTCTGGCATTACCACATCCTCGACACGATGAAATACGCCAGGGACTGCGAGCAGGTCTTCGGCTACTTCCTGCATCACTTCCCGTACATCGGCATGCGCGGCGAACAGGACGAGCAGTTCCGCCTCGACAGCGGCGAACGCATGCGCACCCTGTACGAAGCCACCTTCGGCGACTCCTTCACCGAGCGGGCCGCGGAGCTGGCGCAGGCGACGGCCGTGCGCACCGTACCGGTCCCGGGCAAGCCCGGCACCCGCCACATCGACCTGAGCGGCCTGGCCCCGTCCATTCGTGCAGGCATGGCCGCCAAGGCCTCGTCCCGTCCGCAGGACGCCGCCACCGCCTACTGCGCCGGTCCGATGCCGCCGTCGGTGGCTTACTGCGCCGGTCCGATGCCGCCGTCCGTGACTTATGGCGCCAGCACGGTGCCTGGCGTGAGCGCTTCGGCCCGTCCGCAGGCCGCTGCCGCTACCGCCTACTGCGCCGGCCCGATGCCGCCGTCGGTGGCTTATTGCGCCGGTCCCATGCCGCCGGGCGACAAGGCTGCCGGCCGCGCCGCGGAATCCCTCCAGCGCCCGGCCCTGCACTAAGCATGCTCGACCTGGCGCCGGCGGCCTGCCGCGGCGCTCAGGCCGACAGTGCGCCGGAATCGCCCGGCGCGTCTGCCCGCACCATCAGCGTCCGCAGTTCGCGGATGCTGAAATCGGACACTTCATGCATGCGCAGCAGGATGGTGGCGCCGATCGGCAGCGTGTTGTGGCGGATCTTGCTGATCACCGGCGGCGCGACTTCGAGCACGCGCGACAGGGCCGCGTCGTTCTTCAGCTTGAGTTTGTTGATGATGGCGTCGAGAACCCGGTTGGGGTCATAGACGCCACCCTCCGGTATCCTTCTGATGGGCATGGTCTTCCTTCGAAAATAACGATCCGTGGCTTATTCTTTACTTCCCTCGTGAGGTCGTGAAAAATAAGCTAGTTTTGGTGTATTGCTTGTATTTATATGGCTGCTGAGCAGTTACCCAAAATTCTACACGGACCAGTTATCTTTTGCTTAAGCCCACCTTATTCCGCCAGCGCCCTCACCGTCTCCTCGACCCGCGGATAGCGCAGGCGCGCCCGCAGCTCGTCCTTGATGCGGCGGTTGCCGAGCCGGCGCGATTCCGACATGAAGGACAACTGGACCGGCGAGACGACGCGCTCCAACTCGGCGCGCGGCAGGCGCGGCGGACGCGGCAGGCCGAAGGCGTCGGCCACCAGGTCGAAATAGTCGCCCATCTTCATGTGCGTATCGTCGCTGGCGTTGTAGGCGCGGCCCGGCCGTGCCCGGAACAGGGCCAGCAGCGCCAGGCGGGCCAGGTCGTCGGCGTGGATGTGGTTGGTGTAGACGTCGTCCTGCGCCGCCAGCGCGGGCGTGCCCTGGCGCAGGCGCTCGAGCGGCAGGCGCTGCGCCGCGTAGATGCCGGGTGCGCGCAGGATCGCCACCCGTCCGCCCGTGCCGACGGCCCAGGCGCGCAGCACCTGCTCGGCGTCGACGCGCCGCTGCGCGCGGGCGTTGCGCGGCGCGCGCGGGGCGGTCTCGTCGATCGGCGCACCCTGCCTGTCGCCGTAGACGCCCGTGGTGCTGATATAAACCACGCGCGTCCCCTCGGGTAGAATGGCGGTCAAATTGCGCGTGCGCAAATCCAGCGCGCCCTGCTTTGGCGGAGGCGCCAGGTGCACCACCCACGGCGCGAGCCGTCCCAGGCGCTTCAGGGTTTCCGGCCGGTCGAGGTCGGCCACGACCGGAATCGCGCCGGCGGCCCGCAGCTCCGCGCAGCGCGCCGGCTGGCTGGTGAGCGCGAACACGCGAAAGCGCTTTGCCACCTGCGGCAGCAGGCGCATGCCGACATCGCCGCAGCCCACGATCAGGAGGCGCGGTTTGTTGAACCTGACTTTATTTTGAGTATTCATTCCGAGGATTGTATGACGTTCCAGATCACTGTCCAGCCCAGCGGCCACCACTACGATTGCGAGCAGGACGAAACCGTGCTCGCGGCGGCGATCCGCTCCGGCATCGGACTGCCCTATGGCTGCAAGAACGGCGCCTGCGGCTCCTGCAAGGGCAAGGTCGTCGACGGCAGCTTCCACCACAAGCCGCACCAGCCGCGCGCCCTGTCCGAGCAGGAAAAGCTGCAGGGTCATGCGCTGATGTGCTGCGTCGTGCCGGAGGGCGACCTGACGATCGAAGCGCGCGAAGTGGGCGGCAGCACCGACTACCCGGTGCGCAAGATGCCGACCCGCGTGACCGCGATCCGCCGCGCCGCGCCGGACGTGGCGATCCTGACCCTGCAGCTGCCGGCCAACGAGGCGCTGGCCTACCGCGCCGGCCAGTACGTCGAATTCATGCTGAAGGACGGCAAGCGCCGCGCCTACAGCATCGCCACCGCGCCATCGTTCAACGGCCCGCTGGAGCTGCACATCCGGCACCTGCCGGGCGGCCTGTTCACCGACCACGTGTTCTCGACCATGAAGGAGCGCGACATCCTGCGCTTCGAGGGTCCGCTCGGGACCTTCTTCCTGCGCGAAGAGTCCGACAAGCCGATCGTGCTGCTGGCCTCGGGCACCGGCTTCGCGCCGGTCAAGGCCCTGGTCGAACACATGATCCACCTGAAGTCGGAGCGCCCGGTCCACCTGTACTGGGGCGGCCGCCGCCCGCAGGACCTGTACATGCACGCACTGTGCGAACAGTGGGCGCGCGAGCTGCCGCACTTCCGCTACGTGCCGGTGATCTCGGACGCCCTCCCGGAAGACAATTGGCTCGGGCGCAGCGGCTACGTGCACGCCGCCGTGATGCAGGATCTTCCCGACCTGTCGGGCTATCAGGTGTATGCTTGCGGTGCGCCCATCATGGTCGATTCGGCGCGCCGCGACTACGTGGCGCAATGCGGCCTGCCGGCCGACGAGTTCTACGCCGACGCATTCACGACGGAGGCCGACCTGGCGCAGTCCTGATGTTTTCCTTGATTCCTTAACTTGATGAAGGGTCCGATCATGCGTACGCCGCTTCGCTTTGCCCTCGCCTGTTCCGCCATGTCCGCCGCCCTGCTGGGCGGCGCCTCCGCTTACGCCGCCGGCCAGCAGGCCGACGCCGGCTACCAGTCCGCGGTCGCCAGCCCGATCCGCAGCGCCGAAGACCGCAAGGAAGACGCCAAGCGCAAGCCGGCCGAGTTCCTGGCCTTCGCCCAGGTCCGTCCCGGCATGAAGGCCTTCGACATCGCCTCGGGCGGCGGCAACACGGCGGCCCTGCTGACGGCGGCGGTCGGCAGCAAGGGCGAAGTGTGGGCGCAGAACGCGAAGCCGAATCCGAAGCTGCAGGAGCGCGTGGGCACGTCCACCCTGCCCAACCTGCACGCCGTGGTGGCCGACTTCAACGATCCGGTCCCGAAAGGCACGCCGCCGCTCGACCTCATCACCATCAACATGTCCTACCACGACATCGCCAACACCCCGGCCGACCGCGCGGCGATGAACAAGCGCCTGTACGAGGCGCTGAAGCCGGGCGGGACGCTGGTCATCGTCGACAACGCGGCCAGGAAGGGCAGCGGCCTGTCCGCCACCAAGACCCTGCACCGCATCGACGAGGACACGGTGGTCGAAGAGGTCACCAGGGCCGGCTTCAAGCTCGACGGCCGCAGCGACTACCTGCATGTGGCGTCGGATCCGCGCGAGCAGCCCTTCTTCAAGATGGACAAGCCGGACGACAAGTTTGCCCTCCGATTCAAAAAATGATTCGCAACGTCGTCCCCGCGCAGGCGGGGACGACGTATCCAAGGCCCCACTTACCACCTTATGTCACTGATTTCCCCCACGGGCGGCCTGGGCGTCCTGCGCAACCGAAACCTCTCCTTCTATCTTTCCGCCCGCTTCCTGGGCACCCTGGCCGTCCAGATGCAGAGCGTGGCGGTCGGCTGGCAGGTCTACCAGATCACCCGGAGCCTGTTCGCCCTCGGCCTGATCGGCCTGGCCCAGTTCGCGCCCTTCCTGGCCCTGATCCTGTGGGCCGGCCACGTGGCCGACACCCACAACCGCCGCACCATCATCCTGCTGTGCATGTGCACCCAGCTGCTGTGCAGCCTGCTGCTGGTGGCCTTTACCCTGTCCGGCAGCCATGTCGTCTGGCCGGTGTTCGCGGTCCTGGTCCTGTACGGCAGCGCGCGCGCCTTCATGATGCCGGCTTCCCAGGCGGTGCTGCGCAACCTGGTGCCGAACGAAGCGTTCTCGCAGGCGGTGGCGCTCAGCTCCTCGACCTTCCACGTGGCCGTGATCGCCGGCCCGGTGCTGGGCGGCCTGCTGTACGTGTTCGGGCCGAACGTGGTGTACACGGTGTCGAGCGTGCTGCTGGCCCTGTCGGTGCTGCTGATGGCGGCCACCCGCAGCGCGCCGCAGGCCAGAACCCGGGCACCGGTCAGCTGGCATACCCTGCTCGAAGGCTTGCGCTTCGTGTGGTCGCGCCCGATCGTGCTGGGTGCGATCTCGCTCGACCTGTTCGCGGTGCTGTTCGGCGGCGCCACCGCCCTGCTGCCCGCCTATGCCCACGACGTGCTGGGCGCCGGCCCGACCGGCCTGGGCCTGCTGCGCACCGCCCCCGGCGCCGGCGCGGCGCTGTGCTCGATCCTGCTGGCTTTCTTTCCGATCCGGCGCAAGGTCGGCGCCTGGATGTTCGGCGGGGTCGCCCTGTTCGGCGCCGCCACCGTGACGATGGGCTTGACGAGTACATTCGCCGTCGCGCTGGCGGCCCTGTTCCTGCTGGGCGCCGGCGACATGGTCAGCGTCTACGTACGCCACCTGCTGGTGCAGTACGAGACCCCGGACGAGATCCGCGGCCGGGTCAGCGCCGTCAATTCCGTCTTCATCGGCGCCTCGAATGAACTGGGCGAGTTCGAATCGGGTCTGACTGCCAGCTGGTTCGGCCTGGTGCGCGCGATCGTCATCGGCGGCGCCGCGACCCTGGTGGTCACCGGCACCTGGATGAAACTGTTCCCGGTGCTGTCGCGCATGGACCGGTTCCCGCACCACGACGCGGAAGAAGCCGCGCGCAAGGCCGGATGATGGGCAAGGGAACCGGAAGCCACAAGGACAAGCGGATGCTGCATCGCTTCATCCGCCACCGTCCGCACCTGTCGCTGGCGATCGCGCTGGGAGTGCTGGTCGCCCTGCTGTGGCCGGAGTCCAGTCCCTGGCTGCGGCGCGCGCTGGTCGGCTGGAACGTCGGCGTCTGGACCTACCTGCCCGGCATGGCCTGGCTGATGCTGCGGGCCGACCCCGGCCGCGTGCGCGCGATCGCCGGCCGCGAGGACGAAAGCGCCGGCGTGGTGCTGTGCACCCTGGTGGTGGGCGCCGTGCTGAGCCTGTACGCCATCGTGTCCGAGCTGAGCCGCATGGACCACATGCCGCCCGACCAGGTCGCGCTGCGCTATGCCTTCACCGCCCTCACCCTGGTCGGCTCCTGGCTGCTGGTCGGGGTGCTGTTCTGCTTCCACTACGCCCATGTGTACTACCGCGCGCCCGCCGGCCAGCCGCCGCTGCGCTTCCCTGAGGAAGGCCTGGAGCCGGATTACTGGGACTTCCTGTACTTCTCGTTCACGATCGCGGTCGCGGTCCAGACCTCGGACGTGACGGTGGCCTCGCGCACCATGCGCAAGCTGGTGCTGGGCCATTCGGTGCTGGCGTTCTTCTTCAACCTGCTGATCCTCGGGCTGTCGGTGAACATCGCGGCCGGGGTGGTGAACTCCTGAGCATCGCCACCTGGGCGCAGCGGATCGCGCGAAAGGTGTAACATCGTTTCAACAGTGTCAACTATTGGAGAGCGATGTATGGAAATCAATGTTAATACCGACAACACGATCGACCGCCACCAGGGCCTCGACGAGCGCGTGCGCGAGGTGGTCGAATCGAGCGTCGGCCGTTTCGAGCAGGTCCGCCGCGTCGATGTCCACCTGAGCAACCAGAACGGCCAGAAGCACGAAGATGGCGACAACTACTGCATGATGGAAGCGCGCGTGTCCGGCTACGAGCCGGTGGTCGTGCATGCCCACGCCGCCGACCTGCACCTGTCGATCTCGGGCGCAGCCGGCAAGCTCAAGCGCGCACTGGACAGCGCCCTGGGCCGCCTGAACGACAAGAAGATGCGCGAACCCCTGCCGCTGGACGCCGACGTCCCCGCCGAGTCCTACAAGGGACTGACGGATAATCAATAACCTTCCATTAGTGCCCTCAGCCTGCGCAGGTAGCGCAGGCCTTCGAGGGCGCGGCTGCCGTACCACGACATCATCTCGCCGTCGACCAGGAACACGGGAATGCCGACCTGCTTTTCCAGCGCATCGGCGTGTTCCTCCGTGAAGCGGTAGGGCTCGGTCGACAGCAGCACCGCATCGAGCCCGTCCACCAGCCCCTGCGACCATTCGAAGCGCGGATAGCGTTCTCCCTCTCCCAGCGAAGGCACCTTCCACCCCAGTTCGGCCAGCATGCCGGCGATATAGGTCTCGTTCGAGACCGTCATCCACGGGTCCTGCCAGATGCAGTACAAAACCGTGCGGCGCGGCCCGGGAGCCAGCCCGTGCAGGGCCGCGTATTCCTCTTCGAAGGCGGCGCACCAGCGCTCGGCCGCCTGTTCGGCCCCGAAGATCCCGCCCATCAGCCGCGCCAGGCGCAGGTTGTCGCGCGGCGTGTTCGGGTGCGTCACCACCACGTGCGGAACGAATTCGGCCAGGCGCTCCACGGTCGGCTTCTCGTTCTCGTCGATGTTGACCACCACATGGGTCGGCGCCAGCTTGCGGATCTTCTCGACGTTGACGTCCTTGGTGCCGCCCACCTTGGGGATGGCGGCGACCGTGTCGCGCGGATGGATGCAGAAGCCGGTGCGCCCGACCAGCCTGCCAGCCAGGCCCAGTTCGCACAGCAGCTCGGTAATCGAGGGCACCAGGCAGACGATGCGGGCGTCCGGGTCCGGGGCGTGGCGCTGCCCGAACGCGTCGATGAGGGGAGAGGATGGGTTCATCCCCGTATTGAAACACTGTTGTTTATCCGGCGACAAGCCTCGCGGAGAAGTTGCAATGAGTTATGATTTCGAGCTCAACCATTAGCACATCCAGCCCTTGAACATCATCGCCGCCTTCGGCGCTTCCCGCTATGCGGTCCGCGACCTGCAGCTGTTCCGCGACGCCGACACCCCGGCCGTGGCGGCGCTGCTGGCCGACTGTCCGGTGATCCGGGTGGCGAAGGACGAGCCGGTCGAAGACGGCCTGCGGGCCCGCCTCTACATCGTGCTGTCCGGCTCGCTCGGCGTGCAGCCGGCGACGGCGGCCGGCGCCGGCGAGATCCAGCGCATCCTGCCCGGCGAGAGCGTGGGCGAGCAGTCGGTGCTGGACGATGCCGCCAACCTCGACGCCATCACCGCGCTGGAAACCAGCGAACTGCTGGTGATCGAGCCGGCCCTGCTGTGGCGCCTGATCGACGAGGCCAACGGCGTCGCGCGCAACCTGCTGCGCCTGCTGTCCTTCCGCATTCGCGCCGCCAACGCCCTGCTGCGGCGGCGCCAGAAGCTGGGCGAGTTCTACCGCCAGCTGTCGATGAACGACGGCCTGACCGGGCTGTTCAACCGCGCCTGGCTGAACGACATGCTGCCGACGCTGGTCGCACGCAGCCGCGAGGACGGCACCCCGCTGTCGCTGGTGATGATCGACCTCGACCACTTCAAGCGCTTCAACGACACCTTCGGCCACACGGCCGGCGACACGGCACTGGCCAGCGCCGCCGCCGTGATCCGCAGCGCGCTGCGGCCGTCCGACTTCGCGGTGCGCTTCGGCGGCGAGGAACTGATGGCGATCCTGCCGAACACCAACCGGCTGCTGGCCGAGATGGTCGCCGAGCGCCTGTGCCGGCGCATGCGCGAAACCATCGTGTTCGACGACATGCGCATCGCCCTGCCCCACATCACGGCCTCGTTCGGCGTCGCCACCCTGGGCCGCAGCCAGGACGAGCGCAGCCTGGTCGAAGCCGCCGACGCGGCCCTGTACCGCGCCAAGGAGGCCGGACGCGACCGCATCAGCGTCTGAAGGTTCCGTACAGCCTCTTGCGGCCGGGCTGGAGATGGGCAGCCTGGCAAGTTAGAATGGCGCGTCATTATTCATGAGCTCCCAATGAGCACCCACACCTTTCTCTGGCACGACTACGAAACCTTCGGCGCGGTGCCGCGGCGCGACCGCCCGGCCCAGTTCGCGGCGATCCGCACGGATGCCGAGCTGAACGAGATCGGCGAGCCGGTCATGATCTACTGCCAGCCGGCGCCCGACTACCTGCCGGATCCGCAGGCCTGCCTGATCACCGGCATCACGCCCCAGCACTGCCTGGAGCATGGCGTGCCGGAACACGAATTCGCCAGGCGCATCTGCGAAGCCTTCAGCGAGCCGGGCACGGTCGGGGTCGGCTACAACACCATCCGCTTCGACGACGAGGTCACGCGCTTCCTGTTCTGGCGCAACATGATCGACCCGTATGCGCGCGAATGGCAGAACGGCTGCGGCCGCTGGGATTTGCTGGACGTGGTGCGCATGACCTATGCCCTGCGCCCGGACGGCATCAGCTGGCCGATGAAGGAAGACGGCAAGCCCAGCTTCCGGCTGGAAGACCTGACCCGCGCCAACGGCCTGGTGCACGAGGCGGCGCACGATGCGCTGTCCGACGTGCGCGCCACCATCGCGATGGCGCGCCTGATCCGCTCGAAGCAGCCGAAGCTGTTCGACTTCTGCCTGGAGCTGCGCCGCAAGGACAAGGTGGCCAGCGAGATGGGCCTGCATCTGGAGCGCAGCCAGCGCCGGCCGGTCCTGCACGTGTCCGGCATGTTCCCGGCCGAGCGAGGCTGCCTGGGCCTGGTGTGGCCGCTGGCCTCCCACCCCACCAACAAGAACGAGGTGCTGGTCTGGGACTGCCGCCACGACCCGTCCGAGCTGTTCGGACTGAACGTGGACACGATCCGCACGCGCCTGTTCACGCGCGCCGCCGAGATGCCGGAAGGGATGACCCGCCTGCCGATCAAGAGCGTGCACCTGAACAAGTCGCCGATGCTGGTCGGGAACCTGCGGACCCTGGACCCGGCGCTGGCGGCGAAGTGGGAACTGGACATCGAGCAGTGCCTCGCGCACGCGCGCATCGCGGCCGGCGGGCCGGACATGGGCGCCGTGTGGCAGAAGGTGTTCCAGCGCGATGGCGGCGGGGCCGGCGCCGGAGTGGACGTCGACGAGGACCTGTACAACGGCTTCGTGTCGCAGGGCGACCGGCGCCAGCTCGAAGCGCTGCGTGGCGAGCACCCGGCCCGCCTGGCGGACCGCCAGCCGAGCTTCGACGACGGGCGGCTGGGGGAGATCCTGTTCCGCTACCGCTGCCGCAACTTCCCCCACACCCTGCACGAGCACGAGCTGGAAACCTGGGAAGCGCACCGCGCGGCGCGCCTGTTCGACGGCGCAGGGGGCGCCCGCACCATCGAGCAGCTGTTCGCCGAGATCGATGCGCTGTCGGAGACGGCGGACGAGCGCACCGAGGAGATCCTGGGGGCGCTGTACGATTACGCGGAGTCGATCGCGCCCAGCCGGTATTGATCGTGACGTGGGCACGTGGTGCCCACGCGGACGTTCGGATTACCCGCGATATTGGTTGATCGCGTCGCGCGTCTCCATCGCCACGCGGCGCGCGGCGGCCGCGAAGTCTTCATCGCCCTGCGGCTGCGCGTAGATGATGGCGCGCGAGGAATTGATCATCATGCCGGCGCCATTCGCCGTGCGGCCGGACTTCACGGTCGCTTCGATGTCGCCGCCCTGGGCGCCGACGCCCGGCACCAGCAGCGGCATGTCGCCCACCAGGGCGCGCACCTGGGCCAGCTCCTGCGGGAAAGTGGCGCCCACCACCAGCGCGCACTGGCCGTTCCGGTTCCACTTCTCGGCCACCAGCTGCGCCACATGCTGGTACAGCGGGCGTCCGCCGACGTCGAGGAACTGCAGGTCCGAACCGCCCGCGTTCGAGGTGCGGCACAGCACGATCACGCCGCGGTCCGGCCACGCCATGTACGGTTCCACCGAGTCGAAGCCCATGTAGGGGCTCACCGTGACGGCATCCGCGCCGTAGCGGTCGTAGGCTTCGCGCGCGTACTGGTGCGCGGTGGCGCCGATGTCGCCGCGCTTGGCGTCGAGGATCAGGGGAATGTGCGGATAACGCTGTTTCAGGTAGCGGCAGACCGTCTCCAGCTGGCTTTCCGCGCCCAGCGCGGCGAAATAGGCGATCTGCGGCTTGAAGGCGCAGGCCAGGTCGGCGGTCGCGTCGATGATGGCCTTGCAGAATTCGGCGATGCCCTCCGGGTGCGCGCGCAGGTGCGCGGGCAGGCGCTCGACGTCCGGATCGAGTCCGACGCACAGCAGGGAATCGTTGCTGCGCCAGGCGGCATTCAGCTTGTCGATGAAGTTCATGGCAGGCCCTTGTCTCTTGTTGCAAACCCATTATTGTACCGCGCTGCGCCCCGCTTGCCCCCGTTTCCGCCGCCTCTTCGCATGGGTAGAGCGCCGCAGTACAGACAATTGCGGTATATTTTTAGTCATTCGACAACTAGCGATGGATATCCTATGAAGCAGACCTCTTCGACGCCTTCCCTGTTCACGCGCCTGGCGGCCATGTTGCTGACGGCGGTGCTGGCCGGATCGCTGCTGTCGGGTTGCGGCTATAACGAATTCCAGGCCAAGGACGAGGCGACCAAGGCGGCCTGGAGCGAAGTCGTCAACCAGTACCAGCGCCGCGCCGACCTGATCCCGAACCTGGTCAATGTCGTCAAGGGCTATGCTACCCACGAACGAGAGACGCTGGAAGCCGTGACCCGTGCGCGCGCCGCCGCCACCAGTTTCCAGATCACGCCGGAAGTGCTGAACAACCCGGAAGCCTTCCAGAAGTTCCAGCAGGTGCAGGGCGAGCTGAGCAGCGCGCTGTCGCGCCTGATGGCCGTGTCGGAAAACTACCCGAACCTGAAGGCCGATACCCAGTTCCGCGACCTGCAATCGCAGCTGGAAGGCACCGAGAACCGCATCACCGTGGCGCGCCAGCGCTACATCGCCTCGGTACAGGAATACAACGTGCTGGCGCGCAGTTTCCCGACCAACCTGACGGCGAAGATGTTCGGCTACCAGCCCAAGCCTTCGTTCACGGTCGAGAACGAGCGCTCGATCTCGACCGCGCCGAAGGTCGACTTCGGCAAGTAAGCGGGACGTCGCGATGAATCCGCTGCTGCGCCTGTTCCAGGGCCTGGCCATCGCCCTTGCCCTGCTCCTGGCCGGACCGGCCCAGGCGCAGCTCAAGCCCGTGCCCGCACTGACGGCGCGCGTCACCGACGAAGCCGGCATGCTGACGCCGGAACAGCGCCGCAACCTGGAGCAGGTGCTGGCCGACTACGAAACCCGGACCGGCAGCCAGATCGCGGTGCTGCTGGTGAAGTCGACCGAGCCGGAAGTCATCGAGCAGTACAGTATCCGCGTGGCCGACGCCTGGAAGCTGGGCCGCAAGGGCGTCGACAATGGCGTGCTGCTGCTGGTCGCGCGCGACAATCCATCCTCGCTGCGGCGCCTGCGCATCGAAGCGGGGCGCGGGGTCCAGGGCGTGCTCACCGACGCCCAGTCCAAGCGCATCCTGCAGGACACCATCGCGCCCCATTTCCGCCAGAACGATTACTACGGCGGCTTGGTCGCCGGCGTGGGCGCGATCTCCGCCCTCCTCGACCAGGAAAAATTCCCTGCTCCCCAGGCCGGGCAGGGACAGGCGCAACAGCAGGGACAGGCCCAGGACGATGACGGCGGCCCCGGCATCATCACCAGCATCTTCTTCATCGTGGTCGGCTTCATGGTGCTGCGCTCGCTGTTCCGTCCGCGCCGCGCCAGGCTGGCCCAGCCGCGCATCGGCGGCCGCCAGGGCAGCGGCTGGAACAATGCCACCACCGGCTTCATCCTCGGCAGCATCCTCAGCAACATGAACAACAACCGCTACGGCGGCGGTGGCGGCGGCTTCTCGGGAGGGGGCGGCTTTTCCGGCGGCGGAGGCTTTTCGGGCGGCGGCGGCAGTTTCGACGGCGGCGGCGCCTCGGGAGACTGGTAATGGACAGCAAGCTCCGGCGCGCGCTGCGCCACCTGCTCAGCACCAGGAACGAGGCCGAGCGCGCCTTCCCGCCCGCGACCCTGGCCGCCATCGCGGAAGCGATCACGCTGGGGGAGCAGAGCCACCGCGGCGAGGTCCGCCTGGTGGTCGAAAAATCGCTGCCCCTGTCGGCGGTGTGGGAAGGCGTGACCAACCGCCAGCGCGCGATCTCGCTGTTCGCCGACTACGGCATCTGGGACACCGAGGACAACTGCGGCGTGCTCATCTACGTCAACCTGGCCGACCACAAGGTCGACATCGTGGCCGACCGCGGCATCAACCGCAGGATCGACAGCGCGACCTGGCAGGCGATCTGCAACACGATGACGGCGGGCTTTGCCCAGGGCCGCTTCCACGACGCCGCGCTGGACGCGGTGGGCCAGGTCAACGCGCTGCTGCGCCAGCACTTCCCGTCGAACGGCTCGCGGCCGAACGAGTTGCCGGACAAGCCGCTGATGCTCTGACCTCCGCGGCGCGCAGGCGCTTGGTTACAATGGCAGTTTAGCCATCCAGGAAAGCCTGCCATGAAACTTGCCCAGAAAGTCGCCATCGTTACCGGAGCCAGCCGGGGAATCGGGTATGCCTGCGCCGAGCGCCTGGTGCGCGAAGGTGCGCGCGTGATGCTGGTCGACGTGCGCCAGGAAGGCGCGGCCGCGGCCGAGGCGCTGGGCGACAATGCCCGCTTCTTCTGCGCAGACGTCAGCCAGAAATCCGACGTCGACGCCATGCTGGCCGCCACCCTGTCCGCCTTCGGCCATGTCGACATCCTGGTCAACAATGCCGGGGTCACCCACGCCGCCGACTTCCTCGACCTGGCCGAGGAAGACTTCGACCGCGTGCTGCGCATCAACCTCAAGTCGATGTTCCTGTGCAGCCAGGCGGTGGCGCGCGAGATGGTCAAGCGCGGCAGCGGCTGCATCATCAACATGTCGAGCGTGAACGCCGAGCTGACCATTCCGAACCAGATTCCCTACGTGGTGTCGAAAGGCGGCGTCAACCAGCTGACCAAGGTGGCGGCGATCGCCCTGGCCCAGCACGGAATCCGCGTCAACGCCATCGGCCCCGGCACCATCCTCACCGAGCTGGCGAAGAATGCGGTGATGGGCAGCCCGGAAGCGCGCCACACGATCCTGTCGCGCACGCCGCTCGGGCGCTGCGGCGAGCCGGAAGAGATCGCCGGCATCGCGGCCTTCCTGGCCAGCGACGACGCCTCCTACGTCACCGGCCAGACGCTGTATGCGGACGGCGGACGGATGGCGCTGAACTACACGGTGCCGGTCAAGGAGTGAAAAGGGCGAGCTCAGCGGTTATCAGCCTGGCGAATGTCTGCTATCTGAAATCAAAATTGGACATATATATCGCGGCGCAACATAATCTCACCTGTCTCCACTATTCTCCTCCAAGAAAATAGTTTGAAGCCCGCTCACACAGCGGGCTTTTTTTTTGCCGCTATCGGCAACAGACCAGTCTCAGCCGAATTTGTTCTCGGCGAACGGGGCGTTTGTTTGAGACGTGTCATGTCTGGGTCACATTCCCTTCCTATACTGGGTTCATCTGGATACACGCAACCGATATGCGTGATCGCAGAAAGGCGTGCCGGAAGCGGTGCGCCGCACCGGATTCCGAGTCTCTTGGCCCGATCTTGGGTTGTGCCCGTCCTCCGTTGGCGGGCATTTTTTTATTCCGTGCGGATACCCGCCCTGGGGATCGCCGATAAAGAAAATCAATCACCGCAGAGCTTGATCCGTTGCTGGATTTCGCTATGATGAATTTCGCGCTTGCGTTTTTTTCATGGAGCCAGTCCAATGAATTTACCTGAAGCAATGACGCCATCCCAGCAGCACACTTCCCCGCCATCGCGCCGACGACAGCATGCCGCCGACGACTACCTGGTCCTCAGCGAACTGAATCCGCGCGCGGTGATCGACCACCTCGACGATGAAGAGCTGCCTCTTCACGTACTGACCTTCGGCAGCGTCCGCGAGATCTGCCCGAAATGCCGGACCCACCAACTCAAACTCGTGCTGCGGCAGCAAACCGTACGCATCGCCCATCTTTTCTGCGCCGAATGCGAAAGCTGCTTCGACGCCCACTACCCCAACGGGACGCCCGCGCTCACGATCTGACGCGCGCCCGCCCTTGGCCGACGTTCCGCAAGACGGTGCGCCGGCACCAGGGGCAACACTTCCTGGTTGACCCTTGAGCCTGGCACGGCTCGACGGCCGTGCGGACGCTCAGGCATTCGTCATGGTAAGGTGCGGTTTTCGCACTCCCGCCCGCTGTTCCATGAACGACATGCTGTTCCAGTTGCTGACGCACCCACGCCTTCGCTTTGCCTGCCTTGCCTGCGCCGCGCTCATCTACCTGGCTATCGTCGTCACCGGCAATATTCCCGGGGCACGCGCCGACATCGGCCAGTATGCGCCCGGCGTGGTGCTGCACTCCTCGGCCTATGCCGTGCTGGCCTGCCTGTGCTTCCTGGGCAGCACCGGCGGCCCCGGGGCGCGCGCCGTCAAGGCCGTGCTGGCGGTCGCCCTGATGGGGGCGGGCGACGAGTTCATCCAGAGCTTTTTCCCCTACCGCGGCGCCGACGTGCGCGACTGGGCCGTCGATTGCGGTTCGGCCATCCTGGTGAGCCTGCTGCTCTGCCTCGTGCTGCCGAAAGCGGCCCTGGAAACCCGGCGCTGAGCCCCGGCCGCTTCCTGGATTCCCCGCTCCCGCCGCGTCCTTGACGTGGCTCATGCTCAACCCGAGTCAGCTGGAACGTCGCACTGAAACCTGCCTCTTACCCTTGTGGCATGCGGCACCGTCACGCATATACCAGGCACATCCATCCCATCACGAGGAGTTGATCATGAAGCTAAGACACCAGAGCGTACTCCTGGCAGGCTTGCTGACGCTGGCTTTCGGCTTGTCCGCATGCAGCTCCATGCGCGGCGGCAGTAGCGGTACCGGCATGGAGAGCGGCACTTCCACCAGCAGCGGCGGCACCAGCAGCTCGGGCAGTTCCGGCAGTTCCGGCACTTCCGGCAGCACCGGCAGCTCGGCTTACGACCAGTCCGGCACTTCCGGTATGTCGGGCACCTCCGGCAGCGGCACGTCCAGCGGCACTTCCGCCACCGGTACCGGCACCACCACCACCGGCGAGAACGCCAGCGCCACCACCGGCCAGGGCGCCTATGGCGGTTCCAGCATGGGGCAGTCCACCGCGGCCAGCTCCAGCCCGAACGCCACGGTCATGGCGGTCGAAGTCGTTCCCCGCCAGGCCGGCAGCTCGTCCGGCGCAGGTTCGGCCGGCGCCGCGGCGATGGGCAGCAGCGGCACCGCCGGCAGCACCGGCAGCTCGACCGCATCGGACCGCGTCTACCGTATTACCCTGCGCATGGATGACGGGAGCACCCAGGTAGTCACCCAGGAAACCACGCCGGACTTCCGCAGCGGCGACCGGGTCAACCTGGCCGGCGGCATGATCCACCACTGATCGAGCCGTTTGGCCACGCGGCCCCGCTGTGCCGCAGCCGGGGCAGCCCACTCGCGCCCATCCGCCCGGCGGCGCCAGGCGGACCGCCTCGTCGCTTACTCGGCGCCGACCTTCTGCGCGCGGCTGCGCTTGGCCAGCACGGTCTCGGCGCCGCGTTTGCCGGCCAGCAAGGCGTGGTCGGAGTTGTAGTACTCCCATTCGCTGTAGCGCCCGACGAGGGTGATGTCGAAGCCTTTCAGCCAGGCCTTGCAGGTTTCGACGTTGCGCGCGCGCTGGTGGTCGTACAGCACGTAGGCGTACGGCATGTCGACCTGGTTCGCGGCCAGGATACGGTCGCCCTCCCGGATCATCCCGACCTTGCGGCAATCCTCGATCGCGCGGGCGACCAGTTCGTCGCCGTCGAGCGGCAGCGGCTTGGTCGGCGAATACGAGATCTCGCAGGTGAAGCCGAAGCCGCCCGGCGGGTTGCATCCCCGCGAGGCGTTGCCCTGCACGAAGATGCGGTGGAAGATCGTGTCTTCCGGATAGTAGATCCAGTGCTTGTCGGTGGCGACCCGGTCGATGCCGATGTTGACGCAGCGGATCGACACATGGCGCAGGCCCCTGGCCGCCGTCCTCACTTCTTGCGGCGCTTCCTCGCCGATCGCCTTGACCAGCTCCGGCAGCGGCATGGTCGAGATCAGGTCGTCATACCTGAAGCGCCGGCCATCGGCCAGGGCCACGATGTGTTCGCGCGGCAGCACCTGCACGACCTCGGCGCCCAGCTCGATCTTGCCCTTGATGTGCGGCAGGAAGCCGTTCATCAGGGCCTGGAAGCCGCCCTTCAGCGGATAGCCGAAGCGGGCGTTCGGCCCCACCGGCCTGGGCGACGGTTCGAGGGCGCCCTGCACGATCTCTTCCAGGTTCGGCAGCGGCACCCGGCCGCCCAGCCAGGAGGTTTCCATCTCGGCCAGCGGCACGGTCCAGAGCTTGCGGTTGTAGGGAATGGCGAAATGCTTCGCGATGCCCTTGCCCCAGACCTGGTGGATGAACTGCTCGAAATTCCTGACCTGCCCCTTGACGGCGCGGTCGGTGTTGCAGACGTCGGTGGTGCCGTCGGCGCAGCAGTCGTCGATGGCTTCCGCTTCCGCGGCCTGGGCATCGTTGGCGCCCTGCCCGCCGTAACGGGCTTCGATGGCGCCCATCACGCACTCGGTGATGACCCTGGGCGGCAGGCCGTACAGCGCGCCCTGGAAGGGATAGCGGGTGGTCACGCCCTTGCTGTAGATCCAGGCTTCGCGGTTCTGCCAGTGCACGTTATCGCCCAGCAGCACTTCGTACATCTTCAGCACATAGGGGTCGTTCGAGAACATGATGTGGCCGGCGTGGTCGAAGGTGAAGCCATGGTCCTCGATCGAGCGGCACCAGCCGCCGACGGTCTCGTTGCGGTCCAGCAGCAGGGTGTCCGCGCCCAGGTGGTAGGCGGCCGACAGCCCGGTCGGGCCGGCGCCGACGATGACGGTGCCGACGTGGCGCGCGCCCTGGCTGCGCAGCGGATTGACGTTCTGCGCGGCGTTGCCCGCCTGCGGCGCCGGCTGGGCGGCCGTATGCGAAGCGGGATGCGAACTCGAGGTGCGCGGCGGCGTCGACTCCAGCAGCGCGCGCATGTGCGCCGCCGTGTTGTCCCAGGACGTCGCGGCGACCACGGCGTTCATCGCCTCGGCCATGCGTTCGCGCTCGGCCGGGGTCTGGGCCAGCGCCGCTTCGCAGGCGGCGACGAATGCGCGCGCTTCCCCGGCGATGGCGACCACGTGGCCGTAGGGGTTGGCGACGTCGGCGATCGGCGTGCTCACGATCGGCAGCCGGGCCGCCATGTATTCGAGCACCTTGGTCGGGCTGATGAATTTCGTCGCTTCGTTGATCGCGAACGGCATCAGGCAGACGTCCCAGCCGGCCAGCAGGTCGGGCAAGGCCGCATACGGCTGCTGGCCCAGGTAATGGATGTTGGCGCGGCGCGGCAGCCGCTCCGGGTCGATCTTCACGACCGGGCCGGCCAGCACGATCTGCCAGTCCGGATGGGCGTCGGCGACGGCGCCGACCAGCTCGGGGTCGAAGCGCTCGTCCAGCACGCCATAGAAGCCGAGGCGCGGATGCGGGATGTCCCGCTGCTGCGGATGGACGCGGCTGCGGTCGAGGGCCTGCTCGAAGTGCCCCACGTCGACGCTGCTGGAAAAGCAGTGCACGTTCGGGTGGCGGTTCTTCTTGGCTTCGTAGAGGCTGGGGCCGCCGGCAAAGACCAGGTCGGCGATGTTCAGCAGCGCACTCTCGCGCTGCAGCAGCTGTTTCGGCGGATTCTTGAACGATGCCAGCTCGTCCATGCAGTCGTACACCACCAGCGCGGGCTGGAGCGACTGCAGCAGGGGCAGAGCCATCGGCGTATAGAACCAGGCGATGACCTGCTCGCCCGGTGGTGCCAGCTGGGCCATCATTGGCTGCAGCAGGCGGAGCTGGTCGTCGTGGAAGCCGACGGCATGGATCGGGGTGTGCGCGCGGCACACGGTCACGTTCGGCGCGGGATGGGACCGCTGCATGAACGGGGCGCCGTCATCGTACTCCGGCTCCTCGACGAACAGGACCGGATAATGCTGCGCCAGGCGCGACAGCAGGTGCTGCGGCCGCTGGAACACGAAATCCCAGCGCAGATGGCTGAAAACGACGATCGTGGTCATGATGCCTCCTCTGGTGGGAGCCTCGCAAACCTGCTGCGCATTGCAGGGGCGGCGGGGGCGCCGAGCTCTGCGATGCTCGCGACGGTTTTCGAGGCCCCTGTTACTTTGTGAGGAAGCGCCTCAGGCGGTACTTGCCCCCTGGTCTCCCTCTGGTTCGACATCCCTGGCCTGGAGCGTGACGTTGCGCGTCGCCGCGCTGATCACCTCGAAAGGCAGCTTGGGGGTACGGTCCGCGTTGAGCAGGCCGTTGGCCTCCTGGAAAGTGTCGGCGAACTGGGTGTAGCAGAAGCCGCTGAACATGAAGGTCTCGTTGACCACCTTCAGCAGGCGTTGGTACAGCGCGTGATAACTCTCGGCCGTATGGGCACGGGTATAGCCCCAGGTGCCGTCCTCGGGGCTCGCGTTCGGGTCGAAGGCGATGCCGCCGAATTCGGTCAGCACGATGGGCTGGCCGCGGTGCGGGAAGCCGTCCAGCGTCAGGATGCGTCCGCCGGGACGGCGTTGATCGAACAGCGTGCGCACGGGGTCGCTGACCTCGTAGCGCGCCTTGATCTTTTCCGGATCGCTGTCGTAGTCGTGGATGCCCAGGATGTCGGTGGCCGAGGCTTCCCAGCCGTCGTTGCCGATCACCGGGCGGGTCGCGTCGAGGGTGCGCGTCAGGTGGTACAGCGCCTCGACCGCGTTGCGGTGGGCCTGGGTCAGCGTCAGGTTCGGCACGCCCCAGGATTCGTTGAACGGCACCCACACGATGATGCAGGGGTGGCTGTAGTCGCGCTCGATGGCCTCGGTCCATTCCTTGACGATGCGCTTGATCGCGTGCGGACTGAAGCGGTAGGCCGAGGGCATCTCTTCCCAGACCAGCAGGCCCAGCTTGTCGGCCCAGTACAGGTAGCGCGGATCCTCGATCTTCTGGTGCTTGCGCACGCCGTTGAAGCCCATCATCTTGGCCAGCTCGACGTCGCGCTTGAGGTGCTCGTCGGACGGCGCGGTCATGAAGGATTCGGTCCAGTAGCCCTGGTCCAGCACCAGGCGCAGCGGATACGGGCGGCCGTTCAGCAGCAGGCGGTCGCGGTTGATGTGGAAGGCGCGCAGGGCGGTGTACGACTTGACGTGGTCGACCACCCTGTCGCCGCAGCGCAGGATCACTTCGGCGTCCAGCAGGGTCGGACGCTCGGGGCTCCACAGCAGCTCGTTGCGCGAATCGTCGATGCCGGGGTCGGACAGCGCGATCTTGCGGTTCGCCTCGCCCTGCAGCAGCTTGTAGTTGTCGTCCGCCAGCAGCTGGTCGCCGTGCCAGATCTTGACCTCGACGAACATGTTCTCCTGGATGTCGCCGCCGGCGAACACCTCGCAGCCGATCTCGAAGGTCTCGAAGATCGGGGTCCAGCGCAGGCTGCGGATGAAGGTGCGCGAGACCTGCTCGACCCAGACCGTCTGCCAGATGCCGGTCGTGCGCGGATACCAGATCGAGTGCGGCTCGAGCAGCCAGTCCTGCTTGCCGCGCGGCTTGGCCAGGTCGGCCGGATCGTCCTCGACGAACACGGTCACGACCTGCCTGCCGTCCGGCTTCAGGGCCTGGGTGATGTCGGCCGAGAACGGCGTATGGCCGCCCTCGTGCTCGGCCACCAGCTGGCCGTTGACCCAGACCCGGGCGGCGTAATCGACCGCGCCGAAGTGCAGGATCGCGCGCTGCTCGGACGGCTTCAGCTCGAAGTCGCGTTCGTACCAGCAGAAGCGGTGGAAGCCGGTGTCCTGGATGCCGGACATTTCCGTTTCCGGCGCGAAGGGAACGTTGATCTCATGGGTCCAGCCGGTCACGCCTTCCGGCATCCTGCAGCACACCTCGTCGTCGAAACGGAAGCGCCACTTGCCGTTCAGGTTGATCCAATTGTCGCGTACCAGCTGGGGGCGGGGGTACTCAAACTGGCTCATTGTTTTCCTTTCCTTGGGTCGGAACCGGGATCAGGATGCGTCCCCGGCGTCCGTCTTTGTTGTAATTGGAGAGTGCGGTTTCTGCTGCCGCCCTTGCCTGGCCGGCGCGGCACAATGCCACGCAGGCCCCGCCGAATCCGGCGCCGGTGAGGCGCGCGCCGAGCACGCCGGGAGCGGCGCGCAAGGCATCCACCAGCCGGTCGAGCTCCGGAATCGAGACTTCGTAATCGTCGCGCAGGCTGTCGTGCGAGGCGTTCATCAGCTCGCCGAAGCGCTCGGCGCCCACGCCCTTCGCCGCTTCCAGCACGCGCAGGTCCTCCAGCACCACGTGGCGCGCGCGCCGGCGCAGCGGCTCGGGCAGCCGTTCCAGCACCGAGGGGTCGGTGACGTCGCGCAGGGCCTTGACGCCCAGCTTGCGCGAGGCTTCCTCGCACTCGGCGCGGCGCTCGTTGTACTTGCTGGCGGCCAGGGTGCGCGGCACGCCGGAATCGATCACGATCAGCTCGGTCCCCTCCGGCATCTGCACCAGGCGGTGCTCGAGCGTGCGGGCGTCGATGAACAGCATGTTCCGTTCGTCGCACAGGCTGGACGCCATCTGGTCCATGATCCCGCAGTTGACGCGCGCATACTCGATCTCGGCGCGCTGGGCGATCTGGGCCAGCTTCACGTCGTCGAGCGCGAAGCCGAGCAACTGGCGCAGCGCGCGCAGGGTCGCCACCTCGAGCGCGGCCGAGGACGACAGGCCCGAGCCGACCGGCAGGTTGGTGGTGACGAACACGCGCAGCGGCGGGATCTCGACACCCAGCGCCTCGACCAGCCGGATGCAGCCCTCGATATAGCTGCCGAAGCCCTGCGGCGCGCTGCCGCCTTTCGCGGCGAAGGTCACGTTGCCGTCCAGCGTGCCCGAGTACAGGTGGTGCTGGTCGTCATGGCTGTGCGCCAGCGCCACGCCGGTGCGCTGCGGGGTCGCCACCGGCAGCATGAAGCCGTCGTTGTAGTCGGTGTGTTCGCCCAGCAGGTTGACCCGCCCGGGAGCCCATGCGCACGCCTCCGGGGCGCCGCCGAAGAAGGTTTCTGCACTTGTCATGTCAACTCCAGCCAGAGCGGCCGCGGGCGGCCGCCGATGTTCGCCGCCGGCCACTGCGGGTCCAGCGTGATGTTTTCCAGCCCGTTCGCGCCGAGCAGGAAGGTGTCTTCGATCCCGATGCCGTCGAAGCCGGGGTTGAACGCGAACGCCATGCCGGTCTCCAGTCCGGTCGCGGTGCTCGGGCTGGCGGCCAGTTCGCAGGCCAGGTAGCCGGCGATGCCGCCCTGGGGCCGCTCGCGCAGCGCGTCCGGCCGGTTGGCGTGGCGATAGGCGGCGTCGAAGGCGTGGTACACGGCGGCCAGCGACTGCCCGGCGCGCACCGCGTCCAGCCCGGTCGACTCCAGGCGCAGCAGTTCGTCCTGCGCGGCCGGCGCGGGCCCGAAGCTGACCGAGCGCGACAGCCTGGCGACCAGGCCATGCCTGCGCGCGCAGCACGACAGCATGGCGCGGGCGCCGAGCGGCTCATGCGAGGGCGTCGGCCGGCGCCAGCGCCCGAGGCGGCGCTCGCCGGCGGCCAGCACCAGAGAAGGCTGGAGGCCGCGCCGCAGCAGGGCGCGCGCGCCCTCCCCGGCCAGCTGGTATTCGGTCCAGTCCGGGCGCGCCGCGCGCAGCGCCTCGTCGATCGCCTCGGCGGCTGCGCGGCCCAGCGCGCGGTAGCGCTCCTGCTCGTCGGCGTTCAGCACCATGCGGCGCAGCTTCAGGCTGGCGGGCAACGGCTGCTCGTTCGGGCCCGGGCGGTCGGACAGGACGGCGCGCCCGCCGGCCGCGCCCAGCACATAGGTCTCGTGCAGCTCGGTATCGGTCCAGGGCGCACTGTGGAAGGTGAAACCCGGCGGCACCTCTTCCAGGCGCAGGCGCTCGGCCTCGGTCTCGTCGGTGAGCACGCAGGCTTCGTCCGGCGTCACCAGCAGCCCTGCGCCGCCGGTCTCGCAGCTGCTCGGCGCCGGCGTCGTGCCGCCCGCGGTCGCCCAGGCGAACCAGTCCTCGCCGCGCAGGCGGATCGCGCCGGCGCCCGCCTGGGCCAGCGCCTCGCGCAGCAGCGCCAGCTTGGCCGCGGCCTCCGCGCCGCGCAGCGCCAGCGGATCGGCGGTGACACTCATGCGCCATCCTCCAGGTTGACTTCGACCTGCTGCAGTTCGTAGGCGGTGGTCTCGGGCAGCACGTCCATCGCGAACATGCCGGCCGCCAGCTCGGTGCCGGCCAGGTACTTGAGGCGGTCGCGGGTGCGGTACGGCGGGTAGAACTGGCAGTGCAATTGCGTTTCGGGATGCTCGGCGCCGTCGGTCGGCGCCTGGTACCACGCCATCAGGTAGGGGAAGGGACGGTCCCACAGGTGGTCGTACTTGAGCAGCACGGTCTTCAGGGCGCGCGCCAGGCCCTCGCGCTGCGGCGGGGTGAGCGCGGCGAAATCCTTGCACGGCGCGGTCGGCATCACCCACACCTCGTAGGGGTAGCGCGCGCAGGCCGGCACGAAGGCGATCGCGTACTCGTCCTGGTACAGCACGCGCTTGCCGTCGGCGGCCTCGTCGCGCGCCATGTCGCACAGCAGGCTCGAGCCGTGCTGCAGATAGTATTCGCGCTCCTGGGCCAGCTGGCGCGCCGGCACGCTCGGCACGAAGGGATAGCAGTAGATCTGGCCGTGCGGATGGTGCAGGGTCACGCCCACTTCCGCGCCGCGGTTCTCGAACGGCAGCACGTACTGGATGTGGTGCTGGCCGCCGATCCGGGTGGTGCGGTCGCCCCACACCTGCAGCAGCAGCTCGATGCGCGACAGCGGCAGCCGGCTCAGCGCGGCCTGCGGATCCTGGGTGAACACCACCACCTCGCACTTGCCGTTGGCGGGCGCGGTCGGCACCGTCAGCGTGGGCGGATCGTGGGAATCCAGCGCCAGCGAAGGAAAACGGTTGTCGAACACGGCGATCTCGTAGTCGCCGGCCGGCATCTCGGTCTGGTGCGCAGGGTCGGTGGTCGGGGCCAGCGGGTTGTACTGCGGCGGCGGCTGGTAGGTCCGGTTCTGGCGAAACGCCGCATAGGTCACCCATTCGCCGCGCAGCGGATGCCAGCGCAGGTGCGGATTCGCATTCTGCGGGTCGGGAAAGGGACTCGGTGCAACAAGTCCTGCCGGAATCGGCTGGTTACTGTAGAGGGTGAGTTGTCGTCCGTCGGGCTTTACGAGTTCTTGGATGTGCATGGCGCTTTCTTGTCGGGCATGTCAGGAAAAGCAAGGCGACTTCGGTATCGCATTCGCGGTCAGGGACCGATCCTAACATGGCGTTTTCGCCACTATTTCCAGGGGTAAGCACGAGCTTTTCCAGGCATCAACAAGCTCATGTGGAGGGCTTCCTGTACCGACAGGCTCGGGTGCCCGCTCTCCTAGGGAGCCCGCCAGGCGGGGGCAGTTTTTCCCTATGAAGCAAGATGCTTTGTAGGCGCAAACCTACAGAATCCTGAGAAAAAATCGCAGGTTTTGGCGAGACTTCGACTTACACGTCAACACAGGGGATCGAAGCGGGCGGCGGGGCCGGGACGGTCCCGGACGGCTGGCTCGGGACCCGATACGGCAGGGACTGTTCTACTGCGCGAGCTCGGCCAGCACGGCCGTGACCATCTCCAGGTTCAGGAGCAGTTGCTTGAGGGTGATGAACTCATGCTCCGAATGGCCCGTATAGACCGTGTGCGGCATTGCCGGGCCGAAGCTGACGGCGCGCGGGAACAGGCGCGAATTGGTGCCGCCGCCGACCGCGACCGGCTTCGGGTCCTTCACGCCGGTAAAGTACGAGAACACCTTCATCAGCACCGGCAGCTGCGGCGCGTCGTGCTGGATCCAGGGGTCGCCGATCTGCACTTTCACGTCCGCCAGCTGCACCGACGCATGCGCGCCCTGCCATTGCGCCAGCGCGGCATTGATCTCGTTGGACAGCTGCTGGGCGGTCTTGCCCTGCGGGCGCCGGATGTTGATCGACAGTTCCGGGCTCTCCCCTTTCTGGCGGATCACGGTCGGGGCGAAGGTCATCGGTCCCATGAAGGCGTCGCGGTAGGCGATGCTGCCGAACTTCTCACCGAAGTAGCCGGTGCCGACCATCTCGTTGAGGAAGTTGACCAGCGCGCCGGACGGCGTGTCCGGCCAGGTGCGCACGGCCAGCACGTCGGCCAGCATGCTGATCGCGTTCAGGCCGTCCTCCGGCTTGGACGAATGCGCCGAGACGCCTTTCGCGGCAATCGCCAGGCCGCCGTTCTTGCGTTCGAAGGTGTAGTGCATGCCGGCCTGCTTCCCCGCGCGCTGCCGCAGCTAGGCTTCGAGCGCCGGGCTGGCGTTGGCGACGAGCGCCTGCGCATCCTCGGGGATCTGGCTGCCGAAGAAGCCGCCGCCGAAACCGGCGACATAGGGCTCGCCCTGGGGCGCCGCGGCGGCCGGCGGGAAGGTCACGGCGACCGTGCCGTAGCCCTTCTCCGCCGTCACCGCCGGGTACTCGGCGTCGAGGGTGATGTTCAGCTGGGGCAGCGGATGGGTCTTCACGAAAGCGGCCAGCGCGTCCCAGTCCGACTCTTCCGCCATGTAGACATACAGCTCGATGCGCTTCGACAGCGGCAGCTGCAGGTCCTTCAGCGACTTCATCGCATACAGGGCGGTGGCGATCGGCCCCTTGTCGTCCTCGGCGCCGCGCGCCAGCAGCTTGCCGGGCTCGCTGCTGCGGTCCAGTTCGAAGGGCGACTTCTTCCACTTGGACGGGTCGACCGGCTGCACGTCGCCGTGCGCGATCATGCCGACCCGCTCCTGGGCATCCGCCGCACCGAGGCCGATCACGACCACCTGGCCGTAGTCGGCGAAGTCGAGGCCGAGGCGCGCCGCCTCGCTCTCGAGGAAGTTCTTGAAGCCGATGTGCTGGGGATTGCGTTCGGCGGGCAGTTCCTTGTCGGCCACCGTGTTGTAGCTCACCAGTCTGGCGAGGGTGTCGACGACGTCGTCGCGGTAGGCGGTGACGGCATGCTTGGCGGCCTTCACCGCGGCCTCGCCCGGCACGGCCGGGGCGTTCGGGGCGGCGCCGGCGGCGGCGGCGAAGGCCAGCAGCAGGCCGGCCAGGGTAAGTCTTGTTTTCATGTGAAACCACGTCTCCTTGTTGCAAAAGCGCAAGGAGTCTAGCACGGGGATGGCGACCGCCGCGCGACGGCACAATCGGGTATCGTAGCGGGCAAGGCGAACAACAGGAAAAGGGACCGGCATGACCTACAAGACCATCCAGCGGGTGCACCCCGCCATGCGCGACGACATCGGCGACCTGATCACCCAGCGCCCGCTGCCGGGCCCGCACATCGAGCAGGTCGACCCCTTCCTGTTCCTCAACCACCATGGTCCGCAGGTCTACCCGAAGCACAACCGCGGCCTGCCCTTCGGCCCGCATCCGCACCGCGGCTTCGAGACCGTCACCTTCATCCTCGACGGCCTGCTGGCCCACCGCGACAGCGCCGGCCACGAAAGCGTGATCGGGCCCGGCGGCGTGCAGTGGATGACGGCCGGGCGCGGCATCGTGCACGCCGAGGTCTCGCCGCGCGAATTCATGCAGGAAGGCGGCCCGCTCGAGATCCTGCAGCTGTGGGTGAACCTGCCCCCGCACCTGAAGATGACCGAACCGCGCTACGTGGGCCTGCAGCGCGACCGGATCCCGGTGGTGGAAAGCGACGGCGGCAAGGTGCGCGTGCACCTGGTGTCGGGAGAGTATGGCGGCACGGCCGGGCCGATCCAGTCCCTGACCGGCGTTTCCATGAGCCTGGTGGAAATGAAGGCCGGCGCGAACTTTTACCTGAACGGCCTGCTCGACCGCAACATCTTCCTGTACGTGGTGCGCGGCCTGATCCAGGGCGAGCCGGACACGGTCAGCGCCTTCCACCTGGCCGAGTTCGAACCGCAGGGCGACGAACTCGCGCTGAGCGCCATCCACGACTCCCTGCTGCTGCTCGGGCATGCCTTCCCGATCCGCGAACCGGTGGTCGCGCACGGCCCCTTCGTGATGAACACGCGCGAGGAGATCAACCAGGCGATCCTGGATTACCAGGCGGGGCGCTTCGGCGCGCCGATCTGAGGAAAATAAAAGGCGCTGTTCGCATTAAGTGTGGAATCTTTTCGGCAAGCGCCCGGTCCAATGTCAACCTGAACCGTTGACGGAGGCGCCATGCAAGCCCGGCAGTTCGAGCAATTTCTCCAGCGTCTACCGAGCCTCACCCGGCGCCAGCGCGGCCGGCTGCTGGCGCTGCTGCAATCGGCGGCTGGGCTGGACCGGGCTCTCGACGTCATCGAACAACCCGGGCAGACACCTTGCTGCCCGCGCTGCCAGGCCGATCGTCCTTATCGCCACGGCCATGCGAATGGCCTGCAGCGTTATCGCTGCCGCATCTGCTTTCGTACCTTCAACGCCCTGAGCGGCACGCCGCTGGCCCGGCTGCGCCACAAATCGCGCTGGATCGATTATCTCGACGGCATGCTCGACTCGCGCAGCGTGCGCCGCGCGGCGCTGGAAACGGGCGTGGCCAGCGCCACCAGCTTTCGTTGGCGGCATCGCTTTCTCAGCGTGACCAAGGACGACCGGCCGGATCGGTTGAGCGGGATTGCCGAGGCGGACGAGATGTACGTGCTCGAATCGCACAAAGGCGCCAGGAAACTCGACCGCCCGCCACGCAAGCGCGGCGGCAAAGCGTCAAAGCGCGGCATCTCGAACGAGCAGATGTGTATTTTGGTCGCACGCGACCGCAGCGGGCAGACCATCGATGCCGTCACCGGCAAGGGCGCGCTGCGCAAGCAGCATTTGCTCGAGCACCTGCGGCCACGCCTGGAGCCGGACGTGCTGCTGGTGACCGACAGCCACGCCGCTTATCCGGCATTCGCCCGTGAAGCAGGGATCGCCCATGAAGCCGTGAACGTGAGCGCGGGGATCCGCAAGCGCGGCCCTCTGCACATCCAGAATGTGAACGCCTATCACAGCCGCATGCGCGCCTGGCTGGTGCCGTTCCGCGGAATTGCCAGCCGCTACCTGTCCCATTACTTTGGCTGGCGCTGGGCGCTGGATGGCCGGCGCATCGCCAGCCCGGATGCCTTCCTGAGAGCGGCGCTGGGCAGATTCAACACTTAACGCGAACAGCGCCAAATAAAACGCCGGCCCGGTCCCAGCGGCCAGGCCGGCCGCATTGTCTGCTGGCGACCTGTCAGCGGCGGAACTGGGTCAGCGCCACGTTCTGCGGAAACGTCAGTTCGTCGAGCGCCAGTTCGGCGCCGCTGCCGCGGGCCACGAAGCGGGTCTTCGACACCGGCAGCAATTCCTCGCGCCTGCCGTCCACTTCCATGAACACCTTGTTGCGCAGGCTGGTCAGCCTCAGCGTGCGGCCATCCTCCAGCCGGAACGAGCCGGTCGCGTCCTCGGCTTCATGTGGGGTCAGGTAGACCAGCGCGCGGGCATTGCCCTGCACGATGACGGTGTTGCCGTCGGCGCTGACGGCGACCGGCAGCGCGGCGTCGGCCAGGGCCAGGGACGAGACGGCGGCGGCGCCGAGGAAAGCCAGTACTTGTTTGATACGCATGATTGCTCCATTCACGATTCGAAGTGAAGAACGGACCGTGCATCGTCCGGACAGTCGCCGGTAACGCCGGGGGTCCACTGTGTTTTCGTATCGCCGCATCTCGGAATGTGCGGCGAGTGAAGCAAGTGTATTCACGCCCTGGACAAGCGTCAGGCGCTATCCGCTGGAGCGTCGAAAACACGGGATGAAGCGTCGAAAAGTGGCGTCGAATCGTTGGCAATACATACAGAAGTGGCGTGCTCCGGAATCGGCCGCGATCCGCTAGAGTTCACCTATTGCCACCATCGGCCACCATCGCCGCCATCGCCGCCATGCATCCAGTTCCCCTCGCCACCACCACCCGTGGCTATCCCGAGACCGGCTATCCGGTCGAGAACATCCATTTCGGTTCGATCGCCGTGGTCGATGCCGCCGGCCGCCTGCTGTACTCGGCCGGCGACCCGGACGCCATGGTCTTCACGCGTTCGGCCCTGAAGCCCTTCCAGGCCCTGCCCTTCGTGCTGGCCGACGGCCCGGCGCGCTTCAAGCTCACGCTCGACGAACTGGCCCTGCTGTGCGCCAGCCACTCGGGCGAGGAAAAGCACCTGGCGGGGGTCGAATCGATCCTCGGCAAGATCGGCCTCGACGAGAGCCACCTCGAGTGCGGCTGCGCCACCCCGCTGTACTACGATGCGGTCGGCCTGCCGGCCCCGGCCGAACGGCGCTGGCGCACCGTGCACCACAACTGCTCGGGCAAGCACAGCGGCTTCCTGGCCTGGTGCCGCCTGCACGGCGCGCCGACCCGCGGCTACGTCGACCCGCACCACCCGCTGCAGCAGACGATCCGCGCCACGCTGGCCGATGCGGTGCAGGTGAACGAGGAAAACCTGCCGACCGGGATCGACGGCTGCTCGGCGCCGAACTACGCGATGCCGCTGGCGCGCCTGGCCCACCTGTATGCGCGCCTGGCCCAGGGCGGCAAGGACGCGCGCCTGGGCAGCGCGCTGGGCGACCTGTACGACGCGATGACGAAGCGGCCCGACATGGTGTCCGGCGAAGCCCGCACCGACCTCGCCTGGATGACGGCCGGCCAGGGCGACTGGGTGGCGAAGATCGGCGCCGATGCGGTGCAGGCGATCGGCGTCCGCTCGGCCGGCATCGGCATCGCGATCAAGGTGGCGGACGGCGCCGTGCGCGCCCTGCATCCGTCCACCTGGAGCGTGCTCGAGCAGCTCGGCCTGCTGGACGCGCACCGCCGCGCCCTGCTCGAACCCTGGCGCGCCACGGCGATCCGCAACGCGCGCGGCGCCCTGGCCGGCGAGGTGCATGCGGTGTTCACCTTGCAGCCGGCCTGAGCGAGCGGTCAGGTGTATTCGACGAACCCATCCTGCCGGCAGAAGCTGGCCAGCTTCAGCCCGGCCTGGGCGGCGATGTCGATCGCCAGCGAACTGGGCGCCGAGATCGTCGCCAGCATCGGGATGCCCATGCGCGCGGTCTTGCGCGCGAGTTCGTAGCTGGCGCGGCTGGACATGAAGACGAAGCCGCTGCGCAGGTCGATGCCGGCGAACGCAAGGTGGCCGACCAGCTTGTCGAGCGCATTGTGGCGCCCGACGTCCTCGAACACGGCGGCGATCGTGCCGTCGGCTTCGCACCAGGCGGCGGCATGCACGCCGCCGGTCTCGCGCATCAGCCGCTGGTGCCTGGGCAGTTCCGCGGCGGCGCGCGCGATGGCCGCGCCCGGATCGGCGGGCAGCGCCGCCGGCGCCATCTTCTGCGGCGCGAGGTCGAGCAGCGCCAGGCTCTCGATGCCGCATACGCCGCAGCCAGTGCGCCCGGCCAGCGCCCGGCGCTGTCCCTTCAGGCGCTGGAACGCTTCCTGGGCGACGGTCAGCTCGACCTCGGCCGCGCGCGCATGCATGCGCAGCTCCACGTCGTAGACCTGCGCGCGGCTGTCGACCAGCCCCTCGGTCAGCGCAAAGCCGACCCCGAACGCCTCCAGGTCGCGCGGCGTCACCATCATGACGACATGCGAAATCCCGTTCACCACCAGCGCCAGCGGCATTTCCTCCGCCACGCTGTCCTGCCCCGCGCCATGGCTGGCGCCGCGATGGCGCGTGATCGGGCGTAGCTGGAAGCCGGCCGTTTCCTGCGGCGCGAGCTGGTCTTGTGCAAGCGTATTCATCATGCCCCGATGGTAGCGTGCGTGCGCCCGGCCCGGCGCACACAGAAGCCGCTGCAGTACAAGAATACAGTTCACCAGACCCGAATTGCATCAAACCGGGGTCAGACTCCCGAATCTGGAAATATCCTTTGGAATATTGCCAAAATTGGGAGTCTGACCCCGGTTTGATGTTTGTCAGGCGACTTCGAGCCGCAGCCGCTGCGCCACGGCCTCGAGCACCTGGGCGTCGCTCCAGTAGGCGGTGTGGGACAGCGGGTTCCAGCTCTTCAGGATCCAGGTCACCGCGCCCTGCCCGGCATTGATCGGGCGGTCGTCGACCAGGGCGGCATAGCCCGGCGAGAGCGGCTGCAGCGGCCAGCCCAGCGCGTCGTCCGGGTCGTACACGTTGATCCACTCGAAGCGCGGGAGCGGGCGCGCGATCGGCTTGATGTCCATCTGCCTGTGGGCGGCGCAGAAGATCGGGATGTTGCAGCCGGTGGTCACGAACGCCGTGCAGGTGGCCCCGGCCAGGAAGCGCTTTTCGGTGTCGGACAGCGGGCCGCCCAGCGCGCGCCGGGCCCAGGCGTCGATGTCTTTCCAGATGCCGGCATGGACCTGCCCGCCGCCGAGGGCTTTCTGCGCGTCGTAGATGTAGCTGGACAGCACCTGGCAGCCCAGCGACTGCGCCAGGAACACCACGCTGGTGGCCGGATCGTGCCGGGCCACGCCCAGCAGCTGCAGGGCGATCGCCTGCTGCGCCAGTTCGTACACCGAACCGTCGATCTCCTTGCGGTTCTCCAGGCCGGCGGCGTCGCCGAAGCCGAACAGCAGGAAGCGGCGCAGGTCGGCATAGTGCAGGCGCGTGCTGTCGTTCACCCTCGCCCACACGGTTTCCTGGTTCGGTTTCAGGATGTCCTGGTAGTAGACGGAACGGAAGCCGACCCGCGCCGTCAGGGCGCCCAGCCGCGCCGCCACCGCCTCGAACAGCTTCTCGGCGTAGTCGCGCGGGGTCGCTCCCATTCCGTGGACAGTCAGCAGTGCGGCTTGTTGCATCGTCGGCTCCTTCCTCATCGTTAAGACAATTCTGACACGACAGCCCGCGGCGCTCCGCTCTTTACAAGTCAACTTGCATAAATTAAACTCGATAGATTCCTATCGATTCGATTGCTAACGATGAGTGATCTACCTGAATTCCCGATCGGGGAGCGCTTCTCCGCCGCCGTGCACAACACGGCGCGCGGCTGGCGCCTCCTGATCGACAAACGGCTCAAGCACCTCGGCATCGGCCAGGCCGGCTGGATGACGATCGCGATGATCGCCAAGTCGGCCGAGCCGATGTCGCAGCGCGCCCTGGCCGACGTGGTCGGCGTGGAAGGGCCGTCGATGGTGTCGATGCTCGACCGCCTCGAGCGCGAAGGCCTGGTCACGCGCGCGCCTTCCGCCACCGACCGCCGCGTCAAGCTGGTCCACCTGACCGAGGCCGGCACCACCCTGTACCAGCAGGTGCGCGAACAGGCGAACGCCGTGCGCAGCACCCTGCTCGGCGACCTTCCGCCCGAACGGCTGGCCGCCGCCACCGAGCTGCTGGAACTGCTGCGCGCCCGCATCGAGGAGCAGCTGTGAGCGCAGCGCCTTTGCCCCGGAATCAGCCGCTCAACCGCACCATGATCACGATCTCGATCATGCTGGCGACCATCATCCAGGCGCTGGACGGCACCATCGCCAACGTCGCCCTGCCGCACATGCAGGGCGCGCTGTCGGCATCAACGGACCAGATCACCTGGGTGCTGACCTCCTTCATCGTGGCCGCCGCGATCGCCACGCCGCTGAACGGCTGGCTGGTCGACCGCTTCGGCCTGAAGAAGGTGTTCCTGGTGTCGGTGGCCGGCTTCACGGTCGCCTCGGCCCTGTGCGGACTCTCCATGAACCTGACCGAGATCGTGGTCTCGCGCATGCTGCAGGGCGTGTTCGGCGCGGCCCTGGTGCCGCTGTCGCAGTCGGTCCTGCTCGACATCAATCCGAAAGAGAAGCACGGCTCGGCGATGGCGGTATGGGGCATGGGCGTGATGATCGGCCCGATCCTCGGCCCCACGCTGGGCGGCTGGCTGACCGACAGCTACAGCTGGCGCTGGGTGTTCTTCATCAACCTGCCGATCGGCGCGGTGGCCTTCTACGGCATCTGGCGCTACATCCACCCGACCGCCGCCGCGCGCCGGGTGCGCTTCGACATGTTCGGCTTCGTCACGCTGTCGGTCGCGATCGGCGCGCTGCAGATGCTGCTCGACCGCGGCGAGCAGAACGACTGGTTTGCGTCGACCGAAACCTGGGTCGAGCTGGTCCTGACGACGCTGTCCTTCGCCTACTTCATCGGCCACTCGCTGACGCGCCCGGCCGGCCAGTCCTTCGTCGACTTCCGCCTGCTGAAGAACAGTAACTACGTCACCGGCCTGCTGCTGATCTTCATCGTCGGCATGGTGCTGTTCGCCACCCGCGCGCTGATGCCGACCATGCTGCAGGGCCTGATGGGCTATCCGGCGGCGCTGGCCGGCCTGGTGACGGCGCCTTCGGGCCTGGGCACGATGGCGGCCATGCTGGTGGTCGGCAAGCTGACCGGCAAGGTCGACTTCCGGCTGCTGCTGGGCACCGGCTTCGCCATCACCGCCTTCTCGCTGTGGCAGATGACCCAGTACACGCTGGTGCTGTCGACCTCCGACATCGTGTGGCCGGGCGTGATCCAGGGCGTGGGCCTGGGCCTGGTGTTCGTGCCGCTGTCGGCCGCCACCTTCGCCACCCTGTCGCCGCAGATGCGCGCGGAAGGCACGGCGCTGTACAGCCTGATCCGCAACATCGGTTCCTCGATCGGCATCGCGCTGGTGCAGGCCCTGCTGGTGCGGAACACCCAGATCGCGCACGCCTCGCTGACGACCCACGTCACCAACGGGAATCCGGCGCTGACCGATCCGTCCGGCGTCTACAACATGGGCAGCCAGCTCGGCGCCGCAATGATCAACGCCGAGATCACGCGCCAGGCCTCGATGATCGCCTACGTCGACGACTACTGGCTGATGATGCTGCTCACCGCCGCCGTGATCCCGCTGCTGATCCTGATCCGTCCGCCGAAGGCATCCTCGGCCCCGGTCCAGGTCGACGCGCACCTCGATTAATTTGGAAAGCTAGAACAAGTGCGACACACATCCCTCCTCCTCAAGAACGCGGCCACCGCCGGCGCCGCGCTGGCGCTGCTGGCCGGCTGCATCAGCGTGCCTGCCGATACCCGGCCCGCGGCCGCGATCGACCTGGCGGCGCGCGCCCGGCACGCGCCCGGCATCGTCCTGCCGGCGGACGCCTGGCCCGCCGAACAATGGTGGACCACCTACGGCGATCCGCAACTGAACGCCCTGATCCAGCGCGCCCTGAAAGACAATCCAGGCCTGGCCGTGGTGCAGGCGCGCATCGCCGGCGCCCAGGCCGTGGTCGCGGCCGAACGCGCCGACGAAGGCGCCCGGGTCGGCCTGGCGACTGGCCTGAACCGCCAGCGCTACTCCTCGAACGGCTTCTTCCCGCCGCCGATCGGCGGCGCCTGGTACAACGACGCCAACGTCCAGCTGCGCGCCTCGTACGACGTCGACTGGTGGGGCAAGCACCGCGCGCTGGTCGCCGCCGCGCTGGGCGAAGCCAATGCGCGCCAGGCCGAAGCCGCCCAGGCCGCGCAAGCCATCGCCGCCAGCGTTGCCCAGAGCTACTTCCGCCTGCAGATGATGTGGGCGCGCCAGGACAACGTGCAGGCCCTGGCGGCCGTGCAGCGCGAGATCGTGGCAGGCCGCAAGGCCCGCATCGCCCACGGCCTCGCCACCAGCGAACAGCTGGCCGGCGCGGAACTCGACCTCGGCGTGCTGGAAGAACAGTCGATGCGCCTGTCCACCCAGGCCGGACGCGAACGCGAAGTGCTGCGCGCCCTGGTCGGCGGCGACGCCGGCCTGCTGGCCGACCTGGCGCGCTTCACGCCGCAAGCCGCCGCCAACGCCCTGCCGCACGAACTCGGCATGGAACTGCTGGCGCGCCGTCCCGACCTGCAGGCCGCGCGCTGGCGGGTCGAGGCCCAGCTCGGCCGCGTGGCCGCCAGCGAAGCCGCCTTCCGTCCCGACATCAACCTGGTGGGCGCGCTCGGCCTCGACGCGGTCTCGCTCGGCAAGCTGCTGCGCTGGCCGAGCCGTACGCCGCTGCTCGGCGCCACCCTCGACCTGCCGCTGTTCGACAGCGGCCGCCTGAAGGCCCAGCTGGGCGTGGCGCGCAGCAACCGCGACGAACTGGTGGCCGAGTACAACGAAGCCGTCCTCGCCGCCGTGCGCGACGTCGCCCAGGAAGGCGCGACCCTGCAGGGCCTCGAGCAGGAAGCCCGGGCGCACCAGCTGGCGCTGGACTCCAGCCGCAAGCTGGTCGACAGCGCCGAAGCGCGCATGCGGCGCGGCCTGCTGGAACGCGCCGGCGTGCTGCAGGCGAAGATGGCCCTCCTGCGCCAGCAGGACACCGGCCTGCAGCTGCTCGACGCCCGCCTGCAGACCCAGGTGGCGCTGGTCAAGGCGCTGGGCGGCGGTTACCACGCCGCGCCGGCCGCCGCTTCCGCATCCGCATCGAACAACTCCAAATAACGCATCCACCCCATGAGCACTGACACCATCCAAACCCCGAACAAAGGCAAGCGCCGCCTCGTCCTGGCCGGCATCACCGTCGCCTTCCTCGCCGCCGGCCTGGCCTATGGCGCCTATTACACGCTGGTTGCGTCGAAGCGCGTCGAAACCGACAACGCCTACGTGGGCGGCAACCTGGTCAACGTCTCCTCGCAGGTGACCGGCAGCGTGATCGAGATCCGCGCCGACGAGACCCAGCTGGTGAAGGCCGGCGAAGAGATCGTGCGCCTGGATCCGTCCGACGCCGAAGTCAACCTGGCGCAGGCCGAGGCGCGCCTGGGCACCGCCGTGCGCCAGCAGCGCGAGCGCTATTCCAACGTCGAGCAGCTGAACGCCGTGGTCGAACAGCGCCGCGTGACCCTGAAGGCGGCCGAGGACGACCTGGCGCGGCGCCTGCCGCTGGCCGCCGACAATGTCGTTTCCGGCGAAGACGTGGCGCATGCGCGCCGCGCCGTACAGGATGCGAAGGCCGCGCTGGACGTGGCGCTGAAGCAGGCGGCGGCGGCGCGCGTCGCGGTGGCGGGCGTGGCCCCGGCCGAGCACCCGACCGTGCTGGCGGCGAAGGCCGATTACCTGTCGGCCTGGCTGGCGGCGCGCCGCAACGCCATCGTGGCGCCGGTGAGCGGCTACGTGGCCAAGCGCAGCGTGCAGGTCGGCAGCCGCATCGCCCCGGGCGCGCCGCTGCTGTCGATCGTCCCGCTGGACCAGCTGTGGATCGACGCCAACTTCAAGGAATCGGAACTGCGCGACATCCGCGTCGGCCAGCCGGCCACGATCGAGGCCGACATCTACGGCAGCAAGGTGGTCTACCACGGCAAGGTGGTGGGCCTGGGCGCCGGCACCGGCAGCGCCTTCTCGCTGCTGCCGGCGCAGAACGCGACCGGCAACTGGATCAAGGTGGTGCAGCGGGTGCCGGTGCGGATCTCGCTCGATCCGAAGGAACTGGCCCGGCACCCGCTGCGCGTGGGCCTGTCGGCCACCGTCGACGTCGACATCAGCCAGCAGGGCGGCGGCGCCCTGGGCGCCGTGGCAAACCCGGCGCCGACCTATGCGACCAATGTGCTGAACCAGCCGTTGCAGCAGGCGCAGGCGGCGACGGATGCGATCGTGGCCAAGAACATGGCCAACTAACCCGTCGTCCCCGCGAAGGCGGGGACCCAAGTTTGCAAGCGCTATCGAAACGCACGCAGAACTTGGGTCCCCGCCTGCGCGGGGACGACGTTATTTCGGATTGCGCGTGACCAGCGCGCGGATGCCGCCGGCGCGGCCAGGTGCGCGCTCGAGATCGTCGAGCCGGGACTGGAACTCGGGTTCGAAGCGGCCGATCTGCAGCAGCCCGCCCGCCTTCGCCGTCATTGGCCGCCGACGATCAGTTCGAAGGTGGCCACGCCGTCCACCCCGCCGCGCACCAGGTCGCCCGGGTTCAGGACGCCGACCCCGGACGGGGTGCCGGTAAAGATCAGGTCACCCGGCGCCAGGGTCACGAAACGCGACAGGTGGCTGATCACGTCGGCCACCGGCCAGATCATCTCGTTCAGGTTGCCTTCCTGTTTGAGCGTGCCGTTCACTTCCAGCCAGATGCGGCCTTCCTGGGGATGGTCGATCCACGCCACCGGCTGCAGCGGGCTGCAGGGTGCGGAGGCGTCGAAGCCCTTGGCCATGTCCCACGGGCGGCCGTCCTTCTTGGCGATGGCCTGCAGGTCGCGCCGGGTCAGGTCGAGGCCGACCGCGTAGCCCCACACCAGGTCGAGCGCGCGCTCGGGCGCGATGTCGGCGCCGCCCTCCTTCAGCGCCACCACCAGTTCGACCTCGTGGTGCAGCTCGCGCGTGGCCGGCGGATACGGCAGCGTGCCGCTGGCCGGCACCACCGCGTCGGCGGGTTTGGTAAAGAAGAATGGCGGCTCGCGGTCCGGGTCCGCGCCCATTTCGCGCGCATGGGCGGCGTAATTGCGGCCGACGCAGAACACGCGGCGCAGCGGGAAGACCTGGTCGGAGCCGCTGATCGCGAGGGAGGCGGCGGTGGGCGGGGTAATGACGAAGCCAGTCATGCTGATCCTTGTAAAGACGGTTGCCGGGCGCGCCCCGGGAGGCGCGTCGGACAGCCTATCATAACCAGGGCTGGCGTGAAGAACACGTCGTCCCCGCGAAGCCCTTTAACGTCGTCCCCGCGCAGGCGGGGATGACGTACCAAAGCCTGCGCGGGAACGACGGCATTACATTAAAACTCTTCCCAATCGCTCGCCGCCGAAGCCGCCGCCGCACGCGCGCTACGCGCGGGCAGCGCCGCGCGCACGGCTGCGCGCACGGGCGCGCGCGAAGGCGCGGCAACGGCGCCCGGCGCGCTCGCCTGGTCGAGCCTGAACACCGCCACCGCCGCCGACAGGCGCGCCGCTTCGTCCTGCATGGCCTGCGAGGCCGCCGCCGCCTGTTCGACCAGGGCCGCGTTCTGCTGGGTCACCGCATCCATCTGGGTGATGGCTTCGTTGATCTGTTCGATGCCGGCGCTCTGCTCCTGGCTGGCAGTGGTGATTTCGTTGAGGATGTCGGTGACGCGGCGCACGCTGTCGACGATGTCGTCCATGGTGCTGCCGGCTTCTTCCACCAGGCGGCTGCCGGTGCCGACCTTCTCGCTGGAGTCGTCGATCAGGTGCTTGATCTCTTTCGCGGCGGCGGCGCTGCGCTGGGCCAGCGAACGCACCTCGCCGGCCACCACCGCGAAGCCGCGGCCCTGCTCGCCGGCGCGCGCCGCTTCCACCGCGGCGTTCAGCGCGAGGATGTTGGTCTGGAAGGCGATGCCGTCGATGACCGAAATGATGTCGACGATCCTGGCGGAGGCATCGTGGATCTGCTGCATGGTGCTGACCACGTCGTGGATCACCCGGCCGCCGCGCTCGGCGACGCCGGATGCCGCTTCGGCCAGGGTGTTCGCCTGGCGCGCGTTGTCGGCGTTCTGCTTGACGGTCGCGGTCAGCTCTTCCATCGACGATGCGGTTTCTTCCAGCGAGCTGGCCTGCTGCTCGGTGCGGCTCGACAGGTCCTGGTTGCCGGCCGCGACTTCGCTGGACGCGGCGCCGATCGCCTCGGTGCCGGTGCGCACCGCGGCCACGGTCTTCACCAGGTTGTCGTTCATGAGCTTCAGGGAGGCCAGCAGCTGGCCCACTTCGCACTTGCTGGTGACCTCGACCTTCGTCGTCAAGTCGCCGGCGGCGACGGCGTCGGCAACCGCCAGCGCGCGCCGCATCGGGCCCACGATCGAGGCCGTGATCCACCAGGCCAGCGCGGCGGCGCCAGCCAGGATCGCCAGGCCCAGCGCCAGCATCAGGTTGCGGGTATGCGCGTAGGTCGCCGCGGCGGCGGCGGCATCCTGTTCGGCGAGTTCCTTCTGCGCCGCGACCTGCTCGGTAATGGCCTTCTTGTACGCCTCGAGGACCGGGCGCAGTTCTTTCATCAGGTAGGCCTTGGCGCCGTCCAGGTTGTTCGCGTCGACCATCTGCAGCAGCTCCTGCTGGCCCTTCGCGTATCTGGCGTTCAGCTCCAGCTGCTGGCGCAACAGCTCGCGTCCGCGCTGGCTTTGCAGGACCTTGTCGAGTTCGGCAAGGATGGCCTCCGAATTCTTGCGCGACGACGCCACTCTCTCGTGCTGCTTCGCGCGGTCGGCCGGGTCGTCGCTCAGCATCGTGTTGCGCAGCGCGATCGCGATGTCGTCCACCTCGTCGCCCAGGCGGGTGCTCAGGTCCACGCGCGGCATGCGCTTGGTGACGATGGTGTTGGTGCCCTCGTTCACCGTGGCCAGTTTGGCCACGCCCATCGCCATCGCGAATACCAGTGCCAGGCAGATGAGGCCGAAACCGATCCCGAGCCGGGTCCCGATCTTCCAATCCGTGATCTTCATTTTTTTCTCCGAAAATTTACCCAAAGCAACATAGAGTACGGCGCAAAGCGGACTCCAGTCGATGGACAAATATTAATTCGCAGTAAAAATGTGAAAACGACGACGACTTAAAACAACACCGAAAACCGGAAGCGCGACTCGGTCGCATAGGTCTCGCCCGGACGCAGGATGGTGTTCGGAAAGTCCGGCCGGTTGGGCGAATCCGGGAAATGCTCGGGTTCGATGCAGAAGCCGCCCCGGTGCGGGTAAGCGCAGCCCTTGCCCGCCAGGCTGCCGTCGAGGAAGTTCCCACTGTAGAACTGGACGCCGGGCTCCTGGGTGAACAGCTCCAGCACCCGTCCCGAGCCCGGATCGCGCACCCGTACCGCAAGCGCCAGCTCGCGGCTGCCGGCCGGCTTGTCGAGCACGAAGCAGTGGTCGTAGCCCTGGCCGTTGGCGAGCTGCTGGTCGTGCTCGCCGATGCGGCTGCCGATAGTGCGCGGCTGGCGGAAATCGAAGGGCGTGCCGTCCACCGGTCGCACCCCGCCCAGCGGGATCGAACCGGCGTCGATCGGCACGAAGCCGGCGGCGTCGATGAACAGCTCGTGGCCGAGGATGTCGCCGCAGCCCTCGATGCCGGCCAGGTTGAAGTAGCTGTGCTGGGTCAGGTTGACGGGGGTCGGCCGGTCGGTGGTCGCGGAAAAGCGCACCACGATCTCGTTATCGTCCGTCAGGCGGTAGACGACCTGCGCATCCAGGTTGCCCGGATAGCCCTCCTCGCCGTCGGTGCTGCGGTAGCGCAGCCGCAATTCCTCGCCCTCGACGGCGGCCTGCCACAGCACCTTGTCGAAGCCGCGCCTGCCGCCGTGGAGGTGGTTGTTGCCGTCGTTGGTGGCCAGCGTGTATTTGTGACCGTCAAGCACAAATCGGCCCCCGGCGATGCGGTTGCCGTAGCGGCCGATCAGGGCGCCGAAATACGGGCTCGCGTCCAGGTAAGGTTCGAGTTCCCTGAAGCCGAGGGCGACGTCGGCCAGGCGGCCGTCGCGGTCCGGCACGTGGATCTCGCTGATGATGCCGCCGAAATCGAGGATCCGCACCTGCATGCCCTGGCGGTTGGCGAGGGTGAACTGGGTGACTGGCGCGCCGTCGGGCAAGGTCCCGAACGGCGCCTGCGTGATACCGGTTTGCGCTTGCACGTTATGTCGTCTCCGAAGAATGGAACGTCGAAAACCGATCCTAGCATGGACAAAACCGTAGCTTGCGCGCCTTTGCCGGGGAAAATCCGTATTTTCTACTGTGCAACTCGTATTGACGAGCTCTGCTATTTTTGTCCTCAGAACGCGGGATGGATACCGAGCGGAACGGTTCTGCCACCATACCTGCGCGACCAAGGAGAACGCGTAATGAGAACAAAAAAATGGTCTACCTTGCCGCTGACCCTGGCGGTGCTGTACTCCGGCTTGCACGCGGGACTGGCTGGCGCCGCCACGCCATCCAGCGGCACGGTCAGCGACCGGAACGCGACGCTGAGCTATGCGGCCGGGCCCTTCCTGGTGCCCAACACCAGCGGCCTGGCCGGCGCCGTCACCTGCAATACGGTCCTGCCCTGCGACGACTTCACCCTGACCGTCGACGTGCCGGCCGCCTATGCCGCCGACCATGACCTGGCGGTGCGCGTGCAGTGGCCGAACGGCGTCGCCGACTTCGATCTGTACATCCTCGACGAGGGCGGCAACGTGGTCGGTTCCGCCGCCTCGCAGGCCGATCCCGAGGTCGCCATCCTGCCGGCGGTGCCGGGCACCTACACGGTCCGTGTCGTGCCCTACGCGCCGCTCGGCGAAAGCATCTCCGCCAGCGTCGAGCTGGTCGCCAAGCCGGCGCCGGCCGCGCCCGGAACCGGCACCCCGCCCAGCTATGTGAATTACCAGCCGCCGGCCGGCAGCGGCCTCGGCACCACCGCCGGCGAGCCCTCGATCGGCGCCAACTGGAAGAGCGGCAAGGTGCTGTTCCAGTCGAATACCCAGACCCTGCAGGTGGCCTTCAACGACACCGTCAAGCCCGCGACCGCGACCTGGCAGGCCCGCTCGGCGGGGCTGCCCAACTGTACCGCGGTCACCGGCCTCGATCCGATCCTGTGGACCGATTCGAAACTCGGGCACAGCATCGAATCCCAGCTGCTCGCCAACCCGGTCGTGAACAGCCTGTCCTGCTATACCGATAACGACGGCGACAGCTGGACCCCGACCCAGGGCGGCGGCGTCGGCCAGGGCGTCGACCACCAGTCGATCGGTGGCGGCCCCTACGTGGCGGCACTCGCGCCGCTGCTGGGAAGCTACCCGCACGCGGTGTACTACTGCTCGCAGTCGCTCGCCGCCGCCACCTGCGCGCGCAGCGACAACGGCGGCCTGACCTACGGCCCCTCGATGCCGGTCTACACCATCGCCGATTGCGGCGGCCTGCACGGCCACGTGAAGGTGGCGCCCGACGGCACGGTCTACCTGCCGAACAAGAACTGCGGCGGCCAGCAGGGCTTCGCGGTATCGACCGACAACGGCATGACCTGGACCATCCGCAAGGTCCCGGGCAGCACCGCCGGCGACAGCGATCCCTCGGTCGGCATCGGCGCCGACGGCACCGTCTATTTCGGCTACCAGAACGGCGACGGCCATCCGCGCGTGGCCGTGACGCGCGACCGCGGCATGACCTGGACCGACGACCAGGACCTCAGCGCCCCGTTCGGCATCCAGAACACGGTGTTCCCGGCCGTGGTCGCGGGCGACGCCGACCGCGCCGCCTTCGCCTACCTCGGCACGCCGACCGCCGGCAACTACCAGGACGCCGGCTTCACCGGCCAGTGGCACCTGTACATCGCCCACAGCTACGACGGCGGCAAGAGCTGGGTCACGACCGACGCGACGCCGACCGATCCGGTGCAGGCGGGCTGCGTCTGGCTGGGCGGCGGCTCGAATCCCTGCCGTAACCTGCTCGACTTCATGGACGCGACGGTCGATGCCGAGGGCCGCCTGCTGGTCGGCTATGCGGACGGCTGCACCCTCGCCTGCGCCGCCAGCCCGTCGCCCGCCGACGATCCGGCCAACGGCTACCACAGCGAGCTCGCCACGATCGCCCGCCAGGCCGACGGCAGGCGCCTGTTCGCCCGCTTCGACCAGCCCGACCTGGTCGTGACCTCGGTACGCGCGGTGCAGGTGAACTCGAAGGCCACCCTGGTCGCCACCGTCGCCAACAAGGGCACCAGCGCCGCCAGCGGCGTCGTGGTGAAGTTCCTGGAGGACACCTCGGTCGTCGGCAGCAGCGCGCCGGTAAGCCTGGCCCCGGGCGCCAGTGCGGACGTCAGCCTGGTCTGGCCGACCACCCGCACGCGCGGCACGCATGTGCTGACCGCCATCGCCGATCCGGACAACAGCGTCGCCGAATCGAACGAGTCGAACAACAAGACGCAGGCCAGCGTGTATATCAAGTAAGGCCGTGACGTAGGGAGAGGTCGAGGCGTGGCAGAATGCCGCATGCCTGCCACCTTCGACCGCTTCCGCGACATCATCCTCGACACCGACCCGGACGCCATCGGCGCTCCGGTCGGGATTCCCTCTTCCTTCCTGCTGGCCGGCGCCGGTCCGCTGAGCACGCACTACATCCCCTTCGATTACGTCAACCTCCAGGCGCGCGTGGTCGTGGTCGGGATCACGCCGGGTTTCGCGCAATGGAAGAACGCGGTGCGCGAGGCGCGGCGCCAGCTCGCCCTGGGCGCACCCGAGCACGAGCTGCTGCGCGCCGCCAAGTACACCGGCGCCTTCAGCGGCGCGATCCGCCCCAACCTGGTGGCCCTGCTCGACAGCGTCGGCCTGCAGCGCTGGCTCGGCATCGCCAGCTGCGCGACCCTGTTCGGTATGGACGCCCACCTGATGCACGTGACGGCGGCGCTGCGCCACCCGGTGTTCGTGAATGGCGTGAATTACAACGGCGCGAACCCGAACATGGTCACCACGCCGCTGCTGCAGTCGCAGCTGCTGGACTATTTCGCGCTTGAAGCGGCGCAGTTGCCCGACGCCGTGTATGTACCGCTCGGCCCCAGGGTCGGCCAGGCGCTGTCCTGGCTGGCGCGCCGCGGGGTCCTGGACGAGGAACGCATCCTGCACGGGATTCCCCACCCGTCCGGAGCGAATGCGGAGCGCATCGCCTACTTCCTTGGCCGCAAGGAGAAAAGCGCCCTGTCGAGCCGCACGAACGGCGACCAGATCGACGCTGACCGCCGCGCCCTGCGCGCGAAAATGGCGGCCCTCGGCATGCGCCGCTGACCTGCCGACGGGTCCGCTTGCGTGCTCCACGTATCGGCGGGCGCGATTACACTGGGGCCGTCAAGTTCTTGAACAGCCGACCATGTCAACGCACCCGTGGGACTACAACCAGCTCACCCTCGTGAACCTCGAGGACAAGCCCGCCGCCTTCTTCAAGGGCTTGATCCGGGCCAGCAGCACGGCCATCGTGATCACCGATGCGCGGCGCGAAGATAACCCGATCGCCTGGGCCAATCCGGCCTTCGAGGCGATGACCGGCTACACGCTGGCGGAGGTGATCGGCCGCAACTGCCGTTTCCTGCAGAACGACGAGCGCAGCCAGCCGGAGCTGGACGGACTGCGCGAGGCCATCGCGGCCGGCCTGCCCTGCACCTGCACCCTGCACAACTACCGCAAGGACGGCACCCCGTTCTGGAACCGCATGCACCTGTTCCCGGTGCTGGACGGCGCTGGCGTCATTACGAATTTCGCCGCTTTCCTGGAAGACGTCAGCGCAACCATCCATGCCCAGCAAGCCGAGGCCGCCGCCCACGCGCGTTTCGTCACGGTGCTCGAAAACATTTCGGATGGCTGCTTCTCGGTCGACTGCGACTGGCGGTTTACCTACATTAACGCGCGCGGCGCGGCCCTGCTGGGACGCCAGCCCGCCGACCTGCTCGGCAAGAACATGTGGGAGGAATTCCCGGAAGGCGTCGGCGGCCCGTTCGACGACACCTACCGGCGCGCGCTCGCGAGCCAGGCATTCGCCAGCTGCGAGAACTTCTACGAGCCGCTGGGGATCTGGATCGAGGTGCGCGCCTATCCTTCGAAAAATGGTCTCACGGTGTTCTTCGCCAACATCACCGAGCGCAAGGAAGCCGAGCAGCGCCTGGTCCACCTGGCCACCCACGACAGCCTGACCGGCCTGCACAACCGCTTCAGCTGCCTGCGCGCGATCGACGAGGCGCTGGCGCGCGACAGCATGATCGGCGTGCTGTTCGTCGACCTCGACCACTTCAAGGAAGTCAACGACGCCCATGGCCACCATTCCGGCGACCTGGCCCTGCAGGAAATCGGGCGGCGCCTGGCCGGCTTCGAGGACGACGACACCATGGTGGCGCGCATCAGCGGCGACGAATTCGTGTTCATGCTCACGAATGCCGATGCGGCATCGGCGAAGGCGCTGGCGGCGTCGGTGCTGCGGCGGATGGCCGAACCGATCGCGGTCGGCCACCTGAAGGTCACGGTCGGCGCCAGCATCGGGATCGCGCTCGGCAAGCCCGGCGAGGTGACGGCGGACGAGCTGCTCAACAATGCCGACGCCGCCATGTACGCGGCCAAGGACAACGGCCGCCATACCTTCAGCCTGTTCTCGCCGCAGTCGGCCCGCATGATCAAGGAGCGCCTGCAGCTGCGCCAGGAAGTGTTTTCCGCGCTCGAACGGCGCCAGTTCGTGCTCTACTACCAGCCGCAGATCAGCGCCGCCAACGGCGCCGTGGTCGGCGCCGAGGCCCTGCTGCGCTGGGACCATCCGCGCCTGGGCATACTCGCTCCGGGCGCCTTCCTGTCCATGCTCGAGGATTCGCCCGCGATCACGGCGGTCGGGGCCTGGGTCTGCGAGGAAGCCTGCCGCCAGGCGCGCGAATGGGAGCTGCTCGGCTACCGGCTGCAGGTGGCGGTGAACGTCTCGCCGCGCCAGCTGACCGACGAGAACCTGCCGCTGCTGCTGAAGAACCTGGTGGCGCACTACGGCCTGAGCACGGAATGCATCAAGCTGGAAGTCACGGAGAGCATGCTGACCCAGGACATCGAGAAGGCCGCATCGGTGCTGCGCTCGCTGCAGCAGGAAGGCTTCCGGATCGCGCTCGACGATTTCGGCACCGGCTACTCGAACCTGTCCTACCTGCGCCAGTTTCCGATCACGACGATCAAGATCGACCGCTCCTTCGTGCAGGAGATCGAACAGGACCGGCGCTGCCTGGACATCGTCAACGGCGTGATCGCCTTCGCCAAGTCGCTCAAGCTGGCCGTGATCTGCGAAGGGATCGAGACCGAGGCGCAGGCCAGCGCGATCCGCTCGACCGCATGCGACGTGCTGCAGGGCTACCTGATCGGCAAGCCGATGCGGGCCAGCGAGTTCCAGGCCCTGCTGCTGGCCCAGCGCACGACGCCGCAGCAGGCGGATCCGGGGTGCTCGCAGCCGGACACGGACGCCGGCTAGGCCGCCGACAACTTGCTACGTAAAAGCTCGAGCTGGCGCTTGAGGACCAGCAGGTCGCCCGGCGCGCACGCCGCCGCGCACTGCACCTGCTGCTGGATCGCCGAAGCTTCCCTGGCCAGCGCACGGCCGGCGTCGGTCAGGCCGACCACGACCTGGCGTTCGTCGGCGTTCGAGCGGGTGCGCGTGACCAGGCCGGCCGTTTCCAGGCGCTTGAGCAGCGGCGTCAAGGTCGCCGAATCCAGGAATAGCCGCGCGCCGATGTCGGACACGGTCACCCCGTCGCGCTCCCACAGCACCAGCATCGCCAGGTATTGCGGATAGGTCAGGCCGAGCTTGCGCAGCAGCTTGCGGTACACCTTGTTCATCGCCAGCCCGGTCGAGTACAGCGCGAAGCACAGCTGGTCGTCCAGCAAGGGGGTCGTGGTCGGTTCCATGGCAGGCATCCTACTCCCGGTGCCCACCGCCGGTGGTCAGCACCGTGGCCGTGTCGCGCCCTTCCCGCTTGGACTGGTACAGGGCCTCGTCGGCCGCATGCGCCAGCGCGGCCTGTTCCGGATGGGCGGACCAGGCGATGCCGATGCTGGCCGTGACCCGGCGCGGCTGGCCGTCGACCAGGAAGTCGGCGCGCAGCGCTTCGAGCAGCTTGTCGGCGATGCGGCCGCATTCGCGCGCCGAGCCGACCTGCTCCAGCACGATCACGAACTCGTCGCCGGCCAGGCGCGCCACCGTGTCGCTGGTGCGCACCGTGGCCGACAGGCGCCGGGCGAATTCGCGCAGCACGGCGTCGCCGCTGGCGTGGCCGAGGCTGTCGTTGATCTGCTTGAAGTGGTCGACGTCGAGGTAGACCAGGGCCATCGCCATCGCGCTGCGGCGCGAGCGCGCGATCGCCTGCACCAGGCGCTCTTCGTAGCTGCGGCGGTTCGGCAGGCCGGTCAGGTGGTCCGAATGCGCCAGCGCGTGCAGCTGGCGCTCGTATTCGCGCGCGGAGGTGGCGTCGGTGGACAGCACGTAGATGCCCTGCACCGCGCCGTCGCGCAGGTGCGGCAGGTAGGTGGTGCTGATCACGCGGCGGCGCCCGCGGCGCTCCTCCTCGATCTCGAGGGCCGAGGCGTGGCCTTCCAGGCAGCGTTCCAGCGCCTCGCGGCGCGGCGCGAAGAAGGCTTCGCCCATCGCTTCGGGCACGGTCTTGCCGAGCATGTCGGCGCTCTTCACGCCGAACCATTCCTGGTAGCGCTGGTTGGCGAAGCGGTAGCACAGGCCGGTGTCGACGTAGGCGATCAGGGCCGGCACGTTGTCGGCGATGGTGCGCAGCCATTCCTCGCTCTCGACGATGCGGGCGCGCGACTCGGCCAGCTCGGTGACGTCCTTCATCGCCACCACCGCGCCCAGCGCCTCGCCGTGCGGGCCCTTGAGCGCGCGGCCGCTGGCCAGCACGCGGCGGGTGCCGCCCTGCTCGTGCACGACCGTCATCGGCGCATCCTTGACATGCTCGCCGCGCAGCGCGCGCGCCAGCGGAATGCGGGCTTCGTCCAGCGGCGTCAGGCCGTCTTCCTCGAACAGACGGTAGTGCTGCGCCCATTCCTGCACCTTGAGGCGCTCGACGTCCATGCCGTGCAGGTCGCGCGCGGCGCGGTTGAACAGGGTCAGCGCGCCGTCGGCGCCGCAGGCGACCACGCCGACGTCCACCGATTCGAGCACGGCGTCGAGCATCTCCTGCTTCTGCACCAGGATTTGCTGGACCTGCTGGCGCTGCTGCGCCTCCTGCTCGAGCAGCCGGTTCTTGGCGTGCAGTTCGCGGGTGCGTTCCTCGACGCGGCGTTCCAGCTGCACGTTCAGCTCGCGCAGCGCCATCTGGGCGGCGTCGCGCGCGGCCACCAGCACGCCGCGGTTCAATTCGTCCTGCACCATCTGCGCCAGGTCGCGCAGCATGCGCTTGTCGGCATCGCCGAACTGGCGCGGCTGGCGGTCGAGGATGCACAGGGTGCCCAGCGGCTGGCCGTCGACGCTGCGCACCGGCTGGCCCGCGTAGAAGCGGATGAACGGCGCGCCCACCACCAGCGGATTGTCGACGAAGCGTTCGTCGAGATGGGTGTCGGGCACCACCAGCAAGTCGTCCAGCGCCACCGCATGGCTGCAGAAGGCCAGCGAGCGCGGGGTTTCGCCCGGCTCGAGGCCGATGCGCGACTTGAACCATTGGCGCTGCGCGTCGACCAGCGAGACCAGCGCGATCGGCGCGCCGAAGGCGGCGGCGGCGATGCGGGTAAAGCGGTCGAAGCGGTCTTCCTGGGGGGTGTCGAGCACTGCCAGGGCGCGCAAGGCCTTGACGCGCTCCTGTTCTGCGAGTTCTTGTTGACTGAGCATGAATCATCCTTGCCGCGGCGCGGCCAAGAAAAGAACCGGCAGGATCGAGGCCGGTGGTCGGGGACTGGCGATTCTATTGCATTCCAGACGAGCTGTGCAGCATTGCCTTTCTTATTTCCATGAGGAAACCGTTAGTACGGATTCAACACGGATGATGAATTGTATAACGAAAATATTTGTGAGATTTCAATATTTTTCCTGTTCACAAGAGTAAAGGCGCTGTCGACGGCAGCGGCCGTCCCTCCGGCCGGCCGGGGCGTCGCGGCCTGTCCGGCTTCGCTGATGAGTGGGGTCTACACAACATTCATTGTGTGTGTCATCTAACCGAGATGGCATTGCCGGCCTCGTAAGGTGGAGGCCTTCTCCAAGAAAGCACCCGCGAAGGCGGGGACCCAAGTTCTGCTTGAGCTAACGAAACGCATACAAACCTGGGTTCCCGCCTTCGCGGGAACGACGGCTATTCGCGCGAACGACGTCATTCACGGGCAAACGCACAAACCTCCCCATCCTCCGGCACCAGCACCCGCCCGCGCAGGCCCTCCTTGTCGAGGAACGCGCGCAGCGCCGCGCGCGACAGCACGCAGTGGTTCACCGCCTCCAGGTGGCTGGCGATGATGGTCGCCTGCGGCGCCGCCCGCGCCACCCTGGCCAGGTCGTGCTGGTCCATGATGATGGCGCCCAGGCCGGGCACCTGGGCGTCGCCGCAGTTCAGCACCACCACCGCCGGCCGCCAGGCAGCCAGGCTGTCCTCGACATGGCGGTTCCACACCGTGTCGCCGGCCACGTACAGGGTCGGTTCAATCGGGTGGCTGAACACCACGCCGCTCACCTCCCCCATGCGCTCGCCGATCACCGCCATCACCTGGTCGCTGCCGTGCTGGCCGCCGGTCCTGCGCAGGGTAATTCCCTCGAACACTGCGCCGTCGATCAGGCGCACGTCCGCGAAGCCGTCGGCGCGCAAGGCCGCCGCATCGGCCTCGTTCTGGGCGAACAGCGGCAGGCCACGTGGCACCAGGCGGCGCGCGGCGTCGTCCCAGTGGTCGGCGTGCAGGTGGGTGACGACGACCGCGTCGACGTCCAGCAGCTCGTCGATGGAGACCGGCAGGCCGACCAGCGGATTGGCCAGGTGGCTGTTGGCGGTGCCGGCAAAGCCCGGATAGGCGCCCTGGTCGGCGAGCAGCGGGTCGACCAGGAAGCGTTTTCCGGCGAAGTCGATGACGAGGGTGGCGTTGCGGATCTGCTGGACGTGCATGTCGGCTCCTGATGAATTGAAAGTGGGAGCATTGTGCTGGGCAGCCGGCCGGGCCGATAGTGGCCCGCAAGCCAGCATGCGATAGAATCGGGCCATGCACAATCCACGCCCCCTTGCAGTCGCCGTCATCGCCTTCGACGGCATGACGCCCTTCCACTTGTCGGTCCCCTGCCTGGTGTTCGGCAGCAGCCTGGGCGCGCAGGCGGCGTTTTCGCTGCGCGTGTGCGGGCTGGGCGGAGACGCCGGAGAAACGCTGGGCACCAGCGCCGGCTTCGGCATCCAGCCCGGCCACGGTCTCGATGCCCTGGCGGACGCCGACATCGTCGTCATGCCGGCCTGGCACGACGACTGCCGCCCCGCCCCGCCGGCGCTGCTGGATGCGCTGCGCCAGGCCAAAGCCCGCGGGGCCTGCGTGGTGGCGCTGTGCCTGGGCGCCTTTCCGGTGGCCGAGGCCGGCCTGCTGGACGGCCGCGCGGCGACCACCCACTGGGCGGCGGCGGGCGAGCTGGCGCGCCGCTATCCGAAGGTGAAGGTGGACGCGGAAGTGCTGTACGTCGACGAGGGCGACGTCCTCAGTTCGGCCGGCGTGGCGGCCGGCATCGACTGCTGCCTGCACCTGCTGCGCCGCCTGTGCGGGGCCGATGCCGCCAACGCGGTCGCGCGCCGGCTGGTGGTGGCCCCGCACCGCCAGGGCGGCCAGGCCCAGTTCATCGAGCGGCCGCTGCCGGTGTCGCCGAGCGACGGCCGGCTGGCGCGGGTGCTGGAGTGGGTCGGTCGCCACCTCGACGTCCAGCACGACCTCGACACGCTGGCCGGGCGCGCCGCCATGAGCCGGCGGAACTTCACCCGCCACTTCCGCCAGGCCACCGGCATGTCGTTCAAGCAGTGGCTGCTGGAGCAGCGCCTGCAGCATGCGCGCACCCTGCTCGAGGGCAGCGACGTCCCGGTCGAGCTGGTGGCGCAGCAGGCCGGCTTCGGCTCCGCGCTTTCGCTGCGCCAGCATTTCAGGGCGACCCTGCAGACCTCGCCGGCCGCCTACCGCAGGCAGTTCAGAACGTCCTCCCGGGCTTCGCCCCCGGCTGCGGCGCCGACCTGAGCCTCGCGCGGGCCATGCGCCGGCGCCTTATGTACGGTTGAGCACTGTCGGCACGCTTTACAAAGTGCAAGTCCCTTGGCGGCCAGATTTGTTAAATTCTTTGTTAAATCAAATACATGCGCAGGCAGGCGCAATCCTTGCTTGTTAAATGCGACCTTTCCTGGAGACACAAATGTTGCGCAAGATTCTCTGCCTGGCCGCTACCGCCCTCTTCACCCACGCCGCCTCGGCGGACGTGGTCTATACCTGGAATCAGGTGAAACACTCGCCTTCCACGCCGGACGGGCTGCACCTCGAACTCGTCTTCACCGACGCCGCCGTGGCCCAGGGCTCGGTCGACCTGAATGTCGTGAACATGTGCAATTACGGCAATTGCGTGCAGCAGCAGGACAGCCTGCTGTCGCTGCGCTACTGGTTTGCCGGCGCCGACGGCAACCAGCAATGGAACATGATCGACTACCGCCTCGGCGACGAACTGCTTCCCGGCCTGCAGCGCCTGTCGCTGGCGCTGGACTTCCTGCCGGGCGGCCGCCTGAAGGGCACGATCGATGCCAACAGCGGCTTCTCCGATTTCAGCATGGCGAGCGATGGCCCCTTCTTCACCCTGCTGGCGGCGCACAGCGACGAGGAATTCGGCTGCGGCTTCGCCCATCCGTCCTGCGGGGGCGACCGCGGCATGCTGCGCGTCCTCGAGTTTGGCCAGATGCATGGCAGAGCCCAGGAACAGGACCAGCCGCTGCCGGAGCCGGCCGGCATGGCTACCCTGGCGATCGGCGCACTGGCCGGCTGGATTGCGCGCCGCCGCCGCGCCGTTTAGTTCGATCGCGAGGCTGGACGCGCGTTCAGCCGCATGAAGCGATGATCTCGTGCAGGGCGCCCAGCTCGACCGGCTTGGTCAGGTGGGCGTCGAAGCCGGCCGCTTCCGAGCGCGCGCGGTCTTCCTGCGTGCCCCAACCCGTCACCGCGACCAGCCTGGCCTGCGCCAGCGCTGGCGTGGCGCGCAGGCGGCGCGCGACTTCGTAGCCGTTCAGGCCCGGCATGCCGATGTCGAGGAAGGCGACGTCGGGCAGGAAGCTTTCTGCCGTCTCGATCGCGGCCAGTCCGTTGGCCGCCACTTCGACCTGGTGTCCTTCGAGTTCGAGCAGGTCGCGCAGCAGCTCGACCGCATCCACATTGTCGTCCGCCAGCAGGATCCGCAGCGGGCCCCTGCCGGCGCGGACCGGGGCGCCGGCGCCGACGCCGTCCATGCGGCCGCGTGCCTGCGCCAGCGGCAGTTCGATCGTGAAGACGCTGCCCTGCCCCGGGCCCGCGCTTTCGGCACGCACGCTGCCGCCGTGCAGTTCGGTCATCTGCTTGACGAGGTGCAGGCCGATGCCAAGGCCGCCGGACTCCTGCTCCGGATGGCGCCCCACCTGGGTGAACATGTCGAAGATGTTCGGCAGCGCCTCGGCCGGGATCCCGATCCCGCTGTCGCGCACGACGATTTTCGCCTGCCCGCCGCCCTTCTGCTCCCGGCGCGCTTCGAGGACGATGGACCCGCCTTCCATGGTGTACTTGGCCGCGTTCGACAGCAGGTTGCCGACCACCTGGGCGAGCCGGGTCGCGTCCGCATGCACCACCATGCCGTCGTCGGCGATCTCCATGCGGAAGGCGTGGCGCCTGGCTTCGATGCCAGGCAGGGTCATCTCGACCGCGCGCTGCAGCACGTCCTTCAGCGCCACCTCGGTCATCTTGAGCTCGACCTTGCCGCTGCTGATGCGGGCCAGGTCGAGCAGGTCGTCGACCAGGTGCACCAGGTGGTTGACCTGGCGTTCCATCATCGGCCTGACCTTGGCCAGCAGGGCGGGCTTGTCGGCGCCGATGCGCAACAGGTCGAGGCCGGCGCGCATCGGCGCCAGCGGATTGCGCAGCTCGTGCGCCAGCGTGGCCAGGAATTCGGACTGGCGGCGGTTGGCGTCCGCCAGGTCGTCGGCCAGCCGCTGCAGCGCTTCGCCGCGTTCGCGTTCCTCGGTAACGTCGCGCAGGAACACGGCCACCTGCCGGCTGTCCGGATCGCCGAGGCGGGCCGCGTAGACGTCCAGCCAGCGGTCCAGGTTGGCCGTGTGCTGCTGGATGCGTACCGGCAGCCCGGTCCTGGCCACGCGCCCGTAGATGCGCGACCAGCGTATGTCGTGGGCCGGGACCAGCTCGCGGATGGTATGCCCGACCGCATCCTCCAGGCCGGTGTGCTTGACGAAGGCCGGGTTCACTTCGAGGATGCGGTAGTCCCACGGCTCGCCCTGGGCGTCATGGATCATCTCGATGATGCAGAAGCCGACGTCGATCGAATCGAGGACGGTGCGGTAGCGCTGCTCGCCGCGCAGCCGGGCCGATTCGCTGGAACGCAGGCGGCGCTCGATCCCGGCCTGGCGCTGCAGTTCGAACTGGGCCATCACCTGTCCGGCCAGGGTCTGCAGGGCGAAGCGCTGGCTGGCGCTCAGTCCTTGCGGGCGCGCGGTCCTGTCGAGCACGCACAGGGTCCCGAGCGGCAGGCCTTCGGGCGTGGTCAGCAGCGCCCCGGCGTAGAAGCGCAGTCCGGAGGCGGCGGTCACCAGCGGGTTGCAGGCGAAGCGCGGATCCTCGGTGGCGTCGGGCACGACCATCATGCCTTCGCCCAGCAGCGCATGCTTGCAGATCGAATCGTCGAGCGGTATCTCGCGCACGCCCAGGCCGATCTCGGACTTGAACCACTGGCGATGCGTATCGATGAGGTTGACCGCCGCGATCGGCGCTTCCAGCAATTCCGCCGCCAGCCGCACCAGGTCGTCGATGGCCTGTTCCGGCGGCGTGTCGAGGATGCCATAGCGTTCGAGCGCCACCAGGCGTTGTTCTTCAGTCCAATTGTTGGTGACCAGCTCTTGGCTCATTTCAGGACTGCATCGGCGATTTCGGTAAAACAAGACTGTAGCACAGCGACACGTCATGACATGCAGTCGCCGCAGGTGAATGGATGAGAAAGATTGTTACAACTTTCCGATTGAACTAGCGACGGCCGTCATCATCCACCTTACAGGAGGATTGCCAATGCGATGTGCACTGCTTGTAGAACATGACCCCATGGCCTGCAGAGAGATTTCCGTTCTGCTGAAGTCGCTCGGCTATATCGTGGCCACCACCGACAGCCCGCGCGCGGCCCTGAATACAGCCCAGACGGTGCGCTTCGACCTGGTCCTCACCTACACCACCTTCAACGCCGACGACCGCCGCTCCTTCATCGGCGAAATCACCCGGCTGGCGCCGCAGGCCCCGGTCATCCTGCTGCTCGACGAGCAAGGCCACATCCCCCACTACCATGCAGGCCGGAGCACGGTGCTGGCCAAGCCGGTCACCCTGCGCTCGCTGCGCCGGGTCATCGATTTCGGCATCGACGGCAACGGCGCGATGCCGTCCTACGCGGTCCACGCGACCGAACAAGGCGAGCGGCGGCGCCAGGGGCAGCGGCGCACGCGGCCGCGCTAGCGGCGGTCGATGCTCGCCACCAGGCCGCGCCTGCCGTTGCGGCCGAAGGCGGCCACCTTGATCAATCCACGTTCTTCGATCGGTCCGGTCACCGGTTTGCTGGCGACGGTCGGCTCGCTGCCGTCGCTCGTGTAGCGCAGCGCGATGCCGGGCAGGACGTGGTTGACCAGCACCCGGTCTCCGTCCAGCAGCAGGCCGGGCGGCGCGATGCGGTAGGCCAGCCCCGGCTGCTCCAGGTCGAGGCGCGGCAGCACCCGCCGGCCCAGCGCATTCACGAAGCCCGACCATGCGGCGCGATGCAGGGCCTCGGCCCTGGCGGGATCGGCTTCCGTGGCCCAGGCCGGATCCGGCGCCCAGGCCCGCTCCGCCACCGCCAGCAGGCGCGGCATGACCAGGTAATCGATGCGGGCCGGATCGCGGACCGTCTCGGTGAACAGCGTCGCCTCCAGCCCGCGCACGCGGCGCTTGCCGTAGTCGGTCAGGCCATCCTTGCCGATGCGCGCCGCCTCGTCGAGGTTCTTCAGCATGTCGAAGGGGATGAAGTCGTACACCTTGTCCAGTTCGACGTAATCGTTCCAGTTCACGCCCGGCTCATCCGGATTCGGGTTCGTCGACATGTCCATGTACATGCTGCCGACCGGCGCCAGCACGATGTCGTAGCCGGCGTTGGCGAGGCGGTTGGCGAAGTCCTCGGCGCCGCGCGTGTTGTTCCACACCCAGGCCCGGAAGCCGCGCTGCGTGAAGCGCGGGTTCGGGATCAGCTTCGGACGGCCGCGCAGCGTGGTCTGGCGCGCCGCCAGCTCTTCCCAGCCGGAGGCGAACAGGCCGTGCCTGCGCAGGATGCCGTCGACGCGGTCATAAAAATAGTCCCACAGGTCGGCGGTGTTCTCCAGCTTCTCCTTGCGCATGCGCGCGAGGCTGGCCGGCGAACGCTCCCATGCGCCGCTCGGCAGCTCGTCGCCGCCCATGTGGATCGTGTGCAGCGGCGCGCCGGCTTCGCGGTGCATCGCCGCGATCTGCGCGACCACGTGGTCGATGAAGGTGAAGGTCGAGTCGAGGCCGGGATTGATGACGTTGTCGCTGTAGTACTGCGCCGAGCTGTAGCTCGAGCGGTCGTCGAAGTCGTTCAGCAGGTACTTTGCCGCGTCCTTGCGCCCTTCCGCCGTCAAGCGGCGGTAGCGCGCTTCCATCGCCTGCACGGCGGCGCGCGCGTGGCCGGGCATTTCGATTTCCGGGATCACCTCGATGTGGCGGGCTTTCGCGTAGCGCAGGATCTCGATGTAGTCGGCGCGGCTGAAGTAGCCGCTGCCATTGGGGTCTTTCGGATCCGGTCCGGAGCCGTAGGCCGGCTGCAGCCGCACGCCAGGCTTCGCGCTGTGGCCGCGCACGGCGCCGATGGCCGTCAGTTCCGGCAGGCCGGCGATCTCGAGGCGCCAGCCTTCGTCGTCGGTGAGGTGGAAGTGCAAGGTGTTCAGCTTGTAGCGCGCCATCAGGTCGAGCCACTTGAACACCGTCTGCTTGCCGTGGAAGTTGCGCGCGACGTCGAGCTGGAAGCCGCGGTAGCCGAAGCGCGGGGCGTCGACGATGGTGACCTCGTCCAGGGCCGGCTCTTTGGCGTCGGGCAGCGGCAGCAGGTCGCGCAGGGTCTGCAGGCCGTAGGCCACGCCGGCCGCGCTGTTGCCGACGATGGCGATGCCGCTGCCGGCGCGGACGGTCAGTCGATAGGCTTCGGGCGAGGTCTGGCCTTCCACCTTGCCGATGCCGAGTTTGAGCGCCGGGCCGCCCGCAGGCAGGTTCGCGGCGAACAGCGAGCGCGCCAGCGCTGCTTCATTTTTCAAGGCATCCGGCGCTTGCACCGTTGGCCGCGAAGCCATCTTCAGCTTGCCGGCGCCGGTCTGCAATTGCAGCGGCGTCGGCAGCACCGGCGGCACCTCGGCGGCGGGCAGCAGGTTTGCGCGGGTGTTGCGGCGATAGGTGTCTTCGGGCGTCACCACCGGCATGGCGCCGCTGCTGCCCCGGTCCAGCTGTTCCGGACGGGTGACCGGCAGCAGCGCGAAGTCGGCGATCGCCACGCCGAGGTCGGGCGCGGAGTCGTACACCAGGTAGGGCCCCATCGGCGCCTTGGCCAGCTTGATGACCAGGCTCGCGTAGGTGTAGACGATGTCCAGCGTCCGGCCCGGCGCCACGCCGGCGAAACCCTGTCCGGGACGCAGGCGGAACAGGCTGCCGGCCACATGCTCGAGGACCAGGCCGCTCGCCAGTTCGCCGGGCTGCAGGCGGTCGAGGCAATTGAAGTACAGCGACCAGCCCTGCGGCGGCAAGGGCTGGCTGTCGCGGTTGCTCAGGATCAGGCGCGCCTGCGAGCGCCCGCGCGGCGCCTCCGGACCGAACAGGTTGCGCTGCAGTTCCCAGCGCAGCTGCAGCTTCGCGGCGCTGGCGACGCCGTTCAGTGCGGCCGGCGCCGCCTGCTTTGCCGGCGCGTCCGCCAGGGCCGGCGCGACCGGGACCAGCAGCGCGCCGATCAATGCCAGCGCGGTCAGCGGGACACGCGCGGCCATCAGCGCCAGCTCCGGATCTTGTGCCCGCTGGCGGCGTACCAGAGGATCAGCGCATAGCAAGGCAGCAGCAGCCAGTAGGCGCTGCGCGCCGTGACGACGTCCGACAGGTGGCCGTACAGCAGCGGCAGCAGCGCGCCGCCGGCGATCGCCATCACCAGCACGGCCGAACCGCTGGCGGTATGGCGACCCAGTCCCTGCAGGGCCAGCGGCCAGATCGCCGGCCACACCATCGCGTTGGCGAGACCGAGCAGCGCCAGGCACATCACGGTGTTTGGCACCAGCGGCGCGCCGGTCCAGCCCAGCAGCACTTGGGACAGGCCGGTGCCGGTGGTCGAGCCGGTCGTCACGCCGACGGTCAGCAGGATGCCGGCCAGTCCGGACAACACCAGCGCACGCTGCTGCGACAGGTAGCGCGGAATCGCGGCGACGCCGACCAGGTAACCGAGCACCATGCACACCATCGTGTACGAGGTCAGCACGCCGAAGTTAGCGACCTTCAGTTCGTGGCCGTACAGGCCGATGGTGTCGCCGGCGATCACCTCCACGCCGACGTAACCGAACAGCGCCAGCGCGCCCAGCACCAGCTGCGGGAACTGCAGCACCGACGTGGCGTCGACGCGGCTGTCGGCATCATCAAGCTCGGGCGGGATCTCGCGCAGCTTCGAAAAATGGATGAAGACCATGATCGCGAACAGCACCGCCCCCATGCAGGCATACGGGAACACCAGGCGCTGCGACAGGACGGCTTGCGAAGCGGTGTCGATATCCTTCAGCATCAGGCTGGTGAAGACGAGCGGCACGACGATCCCGGCGCCCTTGTTGAACAGGCCCATGATACTGATGCGCATGGCGGCGCTCTCGCGCGGGCCGAGACAGACGATGTAGGGATTGATGGCGGTCTGCATCAGGGTCATGCCGGTGGCCAGCGTGAACAGCGCGGCCAGGAACAGTTCGTAGCGCGTGCTCTGCGCCGCCGGAATGAACAGCAAGGCGCCGGCGCCCATGATGCCCAGCCCCAGCGTCATCCCCTTCTTGTAGCCGGTCCGCTTGAGCACCGCGGCCGACGGCAGGGCCATCACGGTGTACGCGATATAGAAGGCGAAGGTGACCCACAGGGCCTGGAAGTTACTCAGCTGGCAGACGATCTTCAGGAAGGGGATCAGGGAGCCGTTCAGCCAGGTGACGAAACCGAGGATGAAGAACAGGAGTCCCACGAACAGCATGCCGACGACCACTTCGCGGATCGAATTGCTGCTGTGCTGTTCGGTTGGATTTGCGCTCACTTCCATGCTGCGGCACCTCGTTCGTAGTCGATATGTCATGCTAGCAGTGGCCTGGAGGCAAGTCCATCGATGGGGCTGTTATGGGGTTTGTTTAGTAAATGTTGTCGAAAACCGGGATGCCCGTTCGTCGACAGCAGGAGGCGGCGCGGATCGCCTGCTCATCTAATCAAGGAGACTTTGTATGACTCAGTATCTGGTTGCCATTCATCACCGCGACGATTTCGACCCGGCCAGCGAAGGGGAAGCGGTGCGGGAGGATATCAGTGCGCTCAACCGTGAAATGGTCGCGGCCGGCGTCAGGGTGTTTGTTGGGGGATTGAGGCCGGTTGGGGAGGCGCGGTCGGTGCGCTTACGGGGGGATGGTTCTTCGGTCCTGACCGATGGACCTTACCTGGAGGCCAAGGAGCATGTGGGCGGGTTCTGGGTGCTCGAGTGCAAGGATATGGATGAGGCGCTGGAATGGGGGCGGAAGGCGGCGGCGGCTTGCCGGGTGGGGGCGGAGGTTCGGCCGTTTTATGAGATGCCGGTGCGGGCCCAGTAAGGGCTCCCTGATCGCCTGCTGCCGCACTTGAGGGCAGCGGGCGCTACCGGCAAACCGCCGTGATCGATGTGACTACGTCCTTTCTCTCCAGCTTTGCGGTTACCTCGCAAGTCGTCGCCTTGTCGTCCATGCGCTTCGACAACTGGACGGCCATTCTCCCGTAGGTGCAATACAGCCACTTCTCCTCGCCGGCGTCGAAGCGCCACGTCGACGCCGAACCGCCCTTCACCTTCTTCGAGCTGCCCGGGACCAGATACTGCATCTGCTTCGGGTTCGCGCTCAGCACGCCGCCACCGTCCAGCCGCACAAGGCCGGGAGTCGTAGCAATCCATCCGGCAGGCGCCCTCATGACCTGGATCGACGTTTCGGGAACGGACTCCGGGCAGGTCACCGTCTGGGCCGCCGCAAGGACTGGAAACAGCCCTATAAGCAGGACTACGCGCCTCATCGCTCTATCACCGAAAACGCCTCGGCATTGTTGCTCGGGTCCATCCACTTCCCATCCTTGGTCTTTCCCCTGCGTGGGATGTGTCGCAGCGATACCACGGGCTTTCGCGGGTCATTCTTCCACTGGTCCATCACCCAGATGCCGGCGCCCGCCGACGATACGAAGAAGGCAGCGTGCTGGCCGGTGGTTCGTTGCGGATAGCGGCCGTCTTCGAATGTCGCGATCGCCGTGCCGGGCGCAAGCGTCTGCGCGACGTCCACAACCTGCGCACCCGGCTTCCATGCGGTGGTCGAAATCCCCTTGAGCCCGGGCGCATGCGCCTTCACAAGCGCCACGCAATCTCCGCCGTCGACGAGTGGCTTTCCCGCCAGGCTTCGCACTGCGTTGTACAGGAATGGCATATGTCCTCCTGAACTGGAGAGGACATGTTCCTGATCTGGGAGTACGGCGACTTATCAGCCATCAACTGGTTGCTGGCGGCAGATCAATAGCGCGTGCACGGCGCTGGTCGGGTTTGGCAAGCACGCGGGGGGAAGCGCGAACCTGGCGCCCTGCGCTTCCAGGATGGCAGCAGGATCGCAGTACCGGATTCTGTTCCCTGACGGTCGAGGGCGCCGCTGATGCTGTACTGAAGAAAATAAAAAAGCCCTTGAAGATCAAGGGCTTTAGCATTCTGGCGGAGAGAGGGGGATTCGAACCCCCGATAGGCTATGAACCAATATGGCAAAAGCAATATTCATCATTAGTTTCAAATACTTAGCGAAGCTTTTAGCGCTATTTGCATGCGTGAAGTGAAAGAATCTTTGCTTTGGAAAGTACAATTCAGGCCGCTGTTTAGCGCAAATTCCTTGACTGTACTGCTAGAAATGTTGCATTCTGTGCACTTCTTCTGGGGAACTTTCTTCGAACATGGCCAACCTTAAAGTATTCATATCCTCAACTTGCTATGACTTGCATGCTACCCGTGCACAGCTACGTGGGATGTTAGTTAACATTGGATATGAGCCCGTTATGAGCGACCAATCTGATGTGATTTATGATCCTCGGATTCATACACACACGAGCTGCCTACGTGAAGTAATAAACTGTGACGTTCTTGTACTTTTGGTTGGCTCTCGTTTTGGCGGCACGACAGTTCCAAAAGCATTAGACCTTGTAGATCTTGATCACCTAACAGATTTAAGTCGAGCAGAACGCTTTGGCGAAGACAAAACCAAAATATCAATTACTCAAGCTGAAGTATTGCAGGCCATACAAACTGGACTTCCTGTTTTTGCTTTCGTTGATGCAGGGGTTATGCGGGACCATCTGACATATGAGAAAAATAAAAATAAACCTATCATTAACCAGATCGAGTTCTCATCCATTGATAAAGCCGACACCGCTGCATATATTTTTGAATTCATAAACTTCCTTAGACTGAGAAATGAGAACAATAGTGTTTACGAGTTTACGCGCTTCGAAGATATCGAGTTTCATCTAAAAAAGCAGTGGGCAGGGTTGTTTCAACGTTTACTGCACGAACAACGCACGAAATCAATCGAAGGCCGCAGGATTGAAAACCTAAGTAGCCAAATTGCCGATCTGAAAGCTGCTGTCTTAAGCTCAATCTCCAATAGGGAACTGAAAGAGACAGCTAAAGGAACCATCCGTTTCCGCCACGTTCTTGATTTCCTGCTATCTATTGGCATCGAGTACCGCCCAATTGAGACGATGAGGTTATTGCGCTCAACGACTCCCTGGGATGATCTTCTGAAGGCATTGGGAATTATCGAGATTAAACCAGATGAATCTAGAGCTAGATTTGTCCCCTCAATGATATTAATACGAGACGATAATACCTATTATCGCGCTCGACATTCGATACGTATGATTCCCCGATTTACGCAAGATTGGAACGAGTTCCAGTCTCTTGGGCCAGATACTAAAGATGCAATTCTAAACGCAGTGCTAGATAGTCGAGAGAGCCGCTCGGTCGTTTCACTGCGGCACTACGACGAGCCATATATTGAAGGCAATATTCAGCGCCCGAACGAAGAAATTGACCAGGACTCAGATACAGCCCCGGCGTCACGTCCTTCGCGCATATTACTTACAAAAAATAGCTACATTGAGGATATGCTGAAAATTTTCCTCAACTCCACCCCAGAGAGTGAAAACAAGAGATTCCTTATAAATGTTACAGACGACTCCGTAAATATCTCAGTGCTTCCTGAAGCAATGGATGGGATAAGCAAAGCAATTAATTTGAAGTATGAGACTCCGAAAGATGATGATCTATCTCCGGTAATAGAGTCTCTCAAGGCCCAAATTGTTGCCGCCCTTAAAGATATCCATGCATCAGGTCAACAGGATCAAGAGGCCTCTGGTGCACCAGCAACCGAGCCATAAGAACGCGATCTAGGGTTATCCGTGGCGTTGCTCGCTGCCTATAAGTTGTTAGGAGCGAGCGGCGCGGTGGGTAGCTGGCCCACGTGCACCGAACAAGGGTTGTTGAAAACCCCTTCCCAGTCTATTCTGTCAACTTCAAGGAGCGAAGATGGCACGCAAAGACAAATACCCTACCCCACCCGCACAGACCGTTCACCCTCCTGAGCGCGCAGAGCAGCTCGTCCATATCGCAAACGATGCATTGAACCGCTTTTCTGGCACCGTTGACGAGTTAGAGAAAGCGCTCGGCATGCTGATGCTAGGTGACTACGTCGGCTGGAAGGTGCTGGTAGTTATCCATAACAAGCGAACGATCAGAAAGTACGAAGAGATACTCGGCATCTCAGTGCGTGACTTCTTCCCGGAAGAAGGACCAGTGGCGCAGCGGTCCCTGGGCTACAGAATCGCGACAGAAATTGGCAACTTCTGGAAGGTGGTGAGTGGCGACATTCCCATCGAGGATCGGCGCGAGCTGGCAGGACCAAGCGGAACAAAGGGGTAATCAATACCCTTGACAAGGGATACCCAATACCCCTAGCATAGGGGACATGGATACCCCTATACATTCCTTTGTACCGCCCCAGGGCGTGCCGATCGCAGCAGCGGCCGCGCCAGCGGACGGTGGTGCGATCGGTGCGCAACTCCCCCCGTCTGGTAATACGGGGGGAAAGTTTTCACCTGAAGAGGTGCCAGGCACGCACCCTTATGCGGCGATTACTGACTACTTGAACTGCACCTTTGCGTTCGAGAGCTTCGCCGACGCGCTACCGATTTTCATCCGCAAGCTTGTTGAAGTGCTGGGTGAGAAGTTTGCGCCTGTAGTCGAGCGTGACAAAGGCCACATCGGCTACAAAAAATCCTTTCTGCTGGGGACCACATCAGCCCTATTTGCCTACGGTGGGCAACGAGGCACGGCCCTCCTGAGCCTGCCAGGCGAAGCTTGCTCTGTGATTCAAGATTGGCGAGCAGTGCTCGCGTTGCTCTCTTCATTTCCCTCGTCGCGCATCACACGGTGGGATGGCGCGGTTGACGATTTCTTAGGCTCGCATTCGGTCGATTGCGCTGTTGCCTGTTACTGGCGAGGCGACTTCAATGTGGGTGGCAACACGCCTTCTTGCAATCAGAACGGAAACTGGATTCAGCCGGATGGATCAGGCCGAACCTTCTACGTCGGCAAGCGTAAGAACGGCAAAATGCTCCGCGTCTACGAGAAAGGTATGCAGTTGGGTCACCGTTGGCATCCCTGGGTGCGTTGGGAGGTTGAATTGCACAACGTTGACCGCGTGATTCCCTGGGATGTTCTGCTAGAGCCTGCGCGATACGTTGTCGGCAGCTATCCGAAGGCACTGCATTGGGTGCAGGAGGAGATGTCGCGCATACGTACCGTTCAGCGTCAAACGCAGATCAGCTACGAGCACTTAGTCGAGTACGCGAGCCGGGCGTATGGTCCACTCCTAAACGTGATGCTTGAAGTCGAGGGAGCACCGGACGCCGTACTAGATCGGTTGTTCCGCGTTGGTATACCGCGCCGGCTTCAACATCCGCTCGTAGATTCTCATAGCGATTTCATCACACCACACAGCAAGAGCGAAAGCGAGGAGGAGGCGTGACCGTGCTGCATCCTATGTTCCTTTCTAAGGACGAGCTCAAAGCCCTTACCAATCGGATTCAATACGCTGCACAAATCCGTACTTTACGTGCGATGGGCATTCAGCATTGCGTACGTCCTGACGGATCGGTTGCGGTCATGCGCAGCCACATCGAGACAGTCTTCGGCGTTGAAAATCGCAACGCTTCTAGATCACCTACAGAACCAAACTGGGGAGCACTACATGCCGCGTCCGCGTAGACCTGAGAACCGAGGTTTGCCCTCTCGCTGGCGTTTCGACCATGGCGCCTACTACTATCAGGTTCCTATCGGTGCCGAGGGCGCCTGGGATGGTAAACGTACGTTTAGGCTCGGCAAGACGCTGCCAGAAGCGTACCGAACTTGGGCGGACCGCATTGGTAGCGTTGATCACGCGAGCACGATTGGTGCGCTCCTGGACCGCTACGCGCTTGAGGTTGTCCCGACAAAAGGCATATCGACCCAGGCTCACAACCGCGTAGCGATTAAGCCGTTACGTGGCGTATTTGCCGACGTCGGATTGCATGATCTGAAGCCTCGGCACGTCTACCTGTACATCGAAAAACGCGCTGCAAAAACATCGGCGCGACGCGAGATCGAGATCCTGTCGCACGCTTTTACCAAAGCCGTTGAGTGGGGCTACATCGACCGCCATCCATTCAAAGGCCAGATCCGGTTGACCGGTGAGAAGTCACGCAAGCGATATGTGGAGGACTGGGAGATCGTGGAATGTCTGTCGCTCTCGTCTCGGCGAACCGCGGGCAGCATCAAGTCCGTCCAAGCTTACATCCGTCTTAAACTGCTGACCGGTATGCGCCGCGGCGACCTACTTCGCCTAGCGGTGGCTGACTTGAAAGAAGATGGGATTCACGTGACGCCACGAAAAACTCAAGGCACTACGGGGAAGCGTCTGATCATCCGTTGGTCCGATGAGCTTCGACAGACCGTCGAGTCAGCCAAAGAGGTGCGACCAAACAGCTACTCCCCTTACCTCTTTTGCACCCGCAAGGGCGAATGCTACTTCGACGATGAGACCGGGCGAGCTGGAGGATGGGATTCGATGTGGCGCGGCTTCATGTCTCGGCTGCTGGCTGAGACAAAGGTCAGCGTACGCTTTACAGAGCATGACTTACGGGCGAAGTGCGCGAGCGATGCGAAGACCCTGGAACATGCCAGAGCTTTACTGTCCCATGCCGACAGTCGTCTAACTGATCGGGTTTACCGGCGAAAGCCCGAGTTAGTAGACCCGCTTCGCTGACACAGCCGAGTTGTTGTAGTTGAGCGTTCAGTCAGATATCATCCATGTAGGCCGGATCGAGGCCTGGCAGCCCACCTTGCGCACCCGGACGGGACGATCATCTTCACTTCTCTCTGAGATCCTCTGAACTGCGGGATCTAGTAGTGGGCGCTAGAGCTACCGCATGAAGGAGCGTCTCATGCACACAGATTTTATTTTTTCGTCTACCACTTTCGGGAAGTGGAAACAGCAGGCAAGAGCATTGAAGAAATCCAGTGACTTGTCACATATTCAGGCACTCGACCGAGTTGCTAAGATCAATCGGTTCGACAACTGGCATCACGTTGTAACTGAAGCGAAGCTCAACCGCATTACCGAAACAGCGTATCGATCGGGTTTGTTAGTAGCGTACGACATTAAAGACGCGATGGACAATTGGCGAGCTGACGACTTATTCGTTGATGACTTTCGAGCCTTCGAGTTCGTCAAAGCCGATATCCTCGCCTGGTACCAACGCGAGGATGATGAAGCAGAGGACGAAGAAAGACTCGCCATCCCACGAGATCCAGCTGAGTATCAGGAAGAGTTCGATGAGTGGCTTATGAACGTTCACCTTTTCCGTTATACAGGCACCGTTGTCCCTGCCACGCCAACGAAAGTCTTACCTCTGTTGAACGATAGATGTTTCTTCGCACCTATGTTCTTCTGGCACTGCGGTAGGTTCATCGATCCTTGGCGAGATTTAGCCGTCGATGGCGTGCTGGACATGAGTGGAAAGACAGAACCCAAACACAGTAATCTAGCCTAATACACAGCGGGACCTCATGTCTCTATCCCGACAAGTAAAGCGTCCTTTTGCGCGAGGTCCCACTGCTGCTGCAATGTCGAGAACACTGGTCGTTGGCTAGGATGGGCAGGTTCTGCCAGGAGCCTACCTGAGAGTGCCTGGTAAGTTGAGTCGTTCACCTTTGGGCTTACCCAAACCGTCCGCTTACCTGGCTCTACCGCGATTAGGCCAAGATCCCAGAGGGTGTGTAAGTCTGCGCGAAGCAAAAGACCATTCGTTATCGAGTTCGTGTCAGGTCCCAGATAGGGCGTGATATGCGCGGCTTCCAGCAGGGCCGTTACGGGGCAACCAGTGATTGCACAGCATCCTCGATACGCCGCAATAAGTGACTGCCTAAACTTCCTTTGGCCTTGACGCTGAACTACTTGGCGCAGCACCCGAGCTCGTGCATCTTCTTGCCCTTTCGGATTGAACGGCTCATCCGCTTCAGACTGCAATTGTTGGACCTGCTGCTGGTAAGGTCCATACTCAGCCGGGTCTGCTTTAAGATGAAAACTGCTGGCTTCAAGATATTTTTGATAGTTTTTCAAGGCGGCTTTGTACATGCCGTGACCGGTCCTATTCCAGGACATAAACTCTTCCGTCTGCCTGATCTTCTTAGCTAGGGCAGCAAACTCTAGAGGATCCGAGATCGTTAGTAGTTGCTTCGTTGTCAGCTGATGACTGAGTGCCCAGTTGGTCAAAACGCCTTTCATCGCCCCAACGTAACTGCCAATCGATTTATCCGACAAGCCAGTCGATTTCATCCACGCCGCAAAGTCCATCTTGCCCTTTCAATACATATTGAACAGGCAAGATAGCACCGATTCGAATAGCGCACATCAAATCTATAGCGCAAATGAAAAAGGCCGCTCGAAAGCGGCCTTAGTAGAATCTGTGGCGGAGAGAGGGTCCGCCGGGATTGGCGATGGGCCAACATGACTTGATCCGTCCTGAGACCAGCCTTTTGACTTCCTCCCTCTAAGGTGCGAGCAAAAATCCAAAAACGCTTGAATCACTACGTCGCACACGTTAGCATAAGATTACATTTTCCTTTGGGGGGTAGAAGGTGGGTAATCATGCCACGTATCGCTAAGGAACTCAGCGCACTCGAAGTCCGCCGCCTGATCACGCCCGGCTATCACTTTGTCGGCGGCGTTCCCGGCCTGCTGTTGCAGGTCTCGGAGTCTGCCACCCGGTCCTGGCTCCTGCGGGTGACCGTGGGCAGTAAGCGCCGTGAGATCGGCCTTGGTCCCTACCCTGCTGTTTCTCTAGCGTTGGCACGCGAAAAGGCCCAGGCGACGCGCGATGAAATCGCTGCCGGCACTGATCCCGTCTCCAAACGCATGTCGAGCAAGCAAGCCCTGCACGAGCAACAGGAAGCAGAAAAGCGCTTGGCCTGGACCTTCCGGCGCTGCGCAGAAAAGTTCATCGAGGCGAAGAAACCCGGATGGCGTAACGCTAAACACGCCCAGCAGTGGCAGAACACACTCGCCAGCTACGTCTACCCGTTGATCGGCGACATGGCCGTGGCTAACATCCGCGTCGAACACATCATGCAGATCGTGGAGCCGCACTGGACGACCAAGAACGAGACCATCAACCGAGTGCGTAACCGCATCGAGCAGATCCTCGACTGGGCGGCCGTTCACGGCTACCGTGAACAAACCAACCCTGCACGCTGGCGTGGCTGCCTCGACAAATTGCTGCCCAAGCCCTCGGACGTCGCGCCGGTCGAACATCATCCCGCAGTGCCTGCGGACGACATGTATGGATTCATGCGCCGCCTGCAGGCCATGACAAGCATGAGTGCACGTTGCCTTGAATTCGTCGTCCTCACCGCGTGCCGCTCCGGCGCCGCCAGACTGGCTACCTGGGATGAGATCGATTGGAAAAACCAGGTCTGGAACATCCCGGCCGAACCCGGCCGGAAAATGAAGCGGCCACTCCGTGTCCCGTTGTCTGATCCAGCTCTGAACTTGCTGAAGTCGGTACCGCAGGGCGAAGGTGGCACGCTGATTTTCCCCGGCAAGAACGATCAGCCACTATCCGACATGGCGCTCACGGAACTCATGCGTGGTATGAACCTTGAGGCGGTCCCGCATGGGTTCCGCTCGACGTTTTCAAGCTGGGCCGCGTCGTCTACTGCCTATCCCTCTGAAGTGCGCGAAATGGCGCTCGGGCACACCGTGGGCAGCGATACGGTGCGCGCTTATCAACGTGACGACCTGTTCGTAAAGCGAACCTCCATGATGGCAGACTGGGCCTCGTTCGTTAACACCAGTCCGCATCCCGGGCAGCAGCCGAACTGAACGAATTTGGCGGCCTGCATCAAGCGTCTGTCTACCAGCGCTAGTTCTAACTGAAACATCCCTCAAAGGTAATGCTCGAGATGGAAAACTATTCGACGTGGTGCAAATATCAAAACGAAGTGGCTATATATCTTTTGCGCTGGAACGCCGGATTCGCCGAGCGGGTCTGGGCCGCTCTCTGCGCTGACCTGGCGCCGTTCCTGTCCGGTCCTGATTCTGAGGCGCGCGACCCTATCACGGCCGCGCTCCTCCTCCGCAAGCAGGTTCCGACGGCACTCACCAACGTCGCGGCCAAGTTCAATATCAGCGAGCAACAGATCTGGGCTTTGCTGATCGACCGTGCCGAGCCGACCACTACGCCTCTTGAACGGCTCTCGGATGCACGGGATCAGATTCTCCGCCTGACCGCTCAACAAGATTTCGCCGCCCAACAAAAATTACATGCCAACTTCAACTATGGTGCGGCGGAACGCCAGCGGCAGTCAGCTCGCGCGCAACACCCGCGTGTCAAGGCTGAAGTCGATCCGACCCAACTGACACCCGCCGAGATTATTTTCAAGCTGGCGCACGCAGGGGAGTACAAGGAATACACCGCGAGGGAACTATGGCCCGTTTTTTATGGGGAACTGGAAGACAACCAATTTGATCCCGAAGAGGATAAATCCGACCCCAAGTCGGTCAAGTACGAGTATTGCCTGGTAGACAAGAAAAAGGCTATTTCATTCCGCCATTTTGCCAACGAAATCGCCAAGCACCGTAAGAAAATCAGATTAGCCGGGCTACCCTGATTTTCTGAAGACCATGGGTGTTTTCAATCACAAGGAGACACACCATGGCAGCAAAAGTCATCCAGGCTCACGAGTCGGAAGCATCCGACAAAGGCTCCGATAAGGGTCGCATCCCCACCGCCCTCAAGTACTTCGACGACCTGCCCGACTCGGCCAACGTGCGCCAACCCGTCGTGCAGGGCCTCTTCGGCTGCTCGGCCGCCACCGTCTGGCGCGGCGTCAAGTCCGGTCGTATCCCGGCACCGATCCGCTTGGCAGGCCGCGTCACCGCCTGGAACGTGGGTGCGCTGCGCCGTGCGTTGACGATCGCAGCCGCTTAAGGGGTGACCATGAAGAACACCTCCAAACAGAAGAAAACCGGCAGCAGCCAGAACCACGACGGCATCGACCAGTTCGAGCTGATGGCGGTCGGCCTGGGCTTCCAGGCAGACTTCAAGGCCGAACCCGACGGCATCCTGCATCGCGTGCCCCTCGAAAAAGACAAGCGCGGACGCCGCAATGGCTGGTATGTGCTGCACTCGGACGGCATGCTGGCTGGCCGTGCCGGCAACTGGGTCACCGGCGAAACCCAGTCGTGGAGCGCGAAATCGTCGACCAAGATGACTCCCGAGGAAGTGGCTGCCTTCCGCGCCAATATCGCTGCTTCCAAGGCAGCGCAGGGCGAGGCAGAGCGCGCACGTCACGAGCAGGCAGCGCTGCGTGCGGCGGCGCTCTGGCAGCGGACCCAGCCCTGCGTTGAGCATCCGTATCTCGAGACCAAAGACATCGCGGCGCACGGCGCTCGTGTGATCGCCTGGCCGCAGGGTTTCATCGACCCGGACACCGGCGAGCGTGATCGCACGCCGGTGTCCTCGCTCATCATCCCGATGCGCGACGCGACCGGCAAAATCTGGAGCCTCGCGGCGATCGCGCCGGATGGCCGTAAGGATTTCTTGTCCGGCGGCCGGAAGCGTGGCTGCTATTACGCCATGGGTGTCTTGGTCGACACCCTGTGCATCACCGAAGGCTTCGCAACCGGCGTCAGCGTCTACGAAGCAACCGGCTACGCCGTCGCAGTGGCATTCGACTGCGGCAACCTGCTGCCCGTTGCCTTGGAACTGCGTGCGAAATTCCCCACGGTCCGCATCATCCTGTGCGCCGATGATGACCGCGACACTTCCGGCAACCCCGGACTCACCAAAGCTACGGAAGCCGCACGCGCGGTCGGCGGACTGATCGCTGTCCCGAAAGCTTTCAACGGAGACGCCGAATGAAAACGTGCACCGATTTTAACGATCTGCGCGATCCTGAATTGATCCAGGAACGCATCGAGCAGGCGCAGCCGGTCGCTGCGAACGACGAAGTCCCGGTGGACGACGTGACCGGCTCTTTCGGTACCCTGGCCGAGGTGCCGTCGGATAACGCCGCCGATGACGCCGATGATGCCGATGCCGCGGAAGCACCGGAGACCATTGCGCTCGCAGTCCAGCGCCTGGCCGCTATGACGCCGGTCGAGTATGAGCAGGTCCGCAAGAAGGAATCCAAGCGCTTGAACATCCGCGTGGCGATGCTGGACATCGAGGTCGAGAACGAACGTGACCGCATCGGTAGCACGAGCGCTATCGACGGCGAAGAAACGGAGTTCGAGGTGCTCGGCCACGAGGAAAACATCACTGAGGCCCAAGTGCCGAAGGCAAAAGCCGGCACCACGTCTATGGTTCAGCCCAACGGTATCCCGCGCGACTATTTCGTGACGGAAAAAGGCGTGTTCTGGCGCAATCCTGCCTCTGTCGACAAGCCCAAACCGGAAGTGCTGTTCGTCTGCTCGAAGTTGTGTGTCACCGCGCTGGTGCGTGATCCTGTCTCGGAGAACTGGGGCTGCGTGCTCGAGTTCCCGGATGCCGATGGTGTTGTGCACGAGTCGGTCATGCCGATGACCATGGTGGTCGGTGACGGCGTAGAGCTGCGCAAGGACCTGGCGCAACAGGGACTGGAAATCGCCCCAAGCCAGCAGGCTCGCCACCACCTGATCGCCTACATCACCAGCTGCAAGCCGACGGCGCGTGGTCGCGTACTGCAAAAGACCGGCTGGTACCAGTCAGTGTTCGTGCTGCCCGATCGTACCCTGGGCGCCTGCACCGAAAAGGTCCTGTACCAGTCGGTACAGGCTTCGCGTCACTACGCGCAGCTCGGCACGCTCAGCCAGTGGCAGGAGCATGTCGCACGCCTCTGCGTAGGCAACAGCCGACTCGTGCTCTCCCTGAGCGCGGCATTCGCTGCCCCGCTGCTTGAACTCGTTGGGCAGGACTCTGGCGGGGTCCATTTTGTCGGTCCGAGCAGCATCGGCAAGACGACGATGCTCGGTGTCGCGGCATCCGTTTTCGGCGGCCCGAGCTACATCCAGACCTGGCGCGCCACGGGAAACGGCCTGGAAGGACTGGCCACCGTGCACAATGACACGCTGCTGGTCCTGGACGAGATGGGTGAACTCGACCCGAAGGAAGCCGGAACCATCGCGTATATGATCGGCAACGGCATCGGCAAGGCGCGCTCGGACCGCCAGGGCGATACGCGCCCACGCAAGACGTGGCGCTTGCTGTTCCTCAGCTCGGGCGAAGTGGGCTTGGCGCAGCACATGACCGAGGGTGGCAAGACGGCGCGCGCCGGACAGGAAGTGCGTCTGATCGATCTCCCGGCCGACGCTGGCGCAGGCTATGGCGTTTTCGAGGAGGTGCACGGATTCGAGAGCGGTGGCCAACTGTCCAACGCGTTCAAGGACGCGACGCGACGATACTACGGCACCGCCGCGCTGGCGTACATCGAAGCCCTGACCATCGACCTCGCCGTTCTGCCCGAGCAGATCAAGGATGCGATGAATGGCTTCATCGCCGAATACCTGCCGGAGGGTGCTGGCGGCCAGGCCGCCCGCGTCTGCGCCCGCTTTGCCATCATGGCAGCCGCTGGCGAGCTGGCCACCGAGTACCGCGTGACCGGCTGGGAACCCGGTGAAGCAATTCACGCTGCAGCCGGCTGCTTCAAGGCCTGGCTCGATCAGCGTGGAGGCGCCGGGAACAGCGAATGCACCATGATCCTGGCCGCAGTCCGCGCGTACTTCGAGACGCATGGCGAGGCGCGCTTCGCAGATGTGGACTACATCAACGAACGCCCAGTTTCCAACCGCGCCGGTTTCCGCAAGTCGGTGAACGGACAGGACGAATACTACGTCCTGCCGGAAGTGTACAAGCGCGAAGTGTGCGCCGGCTTCAATCCGCGCACGGCGACCAAGGTACTGATCGAAGAAGGCTGGCTCGAGGCGGCCAAGGACGGCAAATCGCTGGTGAAGAAATCCTTGCCGGGCATGGGCGAGACCCGGGTCTACAAGTTCACCGCCAAGATGTGGGAGGACGGTCATGTGGACTGATTTGTTCAAGCCGGCCGACACGAAGACATCCAAACCAGGTGTCGATCGTGTCGATCGTGCCGACTTCCTCCCGACCGCGCCCCCTGCCCGGGCCAGTGCTCGCTTCGGCCAGGTGGCGGAACGTGTCGACCGTGTCGATTCACGCCTGCCCGATCTGACCGAAAATACTGGCCTCAACAGCGCATCGTCCCCGCAAGGGGACGTTCCTGAGGCGGCACCACCACGCGCCGCCATGCCAACTGCGTCGACGTCGAGCGTATCGCCCCAATCGACACGATCGACACGATCGACACAGGGAAAATGCTGCGCCCTGCTCACCGCGGCGGAGAAGAAAGTTCTCTTGGCGCTGTTTGAACCGGACGTAGTCCTGGTGGATGTGATGGCCCGAGCCGGGGACCACGAGCGCGCCCAGGAACTGCGCCGTACCATCAACGTCGTGTGGCGCCTGATCACGGTCGAAGGATGGGAGTTCGACGCGGCAGCCAAGGCGGCCGCGGATTGGGTCGTGGCTCAGCCGGTGCACCCGGACGAGCTGCTCTTCGTCGATGTGCTGACGTTCTCGCGGGGGCATCATGAAAAATAACCTGAAGCGCGCGGTCTCGCTGCAGCAGGAGGCACAGATCGCGCAGAAAGCCGCTGCCGCTGCTGAGGCGGCGGGATACCCGGAACAGGCGTCGATGTCTCAAGTGGAAGCCACCTGCCACGACGCCGCAGCCCTGGTGGAACTACAACCGACCGTACTGCCGTCCATCGTCGCGGGCGAGGTAGTGCCGGACGAAGCGGACCTGCCGCACAATCGCGGTGGCTGGGCGGTACGCGATACCCTTGCGACCCCGGACACGCCGGCCCTGGCTGCCTCGCTGGCACGCACCGAGATGCTGGCGCATAGCCGTCTCGATGTCCTGGCCCTCGGGATCGATGCCGCCGCCGCAACGGCGTCCAGCGATCCCTTGACGAAGATGCTCGCCCACCAAGCTGGTCTTGCGCACGCCGCTGCCTTCAAGCTGATGGACCGCGCCATAGAGCAGGACAATCCGGTCGAGACCGCGCGACTGGTGAACTCCGCTGCTCGCATGATGAGTGTATTCCAGCAGGCGCTGGCAACGCTGCACCGGCTGCAGAACGGTGGCCAGCAGACGGTGACCGTGCAGCACATTAACGTGAACGCCGACCAAGCCGTCGTAGCCGGCTCAGTGCAGGCCGGGGGTCACCGTTCGTCGACCGGGGGTAAAGATGAAAAGTGAAATCAACCCCATGCAATCGGATCAGGCACCTCGCTGTGGCGCGCGAACGCGGTCTGGCGCGCCGTGCAAGTCACCGCCCGTCCAAGGAAAGAAGCGCTGCCGTATGCATGGTGGAACCAGCCTTGGAGCACCTCTCGGCAATCAGCGGGCTCTCAAAAGTGGTGCATACACGCGGGAAGCCCTGGCTCAAAAGCGTGAAGCCCGGGCGATCCTGAAATCGTTGAGGGAACTGATCAACAAATTACCCAGCTCCTGTTGAGCTGGGCGCCTGTAGTGTGGCAGACAACGGCTAACGACAATAGATAAATTTCCGCCTTGGTCAAGGTCGACCAAATCTGTTGATTGGCGGCCGCTAAGAAAGGTTCTCCAAAGCGTTTACCGCTGCGGCCGTCGAGTTGACTTCGACCGAGTGGAGCTTGTAGTGATGTGCAAACCACTGGAATGATTCATTCGCCTCGGCCACGATTTTTTCAATATCCTCGCTGGCCTGAGTAATTGGCTGGCGGTTAATAATCAACATCGTTTCCGTTGGCGACTCGACGAAGTCTCGAGCAGTGATCAATTCTAGAATTTTACTCTCCGCCTCACGTTGAACATACGGTGCCTGACCAACGGTTGAAGGCAGACTTGCAAATTGCACAAGCCATTTCTTGTAAGCGTAATCGATCATTACGCGCTTCGCGCCATTTGACTCTATCGACTTGAAGAAACGACTGCGCCGATCTTTAATATCATGCGAAAACGCACTCTGAACAAGCTTTAAGAAAGCTGAAGTCGTCGAAGTCGAGCGTGTTACGAAGGTGTCGTCTTCCAGGATATCGTCAATGTCACCGAAGGCCGACACCATCTGCAGGGCTCCCGACAAGAGTTGTTCTTCCGAGAAGGCTCTAATGGTTCGAGCTTTTCCTACCGTGAACCCAGAAAATGGTGCATCGAGTTCCTCCAAAGTCAGACCAGCGGCCAAACGGGATGTCATAAATTCTGCTACCTCGTTCAGTATGCCGAACGCTGAACTTCCGCGAGCTGGACCAAAGATACCTTTGAGACGCTTGAATGGAAGGATCAAGTGTGCCGCTGGTATTAGATGCGTTTGGCCTGGCTCCGGCTCTATGGCTAACAACGCTGTAATCCGCTCAGCGCTACCTGCCATCGGCTCCCAGAAGACAGGGGAAAATCGAGCGCTAACTTTCGGAACGTTCATATTTATTTGGAATCCTGTTTCCATAAATCTGCGGCGCTGGGTGCTTTAATGCGGGCTTCAATATGTAGCGCGAGGGCTGGCAGGCGTAACTCGATCGCCGTTATAAGTATAGCAGTGGTGTCGAAGATCGCTTGTATTCTTGGGTCAGGATGAGCCCATTTCCTAGCCGCCTGAGCGAGCATCGAAAGCGCTGCCTTCTTGCGCTCGAACTCAGCTGGTTGGGCCGAAATTCCGTGATTCGATTGAAGGCGTTTGACCATCTGAGACGCGAGAATATTGAATTTCGCGCGGTATTCCTTCAGGGTCAATCGCACTGCGGCGTCTGTCGGACTCTTGCTGAAAGGTCCTGCTTGCATTAACGCACGATCATGATCGAAGAGCCACCAAGCGGATCCATCGAAGATGGTATTCGCATAATTGCGGTCATCGTTTGCCACGAGTTCATCCCAAGCTGCGCCAGCTGGCCCCATGTCGCTGGCACACAGCTTGTTCCACACGTACTCTTCCACCGCAGGGTTCCCGTGAGTAGCCATTGCGAGAAAAGGATCAGGCGTCTGGTACTGACTTCCAACGAGTATGACTTCACTGGCCTGGAAAGCCGCCGGAATGCCGTGAACGAATTCGCGGGGTGCCACAATAATGGCCGGTGCAGGTACCCGCAGTTCAAGACTTCCGGCAGCAAGGGCGCACGCGAATTCGGCACAAACAGCAAGATGATTGTCCAGCCACTTGATTATCATCGTTTTGGCGCGGGCCATACCGGGGGCGCCGACTTGTCCTCGCCATACCCGATGCACATGGTTCCCGCGCAGCAGTTCGGCTTCGCCGATCAAGGAAAGTACTTCGAGATCAGTCGATGCTTTTCCGTGAACCTTGCCAGCAGTCGCCATCTAATATGTCCTTTGCACGTAGAAGCCTTCTAAAACCATCACTCATCATGGCGTCTGAGATCATACGCTAAGATTGTCCCATGCCGCATCATCGTGTATTACCCAAGCCCGCCGCCTCATTAATCAACGGGGCTCTTACGCTCCTCAATTGAACCGTAGCTGGAAACCGACCTGGGTCATGAATTGCGGCTGAAGTCATCTCGCGCGCCTGCTTCCGCTATCAGCAGCCTGTGTCGAGCGTGTCGAAAGTGTCGAATGTGTCAAACGTTCCTTCGCTACTGGGATCTGGCCCTACCTAATATGCTGAGCCGGTCACAACCAGAGATCCACGATCTTCTCTTCGACACGTTCGACACGTCGACACGTCGACATTTCGTCTTGCCGCTTCATGAACCTTGACGAGGTCTACTTGACCCGCTCGAATCGTATGGATGGGCTACGTCAAGGTCGCCGATCAACTGGTCAACACATTGAAAGCCCGCGACCGAAGGCGATGATCGCTATGATTTTTCGATGTGTACGAGCCCCCCGCAGGTGAGCTGGACTACGCGCGTCGAATAACCTCCCACGCGCGTCCGTCGAAGCGAACAACCCCTTGTTCCTGCAGAGCCACCAAACGCTCTTGAATGAGGCGCGGGGGCGGCACCGGCCGGCTCAGTAAACCGCGCGTGCAGAGCGGCCATACGAGTTCGCGCAGGCCGCTTGCATCTGTGTCCAGTTCGCGCATAGTGCGACGGCCAGCGCGGAGTTGAGCTAGAAGTGCTTGATCGAAATCGTGATATCGGTCATTTATCATTTCATTCCTCATCGTGGTTTGCCGCGCCATGTTTATGCTGGCATCGGGGCGCTACTCAGGAGATGCTGAGCCTTATCGTAGCAGTTGATCAGGATCGCGTGCCAGTCATGGGTGCGCCTCAACGCCGCCGTTGTGCTGGCTGTATCCGGCGGCGCACCTTGAGGCGTCGGTGACGCCCCAACATCAGGCCGGCGCTGCTGGACGTGGCGACGGTCGAGAAACTTGCACCGACAGGCGACATGGATCATCCGCCGCGCATCCTGCTGCTGTACGGCTTCTTGCGCGAACGCTCCTTCGGCCGCTTCCTGTCCTACGAGGCGGCGCGCATCCTCGAGCACTTCGGCGCCGAGGTGAAGATTTTCGACCCGATGGAGTTGCCGATGCTCGGCAGCGTACACTTGCGCCGGACGCCATCGCATATTGGGCTTGACCTTCCAACAATAGGAAGGTCTAGAGTACATTCAAAGCGATCAGACAGGAGGTACGCTATGTACACGCTCAAGGTAGAAAAGATGTCCTGCGGCGGTTGCGCCGTTCGGGTTACCCGTGCCGTGCAGGCTCTGGATCCAAACGCAAAAGTTGAAGTACTGCTGAGAGACCGTTTGGTCCATGTTGAAAGCGCGGAAGCGGCGAATGCGATCGTTGGCGCGGTTACTTCCGCCGGGTATCCGGCGAGCCACGTAGTGAAGGCCTGAGGAAGAGTATGTGCCGGACACCACCGGCACACTTCGACTTCGTCTCTGTCCAGCCCTAGGGCATCAGTCAAATCGCGGCACTTAGACGTACGAAGATGCATGCGAAGTTCGATGAACGAGATCAGGGAAGATTCCAATATGAACGACCTGTCGCATCACCACGACCACGGATCTGGCCACGACAGCCACCACGGCAACGGTACCGCAGACAAGCCATTCACCGACCCGGTCTGCGGGATGAAAGTCGGTGCCGACCCCGCCAGGGAGATCCGGCACGAAGGGACGACCTACCACTTTTGCAGTACCAGGTGCATGGACAAGTTCCGGGTGGCGCCCCAGCAGTACGTCGACGCCAAGCCCGAGCCGGCTCCGGCGGCACCGGAAGGCACGATCTACACCTGCCCGATGCACCCTGAGATCCGACAGCCACAGCCCGGCAACTGCCCGATTTGCGGCATGGCGCTCGAACCAGTGCTGCCGTCGCTGGAGGAAGAAGAAAACCCTGAGCTGGTCGACTTCAAGCGCCGCTTCTGGTGGACCCTGCCGCTGACCGTCATTGTCACCGTGCTTGCGATGGCCGGGCATCGCATTTTCGCGGCTGGACTGCCGGGGCAAAGCTGGATCGAGTTCGTGCTGAGCACCCCGGTCGTGCTATGGGCCGGGTGGCCCTTCTTCACACGCGGCGTGCAATCGCTCAAGAACCGCAGCCCCAATATGTGGACTCTGATCTCACTCGGCGTCTCGGCGGCCTATGGCTACAGCGTGGTCGCCACCGTCGCGCCAGGACTCTTTCCCCAAACCTTCGCCATGCATGGGCGCATCGGGGTCTATTACGAAGCGGCTGCAGTCATCATTTCGCTGACGCTGCTGGGGCAGATCCTGGAGCTACGGGCGCGGTCGCAGACATCGGCCGCGATCAAGTCGCTGCTTGGCCTGGCGCCGAAGACAGCGCGGCGCATGAATGCCGATGGCACCGAAGAAGACGTCCCTTTGACCCATGTGCACGTCGGCGATGCGCTGCGTGTGCGCCCGGGGGAAAAAGTACCCGTCGATGGCGTCGTTCTCGAAGGTGAAAGCGCCGTGGACGAGTCCATGCTGACCGGCGAGCCGGTGCCCGTGACGAAGCGCCCGGGCGACAAGGTGATCGGCGCGACCATCAATGCCAGCGGCAGCCTGATCGTCCGTTCGGAAAAGATCGGATCGCAGACAATGCTGGCACAGATAGTACAAATGGTCGCCCAGGCACAGCGCTCGCGCGCACCGATGCAGCGTCTCGCCGACGTGGTCGCGGGCTACTTCGTGACGATTGTCGTGCTGCTTGCCGTGCTGACGCTGCTGGGCTGGGGCTTCTTCGGGCCGGCGCCGAGCTGGGTGTACGGTTTCGTCAATGCTGTCTCGGTGCTGATCATCGCCTGTCCATGCGCTCTGGGACTGGCGACGCCGATGTCCATCATGGCGGCGACCGGCCGTGGCGCCACGCAGGGCATCCTGTTCCGTGATGCCGCGGCCATCGAGGGCATGCGCAGGATCGACACGCTGATCGTCGACAAGACCGGAACGCTAACCGAGGGCAAGCCCGCTTTCCATTCGGCGGTCGCAGCTCCAGGCGGGAACGACCAGGAAGTATTGCGGATTGCCGCAAGCATCGACCAGGGCAGCGAGCACCCGTTGGCCCATGCGATCGTTGCCGAGGCACGCAGTCGTGGTCTGGTACTGGCAAAGCCGGAGGCCTTCGAGTCGTCCAGCGGCATCGGTGTGCGTGGCGTTGTCGAAGGCAAGCGTATCGCTCTCGGCAACACGGCGCTCATGGATCTCGAGCAGATCGACTGGAGGCCCCTCGCAGAGCAGGCGGAAGGCCTACGACTCGAAGGCGCAAGCGTCATGTACCTGGCGGCTGACCGGCAGCTTTTGGGGCTTGTTGCGGTATCCGATCCGGTCAAGCAAACCACGCCAGAAGCCCTGGCCAACTTGAAAGCGGCCGGGATCACGGTCGTCATGGCGACTGGCGACGGCCTCACTACCGCAAAATCGGTCGGCGCAAAACTCGGCATCGAGCAAGTCTATGGCGAGGTCAAGCCCCAGGATAAGCTGGCATTGGTGGAGCGCCTGCAGGCTCAAGGCAAGATGGTCGCCATGGCCGGTGATGGCATCAATGATTCGCCGGCGTTGGCGAAGGCCAATGTCGGCATTGCGATGGGGACCGGCACCGACGTCGCCATCAACTCGGCGCACGTCACCCTGGTCAAGGGCGACCTGCGCGGCATTGCTCGCGCACGGCTGCTGTCGCTGGAGACGGTGCGCAACATGCGTCAGAACCTGGCCTTCGCCTTCGTCTACAACGCGCTCGGGATTCCCCTGGCGGCAGGTTTGCTCTACCCCTTCACCGGACGGCTGCTGTCGCCGATGATTGCGGCGCTGGCGATGAGCTTGAGTTCAGTGTCCGTCATCACAAACGCGCTTCGCCTGCGCGGCACAGCAAAGTGATTTGTCCGGGACCGGCTGGTCCCGGATGCGGCAAGCGCATGCCGGCTATGCGTGCCGGAGCGGGCGGTGGAAATGCAGGTGTGCGAGGGCGTTGTGCAAGGCCGCAAAGAACGTCCCCATCGCAAAGGCCCATAGTGCCATGACGACCAATGCATAGAGATAGTCGAGCCAGGGGTGCAACTCGGCTGTCTGCAGCGGGCGGAAGTCCATTCCGTGGAAAAGCGCGTTCATGAATCCCATGAACTGCGCGGGCCAGAGTGCCTCCACGAACGCACAAAGCGAATAGAAGACAGCGACGGTCACTGACAGCGCCAGGCCGGTTTGTAGCGGTTTCATCTCCTTCTCCCCCTCAGGAAGAACGGCGCGCATGAAGCAGAGATAGCCCGTGCGGGTTTGCCCTGCCGCCGGCAGCATGCGCTTCCTTCACCGCGCCGTCATTGACACTGCTGCCGCATCATCTCCATATGCTGCTGGCGCATTTCCGGTGACATGGCCTTCATGTTCTGGTCCATCATCGCTTGCCGAGCCTGCTCATTCGGGGCGTCACGCATGTTCCGGTACATTGCGCACATCGCATCCTTGTCCATATGCTGCATCCCGCAGCCGGCCTGGTTTCCCGTCGTGTTCGCACCCATCATTCCGCAGCCACCCTGGCTGCCCATCATCGCACCGCTACCCATTCCACCTTGGGCGGCGGACCCGCCAGGCGATGCGGGCGTCGCCCCGTCGGCGGATTGCGCCGGGTGATGTTGAACATGATCCTGATCCTGATCCTGATCGCCAGCCGGCGTGGCGCAGGCCACCAAGCTGGCCGCCACTGCGAGACCGGCAAGGATGCGGATTGAAGGGATAGTCTTGCTCAGCATGATCGTGCTCCTTTCGATGAGTTGTTCTTGCTTGTTTATCCGTGACGTTCGCGCTGTCCCGCAGCCGGCCGCCGCAGGTGCGGCACGAATGCCGGAACGTCGTGCATGTACTGGAGATATGCATTGCCGAACGCGGCGATCGAATCCTGCTCTTCACGGTGCGCCAGATGCACATACATGGCGACCAGGACCGGAAACAGCACCAAGGTCACGAGGGTGGTCCACTGCAGCAGAAAGCCGACCATGATGATGACGAAGCCCACGTATTGCGGGTGGCGAATCCGTGCATAAGGGCCGCTGGCCGCCAGCGTGCCCGCACGCTGTGCCTTGTAGAGCACGTCCCACGCAGACGCGAGCAGCATGAACCCGAGCACGATCAGGATGTTGCTGGCGATATGGAATGGGCCGAAATGTGGATTGATTTTCCATCCCGTCAGCGTCTCCAACAGGTGCCCGGCGTCGTGCGAAAGAAAGTCGATGCCGGGAAAGTGCTGGGTCAGCCAGGGCAGCAGGAGGTAAATCGTCAGGGGGAAGCCATACATTTCGGTGAACAGGGCGACAAGAAAGGCCGAGAAGGCGCCGAATGACCGCCAGTCGCGCCCACTTTGCGGATGCACGAAACTGAACGCAAAGATGATGAATACCAGCGAATTCATGATGACCAGGCCCCATAGCCCGTATGCAGGCGCGTCACCGTGGCTCATGGCCTACTCCTGGAACCGGCGGTCGCTGATCCAGGTCGCTTCGATCAGAGTCCGTGTGCTGCCCGCCGTGGCCGTGGTGTCCATGGCCGTGGAACAAATGCATGAGCGGGCAGGCAAAAACTAACAAATAAGGAAGCGCCCCGAACAGGTGCGCTCGATGTTCGGTCAAAAGGAAGAAAAGCGCTATCGCAACAAAGCCAGCCAGAACCCATTTGGTCCGGCCGGCCATTTTTGAAGCCGGATCGTGATGGGTTCCTTGATACATGGCATCCCCCCTGATACAAATGCATGGCGCATATTTACACTTTATTTGCCACGTCGGGGATGTCAAGTCGCAGAACTGCCAAGGAATTCAACGCTACAGCTCATCGAAGCTACAGACGACCGTATGCAGCGTCGACGAGCTGTAGCAGCCTCGCTCTGTTCTTACTCGTAGTGCTTGTACACCGAAGTACTGCCATCATTGCGGACCAGCAGCACGTCATACGGCATGCGCGTCGGCCCTTCCATCCCGGGCGAGCCGGCAGGCATCGCCGGCACGGCCAGACCCTTCGCCTTGGGTTTCTCGGCCAGCAGGCGCTTGATCTCGGCGGCGGGCACATGCCCTTCGATTGCATACCCGCCGATCACCGCGGTGTGGCATGAGCCAAGCCGATCCGGTATGCCCATCTTCTCGCGCGTATCGGACGGGTTAGGGACATTGTGCGCATTGACCTGCAAGCCATTGGCCCGAAGGTGCTTGACCCACTCTTCACAGCAGCCGCAGGTCGCACTCTTGTACACCTCGACAGCCTGGGTTGCGGCGCTCGCCAGCATCGGCAGCCCGATCAGAGCAGCGACCGCAAGATTTCTGAATTTTTCGATGAACATGTCGTTCTCCTGATTGCTAATGATTGGGGCGACCTACATCTGTTCGCCAGGCGGTGAAGTCGATGCGAACCAGGCCGCCAACACGACCACCACCACCAGTACCAGTGCTTCGATCCAAAGTATGCGCCTGAACCGCATCGGCAAGACCTCTGGCGCGGACTCACCAGCAGATTCTTTGGCGAGCCATGGCGGCATCACGATAAAGCGATTAACGCCGCCCAGCATTGCCGCAGCACCCACGAGCAGCAGCTTTGCGACGAGGGTGTTGCCATAGGGGTTGCCAAACAGATTGCTGAATCCGTCCAAGCTGCGCCAACTCGCATACAAGCCGGTGATGAAAATGCCGATCAAGGCGAAGGTCGCCGAACTGGACAAAGACGCCACGTAAGCTGCCCGGGCGCGCCTGTCGGCGGTGTTCATGTTATCTGCTGTTCGCAACATGACCCCGCCGGACAAAATCACCTCCCCGACCCACAGGCTGATCAGGCCGAGGTGAATCCAATCGGCCAGCAGGCGTACGCTGAAGTCGCCCTCGCCTGCCGCATGGCTCACCATGCTGCGTGTGTACCAGAACACGCCGAGCGCCATCAGGGTCAGCAGCGCTGGCCCGGAACTGCGCTCGCTCCGAATGATTGCGCCAGCAGCGGCAACGACCAGTCCCATCATCCCGATCGACCAGGCGAATCCGAGATGCGTGGAACTCAGCATGGACCAGGTGGCGCCGGCCGCTTCCGCGACAGGGACTTCGGCCATCGCCGCGGATTCGACCCACAGCAAGGCAACGTTTGCGGCCAGCGCCACCACGACGCTGGCGATGCCGAGCCTGTGGACAGGCTGGCGACGAACCTCGGACCAGTCGGATGCATCGTGGCGGAGCCACAAGCGCGACACGCTCGCCCCCGTCAGCACCGCTATTGTCAGGTTTAGCAGCGCAGTGAGAAGGTGCTGGACTGTTTCCAGGCCCAGCCCCATCACTTGACCTTGAACGTGACTTCGCCCTTCACCTTGTGGCCGTCATGGGTCATCGTCGACCACTGGATGTGGTATTCGCCGCTGGACAGCGCTGGCAACGGCGCCGTCATGACTGTGGGGTCTGCCTTGTCGACGGTGGTAGCGGTGACAGGAATTTCGCTGTTCTGAGGGCCGGTTACCTTAATCTTGCTGAACGCCGGCTCGAGCGCCTCATTGAACTTGAGTCGGACCTGCTTTGGTGCCGTATCGAGCATGCTGCCAGCCTGAGGGTCGGACGATTGCAGCTTGGCGTGCGCGAACGCGGACGAGGTAACGGCGCTTGAAAGCACAAAGGTGGTCACGGCCAGAAAGCGTTTGATGGACATGTGTACTCCTGATTTGTTTGGTGAAGGCGACGCGCGGATCAGGCTGGGCCTCAGTTGGCGGCTTCCAGCTTGGTCACGGTGTACGTACCGTTGAGGCGCTCGACACGCAGCCGGATCTTGTCCCCGGCTTTCACCTGGTCGAGCATGGCCAGCTCCTGCACTTTGAACACCATCGTCATGCCGGGCATGCCGAGATTGGCCAGCGGACCATGCTGGACGGTCAGCTTGCCGGTGTCCTTGTCGACCTTCTTTACCTCGCCGTCGGCCAGCGCATTCGCGTCATCCTGCGAGGCGGCAGGTGCGGCATTGTGTTGGGCGTGGTCGTGCATCTGCGCGGATGCATTGGCCGCTGCCAGTGCAAGACCGGCGGACATGACGAGGGCGGTAAACACGGAAGAAATACGGGTCATTTGAAACTCCAAAACATTCAAAAATTGTTGATTGCTGTGGACGCGCAAAGGCGCTGTGGGCCTGACGCGGTCCTTTTCGGTTACAGATATGAGAGGCATGGCCGGGCGTGTCCGTGCCACGGCACGAACGAAGCTTCAGCGGTGTGAACGGTCAGGCGCGTGGAGGTCGCTCGGGGAGCGCAAGGTAGACCAATGGCAGGATTTGCTGGTCGAAGGGAACCGTAATGGAGGAAGGTAAGGCCGATGCAGGAACGACGGCAACGAACGCAGGCGCCATCGACACACACGAACCGCATGTGGCACAGGTCGCACACTTACCCGTGTGATGATGCTCCGCCGGGTGATGATCTGCCTGCATGGTCGGTTCAGCGTGCTGATCATGCGCATGAGCACCAGACGCATCGGTATCGCTTGCCATCGATTCGTGGTCGTGAGGATCCTGTGCGGCAGCCGCTGGCGGCGCACACAGAGACATCGTTGCAGAAGCGAAACCTTGGAGCGGCACCGCCAGCAACGTCATCCAGACGATCAGGACTTTCAGGATGGCTTTCACGCGGCGATTCTAGCATACGCGACAGCATCGCTTGTCCGGGTGTTCGGTATGTTGCGACGCCGTATCGTGCCCTTATGTCATTTTTGCATGTGCTAGATTAATTTATATGCGTTCCTTCGTCCGAGTCCTCTTGTTGTGGATACTTATCGCGTCGCTGCCCGTGCAGGGCATCGCGGCCGCGATCAAGTTCTCATGTACGATGGCGCATACCTCGATAGCAAACGTTGGCGCCGGGGTCATGGATGTTGACATGATGATGATGTCGTCGGCCCAGCCGCTGGCTCAGGAACATGCCAGTGCCGCCGTCGCTCATCACAAGATGCCTTGCGACCAGGGCGGGCACCAGAAGCATTCCTCGTGTCGGGCCTGCAGCGCCTGTAGCGTTGGAGCGTCGGCACCGCCTCCCGTTACCGCCGCCAATAGCCCGGTTGAGCACTTCGCCAGCGACTACCTCTCTCTGGTCTCTTCTTTCTCGGGATGGATCCCCTCTCGTATAGAAAGGCCGCCGCGCCTGTAATTCCCCAACCGGCTGAGGCAGGTCTGCTCCCGTCACCGTCGTTCGCTGTCGACGTCCTCCAGTCGTCCAGCCGGTTCCGATGCCAAGAGGAACGCAGGAAGCGTGGAGCAATCTCGTTCCGGCTGATGCATCAGATCGCGGCCACTAGCGGGGCAATCGAGCAGCCACATCCATACATCATTGAGGGGAAGTCATGCAACACAGCGTGTCGATCGCCGGTGCCGTCAACGCTTGGCGCCGACGACTTTTGCTGGGAGCCGGGGCTACCGCTGCCCTGACAGGTCTCGCGCCTTCACGGCTGTTCGCCGCGGGGCAGGAAAGCCAGAGGATCTTGCGCGGTACGGAATTCGATCTCGAGATAGTTCCGGCGCCGGTCAATTACAGCGGTGCGCCGCAAGTCGCCGTTTCGGTCAACGGACAGGTGCCGGCACCGATCCTGTACTGGCGCGAGGGCGACAAGGTGACCTTGCGGGTGACCAACCGTCTGGCCGTAACAAGCTCGATCCACTGGCACGGCATCCTGGTGCCAGCGGAAATGGATGGTGTTCCCGGCATCAGCTTCAGTGGAATTCCGCCGGGCCAGACCTTCGTGTACCGATTCGAGGTCAAGCAAAGCGGGACCTACTGGTACCACGGCCACTCGGCATTTCAGGAGCAGAGCGGACTGTTTGGCCCGATCGTGATTGAACCCAAGGGCGGCGAGCGAGTCAAGGCGGACCGCGACTATGTGGTCATGCTGTCGGATTGGGTCGATGGCGATCCGGCGAAGGTGTTCGCCAAGCTCAAGAAGATGAGTGACTTCTTCAATACCAACCAGCCGACTGTTGGCCAGTTCCTAGGCGACGTTCGGAAGAACGGTCTGGCTGCCGCGCTCGACAAGCGCAAAATGTGGAACCAGATGCGTATGCTGCCGACCGACTTCAGTGACGTCACCGCCAGCCGCAACCTTGGCACGGCGCTGGCCTATCTGATCAATGGTGCGACTGCAGAAAAGAACTGGACTGGGTTGTTCCATCCGGGTGAAAAGCTCAGGCTACGTTTTATCAACGGTGCCGCGACGACGATCTTCGACGTGCGCATACCTGGGCTGAAGATGACCGTGATCTCCGCGGACGGCCAGGATGTCGAGCCTGTGACGGTCGACGAGTTCCGCATATCGGTTGCGGAGACCTACGACGTGTTGGTCGAACCGGTCGAAGACAAGGCGTACACCATCTTTGCCCAATCGATCGGAAGGTCCGGCTTCGTCCGCGCTACGCTTGCGTCGCGCGCCGGCATGTCCGCTCCAGTACCGGAGATGGATCCGCCAGAGTGGCTGGCCATGCATGACATGATGGGGGCCATGGCAATGCCGGGCGTGAAGAACATGTCCAGCATGGAGCAGGACGGTAAGGCGCCTACCCACGACATGCACAGCATGCAGGGACACGACATGGCGGGCATGTCCCACGGCGCGATGGACCACGGCCAGATGCAGCACGGCGGTCATGGCGCAGCGCCGAAGGTCACACACGCCCGTACCGAATACGGTCCCGGCGTCGACATGCACGTGGACATGCCCCGTACCAACCTCGACGATCCTGGGGTAAATCTCCGCAACAATGGAAGACGAGTGCTGACCTACGCGGACCTGCGCACGATTGGCGGTCCGATCGACGACCGCGAACCGACGCGCGACATCGAGCTGCACCTGACCGGCAATATGGATCGCTTCATCTGGTCCTTCGATGGCCAGAAATTCTCGGACTCGAAGCCGATCCATTTCCGGCACGGCGAGCGACTGCGTATCGTTCTGGTCAACGACACGATGATGAACCACCCGATCCACCTGCATGGGATGTGGAGCGAGCTGGAATCGCCGGACGGCGAGTTCCTGGTCCGAAAACACACAATCAATGTGCAACCTGCCCAGCGCATCACTTACAGGGTGACCGCCGACGCTCTGGGTCACTGGGCCTACCACTGTCACCTGCTGTATCACATGGAAGCCGGCATGTTCAGGGAGGTCGTGGTGTCATGAGAAAGCCAATGTCAACACTTGGCACAGCAGCCTCACTGCTCGTTTTTGGTTTGACGACCGCAGGTGTCGCATCCGCCCAGACTGCGGAGCCTCAGAAAACTGACGAGACAGCTCACTCGCACGGATCTGCAAAGACCAGCCCTCAGCAGGACGGGAAGCCCAAAGAGACAGACCACGCTGGCATGGATCATTCGGGGATGGACCATTCGGGGATGGACCACACGCAAATGAATCATGCCTCGGGTGCCCAGCCCCAGGGCGCAAAGCCTGCTGCACCCCGGCAGGACAACGCCGCCACCGGCTCGATGGCCGGCATGGCGCACGGCATGACGATGGGACCGATGCAGGGAGGCAGCCCGCCGTCTGACGCACGGGATCCCGACGCCTACGCCGAGGGCACCAAACATGCTCACCTGCCGGGAAACGAGATGAACGATGAGGCGCGCTTTGGACGGGTCCTGTTCGACAAGCTCGAATACGCGAAGGGCGACGGTGAGCACGGGCAGAACATCGATCTCGAAGCCTGGTACGGCAACGACTGGGACAAGTTATGGCTGAAGACTGAGGGCGAACGCAGCGATGGGCACCTGCAGTCGCTGCGCAAGGAAGCCCTATGGGACCACGCGATCGCGCCGTTCTGGAGCACCCAACTCGGCGTGCGCCACGACACCGGCGGTGGTGATTCCCGCACCTGGGCGGCATTCGGGGTCCGCGGACTGGCGCCTTACTGGTTCGATACTACGGCAACGGCCTACCTGCGATCCGGTGGAGGTCTAGCTGCCCGCATCAACGTGCGATACGAACTTTTGTTCACCCAGCGTCTCATCCTCGAGCCGGAAGTCGAGGCGAACCTGTACAGCAAGAATGATCCGGCAAGAGGGATAGGAAGTGGCCGGTCCGACTTTGAACTTGGCCTGCGCCTGCGCTACGAAATCCGACGACAGTTCGCTCCGTATATCGGTGTGACCTGGGTCCGAAATTTCGGAGACACCGCTGACTATGCGAGGGCAAGGGGCGAGCGGAGCAAGACCTTCCAGGTAGTGGGTGGCGTACGACTCTGGTTCTGATAACGAAGCAGGTCGGCCATGCCCCGCCCTGCGACTTCCAAGGCGACGTCTTGAAAGGGTATTCGCAAACCATTCAAGGAGAACATCATGCAACAACAGTATCAATCCTGTATCGATGCCTGCAATGCCTGTGCCGACGCATGTGATATGTGCTCGACAGCCTGCCTGCAGGAAGACGACGTCAAGATGATGGCGCGCTGCATCGCGCTCGACATGGACTGCGCCCAGATCTGCCGCCTGGCTGCCGCCTTCATGGCCAGGGGCAGCGACTTCGCGGGAGCGCTCTGCCAGCTCTGCGCCCAGGTGTGCCAGGCGTGCGGTGACGAATGCGCCAAGCATCAGGCGCAGCATTGCCAGGATTGCGCGGCCGCTTGCCGGCGCTGCGCCGAAGAGTGTCGGCGAATGGGGGCGGCGGCTTGAGGATTCGCAGGTAAGGTATCTGGCGCCGACTCATGGTATCTCGGCGCCGTTTGTATCGATCAGTTCGGAAGGGGGAACCAATGGAAGAATCGCACGCGCCTACTAAAGAGCATGGAATGGCAACAATGAAATATACGACATTCGCTCAAATGATCCTGGCTGGAACCGTCATTATGTTTGGGCTGATGTACCTGAATACCTATTCCGTCGACCATGTCTTCTTCAGTGAAACGAGGGCCTTCATGGCACTTATCATGGGCGCCACAATGGCCTTCGTGATGCTCGCGTTCATGTGGAAGATGTATCCGAATAAAGGAACTAATGTCGGAATTCTCGCGGGAAGCCTCCTGGTATTTTTCGTATCACTCTGGCTGGTGCGCAGCCAAGCGACGGTAGGCGATGTGGCATATATGAAGGCCATGATTCCCCACCACTCCATCGCCATCCTGACGAGCGAACGTGCGAACATTACCGACCCAAGGGTTCGCAAACTGGCGGACGGCATCATCGCCGCACAAAAAAAAGAGATCGGTGAGATGAAGGATTACATCCATGATCTGGAAGCAAAACACTAAGTGCTAGATGTGGACGAGTGCGCCAACAGCTCATGTGCGTTGGCGCCCGATATGCTGCGACCGTGATGTGTCTTAACGGTCGGGATGGCCCACAGGCTTGCGGACCTGCAGCTCCACGTCCAGCTTGTGCTTGGGTGGCATCAGGCTTCGTCCAGCGTCCCCGGTGCGAGCAGGCTCCGGTAGCTGGCCGATCCACTCGTACGCCATGGTTCCCGCCGGGTGCTTGTACCAACCCGAATCGGAGTAGTCGCCGCGCTTCTGGTCCTTGCGTACCTTCAGCACGGTGAACATGCCGCCCATCTCGACGCCGCCGAACGGACCTTCGCCGGTCATCATCGGCAAGGTATTTTCGCGGATCGGCATTTCCATACCGCCCCTCGATCCCCCTTGTCCGCCTGTAATAGGCGGCAGGGTTGACAAAGGCTCGACAGTTCAGCGCTATGGTGTCAGCGTGACGCCAAAGGTACAACAGGCGTCACCGGCCAGTACCGTCAAGCTTTCGAGCTGATTTGCAGGCGGTTTCGCGTTTGGGACCAGAGCGTCTCTGCGCGCATGCCCGTTCGGCAGAATCCAAACAATGGCTTTGGCGCCGCCTCGTACAGCGCGGCAAAGGCATCGCAGTCAGCTAACGTGATCTTGCCCGGAATGACGGGCAGATGCAGCGCCTGCAGGCCGTGCTTGTGCGCTTCAGCGGCGATCTCCGCGAACGACGGCTGACCGCCACCCTCGCCATCTGGCCTGTTGCAGACTAGCGCGGCGAAGCCCTGCTCCTTCAAATCGGCGACATCTGCCGGACTGATCTGTGGTCCCACCGCATAGTCTTTGCTGAGGTAACGGATGGTCATGGTGCTCTCCTGTGCATCAATAGAAAACTACAGTATATTGAAATATATATTGTGCGTCGATATAATGTATCTCAGTAGATTAAATGAGGTGAGCTATGCCAGACACACAACAACTCAATTTGCACGAAATGCGAGCGGCGGCGGCGCAGGCTTGCGCACTTCTTAAAGTACTGGGCAATCCCGACCGTCTGATGCTGCTGTGCCAGCTGACGCAAGGTGAATACTGCGTCAGCGATCTAGAGACTTTGCTGGGGATCGCACAACCGACGCTGTCCCAGCAGCTTGGCGTGCTGCGCGAGGAAAAGCTGGTCAGTACGCGCCGCGAAGGAAAGCAAATCTTCTACCGTATCGACAGTAGTGAAGCGCTGGCGGTCATGCAGGTCCTGTACGAGCAGTTCTGCCTGCCGACCCAAGGAGTCAAAACATGAACATGGACTGGACCCACTTCACACCTTGGACTTCACTTGCAGGCGGCCTGATCATTGGCGCCGCTGCGGCTGCGTTCGTGCTGTTCAATGGCCGGATCGCCGGCATCAGCGGCATTCTCGGCGGCCTGCTCCGCCCTGCGCGCGGTGACATTGGTTGGCGTTTGGCTTTCTTGCTAGGCCTGATTGGTGCTCCGCTCGCCTACGTAACGTTTGCAGAACTGCCTGTTACCACGGTCGCAGCTGACAACCTGACCCTGACCTTGGCCGGACTGCTGGTCGGCTTGGGAACCCGCTATGGAGCTGGCTGTACCAGCGGGCATGGCGTATGCGGCCTGTCGCGGCAGTCGCCACGTTCACTGGCCGCCACCGTGGCATTCATGCTCGCTGGCTTCACCATCGTCTTCGTGATGCGCCACCTCAACGCTTAATCTGGACATCGATATGAACATCTTGACGGCATTGATTGTAGGGCTGGCTTTCGGCATCGGCCTGATTGTCTCCGGCATGACCAATCCAGCGAAAGTCATTGGTTTTCTCGACCTCGCCGGGACTTGGGATCCGTCACTGGCCTTTGTCATGGGGGGTGCAATCTTGGTCGGACTAGTCGCATTCCGCTTTGCCGCCAAGCGCGAGCGATCACTGCTGGGGGAAGCCATGCGCATGCCGACTGTGACCGGGATCGACCGGCGCCTCGTGCTGGGTTCGCTGGCCTTTGGTGCCGGCTGGGGCCTGGCAGGATACTGCCCTGGCCCCGCGCTGGCCTCGCTGGCCACTGGCGATGCCAAGTCTTGGATCTTTGCGCTCGCCATGCTGGCAGGCATGGGCCTGTTCGAGATGTTCGAGCGAATTAGTGAGCGCTCGGTTGAGAACGCCTAAGCCATGGGCGCATACGCGAACAAGCTTGAGGTACCCCGCGCCGCGCCGCGGTACGCGAGTACGCCATGCTGACGCCCCCCCTGCTCGGTCTTGTCGTCGGGCTGATCCTGGCGCTGACTGGCGCCGGGGGCGGCATTCTTGCCGTGCCCCTGCTGGTATTTGGAACCGGGATCAGTGTCGCCGAGGCCGGGCCGATCGGCCTGCTGGCGGTTGGAATGGCAGCCGCCTTGGGTGCGGTCCTTGGGCTACGGGATGGACAGGTGCGCTACCGCGCTGCGCTCCTGATCGCAGCAGCTGGCATGCTCTTGTCGCCGATCGGCCTGTGGGCAGCGCGCCTGGTGGACGGCCGCTGGCTAAGTCTTCTATTTGCCATGACACTGCTTTACGTCGCTTTCAGAACCTGGCGCCAGTCCGCTGGACCGGCGGCAGCGCAAGTCCCGGACAAGCTCCTATGCGTGCGCAGCGAACAGACTGGCCGCTTCGTCTGGACCCGCCCATGCATGCGGGCGCTGGGCTTGTCAGGCTCGCTTGCCGGCCTTCTCTCTGGGCTGCTCGGGGTCGGCGGTGGCTTCGTGGTGGTACCTGCCCTACAACGCTATACCGACCTCACGGTGAAGTCGGCGGTGACCACCTCTCTTGCCGTCATCGCCATCATTTCCGTCACCGGGGTCGCCACCTCGGCAGCGCAGGGAGGCATCGATTGGTCTACTGCGGCGCCATTCGCGGGCGGTGCCCTCGTTGGGATGCTCGGCGGCCGTTCGCTCGCAGCCAGAATTGCAGGCCCTGCTTTGCAAAAAGCGTTTGCCGTGGTGTCGGCCTTGGTCGCGCTCGGCATGGTCGCCAAGGCCCTGCTCTCTTGACTGCATTACTTGGACTTTTCGGAGAACGAGATGAACCTGAACCCAATCCAGCTGTTCGATACTGAATCTTCCACCTTCACTTACATCTTGGTTGCATCGGGCGAAAAGGAAGCGATCATCATCGATCCCGTGGAGCACCACCAGGAACGCGACCTCCAGCATCTCCAGCGCCTGGGCTTGAAGCTGCGTTATGTGCTTGAGACGCACGCTCACGCCGATCACGTGACCTCGGCTGGCAGGCTGTGCCAGCTGACGGGTGCAGTGGCCGCGGTTCCAAGCGGTTGCGGCATCGCCCCGGCCGAGGTGCAGTTGAAGGATGGCGACGTGATCTTCTTCGGGACTGGCGAGGAAATCCGCGTACTGCACACGCCGGGGCATACCGCCGGCAGCATGAGCTATGTCTGGCGTGGCAACGTGTTCACGGGCGATACGCTGCTGATCGACGGATGTGGACGTACCGACTTTCAGAGCGGCAGCGCCCACGCCCTATACGACAGTGTGACGCGCAAGCTATTTACTCTGCCCGACGACACCCGCGTGTGGCCGGGGCACGACTACAAGGGCCAGTCGGTGTCCACGATCGGCTGGGAAAAGCGCCACAATGCCCGCCTGGCGAACCGCAGCCGGGAAGACTTCGTTAGGCTGATGGGAGAACTGAACCTGCCCAAGCCGAAACTGATCGATGTCGCGGTTCCGGCCAACCGGAACCTTGGACTGCAGCACGACGCCTGATTTATCGTCCCGCCAGGGCGGCCCGTGGAGCAGGATCGTACGCGGCTCACTTGTGGAACGTGCTAGTGTCGAGGCACAGACACCAGGGAACCCGGCAAACAGGATGGACACACTGCCTGGCCAGCCTCCCGGGCTTACCGACGAGGAAGCCGGGCGGCGGCTCCGCGAAGATGGCCCCAACGAGCTTCCGGCCTCGCAGCCGCGCAGCGTATTGCGCCTGCTGCGCGAGGTCGTCCTCGAACCGATGTTTCTGCTGCTGGTGGCCTGCGGCGCCATCTACATGGTATTGGGCGACCGCCAGGAAGCGATGATGCTGCTGGGCTTCGTGTTTGTGGTGATGGGCATAACCTTCGTGCAGCAGCGCCGCACAGAACGCTCGTTGGACGCCTTGCGCGACCTGTCCAGCCCGCGCGCGCTGGTCTTGCGCGGCGGCCGGGCGCGCCGGATTCCCGGCCGCGAACTGGTGCGCGGCGACATCGTCCTGCTTGCCGAAGGCGACCGGGTGCCGGCCGACATCCGCTTGGGCGAATCGTCGAACCTGACGGTCGACGAATCGATGCTCACCGGCGAGTCGGTGCCGGTGGCCAAGCATGCCGGATCAGGCGGGGATGCGGGCGCCGCCGTGTTCTCGGGGACCCTGGTCACGCAGGGCACCGCGCGCGGCGAGGTCATCGCCACCGGCGAGCGCAGCACCCTCGGCAGGATCGGACGCTCACTGGCGGCCCTCGGCGGGGAAAGCACACCCATCCAGCTCGAGACCCGGCGCATCGTCAAGTTTGTGGCCCTGGCAGGCGTCGCGTTGGCGGCGCTGCTGGCGCTCGGCTACGGGACGCTGCGTGGGGACTGGCTGCATGCGTTGCTGGCGGGATTGACGCTGGCGATGGCGGTCATTCCCGAGGAGCTGCCGGTCGTCCTGACGCTGTTCCTCGGACTGGGCGCGTGGCGCCTGTCGCGGGAAGACGTGCTGGCCAGGAACATACCGGCCGTCGAACTGCTCGGCGCCACGACGGTGCTGTGCGTGGACAAGACCGGGACCCTTACCACCAACCATATGATCGTCCGCAAGCTCTGGTGCGAAGGCGCGGAATACGAGGCCGCAGGGTCGTCTGGCGCCCTGTTCCCCGAAACCTTTCACAGCCTGCTGGAGTACGCCGTGCTGGCCAGCCACCGGCGCGCCTTCGATCCGATGGAAACGGCCATCACCGAGACAGGCCAGGTGCTGCTCGCCGAGACCGAGCATTTGCACCGGGACTGGACCCTGATCGACGACTATCCCCTGTCGCGCCAGATGCTGGCGATGACGCGGGTATGGCAGTCACCGGACACGACCGAGCGCATGATCGCGGCCAAGGGGGCGCCGGAAGCGATCGTCGACCTGTGCCACCTCGATGCCAGGCACGCCGCCCGGATCGCCGAACAGGTCGCGCTAATGGCCGCTGGCGGACTGCGCGTCATCGGCGTCGCGCGGGCGGTGTTCCCGGCGCGGGAGCTGCCGGAAAGCCAGCACGATTTCGAGTTCCGCTTCCTCGGTTTGGTCGGACTGGAAGACCCGGTGCGCGACAATGTACCGGCCGCCATCGCCGAATGCCGCGCGGCGGGCATCCGGGTCGTGATGATCACTGGGGACCACCCGGCGACCGCCCTGTCCATCGCCCGTCAGGCCGGGCTGCCCGCGAACGGGAATCTGATGACGGGCACGGAGCTGGCCTTGCTGGACGACGAAGCGCTCGCGCAGCGGCTGGCGGCGACGGACATCTTCTGCCGCGTCCAGCCCGAACACAAGCTGCGACTGGTACAAGCCTTCAAAGTCAGGGGGGAAGTCGTCGCCATGACCGGCGACGGCGTCAACGATGCGCCTGCCCTGAAGGCCGCCCACATCGGGGTCGCAATGGGCGCGCGCGGCACCGACGTCGCCCGCGAGGCAGCCAGCCTAGTGCTGCTGAAGGACGATTTTTCCTCGCTCGTGACGGCAGTGCGTTATGGCCGGCGCATCTTCGCCAACCTGCGCAAGGCGATCGTGTTCGTGGTCGCCGTCCACGTGCCGATCGTCGGCCTGTCCATCCTGCCGGTCATCCTCGGCTGGCCGCTGGTGCTTCTGCCGGCCCATATCCTATTCCTTCAGCTGATCATCGACCCGAGCTGCTCGCTGGTGTTCGAGGAGGAGGAACCGGAACGGGATGCGATGCGCGGCAAGCCGCGCCGACCGGACGACCGGCTCTTCGACACCGCCGTGCTGGTCAGGGGGCTGTCACAGGGTACGGGCCTTCTAGCGTTGCTGTGTGGCGTCTATGTGTGGAGTAGCCACCAGGCGCGCTCTGATGACGTCGCACGGGCGGTGACTTTCACTGCGCTGGTGCTGTCCAACGTCGGCCTAATCTACGTGAACCGCACCTGGGATGGCTCTACATGGCGTGGACAACGGGCCGGCAATCGCTACTTCAACTGGATGGCCCTGGCGACGGTGGCATTGCTCGCCATTGTGCTCGCCACGCCGGCGATTGCGCGTCTTTTCTCGTTTATCTTACCTCCGGTCTCACTGCTTGTCGTCGCCGTCGGTAGCGCGTTACTCGCCGTCCTTTGGTTCGAGGCAGTGAAATATGTACTTCGCCATCAGCAACTTAGCACAGCACCTGAGACCTAAACCAGCTTGGTCTTGTCATACAAACACCTCTCCAATTGGGAGCAAAACCGCATGAGGCATCAGGAGACCCACCGTATCGAACACCTCGGGTGGCTGCGCGCCGCCGTACTTGGCGCAAACGACGGCATCATCTCGACCTCCAGCCTTCTGGTCGGCATTGCTGCAGCCCATGCTTCCCACAGCAACATGCTGTTGACAGGGTTCGCTGGGCTGGTGGCCGGCAGCATGTCGATGGCAACCGGCGAGTATGTCTCGGTGGCGTCCCAAGCCGACACGGAAAAAGCGTCGATCAAGCAGGAAAAAGCCGAGTTGGCCCGCGCCCCCGAGTCGGAGGTGCGCGAACTGACTTCCATTTACGTGCAACGCGGCCTGGAGACGGATCTGGCACGGCAGGTTGCCATACAGCTCATGGCGCACGACGCCCTCGGCACCCACGCCCGCGATGAATTGGGGATTTCCGAAACCACTCAGGCGCGCCCGCTACAGGCCGCCCTCACTTCTGCGTTGAGTTTTGCCGCTGGTGCCGCTATCCCTTTAGCAATCACCGCGATTACCCCCGCCGAGCTGTTGATTGCAGTGCTGGTCGTTACCACTATTGTCGGGCTGGCTGGACTTGGGGCGCTGGCTGCAAGGACCGGAGGCGCACCTGCGCTGCCAGCGGCGATCCGCGTCACGTGCTGGAGTGCCTTGGCGATGGCATCTACTGTTGCCATCGGCAGCGCTTTCAATGTAGGCGTATGACATGAACACTTTGGTTGACACCAGAGACGTCACACTGCCAGCATTGCTGCTATCTCAATCGTCATGGTCCTGGTCATTAGACTTTGCCGTGGAAGCAGGTTTATCAGCGGAAAAATTTTTACTTGGTGCGTTATTCCATTGAAGCCACCAAAAGCCCAACACCGCGATAAGCAAGATGACGGCTACACTGCGCCATTCGCTGTGTATTCTATCTTGAGGATTGCCGATCTTTCGACCGCTGATCATAGCTCCAACCAGGTTTTCACGGTGCCTCCAACTACCTAGCAGCACCCCCGCTACGTGGATCCCGACGACCGCCAACATTACGTTAGCAATGACTTCGTGCAGTTCCTCCATCGCCTCGCCAGCGACGTCGTTGTACGTAGCCCAACCAGATCCGGTCACGAAAATAGTCAAGAGTAACAAGGCCAAAATGGCCACGGCCCCGGCCGGGTTGTGACCAGTGTAATGTTCCGGCCGGCCGCGAAACAGGGCGCGGAAATAACGCAAGACGCTACCTGGGCCACGAACAAAATCCGTGAACCGAGCATAGCGTGTGCCGAAGATACCCCAGACGATACGGAAAACTACAAGGCCTGCCATTGTATAGCCCAGCGTGACATGTACAAGGCGCCAATCGTCTCTCTCGGCAGTGATGTACGCTCCGGCGAAGCTTAGAACCATGAGCCAATGAAAGACCCGGACAGGGGCATCCCAAACGAGAATTTTGTGAGTTGTTGATCGGTCTTTAGCAAGTTCAGCACCTAAAATTTGCTTCGTGGCCATCGAAACCTCCCCTAGTAACTTTCCCTGTGCTAGAGCCAACCATGGTGTGGTGGCACTCCGCATGTCAGACAGATACTTGAATTAGAGTCCAAGACAGGCGTATAAAACTTTGATCCAAGTCAAATTTAAAAACGATGAAATCGTACCTCCCACGCCGCGCCTTTTGGCCTGTGGTAGCGCTGTTTGCGTGGGCATCCGCGCAGGCTACTGGCATTGGGCTGGCGGCCCTGATCTTGATGTTCGCGTGGCGGAGAAACCTGTCGACATCTGGGACGACGCCGGCCGCATGCGTCCGTCCGCCTACTACGACCGCGTGGTCGACGTGATGGAAGAGCTGTTTAAGTTCACACTGCTTCTGCGTGGCCGTGCCGACTACCTGACAGACCGCTACAGCGAGCGCAACGAGCGGGCACGTAAGGCGATCGACCGGCAGATCAGGAAACTGTAGCGCCGCTACACTGGGCAGCCCTGTAGCGGCCAAGACGATCAAGGCCGAGGCAGGCAGCGCTGGGCACTCGTTCGCGTTGAGGGCGTTCGATGGATTCCCTCGTCAGAATGTATCGATTCCATGCTCGGCCAGCCAAGCTTTGCGCTCGACAGGAACAACTACCCTAAAACAACAAAGCCCGCACAGGGCGGGCTTTAGGACTGCGCTTGTCTCACGCAATCTCACTTTTTTAGGGGGGACGTTTGGGGGGTAAGCTCCTTTACGACCCTTTTCTCACTCTTATCTTGGCGGAGAGAGGGGGATTCGAACCCCCGATAGGCTATGAACCTATACACGCTTTCCAGGCGTGCGACTTAAACCACTCATCCATCTCTCCTGATGGTGTTCGTATTGCTACGAAGCCGCCTATTATAACAAGGATTCCCAGCAGTACAAGTGCAACCGTCCAACGTGTTAGTGCTAAGTAGTAATGTCCCGTCTCCGCAAAGTAGAGATGTCCCCTAGGATATGTCCGAAGGGAGGAAAGGA